>NZ_JBSFGE010000003.1:0-594422 GCF_053596435.1 Streptomyces sp. NPDC001700
ATGATGCGGGGGTTGCCGACCAGGGTCATGGCGATGTCGAGGCGGCGTTTCATGCCGCCGGAGTAGGTGGCGGCGGGCTTGGATCCGGCCTCGACCAGGTCGAAGCGCTCCAGGAGTTCTGCGGTGACCCGGCGTCCCTCGCGCTGGGAGAGGTGGTGGAGGTCGGCCATGAGGAGCATGTTCTCCTCGCCGGTGATCAGGCCGTCGACGGCGGAGAACTGCCCGGTGACGCCGATCGCGGCGCGGACCGCCTGCGGGTTGGTGGCCAGGTCATGGCCGCCGACCCGCAGATCACCGGCGTCGGCGCTGACGAGAGTGGAGAGGATCTTGACGGCGGTGGTCTTGCCCGCGCCGTTCGGGCCGAGCAGGGAGAAGATCGTTCCCTCGGGGACGGCCAGGTCGATGCCGTCGAGGACCCTCTTCTCGCCGTAGGACTTGCGCAGCCCGTTCGCCGCGATGGCCAAGCTGGTCATGATGGACGCTCCTCGGAGGCTGCGGGTCAGAGGCTGCGGGCGGTGATGTCGCCGTAGGCGGTGGTCGCGTGGATGGTCAGGTCGGTGGCGCCTCCGGGGTTCCCCAGGGCGTTGTGGATCCGGCCGTACGAGGTGCCCGCGTCCAGCGAGGCGGAGACGCCACGGGCGGCGGCGACCGAGATCTCGCCGTGCTCGGTGCGCAGCGTGACCGTGCCGCGTATGGCCTCCTCGATCCGGATGTCGCCCTTTCCGGCGTTGATCTCCGCGGGGCCGCACAGGCGGGCCACCGAGACATCACCGGCGAGGACGGAGAGGCGGGCGCTCGCGGCCTCGTCCAGCTTCACCGAGCCGTGGGCGCTTTCGAGGGCGACGTCACCGAGCCGTCCGACGCCCCGGAGTTCGGCGCTGGCCGCCTTCGCCTCGACCCGGGAATCGGCGGGCAGTTGGACCGTCACCTCGATGGCTCCGGAGGGACCGAGGTACTGGTTCTTCGCGGTGGCCTCGATGCGCAGGACGCCGTCGCTGTATCTGACGTCGGTCTGCTCCGCCACCTTCACATCGCGGCTCTTCGAGGCGTCGGCGGGCAGCACCTCGACCGTGGTGTCGGCCCGGTCGGCGGCGATGAACCGGACGTGGCCCGCGGGGATTCCGAGGACGACGGAGATCGGGGTGGGGGTGTCGAAGGTGTGCATCGTGCCCTCCTGGGCTTCGTTGTTCCCGCTGTTTCCGAACAATGGAAAAGCTACGTTGCTTTCCATTATCCGGCAACAACTTCGTTGCATCGAAACAGCATCACCGCAGCTAGATATGAGGATTTCGTTGCAACAGCTCTGAATTCAACGCAACGAAAGATCATCAGTGTGTTGCAATGGATGGGACGGGGTCGCTACTCTGGGACGCGTCACACAGCACAGAGGAGGCCGCGGTGCCCGGAGGCAGACTCACCCAGCAGGAACGCCAGCAGATCTCGCTGGGGCTGGCCGACGGAATCGCCTACGCGGAGATCGCCAGGCGTCTCGATCGTCCGACCTCGACCATCACGCGCGAGGTGATGCGCAACGGCGGCCCCACCGCCTACCGCGCCGACCTGGCCCACCGCGCCACCGAGCGCCGCGCGGCCCGCCGCAAGCAGGCCGCGCCCCGGGATCCGAAGGCCCTCCCGCAGGCCCACGGGCGCGACGCCGAGGCCGTGCGCGAGTACGAGGAGGCGTTCACGACCGTCCTCATGCACACGGGCCTGCCCAAGATGACGTCCCGGGTGCTGGCCTGCCTGTACATCACCGACACGGGCAGCCTCACCGCGTCCGACCTCGCCCAGCGCCTCCAGGTCAGCCCGGCGTCCATCTCCAAGGCGATCACGTTCCTGGAGAGCCAGGGCCTCGTCCGCCGGGAGCGCGACGACCGCCGCCGCGAGCGCTACGTCGTGGACGACGACATCTGGTACCAGACGATCATGGCCAGCGCCCGGGCCAACGCCCCGCTGGTCGAGGTCGCGCGGCAGGGCGTCGGCATCCTCGGTCCCGACACCCCGGCCGCCCACCGCCTCGAAAGCATGGCCCGCTTTGTCGACTTCGTCAGCGAGACCATGGTCCGCGCCGCGCAGCAGGGCCGGGAAGTCCTCCACACCAAACCCAAACCGCCCTCGGACGGCGATGCCGAACCGAGGGCGGATCAGGGATAGACGTACGGGCCTGCCTACTCGTCCGAGAGCGTGAGGTCCGGTACGCGCCAGGCGGCGATCAGGAACGCCAGCAGCAGCACGGCGGCGCCGGTGAGGAACACGATCTGCAGGGAGCTGACGTAGCCCTCCAGGAACGGCTTGGCGACGCGCGGGTCGAGGGTGTGGAGGAAGGCGGAGTCCTCCAGGTTGACCTTGCCGCCGGGGCCCACGGCCGCCTTCAACGCCTCCGCGTTCGCGGGCTGTTCGGCGAGTTCGCGGTACGAGGGCTGCTGGAGCGCCTCGGTGAAGCGGTCGCCGATCCTCGGGCCCGCGAACGAGAAGAGGATGGAGACGAAGGCGGCGGCGCCGACCGTGCCGCCGTTGGAGCGGAAGAAGTTCACCCCGGCGGTCGCGGCGCCCATGTCCTTCCGGGGCACCTCGCTCTGGGCGAGGGTGGTCAGCGTCTGCATCGCCGCGCCGAGCCCCGCGCCCATGAACACCATCCCGAGGGAGATGTGCCACAGCGGGCTGTCCACGCCCAGTGTCGCGTAGACGACCATGGCGGCGGCGAACGAGCCGATGCCCGTGACCAGGTAGACCTTGAACCGCCCGGTCTTGGAGATCAGACGGCCGACCACGAGCGTGACCGTCAGGTTCGCCGCGACGGTGGGCAGCGTGGCGAGACCGGCCCCGATCGGGCTCATGCCCTTCACCAGCTGCAGATACAGCGGCAGCGTCGTCATCGCGCCGAACATGCCGATGCCGACGATGAAGTGCAGCGTCGTGCCGAGCCGGAAGGATGTGATACGGAACATCCGCGGCGGCAGCAGCGCCGCGTCCCCCATCCGCCGCTCGACCAGCACGAACGCGGCCAGGCCCAGCACCCCGATCACGTACATGGCCAGCGACAGCGGCGCACCCCAGCCCCAGCTGCGGCCCTGCTCGGCCACCGTGAGCAGCGGGACCAGACCGACGGCGAGCGCCGCCGCGCCGCCGTAGTCCAGGCGGTGCCGGACCGGGCGGTGCGGGACCAGGTGCAGCACCCGCAGGATCACGGTGACGGCCAGGATCGCCAGCGGCACGTTGATCAGGAAGATCCAGCGCCAGCCGTCGATCCCCAGCAGGGTCTCCCGGCCCGCCAGCGCCCCGCCGACCAGCGGGCCGACGATGCTGGAGCCGCCGAAGACCGCCATGAAGTAGCCCTGGTAGCGGCCGCGTTCCCGGGGTGAGGTGATGTCGGCGACGATCGTCATGGCGAGCGACATCAGCCCGCCGCCGCCCAGGCCCTGGAGCGCCCGGAACGCCGCCAGCTCGTACATCGAGGTGGCGATTCCGCACAGCAGCGAGCCGAGGGTGAACAGCCCGATCGCCCACAGATAGACCGGGCGGCGGCCGTGGATGTCGGAGAGCTTGCCGTACAGCGGTGTCGCGATGGTCGCGGTGATCAGGTAGGCCGTGGTCACCCAGGCCTGGGCGGTGAGGCCGTGGAGGTCGTCCGCGATGGTGCGCAGCGCGGACGACACCACGGTCCCGTCGAGCGCCCCCAGGAACATCCCGAGCACCAGACCCGACATGACGGTCGTGATCTGGCGGTGGGTGAGCCGTACGGGCGGGCCGTCCGCGTCGGGGGCCGGGCCCCGCTCGGTCGTGTCTGAGGTGGTCACGAGGAGGTCCGTCTCTTCCCGGGGGTCGCGTCGTACCGTTCAGCGTGCAGGACGGGTTTATGCGGCGAGCTTCTCCAGATCGCCCACCGCGGTCTCGATGCCCGGCGTGGCCAGCATCGCCAGCCGTGCCGCGCGGGCGCGGGCGGTGATGGAGTCGTCGGCGAGGACCTCCCGGCAGACGGCGGCGATGCCCTCGGGGGTGGTGTCGGTGACGTGCCGTCCGATACCCAGCTCCTCGACCCGGCGCGCGTTGGAGTGCTGGTCGCCGAACTGCGGCAGGACGGCCAGCGGGGTGGCGGTGCGCAGCGATTCACGGATGCTGTTGAAGCCGCCGTGGGTGAGGAAGACGTCGACGGACTCCAGGAGGATCGGCTGCGGCAGCCGCTCGGTGACGTGGACGTGCGGCGGGAGTCCTTCGGTGTCCAGGGGGACGCCCGAGGTGGTGAGGACGACGGTGCAGTCGTCCAGCCGCGACACGGCGTCGGCGATGGTGCGCAGCGTGGCCGTGGGGTCCGGGAAGCCGGGCGGAAGCTCCGGTCCTCCTTCGGCGGCGCCCATCATCTCCAGCATCTTCGGCATCGCGGTGCCGATGGCGGCGTACACCAGGGGCCGGTCGGTGGGGAGTTCGGCGACCCAGCGCGGGAGGACGGAGGCCCGCTCGACGTCCACGGTCTGCCGGTACGAGAACGTCGGCGGCAGGTTCCGGGCGAAGGTCAGCTCCGGCGGTACGCAGTCGACGCGCCCGTGCGGGGCGATGGACAGCGGGTCGTCGTGGGTGGGCAGCCCGACCTCTTCGCGGGTGGCGTTGAGGTACGGCAGCACATCGGCCGGGTCGACGATGTTCACGGCGCCGGAGGGGGTGGGCAGATGGGGTATGCCCAGCCGCTCGGCGATCAGGCAGGCGCCCATATCCATGCCGTCGCGCAGGATGAGGTCGGGCTGGAACTCCTTCGCGGTCGGGAAGACGCTCTCCAGGGAGATCTTCGCCCCGCCCCCGGCCATCCCGCGGAACATGAGCTTCCCCATCGCGGTGTGGAGCGCGGCCGTGTCGTCCGTGGGCAGCTTGGCCAGGTCGGCGGCGTGCTCCTCCATCCGGGCGCGGGGGTCGAGGTCGGGCATGATGGTGCTCACGCGGACGTCATCGTCCTGGAAGACCGATGCGAGGGTGGGGTTGGTGACCACCAGCACCTCGTGTCCGGCCGCGGCGAGCGCGCGGAGCAGGGGCAGCTGGGCGCGCCCGTGGGAGGCGCTGCCGGTTGTGGTGCACAGGACCCGCATGGGGTGAACCTTTCTGTCGGTCGGTTCGGTTGGGTAGCCGGGCTGCGTCGCGTACGGCTCGGCGACGGGCTGCGTCGCGTACGGCTCGGCGACGGGCTGCGTCGCGTACGGCTCAGCCCTGGGACGCCAGGGCGGGCGTGCGGCCGACGCCGTGCCACCGCAGCCCGGCCCGCTCCAGCCGGTCCGGGTCGAGGAGGTTGCGGAAGTCGTGGACGGTGGGTGTGGCGAGCCGCCCCGCGATGGCCTCCCAGTCGAGGTCCCGCAGCTGCGGCCACTCGGTGAGGACGACGCACGCGTCCGCACCGGCCGCCGCGTCCAGCGGGTCGTCCACGAGGGTGAGCAGATCGCTCAGGTCGGGGCGGGTGGTGCCCTGCAACGCCGGGTCGTAGGCGAGGAGTTCGGCGCCGCGCTCCTTGAGGAGCCGGGCGATCGCCAGGGCCGGTGAGTCGCGCAGGTCGGAGGTGCCCGCCTTGAAGGTCAGGCCGAGCAGGGCGAGCCGTACGCCGTGCAGCGAGCCGTCACCGGTGCCGCGATCGGCGACGATGCGCTCGACCAGCCGGTGCTGGTGCTCGACGTTGGTCTCGATGGTGGCCCGCAGCAGCGGGAAGTCGACCCCGGCCTGCTGGCAGATCGTCAGCAGGGCGTGGGTGTCCTTGGGCAGGCAGGAGCCGCCCCAGCCGGGGCCGGGCCGCAGGAACGCGGGGCCGATGCGGGGGTCGTGGCCGATGCCGTCGGTGACGTCGCCGATGTCGGCGCCGAAGTGCTCGCAGAGGGTGGCCAGGTTGTTGGCGAAGGACAGCTTCATGGCCAGGAAGAAGTTGGCCGCGTACTTGGCGAGTTCGGCGCTGGCGGCGTCGGTCAGCACGACGGGCGCGTCCAGCGTGCCGTACAGGTCGGCCACGCGCTGACCGGCCTCCCGGTCCGCGGCGCCGATCACGATGCGGTCCGGGTGGAGGAAGTCGTGGACGGCCCGGCCCTCGCGGAGGAATTCCGGATTGCTCACCACCGTCACGTCCGGGCGGCCGAGCAGCTCCGCGACGCGCTCCGCCGTACCGACGGGCACGGTGGACTTGTTGACCACCACGCTGTCCTGCGGCAGGACGGTACGGATCTCCCCGGCCACGGTCTCGACGGCGGCCAGGTCGGCCGCGCCACCGGCGCCCATGGGCGTCGGCAGGCAGAGGAACACGACGTCGGCGTCGGCCACGGCGGCCGCGGTGTCCTGGGTGAACTCCAGGTGGCCGGTGGCCACGGTGTCCCGGACGAGGTCCGGCAGATCGGGTTCGAGGATGTCGACCTCCGCCCGCCGCAGCCGCTGGACCTTCTGGGAGTCGGCGTCCGCGCACACCACGTGGTGGCCGAGGGACGCCAGACAGGCGCCGGTGGTCAGTCCGACATAGCCGGTTCCGATGACGGCTACGTGTCGACCCGATACATCAGACACAGATGATCTCCCAACCCATAAGTCATCGATCGTTGACTTATCGATCATCGTGCAGGTGTGTTCGGTGGAAAGTCAACAAGCGCTGACAACGATCGGTGACTTTGAGACAGTCGGCAGAGCCAGGAGGATGGGCGACCGGCGAACGGCCGTATCTGCGCGAGGAGCTATCGGGTGAACGAACCGAAGAACGACCGGACTTGCGGGGCATCCGCCACGCCCGACTGCCCGCCCGCGCGCAAGCGCAGCGCCGAGCGGACGCGCACCGCCCTGATGTCCGCCGCCGCCTTCCGTTTCGGCCGGTACGGCTACGACGGCACCAGCGTGCGCGACATCGCCGGGGACGTCGGAGTGGACGCGGCGCTGGTCTACCGGTACTTCGGCTCAAAGGAGGCGCTGTTCGAGCGGGTGTCGAGCAACTCCAAGGTGTTCGAGCCGCTGCTCGACGTCCCCCTGCACTGCGTCGCGGACTGGTTCAGCGCCCTGATCGCCGGGGAGCCCAAGGACGCCGACTTCCCCCACCCCGTGCTCACCGTGCTCCGCTCCTCCAGCCGCGACGAGGCCATCGGGCGGCTGCGCGAGGAGATGACCGACATGTTCACCCGGCGGTTCGCCGCCCGGCTGGAGGGTCCGCACGCCGAGGTGCGGGCCGAACTGCTGGTGGCGTGGGTGCTCGGCACCAGCCTGATGCGCGGCACGATCCAGACGCCCGCGCTGGCCTCGGCGGAGAACCAGGACGTCTTCGAGCAGTTCCTGCGGGCCGGGGTCGACGTCCTGATCAGCCCGGAGGCCTCGGACCTCAGTCGAGAAGCTGACCGCGGCGGCTCAGCAGAAACCGCTTGAAGGCGGCCACCGGAGGCGTGTCGGGGTGGCCGTCCAACCAGGCCACGCCGATCTCACGGACCGCGCGCGGCGCCGTGACCGTCAGCTCCACGACCCCCGGGCGGGGCACCGCGGGCGGCGGCAGCAGCGCCACGCCGAGCCCCGCCGCGACCAGACCGCGCAGCGTCTCCGCCTCCTCCCCCTCGAACGCGATCTTCGGCGTGAAGCCCGCCTCCGCGCACAGCGCGTCGGTGATCCGGCGCAGCCCGTATCCCGGTTCGAGGGTGACGAACAGCTCAGCCGACGCCTCGGCGAGCCGCACCCGGCGGCGTCCGGCCAGCCGGTGGTCGTACGGCACCACCAGCCGCAGCCGCTGCTCGTCCAGGCGGCGGGCGACCAGGTCGGGGGCGTCGGGGACGGGCGAGGTCAGACAGAGGTCGAGGCCGCCCTCGCGCATCCGCTCGATCATCGCCTGGCCGTAGTTCTGGACGAGCTGGAAGCGGACCCGGGGGTGGTCGACGCGGAAGCCGCGGATCAGGCCGGGTACGGTCTCCGAGCCGAGCGTGTGCAGAAAGCCGAACGCGATGCGGCCCGCCGCCGGGTCCGCGTCGGCGCGTACGGATTCGGCGGCCCGGTCCACCTCGGCCAGCGCCCGTTCCACCGAGCGCAGGAACGTGCGCCCCGCCGGGGTGAGCGCCACCGTACGGCCACGGCGGGCGAACAGCGCCACGCCCAGGTCCTCCTCCAGCCGCACCATCGCCCGGCTGAGCGTCGACTGGGGCACGCCCAACTCCTGGGCGGCACGGGTGACATGCTCATGCCGGGCGACGGCGGCGAACTGGGCGAGGCGGGGCGTCAGGGCGATCGCCCATGACTCATGCTCGGCCTCGACTGTCACCGGAATGTCGTTTTCGTTGCGGATGCGTGACATAAAGGGCCCTGACCTTTGCTCATGCAGCAGTGGATCGATTATCGCGATTCCGTGCATTGGACGCATCAAACCCCGCGTACGTACCTTCGAACCATGCCTCCCGCTGATACCGGGGCGTCCACCCACAGCCGCGTGGACGCCTCCGCACCGCCTGTCTCTTCTGCCCCCGAGCGCATGGCCCCCGGCCGCCCCGGCTACGTCCGGATGAGACTCGCGCTCTTCACGGCCGGACTCGCCACCTTCGCCCTGCTCTATTCGACGCAGGCGCTGCTCCCCGCGATCTCCGACGATCTGCACGTCCAGGCCGACCAGGCCAGCTGGAGCGTTTCGGCGGCCACCCTGGCGCTGGCGCTGGCGGTCGTCCCGCTGAGCGCCCTGTCCGAACGGTTCGGCCGCCGCACGATGATGACCGTCTCGCTGACGGTCGCGGTCGCGGTCGCGCTGGTGGTGCCGTACGCCCCCGACCTGGGCTGGCTGATCGCGCTGCGCGCGGTCCAGGGCGCGGCGATCGCCGGAATCCCGGCCTCCGCGATGGCGTACCTCTCCGAGGAGGTCGAACCGCGGGCCCTGGTCGGCGCGATCGGGCTCTTCGTGGCGGGCAACAGCGTCGGCGGCATGAGCGGCCGTCTCATCACCGGCTGGGTCGCCGACGGCTACGGCTGGCGGATGGGGCTCGCGGCGGTCGGCGCCATGTCGCTGATCTGCGGCATCGCCTTCCGGCTGCTGATCCCCAAGGCCCGGAACTTCTCCCCGGCCGCGGTCAGCCCGCGGGCGCTGGCCCGCACCGTTTCCCGGCACCTGTCCGACCCGCTGCTGTGCCGCCTGTACGCCATCGGCGCGCTCTTCATGACCGTCTTCGGCGGCGTGTACACGGTGATCGGCTACCGGCTGGTGGACGAGCCCTTCGGGCTCTCGCAGAGCATGATCGGCTCGATCTTCCTGATCTACCTGGTGGGCACGGTCTCCTCCGCCGCCACCGGCAAGCTGGTCGGCCGCCTCGGCCGCCGTGGCGCCCTGTACATCGCGGTCTCCATGACCGCCGCCGGGCTCCTGCTGAGCCTCGCCGACTCGCTGGTGTCCGTCCTGCTCGGGCTGGTCCTGATCACCGCGGGCTTCTTCGCGGGCCACGCCGCCGCCTCCTCGGCGGTCAGCCGCACCGCGAAGACGGGCCGCGCGCAGGCCGCCGCGCTCTACCAGACCGCGTACTACACCGGCAGCAGCGCGGGCGGCACGCTCGGCGCGATCGCCTTCCACTCGGGCGGCTGGACCGGCACCGTCGCCCTCGGCCTGCTGGCCGTCGCCGGTGCCACGGCCATCACCCTGTACGGGACACGGAAGGCGAAGGCGGAGGCCCGGGCGATGTCCCCCGCCCCGGCCCACGCCTGACACTCCGTCCCGGCCCTCAGCCCGAAGGGGCCGCACCCGCCACTGTCCGGCGGGTGCGGCCCCTTCGCCTTTCCAGCCCCCTCAACCTGAAGAAGGCTTCAGGACTTCAGGCTGGCTTCAGGTTCGATTCGGCAACGTAGTGGGTGTTCGAAAGGGCGCGAGAGAGCCCCACCGACGAAACGCACCACACGCAACGAACCGGAGGAACCGTCACCATGAAGGCCACCGCCAAGCGCACCCTCACCCCCCGCGCCATCGTCCTCGGCACGGCCGCCGCCATCGCCCTCATCGGCGGCACGGGCGCGGCGACCGCCTTCGCCGACGACGACGGCGGCCCGGCCCCCAAGTCCTCCGTCCAGCTCACCCAGAACGAGCGCCACCTCGACGACACCGCCCAGGACCGCACCCAGGTCAAGGCCGACAAGCTCAGCTACGACCAGGCCACCACCGCGGCCCTGAAGGCCGTCCCCGGCACCGCCACCTCCGCCGAACTCGACACCGACGACCGCAACGGCTCCCTCACCTGGGAGGTCGACATCTTCGGCAAGGACCACAAGAACCACGACGTCACCATCGACGCGGGCAACGGCAAGGTCCTGAACCAGCACACCGACCGCGACGACGACGCCGCCGAAGACGCCCGCGAGACCCAGGCCCTCATCAAGGCCGACACCACCGGCTACCACAAGGCCACCACCACAGCCCTCAAGGCCGTCCCCGGCACCATCACCTCCTACGGCCTCGACGACACCGACCGCGCCAACTCCGCCGTCTACGAGCTGGACATCCTCGGCAAGGACCACAAGAGCCACGAGGTCACCGTCGACGCCACCAACGGCAAGGTCCTGAACCAGCACATCGACCAGGACGACGACCAGAACGACACCGACGGCGACGACGACTGACCCACCGCGCCCGACACCCCCTGATCCCGAAGGGGCCGCCCCGCCACTGTCCGGCGGGACGGCCCCTTCGCCAGTTCAGGTTCAACGGTGCCGCTGTGTCCGCCACGGGCCGCGTAGCGACGAACCCCCCTACCTCAGCTGGTCCTGGGTGCCCGGCTTCTCCACTCGCGTTCGAGCATCGCGTGGACGATGGAGTCACGCCACTTCCCACTCTTCTCGATGTGCTCGCGGATGCGGCCCTCCTCGACCATGCCAGCCTTCTGCATCGTCCGTGCCGACGCCTCGTTGAGAGGCGAGCGGGCACCCCAGACCCTGTGAAGGTTCAGGTCCTCGAAGCCGTGGCCGAGAAGGAGTTCGACGGTCTCGACGCCGTAGCCCACGCCCCAAGCGGTGGGGCGCAACGCGAAGCCGAAGGTGGCTGCACGCTGCTGGTGAGGGTCCATGGCCAGGCGGCCGGAGCCGATCAGCTCGTTGCTGTCCCGCTCCACGATCGCGACCGCGTACTCGGTCCGTGGGGTAGCCGTTGCCGATGCGATCGATCGTGTGACGATCTGCTCCACTTGTGTACGAGAGCGTGGTTCAAAGCTCAGATGTTTCGTCGCCTCTGAACTTCCGTAGATCGCAAGGACGGCATCGACGTCGCCGGCGATGAGCTCGCGGAGCTCCAGGCGCTGGCTGCGACGGTTGACCGGGTACATGCCGGAGGACTCTACCTGCGGCCACCGCCCGGCGTGTGGAGATCAGCGTGCGGGGCGGACGGGCCGCCAGGGAGACCGGAGGCCTTGGAGCGTGCCGGGCTCGCCCGGCGGACAAGCTCCGGCACAACGCGTACCGGCGCATGCGCGTCAAGGAGCGGGCGCGCTCGTGATCTTCGTGAGCGCGCCCGCATGGTCGTTCCGGCCTCGCTGCTGGTCTAGCGGTCCTTGGCCAGGGCTACCAACTCGGCGAAGAGGCCGTTCGCTTGGGCGAGGTCTTCGTAGTGGCCCTGTTCGATGATGCGGCCGTTTCGCATGACGATGACGCGGTCCGCGAGGCGGGTGTTCTCCAGTTGGTGGGTCACCACGATCGTCATGCGTTCGGCGGCGATGCGTTTGACCTCCAGGAAGATCTGGTGCTCGCCGCGCGGGTCCATTTGGGAGGTCGGTTCGTCCAGGATCAGCAGGGGGGTGCGGCGGTAGAGGGCGCGGGCGCAGGCCAGGCGTTGCCATTGGCCGCCGGAGAGTTCGGCGCCGCCGAAGAGTTCGCGGGCGAGGAGGGTGTCGAGCTGGCGGGGGAGTTTTTCGAGGGGCTCGCGCATGCCGACGGCGTCGACGGCCGCCCAGACCGGGGCGTCGTCGAAGGTGCGCGGCTGGCCGAGGGTGATGTTCTCGCGGGCGCGCAGGGGCCAGCAGGCGAAGTTCTGGGGGACGAGGGCGGTGCGTGTCCAGACCGCGTCGGCGTCGGCGTCGGCCAGGTCGGTGTCGTCCCAGCGGATCCGGCCCTTGTCGGGGAGGAGGATGCCGGTGATGAGCTTGGCGAGGGTGGACTTGCCGGAGCCGTTCTCGCCGACGATGGCGAGGATCTCGCCGCGCCGGAGGGTGAGGGAGACGCCGTCGACCGCGGGGTCGGCCTTGCCCGGGTACTGGTAGACGACGTCGTCGAGGCGGATCTCGTCCACCCGGTCCGGGATGGTCGACGCACCGCGCCGTGGGGCGCGGTCGGCCGCCATGTCGAGGAACGACCGCATGTCGGCGAGGTAGAGCGAGGTGTGGAACATCGCGGCGCCGTGGATGACGAGTTGGGACAGGGCGGCGAGCGCGGCCTGGACGGCGACGACCGCGGTGGCCGCGACGGGCAGGGCGACCCGGCCGGTGGTGGCCAGCCAGGCGAGGGCGGCCCAGGTGCCGAGGAGGAACAGGCCGCCGAGGGCAGAGGTCGCGAGGACGATGCGGAGCATGCGGGGCGCGGCGGTCAGGGTGCGCTGGTCGATGCGCTCGGACAGGGCCCGATACCAGTAGACGAGGTAGCCGGTCATGCCGTTGGCGCGCACCTCGTCGCCGTACCGGGAGTACGTGGCCCACCAGCGCATCATGCCGCGCACGTTGCGGTCGCCGACGTTGGCATAGTGGGTCTCGTAGTCGACGCGGGCGGACAGTACGGCGCCCAGCCCGGCGGGCAGCACGGCGAGCAGGAGCAGCGGGAGCATCAGCCAGTGGAGGACGGTGATGACGCCACCCGCGGCGACCATGCGGACCAGGGCGGCCATGAAGCGCTGGGCGTCCTGGACCATCAGCCGGGTGCGGGTGACGCCGACCTCGGCGGCCTCCTGGCGGTCGGTGAACCCCGGCTCCCCGTACGCGGAGGCCTCGACGCGGCAGACGGCGGACACGAGGGCGGTGTCCGCCTCGGACATCAGGAGCGGGGTGATCCGCCCGTCGGCGTACGCGGACAGAGCACTGCTGATTCGGCCAGCCCCGGCGGCCACGGTGAGGACGACGAGCGCGGGCAGCGCGGCGTGCAGGCGTTCGGAGACGGTGCCCGCGCCGAGGATGTGGGTCATGGCGCGCGCGGTGGAGCCGAGCACGCAGGCGGCCGCGGCGCCGGTGAGGAGCTGGCAGACCAGGAGCAGCACGACCGCCGAGCGGTCGACGGCCCAGGCCATGCGCGCGGTCTTCTTCAGCACCGAGGGGAGCCGCGAGCACATCGTGGCGAAACTCGCCTCTGCCAGCGGGTTCTTGCCGTGCTCCCCCTCGAAGCTGATGACGGCGGGCGGTGGAGGGGGTGGTGCTGCGGAGCGTTCGGTCGAGGTGTCGGTCACGGTCACCTGGAGCCCTCCTCGGGGTCGCCGCCGCACCTGGGTGGTCCGGCGATGCCAGGCTCAACGACGCGGAGGGCCAATCGAACGCGCGCGATTCCGGACGAAGCGGGGGCCCGGGAATGCGGGGGCATCGAACGCGTGGTCGCGTACCGCAAGGCTTCCGGCGCGGCCGGGGGTGGCCGAAACGCCGGTGGCTGTGACGTGAGGGGCGCATGAGGTTTCACCGGGCGCGCGGGAACGGCGGAAGGCCGGGCCGACGCGGATTCCGTCGGCCCGGCCTCCCCCGGCTCACCCCACCGGCATGAAGTGGGGCAGGGTGAGGGCCGAATGGGCCGGTCGGCCCTCGGCGGGGGGCATGGCGATGGCGCTGAGATTGCGCAGCATGGTGTCGCGCTGCTCCAGGGCCCGGGCGGTGGTCGGGAAGAGGGTGGCGTCGCCCTCGCCGACCTGGTCCTGGTTCAGGGTCACGAACGCGCGCGTGGTGTCTTCGTACGCGGCGAACCCCTCGGCGTGGTCCCGGCCGGCCAGGGAACCGGCGAGCATGTACGCGCCGACGAGCGCGAGGCTGGAGCCCTGTCCGGTGAGGAACGAGGGCGCGTACGCGGCGTCGCCCACCAGCGCGACCCTGCCGCTGGACCAGCTGGGCATGCGGATCTGGCTTACCGTGTCGAAGAACAGGTCGTCCGCGTCGCGCAGGGCGGCGAGCATGCCGGGGACCTCCCATCCGGCGTCGGCGAAGACGGAGGCGACCAGGTCCCGTTGGGCTTCCGGGTTCCGGAACGCGTCGTACGGCGGCTCCGGGTGGGCGAAGTTCAGGAAGGCGTGCACATCGTCGCTGTCCCCCACCGCGTAGAGCGCCGCCGCCCTGCCCGGGGTGTTCCACATCATCAGCTCATCGCAGAGCCCGAAGGTGTTGCGCATGGTGAATCCGGCGAAGCAGTAGCCGAGATACCGGTGGAACCGCTCCTCGGGGCCGAACAGGAACTCACGGGTGCGGGAGTGCAGCCCGTCCGCGCCGAAGACCAGGTCGTACGTACGACTGCCGCCCGAGCGGAAGGTGACGTCGACCCCGTGGCCGGACTGGTCGAGGGTGGCGATGGAGTCGTCGAACACGAACTCCACGTCGTCACGGACCGCCGCGTAGAGGGCGCTGGTCAGATCACCGCGCCGGACCTCCAGGTCCCGTCCCGCGACACCGCCGGTGAGGGTGTGGGGGTTGACCGAGGCCACCTCGCCGCCGTCCCCGTCGAGGAAGGTCAACCGGCGCAGGTCGATGTGGGCGTCCCGCAGCCCGGGCAGGATTCCCATCCTCCGGACGACGTCGAGTGCGGATCCGCGCACGTCGATGGGGTAGCCACCGCCACGCAGCGCGCCCGCCTTCTCCACGACCGTGACCTCGAATCCGTAGCGGTTCAGCCAGTACGCGAGGGCGGGCCCCGCGACGCTGGCCCCGGATATCAGGACCGTGCGTCTCAACAGATCGGTGCGGGTCATTCCTTGACTCCCTTGTTCATGGTGCGAGTGACGAGCAGGGACAGCGCCGTGACGACGGCGGCTATGACGAAGCCGGTGACGAAGGCCGATTCGGCCGGGACATCCGACCCGGCAGGGGTCGCGGCGGTGAGGAGCGCCCCGCTGACCTGCGCCCCCACGGCGAAGCCGAGCACGCGCGTCACCAGGACCAGGCTGGTGGCGATGCCGGTGTCACCTTGATCGACGGAGGTGGCGGTGCCGGTCACCATCGCCGTCACGCACAGGCCGTTGGCCAGCGCGATGAACATCTTGCCGAGGACGAGGTGCCAGATCTCGGTGTGCACGGCCGCCAGGGCGAGCAGGGCGGCGGCCATCATGACGACCCCGGCGGTGACCACGGCGCGCGAGCCGAAGCGCCGCGCCCCGATCCCGCCGAGCGGCCCGGCCAGCGACGCGGCCACCGCGCCGGGCAGCAGGATGAAGCCGATCGCGGTGGCGCTGGCCCCGAATCCGTACGCGTCGGAGTCCACCGCGAGCAGCTGCGGGACGAGATAGACCCCGAACGAGGTCCCGACGCAGATCACGAACGTCAGCACGCACGACTTCCACACCGCGGGCCGGGCCAGCATGGTCAGGTCGACCATCGGCGAGGCCGCGCGGCGCTCGACGGCGATCCATCCGGTCACGAAGGCGGCCAGCAGCACGACGAGGGCGCCGAGTATGAGCGGCTGCGAGCCGAGTTCGGGCGCCGCCGCGAGCACGAGCATGAGCGTGATCAGCGTCCCGCTCAGGAGGAACAGACCGGGCCAGTCGACCCCGGTGTCGCCCGAGCGGCCGGGCGGGTCGTGCGGCATCTGCCGGTTCACCAGCAGGGTGGACCCGATGACCGCGATCGTCGGCAGTGCGAACATCCAGTGCCGGGAGAGCTGTTCCGCCACCGGCCCGGCGGCCAGCGTTCCCGCCATCCCGCCGCCCACGAACATCCCGCTGACCACCCCGATGGCCACCTTCGACTCGCCCTCGGGGAGGTGTTTGCGCACCACGATGAACGAGAGGGGCAGCGCGCCCACCATCGCCCCCTGCAGGACCTGGCCGAGCAGCAGCACCGGCAGGTTCGGCGCCAGGGAGGACACCAGGCCACCGGCCGACACCACGGCCATCAGCCGGATCAGGACCCGTTTTCCGCCGTAACGGTCGCCTAATTTGCCCGCGACCGGCGTGATGAGCGCGCCGGTGATGAGCAACATGATGCTGAGCAGCGCCCCTTCGGCGGGGCTCATGTCCAGTTCGCGCTGCAGGAGCGGGAGCGTCGGCGTCACCACCGACTCCAGGGCGCCGGTGGCGACGGCCAGCGCGCCGAGGGCTCCGACAGCGGCCCTGCCGATGTGGACCGGGGGAGCGAGAGTTGCGGTCATGGACGTCCTTCCGTCGTTGCCGAATTACTACACTACACCGTGCAGTGTAGAACGGTTAGGATGTGCCCATGCCGACCACGAAGACGCCCACCACGAAGACCCTGCGCGAGGGGTCCACGCGCAAGCGGGCCGCCATCCTCACGGCGGCCCGGGAACTGTTCCTCGCCGACGGCTTCGACCGGTCCAGCGTCGACGCGGTCGCCGCCCGGGCGGAGGTGTCCAAGCGGACGGTCTACGACTACTTCGGCGACAAGCAGACGCTGCTGCGAGCGGTGGTCGACTCCGTCGGCGAGTCACTGATCACGACGATCCGGCGCACCCTGGACGACACCCTCACCGGCCTCACCGAGGCCGCCGAGCTGGAGGACGCCCTGGTCACGTTCTCGATGCGCATCGCGACCGACATGCTCGGCTCGGCGGAGTACGCGACGCTGCAACGGCTGGTCCGGGCCGAATCCGGCCATCTGCCGCACCGGGGCTACAACTCCATGGCCGACACCCCCGACGAGGCCCTGGCCGAGCGGTTCGCCGCCCTCGCCTCGGCCGGTCTGCTCGACGTGCCCGACCCCCGGCTCGCGGCCGACCAGTTCATCGCGCTGACCTTCGGCGTCGCGCTGGACAGGCTCGGTTCCGCGAACGCCACGGAGGACACCCGCGTCCGGCCCCTCGTCGTGGAGGGCGTACGGACCTTCCTCCGCGCCTACCGCACCGCCTAGAGCCGCGATCAGTCCTTGCGGCCCGTCGCCGCCACCGTGACGCCGAGGCCGATCATCGTCAGACCACCGGCCCCGCCGACCAGCGCGAGGCGCTGCGGGGAGCGGGTGAACCAGCCCCGGGCGGTGGCGGCGGCCAGGCCCCAGACGCTGTCGGAGGCGAGGGCGATGGCGTTGAAGACCAGGCCGAGCAGCAGCATCTGAAGCGCCACATGGCCCTGGTCGCGGTCCACGAACTGCGGGAGGACCGCAGCGAAGAAGATGATGGTCTTGGGGTTCGCCACACCGACCGCGAACCCTTCGCCCAGGGTGCGCAGGCGGCCGTGGGCGGTGGGGCCGTCGCCAGTGAAGGCGGCGGGGAGGGAGTGGCGCCCGCGTATGGCCTTCACACCCAGGAACACCAGGTACGCCGCGCCCGCCAGCTTGAGCGCCGTGAAGACGACCACCGAGCGCTCCACGACGGTCCCGACCCCGAGCGCCACGGCCACGACGAGGGTGTACGCGCCCAGGGTGTTGCCGAGGACCGTGGTGAGGGCGGCACGGCGGCCCTGGGCCAGCGCGCGTCCGATCACGAACAGCACGCTGGGGCCGGGGACGACGATCAGCAGGAACGACATGGCCGCGAAGGCCAGCAGACGGTCGGTGGGCGGCATACGGGCCAGCGTAGTGACCGGACACCGCTGCTGCCCATCGCTTTAGCTCGGTGTGAGGTGCAGACGCGGCCACGGCGCCAGGTCGGTCAGGAGTTGGCGGTCGTGGGTGGCGACGATGACGGCCGCCGGGGTGTCGAGCAGGGCGGTGGTCAGCTCGTCGACCAGCACGGACGAGAGGTGGTTGGTGGGCTCGTCGAAGATGATCAGGTGAGGGCGGACGGCCAGGCGCAGGGCCAGGTCGAGGCGGCGCTGCTGGCCCAGGGACATGCGCGCCACCGAGGTACGCATCGCCTCGCGGTCCAGCAGCCCCGTCGCACCCAGCGGTACGAGGTCGCGCTCGCTCACCTCGCCGTGGACGACCAGCCGCCCCGCATGCTGGTCGTACACCTGCCGGGCCGTGAACTCCCCCGGCCAGGACGGGACTTCCTGCGCGACCATCGCCACCCGCGCACCGGCGAGGTGGCGCACCGTGCCGTTCGTCGGGGTGAGGGCGTCGGCGAGGACGGACAACAAAGTGGACTTTCCGGTGCCGTTCTCGCCGGTGATGAGCAGCCGGTCCCCGCCGTCGACATCGAGGGTGACGGGGTGGGCGAGCCGCCCGGCGACCGTCACGTCCTCGGCGCGGACCAGCGCCGCGCCGGTACGGGTGGCCAGGTCGGGCCAGCGCAGGGACAGCGGCGGCTGGGGCACGGTGATGCGGTGCGCCTCCAGCGCCTCCCGCTCGCGGTTGAGGGCCTGCACCACGCCCGGCGCCCGGGACTGGCGCTGGTGCTTGCCGGTGCCCTTCGCGGGGCGCCACCCGGTGCTGAGCCGGTCGCGGGCCTGGTCGACGGCGACGGTCAGGCGGCGGTGTTCCGCCTGCTGCTCCTCGTAGTCCTGGATCCACCGCTCGCGGTCGCGGCGGCGGCCGTCCTGCCACGCCTCGTAGCCACCGGCGTACAGGCGCGGGCGCCCGTCCTGGCTGGGGTCCAGGTCCAGGAACTCCCGCGCGACGTCGCGCAGCAGCGCGCGGTCGTGGCTGACCAGGGCCACTCCCCCGCCGTGGCCGCGCAGCCGGTCGGTGAGGAAGGCCAGGCCGTCGGCGTCGAGGTGGTTGCTCGGCTCGTCGAGCAACAGGATGTCCTGCCAGGCGCCCAGCAGGCAGGCCAGCCGCACCCGGTAACGCTGGCCCACCGACAGGGTGGACAGCTCACGGGTCCGGTCGGTGCACGCGTGCAGGGCCTCCAGGGCCATGTCGACGCGCCGGTCGGCGTCCCAGGCGTCCAGCCGGGTGGCGGCCTCCAGCGCCTCGGCGTACCGGTCGTCGGCGCCCTCCACCTCCTCGGCCAGGTCGGCGGCGGCCAGGTCCAGGGCGTGCAGGGCCGCGTGGGCGGCCCGGAGCGCGTCGGCGGTCAGCGTGCCGACGGTCTCGCCGGAGCGGGAGTGCAGGGCCTGGCGCGCGAGACCGAAGGTGCCCGCCCGGTGCACGGAGCCGCTGTCGGGCGCGAGGAGACCGGCCAGCACATGCAGCAGCGTGGTCTTGCCACGGCCGTTCTCGCCGACGATGGCCAGCCGGGAGCGGGCGGAGACAGTGAGGGAAACGGACCGGAGGATCTGCCGCGCGCCACGCGTGACGGTGATGTCATCGGCGCGCAGCTGGGCGTTCTGGGACAGGCTCGAAGAGCCCACAGAAATGGGGGAAGACACAGGGTGCTCCGCAGCTCGGAATGGAGCCGGGCAGCAGAAAAGAGGCCGCCCGGCGGAAGGCCGGAACGGCGGGCAGGGAGAAGGCTCGGTGCGCCGCCGTCAGCGGCGGGTGCGGGGCCTCATGAACCACATGCCTGTGTACATGGTTGCGACGATACGGCGAGGGCGCGGCGCGAACAAACCAATTTCGCGCCGCGCCCTCCCCGTTGAAAGTGTCAGGCGATGCGCTCCAGGACGATCGGCTGCGCGCTGAACTCGGTGTCCGCCGGGGCGTAATCGGTGGCGCCGTCCAGCGCCTCGAGCGCGTACGGATACGTCCCGGGGGTGTCCGTGTGGAGGGTCAGCAGGGGCTGCCCGGCGGTGACCCGGTCGCCCGGCTTGGCGTGGATCTCGATGCCCGCGCCCGCCTGCACGGGGTCCTCCTTGCGGGCGCGCCCGGCGCCCAGCCGCCAGGCGGCGACGCCCACCGCGTACGCGTCGAGGCGGGTGAGGACACCGCTCGACTCCGCCGTGACGACGTGCTGTTCGCGGGCCACCGGCAGCGCCGCGCCGGGGTCGCCGCCCTGGGCGGTGATCATGCGCCGCCATACGTCCATGGCGGTGCCGTCGGCCAGCGCCTTCGCGGGGTCGGCGGCCGTCAGACCGGCCGCGTCGAGCATCTCGCGGGCCAGGGCGAGGGTGAGTTCGACGACGTCGGCGGGGCCGCCGCCCGCCAGCACCTCGACGGATTCGCGGACTTCGAGCGCGTTGCCCGCGGTCAGCCCGAGCGGGGTGGACATGTCGGTGAGCAGGGCGGTGGTGCGGACGCCGTGGTCGGTGCCGAGGCCGACCATGGTGGCGGCCAGTTCGCGGGCGGCGTCGATGTCCTTCATGAAGGCGCCGGAGCCCGCCTTGACGTCCAGGACCAGGGAGCCGGTGCCCTCGGCGATCTTCTTCGACATGATCGAGGAGGCGATGAGCGGGATCGACTCGACCGTGCCGGTGACGTCGCGCAGCGCGTAGAGCTTCTTGTCGGCGGGCGCGAGGCCGTCGCCCGCCGCGCAGATGACGGAGCCCGCGTCGCGCAGCACGCCGAGCATCTCGTCGTTCGAGAGCGAGGCCCGCCAGCCGGGGATGGACTCCAGCTTGTCGAGGGTGCCGCCGGTGTGGCCGAGGCCCCGGCCGGAGAGCTGCGGTACGGCCGCGCCGCAGGCGGCGACCAGGGGCGCCAGCGGGAGGGTGATCTTGTCGCCGACGCCGCCCGTGGAGTGCTTGTCGGCGGTCGGGCGGGGCAGCGAGGAGAAGTCCATCCGCTCACCGGAGGCGATCATCGCGGCGGTCCAGCGGGCGATCTCCGCGCGGTCCATGCCGTTCAGGAAGATGGCCATCGCGAGGGCGGACATCTGCTCGTGGGCGACCTCGCCGCGCGTATAGGCGTCGATGATCCAGTCGATCTGGGCGTCGCTCAGGCGGCCGCCGTCGCGCTTGGCTCGGATGACGGAGATGGCGTCCATGTGCGCGTCCATATGCGGAGGGGCCTTTCGTACAGACGTAACAAGGGCTCAGACGGGTTCACGGCGCGCTGATACGGGCCAGGTCGGCCGGGCCGAACGCGTCCGGGAGGAGTTCGGCGAGCGGCCGGATGCCGGACGCCGTGTCCACCCGCAGCTCGGGGCCGCCGTGCTCCCACAGCAGCTGGCGGCAGCGGCCGCACGGCATCAGCACGGCGCCGTCGCGGTCGCAGCAGGTGAAGGCGGTGAGGCGGCCGCCGCCGGTGGCGAAGAGGGCGGAGATCAGACCGCATTCGGCGCACAGTGCGACGCCGTACGCCGCGTTCTCCACGTTGCAGCCGCTGACCGTGCGGCCGTCGTCGACGAGGGCGGCGGCGCCCACGGGGAAGCGGGAGTAGGGGGCGTAGGCCCGGGACATCGCGTCCCGGGCCGCCGTGCGCAGCGACTCCCAGTCGGGAGCCGCCGCGGCAGGTGGTGTCATGTGCCCTGTCCCTTCCGGTAGGGCTTGTTGTTGGCCTTGGGCATCCGCAGCCGCTGCGCCGCGAGCCCCATGACCAGCAGGGTGACGATGTACGGGGTCGCCGGGACCAGGTCGTTGGCCACGGTCTCCGTCAGGGCGTACCACAGGACCAGCAGCACGGCGGCGCCGCCGCACACCGCGCCCGCGACGTACTTCTTACGGGAGAGCCGCCAGGCCGCCAGGAGGGCGAGTCCGAGGGCCACCAGGAGGAGCAGCGCGTGGACGGTGGCGCCGCCGTTGCGCAGCTGGAGGGCGTCGGAGTAGCCGAAGAGGCCCGCGCCCATGGCGAGGCCGCCGGGCCGCCAGTTGCCGAAGAGCATGGCGGCGAGGCCGATGTAGCCCCGGCCGCCGGTCTGGCCCTCGTTGTAGATGTGGGAGCGGACGAGGGCGAGGAAGACGCCGCCGAGGCCGGCGAGGCCGCCGGAGATGACCACGGCCGCGTACTTGTAGAGGTAGACGTTGACGCCGAGGGATTCGGCGGCGGTGGGGTTCTCGCCGCAGGACCGCAGCCGCAGCCCGAACGAGGTCTTCCACAGGATGAGGAAGGTGCCCGCGAAGAGCAGGATCGAGACGATGGTCAGCGCGGAGATGTCGGTGACCAGGCCGCCGAGCAGGCCCGCGAGGTCGGAGACCAGGAACCAGTGGTGGTTCTCGACGGTGGCCAGCCCGTCGGACAGGCCCGGCACGGTGAACGTCTGGATGTCGTCGACCTGCGGGGACTGCTTGGGGCTGCCGCCGATGTCGGACAGCGGCTCGAACCAGCGCTTGGCGAGGTAGGTGGTGGCGCCGAGCGCGAGGATGTTGATCGCGACACCGGAGATGATGTGGTCCACGCCGAAGGTGACGGTGGCGATCGCGTGCACCAGACCGCCGACCGCGCCGCCGAGGACCCCGGCGAGGACGCCCACCCAGGGGTTGGTCTGGTAGCCCGCCCAGGCGCCGAAGAAGGTGCCGAGGATCATCATGCCTTCGAGGCCGATGTTGACGACGCCCGCCCGCTCGGCCCACAGCCCGCCGAGCCCGGCGAGCCCGATGGGCACGGCCATGGAGAGGGCGGCGCCGATCTGGCCGGAGGAAGTGATGTTCTCGAACGCGGACTCCTGGCCGCCACCGGCCAGCGCGCGCAGCACGGACAGCGCGACCAGCGTCCCGGCGATGATCAGCAGCACCGTGGCGACGGACATCCGGGAGCCCCGCTTGGGCGTCTTCCCGGGTGTGGTGCTCTCCTTGGTGACGGTAGCCGTGGCGCTCATACCGCCACCTCCTTCTTGTCCTTGTCGCTGTCGCTCTTACGCGCCTGGGCGGCGAGTTCCGCGCCGACCCGCTGCTGCTGGCGCTTGAGGCCGTAGCGGCGCACCAGTTCGTACGCGATGACGACGCACAGGACGATCACGCCCTGCATGACGCCGACGATCTCCTTGTCGTAGCCCTCGAACTCCAGCCGGTTGGCGCCGCGTTCCAGGAAGCCCCACAGCACCGCGGCGAGCGCGATGCCGACCGGGTTGTTGCGGCCGAGCAGCGCGATGGCGATGCCGGTGAAGCCGATGCCCTGCGGGAAGTCGGCGGTGAACTGGTGGGTGTCGTTGAGCAGGGTCGGCATGCCGATGAGTCCGGCCATCGCGCCGGAGAGCAGCATGCTGGTGAGCACCATGCGCTTGACGTCCACGCCGCTGGCCTGGGCGGCGGACTCGGAGCGGCCCACCGCGCGCAGGTCGAAGCCGAAGCGGGTGCGGCCGAGGAGGAACCAGAAACCGGCCCCGGCGAGCGCGGCGACGACGATGAAGCCCCAGATGGGGTCGAGGTCGCCACCGGCCGGGATGGTGAAGAAGTGGCTGGAGGAGGGCAGCGGCTCGGTCGCCACGATGTTGGTCTGCTTGTCCAGGGTGGCCAGGCGGCCGTCGACCAGCAGATAGCTGATGAGGATGGAGGAGAGGGAGTTCAGCATGATGGTGCTGATCACCTCGCTGACCCCCCGGTAGACCTTGAGGAGCCCCGCGATGGACGCCCACATCGCGCCGACCAGCATGGCGACGAGGATGATCAGCGGGATCTGCACCAGGCCCGGCAGCTCCAGCGCCCCGCCGACGACGGCGGCGAAGAAGGCGCCGAGCCGGTACTGGCCGTCGACGCCGATGTTGAACAGGTTCATCCGGAAGCCGATGGCCACCGCGAGACCCGCCAGGTAGTACGTCGTCGCCTTGTTGAGGATGTAGACCTGGCTGTCCGCCTTGACGCCGTAGTCGAACATGATGCCGAAGGCGTTGAACGGCGCCTTGCCGGTGGCGGCCAGCACCAGGGCGGTCAGCAGGAACGCGGCGACGAGCGCGAGCAGCGGGGCCGCGACCGCGAGGAGCACCCGCTCCTTGTCGAACTTCTTCATCGGTCCTCTCCCCCGGTCGTGACCTCGGCGGCGGCCTCAGCGGCGGCGTCCTCGGCAGCGTCCTCGGCGGGGCTTTCCAGGTGGCCGGAGGCCGCGCCGGTCATGGCCGAGCCCAGCTCCTCCGGGGTGATCGTGGCGGGGTCGGCGTCGGCGACCAACCGGCCCCGGTACATGACCCGCAGGGTGTCGGACAGGCCGATCAGCTCGTCCAGGTCGGCGGAGATCAGCAGCACGGCCAGGCCCTCGCGGCGCGCGGTGCGGATCTGGTCCCAGATCTGCGCCTGCGCGCCGACGTCCACGCCGCGCGTCGGATGCGCGGCGATGAGCAGCTTGGGGTGGTGGCTCATCTCGCGGCCGACGATCAGCTTCTGCTGGTTGCCGCCGGACAGCGAGGCCGCGGTGACCTCGATGCCGGGGGTACGGACGTCGTACGCGGCGACGATGCGCTCGGTGTCACGGCGGGCGGCGGCCGGGTTGAGCAGGCCGCCCTTGCTGTTGGGCGCCTCGGTGACATGGCCGAGGACGCGGTTCTCCCACAGCGGGGCCTCCAGCAGCAGGCCGTGCCGGTGGCGGTCCTCGGGGATGTAGCCGATGCCGTCCTCGCGCCGCTTGCGGGTGGGGGCGTGGGAGATGTCGGCGCCGTCGAGGGTGACGGTGCCCGCGTCGGGGTCGCGCATCCCCATGATGGCCTCGACCAGTTCGGCCTGGCCGTTGCCCTCGACCCCGGCGATGCCGAGGACTTCGCCCTTGTGGATGGTGAAGCCGATGTCGTCCAGGACGGCCCGCTCGACGCCGTCCACGTCGGTGGCGGTGAGCCGCACCCCGTCCAGCCGCAGCATCTCGGTGTCGGTGACGGTGGATTCGCGGGTCTCCGGCGAGGGCAGTTCGCTGCCGACCATCAGCTCGGCGAGCCGCCGCGGATCGGTCTCGGAGGGGACGACGGAGGCCACCGTCGTACCGCGCCGGATGACGGTGATGTCGTCGGCCACGGAGAGGACTTCGCCCAGCTTGTGGGAGATGAACAGGACGGTCAGGCCCTCGGCCTTGAGGTCGCGGAGGTTGGCGAAGAGCGCGTCGACCTCCTGCGGGACGAGGACCGCGGTGGGCTCGTCGAGGATGAGGGTGCGGGCGCCCCGGTAGAGGACCTTGAGGATCTCCACGCGCTGGCGGTCCGCGACGCCGAGGTCCTCGACCATGACGTCCGGGCGGACGCCGAGGCCGTAGGCGTCGGAGATCTCCTTGATACGGGCGCGCGCCTTGCCGCCGATGCCGTGCAGCTTCTCCGCGCCGAGGACGACGTTCTCCAGCACGGTGAAGTTGTCGGCGAGCATGAAGTGCTGGTGCACCATGCCCACGCCACGGGATATGGCGTCCGCCGGGGAGTGCAGTTCTACGGGTGCGCCGTCGAGGGCGATGGTGCCCTCGTCGGGGCGCTGCATCCCGTAGAGGATCTTCATCAGGGTGGACTTGCCCGCGCCGTTCTCGCCCACGAGGGCGTGCACGGTGCCGCGTCGCACGGTGATGTCGATGTCGTGGTTGGCGACGACTCCGGGGAACCGCTTGGTGATTCCGCGGAGTTGGACGGCAACGTCTCCGACGTCACCGGCGGGGGCGCCCTTGGGCGGGCTGGCGGCTGTGATGGCGCACTCCTGAGGGGCGAGAGCGTGTAGTAAAGGGGCGCGCCCAAGGGCACGCCCCCTCAGGTCCGTCGGCGACCGGCTCGTCGGCGACGAGGCCGGTCAACGACGGGGGACCGGTTACTTGTAGGTGTCCGCGACCTTGATCTTGCCGTCGACGATCTTCTTCTTCGCCGCCTCGATCTTCGGCTTGATGTCGTCGATGAAGCCGCCGGAGTACGAGAGGCCGACGCCGCCGTGCTTGAGGTCGTAGGCCTGCACGCCGTGCTCGGACTTCTTGTCCTTGACGACGCTCTTGATGAAGTCGTAGACCGAGCCGTCCACGTTCTTGACCATGGAGGTCAGTATCGACGCCTTGTACGCGGACAGGCCCTTGTCGTAGTACTGGTCGCCGTCGACGCCGATCGACCAGGTGCCCTTCTTCTTGCCGGTCGCCTCGATGGCGCCAGCGCCGGAGCCGCCGGCCGCGGAGAAGATCACGTCGGTCTTGTTGGAGAGCATGCCCTCGGCGATGTCCTTGCCGCGGTCCGGCATGCCGAAGCCCTTGGGCGAACCGACCTGCACCCACTGGACGTCGAGGGACGCCTTGGGGTTGGTGTCCTTCAGGCCCTGCTGGAAGCCGCCCGCGAACTTCTTGATCAGCGCGCTGTCGGTGCCGCCGATGAACCCGACCTTGTCGGTCTTGGTCTTGAGCCCGGCGGCCACCCCGGCGAGGTACGAGCCCTCGTGCTCGGCGGAGACCAAGCTGGCGACGTTCTTGGCCTCGACGACGGAGTCGACGATCCCGAAGTCCGTGTCGGGGTACTTCTTGGCGGCCTTGGCCAGCGAGGGGGTCCACGCGTAGCCGACGCCGACGACGGGGTTGTAGCCCGCCTCGGCGAGGCTGGAGAGCTTGTCGTAGCGGTCGGCGTCGGTGTCGCCGTCCTTCGCGGTCAGCTCCTTGCCCTTGATCTTGAAGTCCTTCAGGGCGCGGTCGTAGCCCTTGGCGGCGGAGTCGTTGAAGGAGTGGTCGCCGCGGCCGCCGACGTCATAGGCGAGGCCGACGCCGGCGTCCTTGCTTCCCTCTTCGGAGCTGCTGCCACAGGCGGTGACGGTCATGGCGAGAGCCGCGGTGGCGATGCCCGCGACAGCTATCGTGGATACCCGGCGCACGAGGGTCCCCTCTGAATCTCGAAGCGCCTCTCTGCGGCGCTGGCTCCGCCGCATCGTAACGCGCGTAGATCCCAGATAAAGGCCCGCTCCGAAGCCGTTATCGGATCGTCGCGAACCCCTTGTGACAGCTGGGTCTACAGCACGTTGCGATCAAGCAAAGCGGCCGCGGTGAACAGCTCGACGCCCACCTGGATGGCGCCCTCGTCCACGTCGAAATCGCCCACGTGCAGGTCGCGTCGGGTGGTGTCGCCGACCCTGCGCACGCCGAGCCGGGCCATCGCGCCGGGCACCCGCTCCAGGTACCAGGAGAAGTCCTCGCCGCCGAGGCTCTGTTCGGTGTCCTCGACCGCGTACGAACCCCGGCGGGCCACCATCGCGTCGCGCAGCAGCTCGGTGGAGGTCTCCTCGTTGACCACCGGCGGGACCCCGCGGATGTAGTTGATCTCCGACTTGGCGCGGTGGAGGGTGGCGACCTCGTCGATCGCGGCGTGCACCAGGTCCGGGGCGGCGCGCCAGGCGGGCAGGTCCAGGCAGCGGACCGTGGCGGACAGCTCGGCGTGCTGCGGGATGACGTTGCAGGCGTGGCCGGACTCGACCCGGCCCCAGGTGACGGCGAGGCCGGAGCGGGCGTCGACCCGGCGGGCCAGCAGCGCGGGCACCTCGGTGATCACCTTGGCGGTCGCGGTGACCAGGTCGGTGGTGAGGTGGGGGCGGGCGGTGTGGCCGCCGGGCCCGTCGAGGGAGATCTCCAGCCGGTCGCAGGCGGAGGTGATGGGCCCGGTGCGCAGCCCGACCCGGCCGACCTCGACCTTGGGGTCGCAGTGCAGGGCGAGGATCCGGCCCACGCCGTCCAGGGCGCCGCCCTCGATCGCGTCGGCGGCGCCGCCCGGCAGGACCTCCTCGGCGGGCTGGAACAGCAGCCGCACCGGGCGCCGCAGCCGCCCCTCGCGGGCCAGCTCGGCGAGGACCAGACCGGCGCCGAGGACCACGGTGGTGTGGACGTCATGCCCGCAGGCGTGGGCGCGGTCGGCGACGGTGGAGCGGTACGGGACGGTCTTGGTGTCCGGGATCGGCAGGGCGTCGATGTCGCCGCGCAGGGCGAGCGCGGGCGTCACCCCGTCCCAGGGGCCGATGTCACAGATGAGGCCGGTGCCACTGGGCAGGACGCGGGGCTCAAGACCCGCCTTCTCCAGCCGCGCCTTGAGGGCGGCGGTGGTGCGGAACTCGCAGTTGCCCAGCTCGGGGTGCATGTGCAAGTCCCGCCGGAAGGCGATCAGTTCGGCGCGCAGCTCATCAGGGAGCGCGCCGGGCAGTGCCGCGTCGGCGGAGGGTGCGGCATCGGTCTCGTCGAGGGACATCAATTGCTTCACCCAATGAAGCGTAGAACGACCTTGGGGTGGAGCGAATGTCGATCAACAAAACTTCAACCCGTTCGGGGCGGGAAAGTACCCCGGCCGGTGCATGATCTGCCTAGTCAGGGGGTATAAACCTTCGCTTCTCGGCGAGCGTGTGATCGTTTCGTGAGAAGCGCCACATGGGGTACTCCCTGGTCTTACGGCCCCTGGCGTGACGGCCCCCTGCTCTCACGACATGGCGAGCGGGGTGTCGGGGGCCGCGGTGGACGGCACCGTACCGGGCCGCTGGACGTCCCGGGCGGTGTCGGTGACGCCCGACAGGAAGCCCTGGGCGCGCGGGGACGCGTCGCTGGTCAGCCAGGCGGGGTCGACGTCGTACACGGCGACCTTCACCTCGGTGCCCGCGAGCGCGAGCGGCAGGGTGTGCACCACGGTGGACGGGAAGCTCACGATGGTGTGCCCGATGGGGCCCCGGCGCGCTATCAGCTCCAGCGGCAGGTCGGGCCGTACGATCTCCAGCCCCACCTCGTGCGACACCCGGCTGAGCTTCTCGGCGCTCTCCCGGCGGTGGGCGAAGTAGCGGGTGGCCCCGTGGGCCTCGGCCAGCCCCGCGACCGCCTCCAGATAGCGCTCCAGGTCGACCACGCCGGTCTCCACCAGGGAGGTGCCGACCAGGTCGGTGCCACGGGTGAGCCGGGGCGGGCCGAAGCGGGCCCGGGTCCAGGCGAAGTCGTTGGCGGTGATGGTGACCCCGGGGGGCGGTTCGACCGGCATCGAGCTGAACACCTCGACCCGGCGCTTCTGACCCGGGGTGAGCCTGCGGCGCGCGGTGGCGGAGACCGGCGCGAACACCATGTCGCGCGCGCCCCGGCTGTTGCCGCGCCGGTGCCAGCGCACCAGGCGCTCCCCGTTGGCCAGCTGGGAGATGAACTCCATGGTGGCCGTGCCGTCGTCCACCACGACCAGGTCCTTGGCCTTGGTGAGGGTCAGCAGCAGCTGGACGTAGCGGGAGAACGGATCCCCGATCACGACCCGGGAGGCCCGGCGCAGCGGTCCGCGCAGCCCGCCGATGGTCTTCAGCGGGGCCCCCGCCCCGCCCCGCGCGTCCTCCCAGCGCACCGTGACGCCCTCGTCGCGCGCCAGCTCGGCCATCCGGCGCAGCTGGCCACGGGTCATCGGATCGTGCGGGGAGAGCACGACGACGGTGAGCGCGGCGGCGTCCTGCCCCGGGGCGCGCAGCGAGTCGGCGTACGCCCACTCCAGCACGTTGAGGAGCTGCACCGGGCTTTCGACGAAGGCGAGGGTGGTGGCGGACTTCGCGCCGCTCCCGGACATCACACCGTCCACAGTTGCACCGTCCACAGACATCACACCGTCCGAAGACATCACACCGTCCAAGGGCAGGGCCCGGAAGCGGCGGGTGTCCCCCGAGGGAATCCCGCCGCTTCCAGGCGCGGGCCGGTCCGGCCGGCCACAGGCATCACAGAGATGAGCCTCAGACCGAGACGGGCTCGCGGTCGGCGGCCTCGGTCTCGGCGACCACACCGGAGACCCGGCGCAGCTTCTTCATCGGGCCCAGCTCGCTCTCGTAGACCTTCTTGACGCCGTCACCGAGCGACTCCTCGACCACGCGGATGTCACGCACCAGACGGGCGAGACCCTGCGGCTCGACGGAGGCGGCCTGGTCCGAGCCCCACATGGCGCGGTCCAGGGTGATGTGGCGCTCGACGAACGCGGCACCGAGCGCGACGGCGGCCAGCGTGGTCTGCAGACCGGTCTCGTGGCCGGAGTAGCCGATCGGCACGTTGGGGAACTCGGCCTGCAGCGTGTTGATCACGCGCAGGTTCAGCTCCTCGGCCTTGGCCGGGTACGTGGAGGTGGCGTGGCACAGCAGGATGTTCTCGCTGCCCAGCACCTCCACCGCGTGGCGGATCTGCTTCGGGGTGGACATGCCCGTCGACAGGATGATCGTGCGGCCGGTGGCACGCAGGGCACGCAGCAGCTCGTCATCGGTCAGCGACGCGGAGGCCACCTTGTGCGCCGGGACGTCGAACTTCTCCAGGAAGGCGACGGCCTCGGTGTCCCACGGGGAGGCGAACCAGTCGATGCCGCGCTTGGCGCAGTGCTCGGAGATGGCGCGGTACTCGTCCTCGCCGAACTCCACGCGGTGGCGGTAGTCGATGTAGGTCATCCGGCCCCAGGGGGTGTCCCGCTCGATGTCCCACTGGTCACGCGGGGTGCAGATCTCCGGGGTTCGCTTCTGGAACTTGACCGCGTCACAGCCGGCCTCGGCGGCAGCGTCGATCAGCTTGAACGCGTTCTCCAGGTCGCCGTTGTGGTTGATGCCGATCTCACCGGTGACGTAGACCGGGTTGCCGGGGCCGGCGGTCTTCGCGCCGAGGGTGCGGAGGCGAGAGTTGGAGCTCACTTAAGACAGTTCCTTTCCGAGAATCCACGAGGCGATCTCGCGGATCGCGCCGTCTCCTCCGGGGGTGGAGGTGACCGCACGTGCAGCGCCGCGCACGACGTCGTGCGCACCTGCGACCGCCACGGGCCAGCCGACGAGGCCGAAGCACGGGAGGTCGTTGACGTCGTTGCCGACGTAGAGCACGCGCTCTGGCGCGATGCCCTGCTCCTCGCACCACTGCTTCAGTGCGAGATCTTTTCGGTCGATGCCGTGGAGCACGGGGACCTGCAGCTTGCGGCCCCGTGCGGCGACGACCGGGTTCTTTTCCGTGGACAGGATCAGCAGCGCCAGCTCCGCACGGCGCAGAGCGGCGATCCCGAGCCCGTCACCGCGGTGCACGGAGACGAGTTCGCGTCCTTCGGAATCGATCAGCACCCTGTCGTCGGTCTGGGTGCCGTCGAAGTCGAGTACCACCGCGTCGATGTCGTCGCGGGTGGGGAGGGCGCCCGGGCGCTCCGCGTCCAGCAGCGGGGCGAGGGCGCGGGCGCGGGCCAGGTCGTGCGGGTCGTCGACCTCCAGCACCCGGGCGGCGTCGGTGCGCACCAGCTCGGTGCGGCCGAAGAAGCGGTGCCCGGCCTCGCGGAAGCCGCGCGCGTCCATGGCGTAGGCGGCGCCGGTCTCCAGGAAGTCCTGGGGGCGGTCCTGGCGGCGCGGGCGGTACGACTTGTCGTGGTTGACGCCGTCCGCCGCGTCTCCTTGGGTGTCCTCGCCCTCGCGCCACACGAAGCCGTGGAACGGGGCCACCGTCAGCGCGCTGTCCGCGCCCTGCTCGGCGACCGCGCCCGCCACCCCGTCGATGTCCTCGCGGGCGATGAACGGGCTGGTGCACTGCACCAGGAGGACGACGTCCACGGTGGTGCCGTGCGTCGTCTCGTACGCGTCCATCGCGTGGATGACCGCGGCCTCGCTGGTGGCGGTGTCGCCCGCGATGTCGGTGGGCCGCTGGATGACCACGGCGCCCGCGCCGCGCGCCGCGGCGGCGATGCCCGCGTCGTCGGTGGAGACGGCCACGTCGGTCACCAGGCGGGAGGCCCGGCACTCCATGACGGCGCGGGCGACCAGCGGCACACCGCCGACGGCGGCGAGGTTCTTGGCGGGCACGCCCTTCGATCCGCCGCGGGCGGGGATCACGGCGAGCACGCAGGGGCTCGATGCGGGCATGGCGGCTCCTTCAGGGGATTCGGTATTGGCGCTGCTCACAGCTCCCCCATCCGCCGGATGACCGGGGCCACGCGCTGCACGCCATGCCGGTAGGCGCCGCGCGCCGCGTCCCGCATGGTGTTGCGTACGGCCCGCCGCAATCCGCTGACCTCGGCCTCGTCCACGGCGGCGCCCGGTCGGGGGCTGCCGTCCGGCTCGAAGCCGTACCGCTGGAGGATCCGGGGCAGATAGCCGGGCGCGGTGGCCCGGGTGTAGTAGGGGGCGAGCGCCGGGAGGGTTTCGGCTGCGGCCAGGGCGGAGACCTTGTGCCGGGCGGTATCGAAGGCGGTCTCGTACGACCCGTCGGCGGCCACGCCCTGGCGGGCCAGCCACTCCGGGTCGGGCTCGGGCCGGTATCCGGCGTCCAGCTCGTCCCACGAGGCCAGGCAGCCGGAGCCCAGGAAGTGGTGGTTGCCCAGCGGCTCCCGGATGCCGAGATCGGTGAGGATCGCGGTCGGGATGGAGCGGTGCAGGGACTCCAGGGCGGCCGTGGAGCTGATGGTCACCAGCAGATCGGTGGTGTCCAGGACCTCGCCCATGTTCCCGTACGCGAGACGGAAGTTGGGCGGCAGTCCGTCGCCGAACTTGGCGATCAGCTTCTGGTACGGCAGTTCCTCGATGTGCGTGGTGTGCTCGCCCGGCTTGGAGCGCAGCTTGACCACGACCTCGCGGTCCGGGTGGCGGCGCGCGTGGTCGACGGCCCGGCGCAGCAGGTACGTACGGTCGGCGCGGTTGTCCGGCACGGACGGCTGGACGGCGAACACCACCGTGCCGCCGGGGTACTTCCGCGTCTGCCGGGCCTTCTCGTCGTAGCGGGCGCCGCCGAGGAAGGGCAGCGCGCATTCGGTGACGCTGTCCCCGGAGGCGTTGACGCCGGTGTAGACCTCGCGGAACCGGTCCGCGTCATGGCGCGAGTTGGCGAGCACCACATCGGCGCCGTGCCGCAGCAGCAGGCCGTCGGTGAGCTTCTCGTAGACGACGCCCACATAGCCGGTGACGATCACCGGGCGGCGGGTGGCGCCCTCCCAGGCGTGGGCGAGACCGTGCAGCATCGCCTGGACGCCGCCGCCGACCAGCGACAGCACGATCACGTCGTACCGCTCGCGGTCCATGGACCGGATGAACTCGATGCCCGTCACCTCGCGCAGCGAGTCCGTACGCACCCCGACCTCGGCCAGCTGCCGGACGGTCGGCGTGGCGCGGCCGCGCAGCAGGTAGCCGTCCAGGCGTCGGCCTGAACCAGCGGAACCTGCTTCCGTGGAATCCGAGCTGTCGGGGACGAGGCGCTGCGCGGTGAGCGCGCCCCATTTCCACCGGGTGTCGGAGTCGGCGAGCACGGCTACTCGCACGGGGGATTTGATACGTGAGGACACGTCGGAGACGCTAGGAAGGGATTCCGATTGACGGCCCAACGCAGAAGCAACAAAGGGTTAACAGCGCGTCGACGAATGGCGAATCGGCTGGCTGGAGCAGCGGGTTAACCGTTCCGACGTTCTTCGTTCACCTTCACGTACACCTGCGGTCAAGACGAATGCCGCCCGGCGACCTAGCGTCACCCGCGTGGTTAAGCTCTCCGTCATCGTGCCGTTCTACAACGTGCAGACCTATGCCCCTGACACGCTCAGAAGTCTTCGTGCGAACGCGCGTGAGGACTTCGAATTCATTCTCGTCGACGACCATGCGACCGACGGGACTCCGGAGATCCTGGAGCGCGCCGAGCGCGAGCTTCCGGGGGCCGTCTACATCCGTCATGAGCAGAACGGCGGGCTCGCCACCGCGCGCAATACCGGACTGGACGCGGCTACCGGCGAGTACATCACCTTCCTCGACGGCGACGACTGGCTCGCCCCGGGGTATTACGCGCAGCTGGTCGCCGCCATGGAGGACCTGGGGTGCGACTTCGTCCGCACCGACCATGTCCAGTGCACCGGCCGCAAGCGCTCGGTCCACCGGGTGCCGCACGGCCTGCGCGACCAGGTGATGAGCCCGCGCGACGTGATCCTCCCCGCCGACCGCTCCACCTCGGTCGACTACGCCTTCGCCTGGGCGGGCATGTACCACCGCCGCCTCGCCGACGAGGGGCTTCTCCACTTCACCCACGGGCTGCGCACCGCCGAGGACCGGCCCTGGATCTGGCGGCTGCACCGCGAGGCGCGCAGCTTCGCCGTCCTCGGCCTGCACGGCGTCTTCTACCGGCGCGGTGTCTCCTCCTCGCTCACCCAGATCGGCGATGTGCGGCAGCTCGACTTCATCCGCGCGTTCGACCAGGTCATCGACGAAACGGCGCGGGACCGCGACGCGGACACCCTGCTGCCGAAGGCCGTGCGCACCTACTGCGCGATCATTTCCCACCATCTCGGCAACATCGAACGCTTCGAGCCGCAGGTGGCCCGCAAGCTCCGTTCGATGTCGGCGGCTGCGCTCAAGCGCATGCCCCAGGACGTACTGAAGGACGCGCTGGATTCCATGGACTACGAGCGTGCCGCGCGCCTGCGGCGAGTGAAGCGCCGCGGCGCGGCCGGTGCGGAGGTGGCGGCCTGATGTCCGCGAACCTGACACCCCTGACGCCTTTGACGTACACGCCGCGCGGCGAGCGCAAGCGCACCCAGATCTTCATGGCCTCCACCCTGTACGGGGCGGCCACCCTCGCCGCGGCGATCGACGCGGGCAGCGTCGGCCCGGCCGACCGCCGTCTGCTGCTGGTCAGCAACAACGCGGCGACGCCGGAGACCACGCCCGCCGTCGACGACATGCCGGGCTTCGAGCGGCTGCGGCCGCGCTTCGACCGGGTGCTGTCCTGGAACGAGACGATCAGCCCCTTCCACCCCGGCGGCTGGGGCCCGCGCCAGGACGACGCCCCGCTGTGGGAGCGCCATCTGCGGCTGCTGTGGAACCTGGGCGACGACGACATCGAGCTGGTCCTGGAGTCCATCCAGGTCAACCCGGCGATGGCGATCGCCCAGGTGTTCCAGGGCGCCCCCATCGACGTCTACGCGGACGGGCTGATGAGCTACGGCCCGACCCGTAACAAGCTCCACCCGCTGGTCGGCACGCGCATCCGGCGTCTGCTCCACCTCGACCTCGTACCGGGGCTGAAGCCGCTGCTGCTCACCGAGTTCGGGGTACCGGCCGAGGTGCTGCCGACCGAGACGTTCACCAAGGTGCTCGCCGAGATCGGCGAGGCCGCGCCGCGCTCCGTCGCCTCCGCGACCGAACGGGTCGCCACCGGCGCCGGGCCCGCCCTGATGCTGGGCCAGTACCTCTCCGCGCTCGACATCCTCACTCCGGAGGAGGAGGAAGAGCTGCATGTGCGGATGCTGCGGGGCGCGGTCGCGCTCGGCCACCGCACCGTCGTCTTCAAGCCGCACCCGACCGCCCCGGCGCGCTGGTCGCGGATGCTGGAGAAGAAGGCCGCCGAGCTGGGCGCGGAGCTGACCGTCATGGACACCCCGGTCCTCGCCGAGGTGCTCTACCAGCGGATGGAACCGGCCCTGGTCATCGGCTGCTTCTCCACCGCGCTGCTCACCGCGAGCGTCTTCTACGGACTTCCGGTGGCCCGGATCGGCACCGATACGCTGCTGGAGCGGCTCACCCCGTACCAGAACAGCAACCGGGTGCCGGTCACCATCGTGGACGCGCTGCTGCCGGACCTGGAGGACCACAAGGCGCTGGCCGCCGGTGCGGTTTCCGGTGCGGTTTCCGGTGCGGTGGACGAGCGGTCCGGCCAGAAGCTCACCGGTCTGGTCGCCGCCGTGGGCTTCTGCATGCAGGCGAAGATCTACCCCGAGCTGCGGCCCGCCGCGGAGCGGTATCTCGCCGCCCATCTGAACGCCCACACCTGGCGCTACTTCAAGCGCCGCCGCCTGACCGCGCTCGCCCTGCCCGGGGCGGTCCCGTCGCAGCTCGGCTTCATCCCGCGCAACGAGACGGTACGGCGGGTCGCCCGCCGCGCCCGGGCCCTGAAGAAGGCGGCGCTGAAGAAGGCCGCGACAGGCTGACGCGCCGCCTGTACACCGTCCCCTGACTGCTGACTGAGAAGGAGCAACGGCGTGACCGCCGACCACGGGGCAAGCCACATACGTCACGGCGCCTCGGGGGTGGCGTCATGAGCGCGGGCGCGCCGCCCGAGGCCGAAGCGGGCCGGATGTCGGCTGCGGCGTCCCTTACCGTCCCGTCGCAGCGCGAGCCGGGCCAGGGCCCTGGCCAGCCGTCCCCGGGGCGCAAGGGGCAGCCGGTCCGGCTGCGCGCCCTGGACGGGCTGCGGCTGCTGGCCGCGCTCATGGTCGCCGCGTACCACTACGGCGGCCGCGACGGGGAGATCGCCGAGGCGTGGGGCGCGTCCCCGCGCGAGATCTTCCCCACCGCCTCGCCGTACTTCTCGTACGGCTGCCTGGGCGTCCAGATCTTCTTCATCATCAGCGGCTTCGTCATCTGCATGAGCGGCTGGGGACGCCCGCTGCGCTCCTTCTTCGCCTCCCGCGTCTCCCGGCTCTTCCCTGCCTACTGGGCGGCGATCCTGCTGGTCAGCGCCGTCTTCGCGCTCCCCTGGGTGGCGTTCCAGACGGTCTCGCCGAGCGACACCCTGCTCAACCTCACGATGCTCCAGCAACCGCTGGGCGCGGACCGGGTGCTGGGCGTGTGCTGGACGCTGTGGGCGGAGCTGCGCTTCTACGCCCTCTTCGCGCTGTTCGTCGTCCTGCCGGGCGCGACCCGTCAGCGCGTCGTCCTGTTCTGCGCGGTGTGGACCCTGGGCGCGGCGATCACCGACGCGGCGGACCAGCCGATGCTGGATCTGATCCTGATGCCGAACTACGCCCCGTTCTTCATCGGCGGCATCGGCCTCTACCTGATCCACCGCTACGGCCACGACGCCACGGCCTGGGGCATCGTCGCCCTCAACTTCCTCATCGGCCAGCACTACGCGGTCGCCGAGCTGTGGCACCGCCCGAACCCGGACTTCTTCTCCTACCGGTCCACGTTCGGCATCGTCGCGATCGTCGCCTTCGGTTTCGTCGCGGTCGCCCTGGTCGCGCTCGGCAAGCTCAACTGGGCCAACTGGCGCTGGCTGACGGTCGCGGGCGCGCTGACGTACCCGTTCTACCTGGTCCACGAGCACCTGGGCTGGGTCGTCGTCCAGTATCTGCACCGGTCTCTGGGCATCCCCGCGTACGGGACGTTCCCGCTGACCGTGCTGCTGATGCTGACGCTGGCGTGGGTGCTCTACCGCTTCGTAGAGCAGCGCCTCACGCCCGTGCTGAAACGGTCCCTCTCAGCGCCTCGGACGCGCTGAAAACACGTAGCCCCGGAGCGCCGCAGACCGTACCGTCCCCCTATGCAGCTGCTTTCCGTAAACGTCGGCAAGCCGAGACCCAACCCGTGGAAGGGCCTCGGCGCGACGGGCATCGACAAACGCCCCGTCGACGGCCCGGTCACCGTCACCGCCCCCGGCCCCAAGGGCACGGGGGCGGTCGGTCTCGACGGCGACCGGGCGTACGACGTCAAGCACCACGGCGGCTCCGACCAGGCCGTCTACGCCTACGCCCGCGAGGATCTGGATGGCTGGGAGACCGAGTTCAACCGGCCGCTGCACAACGGCGTCTTCGGCGAGAACCTCACCACCACCGGCCTGGACGTCAACGCCGCCCTGATCGGCGAGCGCTGGCACATCGGGCCGGATGTGGTGCTGGAAGTCTCCTGCCCCCGCATCCCCTGCGCGACCTTCCAGGGCTGGCTGGAGCGCGACGGCTGGATCAAACGCTTCACCGAAGCCGCGCTGCCGGGCGCCTACCTCCGTGTCCTCACCCCCGGCGCCATCCGCACCGGCGACCGGGTCGAGATCGGCCACCGCCCGGACCACGACGTGACCATAGCCCTCGCCTTCCGCGCCCTGACCCGCGAAGCCGCCCTCCTCCCGGAGCTGCTGGCGGCGGCGGACGCGCTGCCGGAGGAGATCACGACCCTGGTGCACAGGCGCGCGACCGCATAGGTGAGCGTGGGCCCGCTCGAAGGCTCAGGTCGTCAGGAGCAAGCCGATCCCGATCAGCAGCGCCGTGCACGCCAGCACGGTGACCAGGACGATGGTGCGCTTGCTCGCGGCGCGCAGGCGTAGAGCGAGGGCCAGCGGACCGACCGGGGTGGGCTTGTTGTTCACTGCGGTTCTCCTTGACGATCCGGATGAAGCCGGGCGGATGCGTTTCGGGGGTTCAGGAGGCTTCGTGTCGCAGAGCGTCCCGTAGGCGCAGCAGTTCGCGACGGCGGGACCGCGCCCGGGCCAGGACGAGCCCTGCCACGCCGACGAGGGCGACACCGGCCAGGGCAGTGGCCAGTGCCTCGGCCGGGGCGGCGCGTGCCGCGGCCAGTGCCGTCCCGGCCACGCCGGTCACCACCGTGACCACGAGCGCGAGCCGGGCTCCGAGCACCCGGTCCCGGGCGTACAGCGGTCGGCGCCTGCTCAGCACCCAGCCCGCGAAGGCGGCCCAGGCCAGCCCGATGGCGATCAGCCCGGCGAAGGCGGCCTGGGTGCGCGCGGGAAGCGGATGCGGCTCGGTGGCCCACAGCACCGCGATCAATGCCGCCGCGCAGCCTCCCGCCAGTCCCACGGCCACGTGCCGCATGCGGGAGCCCAGCGAGACTTCCGCGGCCAGCGCGCGGGCGAGTTCCTCGGGCACGTCCCGCTGGGCCGCGGGGTTCTGCTCGCTCATGCCTCGTATCCCCTCTCGGCAAGGACGCTCCGCAACATGCGGCGCGCGCGATGCAGCCTGCTCTTGACCGTGCCGGGCGGTACGCCGAGCACCTCCGCGCAGGCGGCCAGAGACAGATCCTGCAGGTGGAACAGGATCAGCACTTCACGCTCCAGGGGCGGCAGCCCGTTCAGGCCGGCCTCTACCTGCATCGTGGTCAGCACACCGCTGAGCGAGTCGTCGTCATCGACGACGGCGCCCGCCTCCTCCACAGACGTCTCCGACACGGACGTCTCCGACACCCGGTACGCCTGCCGCAGGTGGTCGGCGACCGCGCGCCGGGCGATGGTGAACAGCCACGGGGCGAACCGCTCCGGCTGCCGCAGCCTCGGTAGCCCGCGCACCACGGCGACCCACGCCTCCTGGGCGAGGTCGTCCGCGAGGTGCGGCGAGCCGACCATGCCCCGTACGTAACGCCACAACGGGGCGTGCCAGAGACCCACCAGCTCGCGGAACGCTTCTCGCTCCCCGAGCTGGCAGCGCACCACCAGCAGCCCGTCGCGTCGTCCGTCGTCGCTCACCGCACCTCCCTGTCTCGCGCCACGCGTCACCGAGACAGTCGGCAGGGGAGGCAGAAAGGTTCACAGGCCCGCTGCCGGACAGGTCAGCTCTTGTCTTCCTGCCGACGCACCATCTCACCGATCCAGATCGGCGCGAACGGGGACGTACAGCCCGGCGACGTCGGATAGTCCTTGAGTACTTCCAGGCGCTCACCGATGCCGAGCGCGCGGGCGCGGTGCTGGGGGTGCTCGATCCCGATCTGCGCCAGGCAGTGGTTCATCGCCCACTGCAGGCGGTCCGGGGCGTCTTTCATCTCCGCCTCGATGGTGTCGAGCAGTCCCGCGAGGTCGAGCCCGTCGGGCTTCTTCGCCACCCGTTCCGTGGTGAGCGCCCAGCCCGCACTGGCGACCACGGGATCCGGATCGGCGAACCAGGCCAACCGCAGCGCTTCCGCGTGCGCGCTCTTCTTCACCACGTAATTCACGAGCCAGTCGTGCACCTTGGGCGTGCGCGCCCCGCGCAGCATGCCGTCCAGCTCGTCCCGCTCGAACGCCTTCGGGCGGCAGATCAGGAGCGCCAGCAGCCGCGCCGCGCTGTCGCCCGTCTCCCAGAGCTGCCGCGCCAGCTCCTGCCGCGTCTTCAGCCGCTTCGCGAGCGCGCGCAGCTTGGTGAGGTTCACCCCGTGATCGTCACCGTGCTTCTCGTTCACCGCGCGGATCTTCGGATCCTCAAGCGCGGCCAGCTCGGCCATCACCTCGGTCAGCGTCGTCTCGGCCACCGTGTTTCTCCGTCCCTCAGGCGCACGTCTCAGCCTACGGCTGAAGGAACGGATCAGCTCAGCAGCCGCAGGTCAGGCCGCCAAGCCGGGGTCGAGCGAGGCCGCCGTCGACGGCGCGAGCCACACCAGCTGCGCGGTGACCGCGCCCCGCGAGAACCACGCCTCCACCCGCTCCGGCGAGGCAAGCACCAACCGCTGCCCGGGCCCGACCACTTCGGTACGCCCGTCGCCGTAGTCCATGCCCCACGCCGCGATCTCCACGTCCACCTCGTCGGTGTCCTCGCACGGGTGGATGCGCGCCACGGCGAAGAGGCGCGGCGCGGTGGCGAGGGCGAGAGCGCGGAGTTCTTTGCCGAGGTCAAACGACCCGGGGCCGGGCTGCTCGGGGGATACGGTGACCATGCGTGTCTCCTTGCCGGGAGGTGGAGTTGGGTCAAAGGAAGACCGAGTCTGGGCAGTTGCGGAGGCCGCCGCACGGAGTGGCCTGGCTCACAGGGTAGAGCGCAAGGTTGAATTACTTCTACGGAATGTCGAGAGGTATCTAACCTTTCCCTCGTTCCAGTGACACCCAACAGCGCCAGTTCGAACACGGAGAACCGCATGCCGCCGAGAGCAACTCCGACCGCACGTCAGCTTCGCCTTGGCGCCGAGCTGCGCAAGCTGCGCGAGCGCGCGGGTCTGAACACCCGGGAAGCCGCTGAGCTGATCGGAGCCAAGCAAGCCCGCGTCAGCAACATCGAGACCGGCCGCTTCGGCCTCAGTGAGCGCAGCATCCGCACCCTGGCCGGGAACTACGCGTGCGGCGACGAGGACCTCATCACCGCTCTCATCGCCATGACCGGCAAGCAGCAGCGCGGCTGGTGGGAGGAATACCGGGACCTGCTGCCCCTGGGGCAGCTCGACCTGGCCGAGCTCGAACACCACGCAGCCTCCATCACGCTGGCCACCGTGCTCCACATCCCCGGCCTGCTCCAGACCGTCGACCACGCCCGCGCGATCTTCGCCGAAGGCGTCCCCGCCCTCCCGCCACCCGACATCGAGGACCGCGTGTCCTACCGCATCAAGCGGCAGCGCATCCTCTACGGCGACGAGCCCACCCCCTGCAAAGCGGTGATCCACGAGGCCGCTCTGCGCATGCCATTCGGTGGACCGCAGACGGCCCGGGCCCAGCTTCAGCACGTGATCGACATGAGCGAGCGGGAACACGTCACCGTCCAGGTGATCCCCTTCCGCAACGGCACGTTCGCCGGGTCCGGCCAGTCCATCAACTACTTCTCCGGCCCTGTGCCCCAGCTCGACACGGTCCTGCTGGAACAGGCACACGGCTCGCTCTTCCTCGACGCGGAGGCGCAGTTGGAGAAGTATCGGCTGGTGATCGGCAAGATGGAGGCCATCGCCCTCGCCCAGGACGAGTCCCGCGACTTCATCTACGGCCTCATCCGGGAACTGTGACAAGGAGCAGCACATGAACGTGTCCCCGTGGCGTCAGTCTTCGTACTGCCAGGAGTCGGCCTCCTGCGTAAACGTCGCGGCGGGGGAACGCGGCACCATCATCCTCCGCGAGAGCGAACAGCCCGAAGCCATACTCTCGACCACCCGGGCACCCCTGAGAGCCTTCATACGCGCCGCCAAGGTGGGTCAGTTCGATCACGTCGCCGACGCCTGATGCAGGAGTCACGGACGTCCGCTGGTTCGTAGGCCGCCACGAGGGGCCCGTCTTGGCTCTGGGCCAGGCGGGGGGCTTTTGTCGCGCCCGAGGTCAGTACAGGCCTCGATCGCCTTCAGTATCAACGCCCGCGCCTCCGCCCCGTACACGGCCATGCCACGCAACTGCTCGAACACCCGCAGGTACAGGGCGACCTCGGAAGGCTGGGAAATGTTGACCTCCGCCGAAACGAACTCCACCGACACGAGGGCGTCGTCATACACGTGGAACGTCTCGACCGGCCACTGCCGCCGCTCACGTGTGGCCATGGGGATGATGCCCAGCGACACCTGGGGCAGTGCACCGGCGGTGAGCAGATAGCCAAGCTGTGCCGCCATCGCGTCCCCGTCGCCCAACTGGGCGTACAGGACTGCCTCCTCTATGAGCATCACGAACCGATGGCCTCGCTCATGAGATCTTCCGCCTGATCGCTTGCCGCGCAGGCGTTGGTCCACGCGCGGATGTCCTTGGCGGAGGGCCGGTCTGGGCGTTCTCGATGCGGGAGGTCTTGGAGTGGTGCCAGTCGCACCGGTTGGCCAGCTCGACGACCGTCAGCCCGGCGCTCTTGCGGAGGTCGCGAAGCCTCCGCGCGACGACTGCGCGTGCGGCTTGGGCGGACGAGGACGGGGAGATGGGCATGAGCTGGCCTGTCCGGTGCGCGCTGTCAGTGGATGTCGTACTGGTCGTGCGGAGTGGCGCGTGTCCACACCGTGTCGAATGCTTCGGCACACAGCTTGGCTGCGGTCGGGTCGTCGGTGATCTCCTCGCCGGTCCACGATCCGTCACCGGCGAAATGATTCCAGTGGATCCACTGGCCGTCGAACAGCCAGAAGTCGTTGCCCGGCAACCCGATGCCGGAGGCCCGTCGGCGAGGCAGCCACCGCACATGTTCGCCAGCCGCGACGTTCGTGAACGTGCCGTCGTACAGGAAACGGGTGTACTCGCTGACCGGCTCGGACACGATTCGGGCCCGGCGCACCACGATGCCGCGGCTCACGGTCTCCTGGATCAAGTCGAGCCACGGACGCCACCAGGACGCACGGTCCGCCGGGTCGTGGCGGAAACCGTTCCTCCATGCGGCGAACGGGCCCTCTTCGTAGTCGACGGCGTAAGCGTCGCGCATCTCCAGGTGCACGGCAGAGCGCGTGCAGTTGGCGATCAGCTCATCGAATGTCGGTGCGCTCGACGGCATCACAAGCCTCCCTGATCATGTGCACCATCCTGGCGGGGATACGGATCACGGCCTCGTTCTCCGGGATGCCCTTGGCGTGGCCCGGCGCCTCGAACGCGACGCATGAAAGACGGCCCCCGACGCCCCCTGCACCCCGAATTCAGATCCATCAAAGTTCTCCCCCTGGAACTGGCCCACTGGCTCCTCAAACCGCCCTCCTTTATCCAGGGCACATGGACCGACCCGCAACAGGCAGCGGAATGGTTCGGCGGCCAAGCACGGGCCTCCGCAGCCTCGTTCACGTCGGAACACGAACGCGCCCGCCTCGCCGACGCGGCCAGCCGGGCCGCCGGGCCCGCTAGGCGGTTTCGTTTGGATCACTGGTCAGTTCATGGCTGGGGAGCCTTGACACGGGCTGGGAGCCGTGTACACCGTCCCCCCGGCTCGTCCGAGCCAGCCAGGGCCAGGGCCCACGGCGCCGCTTCTTCACGTGAGGTTGTCCCATGAGTCATCTCGCCGATCGTGCCGCCATCCACGATCTCAACACTCGTTACGCGGTTGCTTTCGACGGCTTCCGGCTGAATGAGTCCTCCGGCTGCTGGGCCGAGGATGGAGTCCTCGACGAACGCGAGACCGGCTTCGGCCTGTTCCAAGGGCGCGAGGCGATACGCGACTTCTTCCGCGACTCACTCTTCGCCCATGCCCGGTACGTCATCCACGTCATGTTCAACCACCTGGTGACGGACATCGAGGGCAACCGCGCGGCGGGGAGTGTCTTCTGTCTCGTGGAAGTGGTGAAGAACGACGGCGGCTACGTTCGCTCCCACGTCAAGTACGAGGACGAATACGTTCGCGTGGACGGACAGTGGAAGTTTGGCAGCCGCGTCATCAAGCCGTCCTTCCCGGGCGCCCCGTCATGAGCCCTGGGAAGTTTCATTTGGATCACCTTGCGGACCAGAGGAAGATGCCTGCGATGTGGAGTCCGGCCAGGTATATGGTCGCGGTCTTCTCATAGCGGGTGGCGAGACCGCGCCACTGCTTCAAGCGGTTGATACACCGTTCGACGGTGTTGCGCTGCTTGTATGCCTCGTGGTCGAAGGCGGGTGGCCTGCCCCCTCGGCTGCCGCGCCGCAGCCGGTGGCCTTGCTGGTCCGCCGGGACAGGGATCACCGCCCGGATCCCGCGCTTGTTCAGGTGCTGGCGGATAGCGCGTGAGGAGTATGCCTTGTCTGCCAGGACGACTTCCGGCCTGGTCCGAGGACGTCCGCGGGGCCGGGGGACGCGCAATCGCGTTATCACTTCGGTGAAGGCCGGAGCGTCCCCGGCCTGTCCAGCGGTGAGGACGAAAGCCAGGGGACGGCAGTTGCCGTCGGCAGCCAGGTGGATCTTTGTGGTCAGTCTGCCACGGGACCGGCCGATGGCGTGGTCAGTCGGCTCGCCGGCCGGAGCCCCTTTTTGCGAGCCCCGGCCGCGTGCTGGTGAGCGCGCACGATCGTGGAGTCCACGGAGACCGCCCAGTTGAGGTCTTCGTCCGCGTCGGCCTGGGCCGTCAACGCGGTAAACACCCGCTCCCAGGTGCCGTCGATGGCCCACATCCGCAGCCTGTTGTAGACACCCCGCCAGTTGCCGTACTTCTCTGGCAGGTGGACCCACTGCGTGCCGGTCTGGAACTTGAAGGCGATCGCGTCGATCACCTCACGGTGATCGCGCCAGCGGCCACCCCGCTTCGGCGTCCAGTCCGGGAGCAACGGTTCGATCCGCGCCCACTGCGCGTCAGTCAGCGGCATACCCGGACCAACGACTGGCTGATCCAAACGAAACTGCCTAGCCGATTGCCGCCGGTCAGCCGTACATCTGGAAACGCGCGGTGCCTATGTCAGCCTTCAGGCCGCCATGTCCTGCCGCAGCCGTCGCAGGCCCTGCTCGGCTTGCTCACGGATCGCGGGCAGGGCGTGGCGGGTGGCGCGGATGACGCGTTGCAGTTGGTGGGGGAGGCGGTGCGCGGTGGCGTCGGTGACCGCAGCCGAAAGACGCTCGTCGGCGCCGCTGTGGTCGCCGCGTCGCAGGAGCACGTTGCCTGCGGTGATGTGCTCGATCACGCGCCACGGCGGCGTGATGACGTAGGTCTGCGGTGGCTGCTCGTTGAGGAGCCGTACCGCACCAGCAACGCGCCCCGTGGCCAGCAGGCCGCGCAAGCGGATCTCGTGCAGCGTGAAGGGATTGACCAGCGAGGTGGGCGTGATGCGTTCGATCAGGCGGTGAATTCTGCGCACCGCGTCGTCGAAGAGCGAGGTGTCGCCGAGTTCACCGGCCGCGCGGGCGAGCAGTGCCAGGGCGGCAGCCCGCTCATCGTCATCCGGCGCGACGGCGACCGCGTGACGAAGGCGGTCCACCGCAGCACCGACGAGACCGGACTTCCGGAGTTCATTGCCGTGTGTGCGCAGAGCGTATGCAGTCATTGCCGGATCGCCCAAGTGCTGGGCTACGGCCAACCCCTGGCCGGTCCAGCGGGCGGCGGTGGGCAGCCGCTCCTCGGGAAGGACATGGCCCAGCGCGACGCCGAGGCCGACGCGTGCGCGGGCCAGCAGGGTGAGAGCGTCGCGCTCGGTGTGGCCGTCTGTGACGCGGGCTTCCAGCCGTGCGGCCAGCGGCCACAGCTCGGCCACGGCTTCGGTGGCGTGCCCGGCCCGGCACACGATCTCGGCCAGGCGCAAGGTGGAATCGCCGAACTGCACCATCGCTACATGGTCGGCGTCGGCGTAGTCCGTCACACCGAGCACATGGGCCGGTAGGCGCAGCGTGGCCGCGATGCGGCGGCGAGAGGGAACGTCATCGATGGTGCGCCGCCCGTTCTCGACCATGGAGATGTACGTCTTGTCGTAGCCGAGCAGGTTTCCCAGCGCGGTTTGAGACAAACCGTGAATCTGGCGGTGGAACCGCAGAAGAGCGCCGAGATCACCACCGGCCAGAACCGATTCGGCCTGCGGAGTCGCCCAGTGCCATTGGGCGTGGGGCAACAGGGCGCGCGGCCGGGGCAAGCGGTCTCCCTGCCCTTCCACCCCGGGTTCACCGCACTCCACGGGCCTGGGCTCCGGCGTGTTGTTGGTACCAGGTGGCGATCGACGCCTTGTACCCGTCGGGCATCCTCAGCCCTGGTACTTCGTCGGCGGTGAACAGACGGATCTCCTCATGCCCGTGGCTCGTCACCGGCTCCGCCTCTGGGGGCAGGAGTTGGCAGCCGTAGGTGACGATCAGTACGTGGCGGCCGGGGACGGGCTCGTATACCCATACGTCCAACAGGGCCAGAGATGTGGCGCGCCAGCCGGATTCCTCGCCGAACCTGCGCTCCACGCACTGTTCGGGCGTCTCGCCGAGGCGCAGTCGACCGCCCGGTAGTTCCCACTCGTCGCGTTCGTTGCGCCGCAGTGGTACGCGGCCGTCGTCGGTGATGGCGACGCCTTTCACGGATACGGGGAAGCTGCGCGTTTCGTGCCTCATGGTCCCCTTCGCCTTCGTGGAGAGAGCAGTGGAGGTGCACGGAACGTAGCAACGATCCGGCTACGCGTGGCCCCCGAACTGCGCCACTACACGTTGACAGCTTGTCACTTTACGTGCCACCCCTCCGGTGCGGACAGTGATGGGCACTCGCGGTTGCCATGGGCGAAGGAGTCTCGGATGAGTCGCGTCCCACTGCCGTTCCAGCGCGCCGATCAGACGGCGTCGGCGGACTGGCTGAGCACCACAGGCCTGCTGGACCTGGACGGACTCCTGACCCGTCAGGCCGTACTCGCCTTCGCTGACCGAGTCATGCGTATCGCGCCGCACAGCGAGGGTGACTTCGATGGCCTCACCGTCATCCGCAATACCGGCCGCCACGCCGACCAGGCCGGGTGCGCGGGACTCACCAGCGCCGAAGTCCGTCCGCACACCGAACGCTCCGGCACCCCCGTGCCGCCACGGCTGATGATGCTGGTCTGCCATCGGCCCGCCACGCGCGGCGGGGAGTGCCTGCTCGCCGATGGCTGGGCGGTCCGGGACGACCTTGCCGCGTACCACCCCGATGCCCTGGCCGCCCTGTCCGCACCCCGCAGCGCGTACTTCGGTGGTGCGGACGGCCATCTCGGCGCGGTCTTCGGCACCCGTCCCGACGGGCGGCGTCCGGAGATACGGCTGCGCTGGGATTCCCTGGTGCGGTTCTCGCCGCTGGTCCAGCCGTACCTGCCCCTTCTGCGGGCGGTGATCGCCCGCCACCAGCAGGTGCGACGTCTCCAGCCCGGACAGGGCTATCTCCTGGACAACACCCGGTGGCTGCACGCCCGGACCGCCTTCGACGGCCCCCGCGTCTGCTACCGCGCCCTCGGCGAACCGAAGGCCCCACCCCAGGCCCGGTAGGCGCCGCGTTTCCCCCTGAAGACCCCCGTCCCGGCTGGACCGGAGCCCTGGCAGGTCGAGCCCAGCGCGGAACGGGTGCACGTGCACGACGGCGCGAGGAGAGCCCCCGCGACCGACAGCACCGAGAGGAATCATCCCGATGCGCTTACGCGGACACAAGGCCGTCGTCCTCCGGCAGGACCCCGAGGACGACGAGCCGACCGAGGGCGGGCAGCAGGGCGGCTGCGGTGACGGCGACGGCTGCGGCCGTCAGTAGCGGGTGAGACAGCACGCGGCCCCCACCTCAGGTGGGCCGCGTGTCGTCTTCGTCGCCCGGGTCGTTGTTTCCGGGGCGGCCCCCGCCTCAGGTGGGGGCCGCTCTGCACCGAGAGAGCGAGCACATGCACCACCACGGCTACACCTGGCTCGGATCCGCCCACGACTTACACAAGGACGGCCCCCGACGCCCCCTGCACCCCGACTTCAGATCCAGCAAAGTCGTCCCCCTCGAACTGGCCCATTGGCTCCTCAAGCCGCCCTCCTTTATCCAGGACACGTGGAAGGACCCACAGGAGGCAGCGGAATGGTTCGGCGGACAAGCGCGGGCCTCCGCAGCCTCGTTCGCATCGGAACACGAACGCGCCCGCCTCGCCGACAGGGCCAGCCGGGCCGCCGAGCGGATCGCGCAGGGCGAGGACGTGGTCGGCGGCTGGTACCTCACCGGGCAACGGTTCCTGTCCGTATGCCTGATCGCATGCAGCCCCCACCGCATGCGGCCAGACATTCCTTGCCCTCAGGCCGTATAGGGCGCGCGAGCACCGCAGGAAGGAGGCGTCGATGTCGCAGAGGGTGCCAGCGTTCGCTGAGCTGCTGGCCGATTGCCACCGGTCAGCCGTCCATCTGGAAATGCGCGACGCTTACGCAGTCGACTACGAGACTGGAGACTTCACCCAATGGCGGGAAACCGGGGAATGGAACAACCCCGAGTACTGGCAGCCGTGGAAGGACCTCGTTACGGAAGCGGCCGGACGAGGCGTGATCATGCAGCGGGCGCGCATCGTGTCGGAGCCGGTGAGCGAGTACATCCGCTTCGAACACGCGGGCACGGTCAACAACATCGAGGCCGGTGAACTGGTGCGCTGGCTGCCCCGGAGGCAGGCATCGGACCTGGCCCTGCCCGGCAATGGCTTCTGGGTATTCGACGATCGGCTGGTTGAGTTCAACCACTTCACAGGGGATGGAGCGTCCGCCGGGCCGTCGCTCAGCGATGACCTCGGTGTCGTGAAGCTCTGCTCCACCGCTTTCGAGTCAGTGTGGCGACGCTCCATTCCTCATGAGGAGTTCAACATCGATGGCCACAGCAGTCCGTGAGGCGTTAGGGAAGGCGCAGCGCTCGGCGGTGCATCTGGAGATGCGGGACATCTACACACCCGACGACCCCGATTTCGCCGACTGGCGCGCGGGCGTCCGCTTCGACCCCGCCGAGCGGTGGCGGGGCTGGTTCGACCTCGTCGTGGCGACCGTTTCGCGCGGCGTGCGGATGAGGCGCGCTCGGGTCGTCTCGGAGCCCGTCAGCGAGTACATCAGGTTCGAGTACGACGTAACGGAAAGCCACAACGTGGCCGCCGGAGAAGAGGTCCGCTGGTTGCCCCGAAGGCGCGCGGCCGATCTCGCGCTTCCTGGCGCGGACTGCTGGCTGATCGACGAGGAGATCGTCATCTTCAACCACTTCGACGGCGACGGGAACTGGGACCCCGCCACGGGGATGGAGGTGCGCTCCGACCCGGCCACGGCAAGGATGGCCGCCGCAGCCTTCGAATCCGTATGGGAGCGAGCAGTACCGCACGCGACGTACCGGCCAGGAGGGGACGCATAAAGGGTCTCGGCGAGCTGTTCGACACCGTCGAGCGCGAGGCGTTTCGGCTGGAAACGCTGGACGATTACGGCGGGTCGGGCAACACGGGGGCGTACGGGAGGTTCCTCGCCGGGGACCCTCGGCCGGAGGATTACAACGCCGAATGGGTGGCAGAGCTTCGCTCTCACACCGGCCAGGGGAAGCGCGTCTACCGGGTGCACATCCTTTCTCGGCCGCTTACGCCCTACCTCCGTTTCGAACTCGGTTGGGGTTATCGGACGAACCAGACCGGCGGTGAGGAATTCTTCATCCTCGACACCACCGACAAGCCCAACCCGCTGGCAGGGGTGGCGGACTTCTGGCTCTTCGACGCCCAGACCCCGGTCACCATGCATTACGACGCCTCGGGAACCGTCACCGGGCGCGAAACGCTCCCCGATGAGCGGGCGCAAGAGTTCATCGGCTACCGGGATACGGCCCTCGCCCATGCGGTGCCGTTCTCTGCATGGTGGTCGAAACACGGATTGGCATAGCGGGCGTTAGCTGCGCATGCGTCGGTCGTACGCTGAGGCCGATTCCAAGCCCATGGCGGCGCGGCGTTCGTCGAGCCGCTCGGGATCGGCTACCGGCTGGGGACGCAGATTCGAGCCATCCGGGTCCTGGATGTACTGCGTTCCGTACAGCTGGGGCTCACCGGCCGCGACCAGAACCCGGTCGGTGAGGTAGGCGAGGTGACGTGCGGATGCCTCCCCGGCCGCGACGGCGGTCTTGACCAGCTCAAGTGCCTGACGCTGGAAAGCTGGAGCGCGGTCCGCGTGCTGGGCGAGGAGCCAGGCATCTGTGGCGCCCTGTTCCCCGACCAATCCGGTTCCCGGCCACCCGTGCTCTGCGATGACCCGCTCAAGCCAGGCCGTGTTGTCGGCGTCGACCCGGCCCACCTCGGCCCAATCGAGCGTCTGGGCAACGCGATGCCGTGCGGCCTGGTCTTTCTCCACTCGACGGTGCAGTTCCTCTGCGAGATCAAGGTTCATGCTGTGGCAACCTCCCTTGGGCCTGGGCTTATAGCTCAGCGTCCGCCTGGCGGGCCCTCGCCCAGTGGGCCTCGAACTCGGTGCGGGTGATCTCTTCACCCACGAGGGCCGGGTCGTAGAGGTCAACGATCGGCGTGTTGAACACCCAGTCGTCGGGGCCGCTGCGGACGGCGGTGCCGTCTTCGGCCAGCTCCACCTGGCGAGTCCGGCGGCCGTCGGGCTCCACTTCCATCAGGTAGACGACGGGCTCCTCGTCGTCCTCGTCCCAGCGGCGGCGCAGGTGCACGATGTCCCGGTCCGCGAGGGCGCCGAAACCCTCGCGTCCGCGCTGTGCGTCACGTTCGGCGCGTAGGTCGTCCAGTCCGGCGGGCATGTGGGGAGCGTCGATGTCGGCTTCGTCCAGTTCCTGGTCCGCGAACCGGGCCACGATCTCCGGGTCGGTGACGACCTCGACCCAAGCGAACGTTTCGAGGATCTCCCGCTCCGACCGCGCTCGAATCCGCCACCACACGCCGCCCATGCCGTAGTCGTGCAGGACGAGGAAGGGGCGTTTGCGTCGCGCGGCGTCGTCACTGGTCATGGGGGTTGAGCCTAGTGAGGCGCGCGAGGGTCTAGTCGGGCCTCCCAGCGTCGAAGGCCTGGGCTACGGCGAGGCTGTCCTCGTAGACGTGGTGTCGCGTGATCAGGCCGTCCTCGACCGTGAGGTGCAGGGCGAACCGGGCGCGGTAGGCGCGGGCGGTGGGGCGGGCGGTCTGGCGGATCTCGCCCAGGACGACCGCGTGTTCGCCGTCGACGAGGATGCGCTCGATCTCGGTGGCCGCCTGCCCGGGCACATGGTGTTCGGCCAGCTCGCGGTAGTGGGCGGCGGCGTCGGCTCGGGTGGAGCGGTGGCGGATCCACGGGGTGGCCGTACGGCCGTGCTCGGCCTCCGGCCAGGCCAGCCGCCAGTCGCCCGGCTCGGCGTACAGCTCCGCGATGCGCTCGGGGTCGCCCTCTCCGATCCGGCACAGCAACTCCTCCACTACGGCGCGGGTGGTCGTACCACTGGCTGACGACACGGCTGCTCACTCCCTTTTCTAGGCTGCGCCCTACTGTCGCGGAGAGAGCACCAGTGCCGCGATTACCTCCCAGGTCATCAGGCCCACGTCGGGGTGTCGGTGCCCCAGCGGCCTGGTGGGTGGGGCCAGTCGCGGGGAGCGCCCTCGTAGGCGATCGGGGGGAGGGCGTAGGTGAGGTGGCCGGTTGGGGAGGGGCGGGAGGTCAGGTAGGGCTCCGGGGCGTACGGGCCGTCCTGGGGTGGGGCCGGGGTGATGCCGTGCATCAGCCACGACGCCGTACCGGCCAGGGAGAAGCGCAGGTGGCGGGCGGTGCCGGTGTTGGCGCGGTCCGTGAGGGCGCGGAGGACACCGGCGGCGATGAGGTAGCCGGTGCCGTGGTCGAGGGCCTGGGCGGGGAGTACGCCCGGGTGGCCATCGGCCGTCGCCTCGGTCAGGGCGATGCCGGTTCCGGCCTGGACCAGGCTGTCGAAGCCACGGCGGTCGGCCCACGGGCCGGTCCAGCCCCAGGCGTTGAGCTGGGCGACGATCAGGCCGGGGTGGTGGGTGAGGAAACGGTCGAGGGCGCCGGGGCGGTACGCGGTGACCACGACGTCGGCCTGGGCGAGGAGTTCGTCGAAGGTCCGGCGGTCGTGGGGGTCGGCCAGGTCGAGGCGCGTCGAGCGCTTGCCGAAGCCGGTGTCGGCGTGGGCGTCGGGGTCCTCGGGGAGGTTCGGGGAGTCGACGCGCAGCACGTCCGCGCCCAGGAGAGCCAGGGTGCGGGTGGCGACCGGACCCGCGATCACCCGGGTCAGGTCGAGGACGCGGACGCCTGCGGCAGGCGCGGAGACGAGTGAGCCGAAGGGGTGCGCCGCTGCCGGAAGCGGCTCCGCCGTGCGCGGCGGCCGGGCACCATCGGCTGTCGGCAGGGACTGCCGCCACGCGCCGCCACCGCCGTTTCGTACCTCTCGGGACTCCACCAACGGAAGTGTGCGGAGCGGGAATTCGCCCGGACGTACGGCGGCCACGGCCAGGGCGCCCGCCGCGTACGCCGTCTCCTGGATCTCCCGGGACGGGCGCTGTGCCAGTTCAGCGGCGAGGGTGTCCGCATCGGCGTACTTCGGCAGGTTCAGGGCGGCCAGCAACCGGGCGCGGTGGTGGGGGTAGTTGGCATGGGTGCGCACCCAGCCGTCCGCCGCGCGCCAGAAGCCGGACAGCGGGGCGAAGGTGGTGGCGCGGCGGCCGTCGATGCGCAGGTGGCGTTCGCTGATGAACGCGGTGGCGACCGCGCCCTCGTCCACCCGTACGGCGGGGATCGCACCGCCACCGCGCCGCGCGGCCAGTTCGGCGGCGGCCAGCGAGCACACCCCGACCGTGGCCCGGGCCAGTTGCCGTACCGGCAGCCGGGCGGGGAGCACCTCGCCCGCCGGGGTGTAGGTGATCCGCTCGGCGAGGTCGGGTGGGCCGCCGAGGGCGGCCCAGGCTTGGGCGGTCGCGGAGTCGATCGTCATGCGGTCATTGTGCCGACGCCGCCGGGCCCAGCGTGGATTCGATACCCGCGACGATCGTGCGCAGCCCCTCCTCGAAGCGGGCGTCGTAGTCGAGGAAGAGGTCCGCGCCGACGGCGCCCGCGAGCGGGTAGTCGGGGCCGATGAGGTCGGCGCGCTCCTCGACGTCGTAGCCGGGGTGGCGTTCGCCCGCCATCGGCTCGACGGCCTGCTCCTCGATCACGAACCCGAGGGTGAAGGCGTACGCGATGAACGAGGCGCGGGCCGCGGCGCCCGGGGTGAAGCCCGCCGCCACGAAGACGCGCAGGTGGGCCTCCATCGAGACGGCGTGGTCGGTGCGGGTGAAGCGGGTGCCGCTGAAGACCTTCGCCCCGTCGCGGTAGCGCAGCAGGGCGCGGCGCAGGGCGCGCTGGGAGCTGAGGAGACGCCCCTGCCAGGTCGTGGCCTCGTCCGGGTCTGCCGGTTCCTCGGCCAGCCGCAGGAAGATCGTGGTGGCCATCTCGTCCAGCAGCGCCTGCTTGTTCTTGAAGTGCCAGTACAGGGCGGGCGCCTGGACGTTCAGCTCCTTGGCGATCCGGCGCAGCGTGAGCCCTTCGAGGCCCACCTCGTTGAGCAGCCGCAGCGCGGTGTCCACCACCTGGTCCCGGTCCAGTCGCGTCGTCGCCATGCGGTCATCCTCCCAGCTCACCCCCGCCCCCCTTGACAACTTAACAATGTTAAGCGCACCCTCATCCCCATGGAACTTAACGACGTTAAGGAAGCGGAAGCGCTGATCATCGGCGCGGGTCCGGCCGGGCTCACCCTGGCCATCGACCTCGCCCGGCGCGGCGTCGCGGCGCGGATCGTGGAGCGGGGCGAGCGGCTGTTCCCGGGGTCGCGCGGCAAGGGGCTCCAGCCCCGGACGCAGGAGGTCTTCGACGACCTCGGCGTCATGGACGCGGTCCGCGCGGCGGGCGGCCCGTACCCGCCGATGATGGGCTGGGAGGACGGACGGCGGCTCGGGGCGTTCGAGATGATCGTCCGTACCGGCCCGGCGCCGGGCACCCCGTACCACGACATCTGGATGCTCCCGCAGTGGCGCACCGCCGAGATCCTGTACGCGCGGCTGCGCGAGCTGGGCGGCGAGGTCGAGTTCGGCGCGGCGTGCACGGGCCTGACGCAGGACGCGGACGGCGTCACCGCGCGGCTCGCGTACGCCGACGGCTCGACCGGCACCGTACGGGCCGCCTACGCCGTGGCGGCCGACGGCGGCCGCAGTACGGTCCGCAAGGCGCTCGGCATCGGCATGGCGGGCGAGACCGTCGACCCGCACCCGCTGCTGGTCGCGGATGTGACGTTGACCGGGATGGACCGCGACCACTGGCACGTCTGGCAGCACGCCAAGGGCGGCGTCCTCGCCCTGTGCCCGCTCGCCGGGACGGACGTCTTCCAGGCGGTCGCCCAGTACGAGGACGCCGACGCCACCCCCGACCCGGCCCCGGAGGCGGTGCGGCGGCTGATCACCGAACGGACGCACCTCACGGAGGCCGAGGTGGGCGAGGTGCGGTGGGCGTCGCCGTTCCGGGCCCGGGCGGCGATGGCGGAGCGGCTCCGCGACGGACGGGTCTTCCTGGTCGGTGACGCGGCGCACATCCACTCCCCCGCAGGCGGCCAGGGCCTGAACACCAGCGTCCAGGACGCGTACAACTTGGGCTGGAAGCTGGGCGCCGTGCTGCGCGGCGGCGCCGATCCCGTACTGCTGGACAGCTACGAGGAGGAGCGGATGCCGGTCGCCGCCGGGGTGCTGGGCATCAGCACCCGCATCCACCGCGCCGAGGCGGAGCGCGCCGCGAAAGCGGGAGGCGAGCCCCGGCGCACGGCGGAGGTGCACCAGTTGGGGCTGACCTATCGCGGCGCGGCACTCGCGGTCGACCAAAGGCAGCAAGAGACCACGCTACGGGCGGGCGACCGCGCGCCCGACGCCCCCTGCGCCCTCCCCGACGGCACCCCGTTCCGCCTCTTCGACGCCTTCCGTGGCCCGCATGTGACGGTGCTCGCACTCGGTGGCGCGGAACCGCCCGCCCCCGGCCGCGCGTCCGTGCGTACGTATCGTGTCGGCGGCCCGGCACCCGATCTGCTCGACCCGGACGGACACATCCGCGCCGGGTACGGCGATCAGGGGGTCTTCGTCATCCGGCCGGACGGATACCTGGGATATACAGGAGACCCCACGGCCGAGATGACGGGATATCTGTCCAGGTTGGGCACGTAAGACGATACGACGGGAAACCGCACAGCGGGTACGGATAACATCGCGGGGCGCACATCCATTGACCGCTCTCATACGTCCCTGGCTTTACGGCTTTCCCTCTGGTTGGCCGCGCCCACGGGGACATTTGGAGTATTCATTTGAAAACCACCACCAAGCGCATGCGTCGCCTCTCCGCGCTGAGCGTTCTCGCCACGGGGGCCGTGCTGTCCTCCGTGGCCGTCGCCCCGGCCGCCCAGGCTGCGCCCGCCGCACCCACGATCACCGCCAAGGGCGGGTACGTGATGAACAACGGGACGGGCAAGGACCTTTACAAGAAGGCCGCCGACACCCGTCTCTCCACCGGCTCCACCACCAAGATCATGACCGCTCGGGTGGTGCTGGCCCAGAAGAACCTCGACCTGAATGCCAAGGTCACGGTCCAGAAGGCGTACAGCGACTACATCGTCGACAACAACTGGGCCTCCTCGGCCCGGCTGATCGTCGGCGACAAGGTCACCGTCCGCCAGCTGCTCTACGGTCTGATGCTGCCGTCCGGCTGTGACGCCGCGTACGCGCTGGCCGACAAGTTCGGCACCGGCTCGACCCGCGCCGCGCGGGTGAAGTCGTTCATCGGCAAGATGAACTCCACCGCCAAGAGCCTGGGCCTGAAGAACACGAACTTCGACTCGTTCGACGGCATAGGGCACGGCAAGAACTACTCCACGCCGCGCGATCTGACGAAGCTCGCGAGCAGTGCGATGAAGTACTCCACGTTCCGCACGGTCGTGAAGACGAAGAAGACCACGCAGAAGACCGTCACCAAGAGTGGCGGCTACCGCAACATGACGTGGGAGAACACCAACCCGCTGCTCGGCACCTACTCGGGCGCCATCGGCGTGAAGACCGGCTCCGGCCCGGAGGCCAAGTACTGCCTGGTCTTCGCCGCCACCCGGAGCGGCAAGACGGTCATCGGCACCGTCCTCGCCTCCTCCTCGGTCCCCACGCGCACCACGGACGCGAAGAAGCTGCTGGACTACGGCTTCAAGAAGTAGTCACGCACGCAGTACGTCAGCACGTCAGGGGCCTGCCCGCCAACCGCGCGAGCAGGCCCCTTCGTCATACGTCATGTGTCGGTGCAGAAGTGGTCGGTGCCCAACACGGTGAGCAGGGCGAGCTTTTCGTGGCTTTCGGTGCCCGGGGTCGCGGTGAAGATGAGCAGCGACTGGCCCTGGTCCGGCTCCAGGAGGGTTTGGCAGTACAGCTCCAGCTCCCCCACCTCGGGGTGGACGAAGCGCTTGGTCTCGCTCCACCGCAGACCCACCTCGTGGCGCCCCCACAACCGGGCGAACTCGTCGCTGGTGCGCAGCAGGATGTCCGCCAGATCCGCCGCCGGGGAGTCGGGGCCGTCGCGGGTGACGGCCGCGCGCAGCAGTGCGACGTTGGTCCGGCTGTTGGTGCCGTGTTCGTCGGGGTGGTAGCGCTCCCGGGCGGCCGGGTCGGTGAACCAGCGGTACGTGGCGCTGCGGGCGTGGCCGGTGTACTGGGTCTGGTCGCCGAACAGCGCCACCGCGGACGGCGTCTGCAGCAGTGTCTCCCCCATCGGGCCCATGACCTGCGCGGTGACGTCGGCCAGGCCGTCCATGACCCGCATCAGCCCGGGACTCACATGCTGGAGCCGCAGGTTACGGCGGGCGGTGCGGTAACCGGCGAGCAGGAACAGGTGGTCGCGTTCGTCCGGGGTCAGCCGCAGACCTCGGGCGATGGCCGCGATCAGCTGCTCCGACGGTTGCGGCCCGTCGCCGCGCTCCAGCCGGGCGAAGTCGTCGGCGGACATGGCGCACAGCTCCGCCACCTCCTCGCGGCGCAGGCCCGGAGCGCGGCGGCGTTGTCCACGCCGCAATCCGACGTCCTCCGGTTGCAGCGCCGCACGCCGGTTGTGCAGGAAAGCCCCCAGGGACGAGCGATCGAACGAATGGTCCATAGCCCCCATCGTGGTCTATATGGCGGGGCTTATCCACGACCCCCCATTCAGTCATTGGACGTATCCTTCCAGTCCTTCCAGCGCCGTGGTGCGGCGAGTTCACTGCTGGAGGCGGCCGAGCACAGCAGTCCGCCGCCCCGGTGCGGCACCGGGGCGGCGGACGTAGGTCGTAGGTCGTAGAGGGTCAGGCCTCGAAGTCCAGCAGCACCTTGCAGGACTCGCGGCGGTCGGCGGCCTGGGCGAACGCCTCCTTCGCCTCCCGCACCGGCCGGACCCCGCTGATCAGCGCGTCGAACGACGGCTCCGCCGCCAGCAGTCGCAGGGCGTCGTCGAACTCCTCGTGGAAGCGGAACGCGCCGCGCAGGTCGATCTCGCGCGCCACGAGGAGGTTTCCGGCGAACGGGCTCTGCCCCGGGGGCAGCATGCCCAGCTGCACGATCACGCCACCGCGCCGCACCCGGTGGAGGCAGGTGTCGAGCCCGGCGGCCACGCCGGACGCCTCGATCGCGACGTCCACCTCGACAGAGGGCCAGTTCGGGTCGTCCGGGTCGTCGGCCCGTACGCACGCCGTCGCACCGGCCGCCGCCGCGAACTCCAGGGCCCGGGGCAGCACATCGGTCGCGGTGATGCTCGCCGCGCCCGCCGCCCGGGCGGCGGCGATGGCCAGGCAGCCGATCGGGCCGGACCCGGTGACCAGGACATTACGGCCCGTCAGATCGCCCGCGCGGCGCACCGCGTGCAGCGCGACGGACAGCGGTTCGGCGAGCGCCGCGCGGCGCGGCTCCAGCCCCTCGGGCAGCACCCGCAGCTGTCCGGCCGGGACCGCGATACGGGACGCGAAACCGCCCTGTACGTGGGGGAAGCGCGCCGCGCTGCCCAGGTAGCGGGTGTCGCGGCAGATGTTGGCGCGGCCGCCCGCGCACTCGGGGCACACCCCGCACGGGGTCGCCGGGTGCACGGCCACCGGGGTGCCGGGGGCGGGCCCGCTCGCGCCCTCGCCGTACGACACGACCGTGCCGACGACCTCGTGCCCCAGCACCATGGGCTGCTTCAGCCGGAAGTCGCCCACGCCGCCGTGGGCGTGGTAGTGAAGATCGGATCCGCAGATTCCGCCGTACCGGATGGCCACCAGCGCCTGTCCGGGCGCCACCTCCGGTTCGGGGAGTTCGTCGACCCGCAGGTCTCCCTGCCCATGGATCACACAGCCCAGCACCATCGCCCAGCCTCCTCAAGTGGTTTCACGGCGTTCACGGGGTTCACGGGGTTCACAGGACGCTCGTCATGCCGCCGTCTACGTACAGCACCTGCCCGCTGACGAAGTCGGCGGCGGGCGAGGCGAGATAGAGGAGCGCGCCGATCAGGTCCTCGGTGCGGCCCCAGCGGCCCGCCGGGGTGCGGCCGCGGACCCAGGTGCTGAACTGCTCGTCCTCGACGAGCGGCCGGGTCAGCTCGGTCTCGATGTAGCCGGGGCCCACCCCGTTGACCTGGATGCCGTACTGGCCCCAGTCGGCGCACATGCCCTTGGTGAGCATCTTCAGCGCGCCCTTGGTCGCCGAGTAGGGGGCGATGCCGGGGCGTACGACCTCGCTCTGCAGCGAGCAGATGTTGACGATCTTGCCGTGGCCACGGGCGGTCATACGCCGCGCGGTCTCCCGGCCCACCAGGAACGCGCTGGTCAGGTTGGTGTCCACGATCTGGCGCCAGGCCTCGTCGGTGAACTCCAGCAGCGGTGCGCGGTTCTGCATCCCGGCGTTGTTGACCAGGATGTCGAGCGGGCCGACCCGCTCCTCCACGTCGGCGATCCCGGCGGCGACGGCCGGGCCGTCGGTGACGTCGAAGGCGGCGGTGTGCACGCCCGCCGCCGCGCCGCCTCCGATCGCGCCGAGTTCGGCCGCGGCCTTGTCCAGGGCCTGCTGGTCGCGGCCGTTGAGGACGACCGTGCAGCCTGCCTCCACCAGCCCGCGGGCGAGCGCGTGGCCGATGCCTCGGCTGGAGCCGGTGACCAGCGCGGTGCGGCCCGCGATGTCGAAGAGCGGATGTGTCGTCATGGCGTACGTATCCTTCCGGGCCTTCCGGGCCTCATATGACCCCGGGCCTTATATGACCAGTGACAGCAGCAGGACGAAGGCCAGCGCGACGACCGAGATGATCGTCTCCATCACGGACCAGGTCCGCACCGTCTGCCCCACGCTCATCCCGAAGTACTCCTTGACCAGCCAGAATCCCGCGTCGTTGACATGGCTGAAGAAGAGCGACCCGGCGCCGATGGCCAGCACCAGCAGGGCGACGTGTGTGGTGGACATGTCGGCGGTGAGCGGCCCCATCAGCCCGGCGGCGGAGATGGTGGCCACGGTCGCCGAACCGGTCGCCAGCCGGATCGCGACCGCGATCAGCCAGGCGAGCAGCAGCGCGGAGACGTTCCAGTCCTTCGAGATGTCCATGATCATGTTGCCGACGCCGATGTCGATCAGCGTCTGCTTGAAGCCGCCGCCCGCCGCGACGATCAGCAGGATTCCGGCGATCGGGGCGAGCGAGGTCTCCACGGTGGTGGAGATGCGGTCGCGGGTGAAGCCCGCCGCGCGGCCGAGGGTGACCATGCCCACGATCACCGCCGCGAGCAGCGCGACCAGGGGGTTGCCGATGACGTCGGCGACACGCTGGACGGTGTTCTCCGGGTCGTCCACGGCGATGTCGACCAGCGCCTTGATGAGCATCAGTACGACCGGGAGCAGCACGGTGACCACGGTGGCGGCGAATCCGGGACGCCGCTCCAGGTCCTCCGAGGGGCGCGTCGGTATCAGCCGGTCCGGCGGGGTGACGTCGACCCAGCGGTCGGCGACGCGCGAGAAGACCGGGCCCGCGATGACGGCGGTCGGCACCGCGATGAGGACGCCGAGCATCAGGGTGACGCCCAGGTCGGCGTGGACCGCGTCGATCGCGGCGAGCGGGCCGGGGTGCGGCGGCACCAGGCCGTGCATCACGGACAGGCCCGCGAGCGCCGGGATGCCGATCCGCATCAGGGAGAGGTTGCCGCGCTTGGCGACCAGCAGCACCACCGGGATCATCAGCACCATGCCGACCTCGAAGAAGAGCGGCAGGCCGATGATCCCCGCGATGAGCACCATCGCCCACGGCATCGTCCGGGTGCTCGCCTTGGCGAGGATCGTGTCCACGATCTGGTCGGCGCCGCCGGAGTCGGCGAGCAGCTTGCCGAGGATCGCCCCGAGGGCGATCAGCACGCCGACGCCCGCGACGGTGTCGCCGAGCCCGCCGGAGAAGCTGGTGATGACCTTGTCGAGCGGGGCCCCCGCGATGGCGCCGAGCGCCAGTGAGCCGATCGTCAGCGACAGAAACGCGTGCAGCTTGGTCTTGGTGATGAGCAGGACGAGAACGGCTATGCCGACGAGGACGGCTATGCCCAGCTGTGCGTGACCGGCCGACGTGATCGGGTCGACGGTGTCCGCTGCCAGCATCTCGGCGCTGAGTCTGGTCACGGAGGGGTTCCTAACGTGCGTTTACTGGCGTGGGGCCCGCCGCAGTGCGGCGACGGCGTGCTCGGTGACGGTCTCGGGGCCCGGCTCGATGTCCACGGCGACGCCGTTCTCGTCCGGCTGGAGCGGCTCCAGGGTGGCGAGCTGCGAGTCGAGCATCGCCCCGGAGAAGAAGTGGTCCTTGCGCTCCCGCATCCGGTCCGCGATCAGCTTGCGGTCGCCGGTCAGATGCAGGAAGACGACCCCGGGCTCGGCCGCGCGCAGCCGGTCCCGGTAGCTCCGCTTGAGCGCGGAGCAGCTGACCACACCGCCGTGGCCGACGTGCTCATGGGCCCAGGCGCCGATGGCGTCCAGCCACGGCCTGCGGTCCTCGTCGCCCAGCGGGGTACCGGCCGACATCTTGGCGATGTTGGCCGGCGGGTGGAAGTCGTCGGCCTCGGCGTACGGCACGCCGAGCGCGTCGGCCAGCAGGGGGCCGACCGTGGTCTTGCCCGTGCCGGACACTCCCATGACGACGACCAGGGGGGCATGCATGTGGAAAACCTCGCTGTCTGCTCCGGCGCTGCTGCTGTCTGTCTCGGCTGTCTGCCGCGACTGTCGTTCTCGACCTCGGCACCGCTGGCAGCACACTCAACCCCACTGATACGACGTATTCAAGAGTTCGTGATGTAAAAGTCATACTTAAACGCTGCGGGGCGGCCACGTAGTCTGACTCCATGGAGAACCAGGGGCCCACCACGACAGGGCGGGGACTGCACGCTCGGCTGCTGGCATCCCTCGGCCCCGCGATCACCGCGGGCGACTACCCGCCGGGCACCGTGCTGCGCACCGATGAGCTGGAGCGCCGCTTCGACGTCTCCCGGACCGTGGTCCGCGAGGCAGTGCGGGTCCTGGAGGCGATGCACCTGGTCCGCTCCCGCCGCCGCGTGGGGGTGACCGTCCTCCCGCCGGAGGAGTGGGACGTCTTCGACTCGCAGGTCATCCGCTGGCGGCTGGCGGGCCCCGACCGCCCCCGCCAGCTGCGCTCCCTGACCTCCCTGCGCTCGGCCATCGAACCGGCCGCCGCCGCCCTGGCCGCCGAGCACGCCACCGCCGCCCAGTGCGCGGAGCTGACCGAGCACGCCCTCAACATGGTCGGCACCTCGCGCGGCCAGCAGCTCCCCGCCTACCTCGTCCACGACGTGGCCTTCCACCGGACGATCCTGCGCGCCTCGGGCAACGAGATGTACGCACGGCTGGGCGATGTCGTCGCCGAGGTCCTGGCGGGCCGCACCGAGCACCGCGTGATGTTCACCGACCCGGACCCGGAGGCGGTCACCCTCCACGTCCGGGTCGCCGAGGCCATCCGCGCGGGCGACCCGGAGCGCGCCGAGCGCTACACCCGCGAGATCACGGTGGGCGCGATGCGTGAACTGGACATCCTGGCGCCGTAGCGCGTGGTCTTACGGGCGGACGTACGGCTGGGTCAGGATCTCCATGTTGTGGCCGTCCGGGTCGCCGAAGTAGGCGCCGCGGCCGCCGAAGAGGGTGTTGACCTGGTCGGGCTGGGTGTGGCTGGGGTCCGCGTAGTAGGTGACCCCGGCCGCGTCCAGGTGGGCGATCATGCCGTCGAAGCGCTCCTCGGGGACGAGGAAGGCGTAGTGCTGCGACTGGATCGGCTCGTCGCGCTTCTCGTAGTAGTCGAGCGTGACGCCGTTGCCGAGGTCGACGGGGAGGAACGGCCCGAACGGGGCCCCCACCTCCAGGCCGAGGACGGTGGCGAGGAACTCGGCCGACAGCGCGCGGTCGTAGGCGAATATCACGGTGTGGTTCAGCTGGATGTCGTTCATGTGAGGTCTCTCCGGTGTCGTCGTGGTCGCGGTGGTCGCGGTGATCGCGGTGATCGCGGTGCGAACGGAAAACGCGGAGATGGGTGGGCGGGGCTCTGGCCCGCCCCGGCCTCACGCCGAGGCCGGGCGCCTCACTCGTGAATGGCCCTCAGGGGCCGACCCGGCAGTCACCCGAGTGAACCTAGCCGCCGCCACGGGGAACCTCAACAGGATTGCTGCGGTAGCACGTTGGCGGCTCGTCCTCGGTGCCGTGACGTCGGTAACCGCGCTGTCCGGCAGTGCCTCGGCCGACGACATGGACGCCCCGTACGCCCGCGCCGCCGCGAAGGTGGCCCGGGACGCCACGGTCCTCGCGTCCAAGAACGTCGCCTCGGTCACCCGGGGAACCGGCACGAGCGCTGAGGCGCGCTTCTTCTCAGGCGTGGGACGCGCCCACCGGAGGCCAGGAACCCTGGTTCCGGTGGGCCGCGCATCGGTGCGGCGGGCCGTCAAAGACCAATGAACTCGGGGAAAGAACCCTCCCAACCCATCCAAACCTCATACTAGTCACCCGGACGGGTGATTTCGCCCAACTCGGCTGGCGCGGGAGCGGATTGGCACGGCAGGCTCGGCCACAACAACCCCGGACATGCGACGGCCCCCGGCCGGGACTGGCATCCCGAGTCGAGGGCCTGACCACCGAAGGAAGAAGCACCTTCCCGATGGCTGAGCAGAACCCTAGCGCGCGTTCGCGCGCCCTATCCCTCGTTCGCCGATTCACCGGCGGAGTCACCCAGGTGAGGGAACGACACCCGAACCGCTATACGGTCGTCGGCAATCACCTCACCCAGCACCGCCACCTCTCCCTCACCGCGATCGGCCTCGGCGCGCACATCCAGTCGCTGCCGGAGGGCGCGTCCGTGGACATCCGTACGCTGGCCGAGCGGTTCCCGGAGGGGCGGGACCGGATCGCCGCCGCGCTGCGGGAGTTGGAGGCGTACGGCTACCTGGAACGCGTCCGGGAGCGCACCCCGGAGGGCCGGATGGTCACCCGTACGCTGGCGTACAACCACCCGGAGGCCACGCGCGCCCGCCGCGCCCGCGAGCCGCAGCCCGTACGGCCCGTACGCGAACCGCAGCCCGTACGGCCCGTACGCGAGCCGCGTCCCGAACCGCCGCCGCCCGCCGACGCCCCCGAACCCACCCCGCACCCCGCCGCGAACGCCCTCCTCGCCACGCTCCGCCGTGACGACGACCGGTTGCTGCTCTCGCAGCGCGAGGTGTGCCGCCTCGCCCCGGCCGTGGCGGCGTGGCTGGCGCGCGGGGCCGCGCCCGCAGCCGTACGCCGTACCCTCACCGCGAACCTGCCGCCGGACCTCCGCCACCCGGCCGCGTTCCTGGCGCACCGCCTCACCGCGCTGCTCCCCCCACCGCTCCCAGCAGCGCCTTCATCCAGCCCCCGACCACCGGCGTTCGTACCCCTCCGGAACTGCGACGGCTGCGACCGAGCCTTCCGCGCCCCGGCCCCCGCCACCCTCTGCCGGGACTGCCGTCAGGCCGCGTGACCCGGCATGACCCGCTGGCCGCGCGGAGGGACCGGGTGGGGCGTATCGTCGTATAAGGCCTTTCGGAGGGCTCCTTTGGTTAACCCCTGTTGCTCTGCAGATGGGATTGCCATGGCTACGGTGAGCGTCCGGTACGTTTCCCCCTTTTCGTGGGTCGTTCTCAACACAAACGAGGCGCTGGAGGTATTCGCCCGCGCTTCCGACGGGACTCTCCAGCACAACTGGCAGACGGCCCCCAGCCGCAACGAATGGTCCGGCTGGTCCTCGATCGGCGGCAATCTGGACGGCGATCCGGTCGTGGCCATGAACCTCGATGCCCGGCTGGAGGCTTTCGTCCGCACTCCGGACGGCAATATCCAGCACGCCTGGCAAATCACCCCCCACGGCACCGACTGGTCGCGCTGGGAATCGCTCCGCGACAGCCCGTCCCCGGCGGGCAACCCGGTCGTCGCCAGAAACTTCGATGGCCGATTGGAGGTTTTCGTCCGTGCTACGGACGGTTCTGTCCAGCACATCTGGCAAACCGCGCCGAACAACGGATGGGAGCCCTATTGGAAAGCGCTCTTCACCGACCAGGTAATGGGCGATCTCGCGGTCGTGCCGGACGCCGATGGTCGGCTGGAGGCTTTCGCTCGCGGCTACGACGACCAGAATGGCGTACTCACCATTCTGCACGCCTATCAGCGCCCCCACGTCAACGGATGGGCCTTCGGCGATCTGGGCGGCACCCCGCAGGACGACCCGACGGCCGTCTTGAACACCTCCGGCCAGCAGGAGGTCTTCGTCCTCGGCCCGGGCGGCTCCGTCGAGCACATCTGGCAGACCAAACCCAGCAACGGCTGGGCCCCGGGCTGGAAATCGCTCGGTGGCGACGACCCGGTCGGCACCCCCGCCGTCGGCGTGAACCCAGATGGCCGCCTGGACGTCTTCACCCGCCAGGAAAGCGGCACCCTCCAGCACAGATGGCAGACCAACCCCGCCCCCGACGGCAGCTGGTCGCCCAACTGGGCACCGCTCTACAGCGGCAGCCCGCTCGCGATCGGCGACCCGGTGGCCGCCTCGAACGCCGATGGCCGCATGGAGGTCTTCGCCCTCTTCGGCGACGGCGCCATCAGGTGCGCCTGGCAGAACACCCCCGGTGACGACACCGACTGGTCGGCCTGGCACTCGCTGGGCGTACCCGGGCAGTAGCGCCTCTGCGTGCCCGGGGGCTGGCCCCGCCGCCTCTTGCGCACAGCGGGACCAGCTCCCGGCCCTGCCTTCTAGTTCAAACCCCCGGCGGGCATCGGGGCTGCCGGGGTCATACGTTCGTATTCGCGCGGGCCGCAGGTCAGGCCGCGAGGCCGGGGTCGAGCGAGGCCGCCGTCGACGGCGCGAGCCACACGAGCTGCGCGGTGACCACGCCCCGGGTGAACCACGCCTCCACCCGCTCGGGCGAGGAGAGCACCAGCCGCTGCCCTGGGGCGATGACTTCGGTGCGCCCGTCGCCGTAGTCCATGCCCCACGCCGCGATCTCCACGTCCACCTCGTCGGTGTCCTCGTACGGGTGGATGCGAGCCACGGCGAAGAGGCGCGGCGCGGTGGCGAGGGCGAGGGCGCGGAGTTCTTTGCCGAGGTCGAACGGCTCAGAGGGGGTTTCCTGCGGCGGCGCAGCGGTCATTGCGTGTCTCCCTACCGAAAGGTGCAGTTGGCCAGGACCAGGGCGTGCGTGGTTGGCGACCACGGTCCCGCCGAAGTGGCCTGCCTCACATCGTAGAGCAGAAACTAGAAGACTTTCTATACTTCACTAGATGAGCTTCTAAATGGAGCGTGGGAGGCATTCGCGGCAGACTGTGCCCAGGCGCGAGAAGGAGAGGCCGGATGCCACCAAGGGACGTACTGACCGTCCGCCAGCGCCGTTTGGGAGCCGAGCTACGGAAGTTGCGCGAACGCGCGGGGCTGACCTCCACCGCGGCGGCAGTCACCAACGGCGTCAACCAGGCACGGATCAGCAACCTCGAAGCGGGGCGCTACGCCGTGAGCGCCGAGCGCGTGCGCACACTCGCGCGTAGCTATGACGCCGCAGACCAAGCCCTGATCGACGCGCTGGCCGCCATGGCTGGACGACGGGATCGCCACTGGTGGGAGGAGTACCGCGAAGTCCTGCCCACGGTCATGCTCGACATCGCCGAACTGGAACAGGAAGCCTCGGGCTTGCGCGTCGCCTTGGCGGTCCACATGCCCGGACTGCTCCAGACCGTGGATCACGCCCGCGCCCTCTACCGCGAAACCGTCCCGGCCCTGGAACCGTACGAGGTGGAGCACCGGGTCGCCTTCCGCGTCCGCCGACAAGGAGTCCTCCACGGCAAGCGGCCGATGCCGTACAAGGTCATCATTCACGAAGCCGCTCTGCGATTGGGCTGCGGCGGGCCGACAGTCGCCCGGGCCCAGTTGGAGCACCTGATGGACATGAGCGAGCGCGAGAACATCACCGTGCGTGTGATCCCGTTCGGCACCGGCCCGTTCCCCGGCTCCGGCCAGCCGATCGACTACGTACGCGGCCCGGTACCCCAGCTCGATACGGTGACGTTGGATACCGATCACGGCTGTGAGTTCCTGGACGCGGAAGCGCAGTTGGCGAAGTACCGGTCCGTCCTGGACCGCCTGGAGGAGACCGCGCTCACCCCGAAAGCGTCACGGGACCTGATGCGCCACATCGCGCTCGACACCTGAGAGGAAACGTACGTGTCCGAACGTCACTGGCGGAAGTCGTCCTACAGCGTGGAAGGCTCCAACTGCCTGTACGTCGCCGCGCGGGAGCACGACACCATCATGCTCCGCGAGAGCGAACACCCCGAGACCGTGCTCGCGACCACCCGAGCGCGGCTGAGAGCCTTCATACGCGCCGCCAAGGCAGGCCGGTTCGACCACATGAAGGAGGCGCGCGATGCCCCAGAAGGTGCCAGCGTTCGCTGAGCTGCTGGCCGATTGCCGCCGGTCAGCCGTCCACTTGGAAATGTGCGACGTTTACGCGGTCGACTACGAGACCGGTGACTTCGCCCAATGGCGGAAAACCGGCGTGTGGAACAACCCCGAGTACTGGCAGCCGTGGAAGGACCTCGTTGCGGAAGCGGTCGGACGAGGCGTGATCATGCGGCGGGCGCGGATCGTTTCGGAGCCGGTGAGCGAGTACATCCGCTTTGAGCACGCGGGCACGGTCAACAACATCGAGGCCGGTGAACTGGTGCGCTGGCTGCCCCGGAGACAAGCCTCGGACCTGACCCTGCCCGGCAATGACTTCTGGGTATTCGATGATCGGCTGGTTGAGTTCAACCACTTCACCGGCGACGGAGCATCCGCCGGGCCGTCGCTCAGCGACGACCCCGGTGTCGTAAAGCTCTGCTCCACCGCTTTCGAGTCAGTTTGGCGGCGCGCCATTCCGCACGAGGAGTACAAGGTCGATGGCCACAGCAGTACGTGAGGCGTTAGGGAAGGCGCAGCGCTCGGCGGTGCATCTGGAGATGCGGGACATCTACACACCCGACGACCCCGATTTCGCCGACTGGCGCGCGGGCGTCCGATTCGACCCCGCCGAGCGGTGGCGGGGCTGGTTCGACCTCGTCGTGGCGACCGTTTCGCGCGGTGTGCGGATGAGGCGTGCCCGGGTCGTCTCGGAGCCCGTCAGCGAGTACATCAGGTTCGAGTACGACGTGACGGACAGCCATAACGTGGCCGCCGGGGAAGAGGTGCGCTGGTTGCCCCGCAGGCGCGCGGCCGACCTCGCGCTTCCTGGCGCGGACTGCTGGCTGATCGACGAGGAGATCGTCATCTTCAACCACTTCGACGGCGACGGGAACTGGGACCCCGCCACGGGGATGGACGTGCGGACCGACCCGGACACGGCAAGGATGGTCGCCGCAGCCTTCGAATCCGTATAGGAGCGAGCAGTACCGCACGCCGCGTACCGGCCACGGTGAACCGCCCGCCCCAAGCGATCTGGTGACGATTTCCCGTTCCGGAAACAGATGCCTCTTGCGTACGAGCACCGATACTCGCAAGCATCGACTCGACACAGCACACCAGGGAGGGGACTCATGAAGGTTTCGAAGCTTGTGAGTACGTGCGACATCAAGGACTGTCCGACCATCTACGCCACCGACCGGGATACTCTCCTCGTGCAAGGCGAGGTCCCCACCGACCACGGGTTGAACATTCCCGCACACGAGGGAATCGTGGAGATCCCTATGCAACTCATCCTCGACCTCATCCGGAAGGGCCTTCGTGACAAACTCGTCTAAGGACCTCGGCGAGCTGTTCGACACCTTCGAGCGTGAGGCATTCCGGCTGGAAACGCTGGACGACTACGGCGGATCGGGCAACACCGGGGCGTACGGGAGGTTCCTTGCGGGGGACCCCCGGCCTGAGGACTACAACGCCGAGTGGGTGGCAGAACTTCGTTCTCACACCGGCCAGGGGAAGCGCGTCTACCGGGTGCACATCCTGTCCCGGCCGCTCACGCCCTACCTCCGCTTCGAACTCGGGTGGGGGTACCGCACGAACCAGACCGGCGGTGAAGAGTTCTTCATTCTCGACACCACCGACAAGTCCAACCCCATCGAAGGCGTAGGGGACTTCTGGCTCTTCGACGCCCAGACCCCGGTCGTCATGCACTACGACGCCTCGGGGACCGTCACCGGGCGGGAGACGCTGCCCGATGAGCGAGGGCAAGAGTTCATCGGCTACCGGGATACGGCCCTCGCCCATGCGGAGCCCTTCTCTGAATGGTGGTCGAAGCACGGGGAGTGAATAGAGGAGAACTGGGAGCGGCGCTGCGGGCGCTTCGGCTGGCATCCGGGAAGGAAGCCAAAGCCGTCGCCCGCAGCGCTGCCATGTCCACCAGCAAGCTGAGCAAAATTGAGACCGGGAAGGTCGCGCCGTCCGTTGTGGACGTCGAGAGCATCCTGGTAGCGCTCGGTGTCTCTGACGAGGTCAAGGCTGAGTATCTTGACGTCGTGCGGGTGGCAGCGACAGAGACCACGGCATGGCGACTCGTACGCCGAATGGGAGTACACAAAGCGCAGCAGCAAACGAGAGCGCTTGAAGCTCGCATGACGCTCTTGCAGTTGTTCCAACCCGCTTTGGTTCCCGGCTTGTTGCAGACACCCGAGTACATCCGCGCTGTCCTCGCTCGCCATGACCTCGGCGAAGACACCCTGACGCGCACCATCGCGGCCCGTCTGGAACGCCAGCAGGTTCTGTACGACGACAGCAAGAGCATGCGTTTCGTTATCACCGAGAACGTATTGCGCTGGCGCATCGTCTCGCCCTCGCGAATGGCTGAGCAGATGGACAGGCTCATCTCGCTGGCACGGCTGCCTCATATAGACATCCGCGTCGTACCGTTCGCCACTCTGCAGAGTGATATTGCGAACCACGCGTTCGTGATCCGAGACAGTAGGACCGTGACCGTTGAGACGGTACACGCCGAGCTGGTGGTGACGGATCCGAGAGACGTTTTCCAGTACGTCAATAAGTTCGAAGGGTTTGCGTCCACGGCCCTTTTCGGTGACGGCATGCGGAGAATGGTCGCGAGCGTGCGAGACGACTTCTTGCGCGAACAGGAAACCGACTAGAGCCCCTTCCGAGATGCCCATAGATTGAACCGAGCCCACACGGCCGGGAGTGCGATCTATGAAAATCACCGAAGAACACATCGACGCCATGCGTTCCGGGCGCCATCGGGCGGCTGGTGCGGAGGCGAGGGCGGTTGCCGAATTGCTGCGGGAGGCGCTGGGGCGTCTCGGCTTCACTCCCGATGTGGCCGTGCCCCACGACGCGCAGCGCGAGGACCTGTTCTGGCCGGTCCTGCGCGGAGAGGTGACGGTCTCGGGACACCCCATGGTCGCCCTGGGCCGCATTCCGCTCGACAGCGCCAACCGCCTCGCGGACATCCTCATGCGCGCCGCGCTGGAAGAGCAGACCAAGAAGGCCGCCACGAGCTGAGCGGCCCCCTTCTTAAGACCCCCGTCCCGGCTGGACCGGAGCCCTGGCAGGTCGAGCCCAGCGCGGAACGGGTGCACGTGCACGACGGCGCGAGGAGAGCCCCCGCGACCGACAGCACCGAGAGGAATCATCCCGATGCACTTACACGGACACAAGGCCGCCGTCCTCCGACAGGACCCGGAAGACGACGGCCCCACCGAGGGCGGACAGCAGGGCGGCTGCGGCGACGGTGACGGCTGCGGCCGTCAGTAGCCGGTAACCCAGGACGCGGCCCCCACCTCGGGCGGGGGCCGCGCTCCCCCGAGAGAGCGAGCACATGCACCACCACGGCTACACCTGGCTCGGGTCCGCCCACGACTTACACAAGGACGGCCCCCGACGCCCCCTGCACCCCGAATTCAGATCCAGCAAAGTCGTCCCCCTGGAACTGGCCCACTGGCTCCTCAAACCGCCCTCCTTCATCCAGGGCACGTGGACCGACCCGCAGGAGGCGGCGCAATGGTTCGGCGGTCAAGCGCGAGCCTCCGCAGCCTCGTTCACCTCGGAACACGAACGCGACCGCCTCGCCGACGCGGCCAGCCGGGCCGTCGAACGGGTCGCGCAGGGCGAGGATGTCGTCGGCGGCTGGTACCTCACCGGCCAGCGATTCCTGTCCGTGTGCCTGATCGCATGCAGCCCACACCGCACGCGGCCGGAGATCGCCTGCCCGCGAGGGTGACGCTGCCCCTACATGTAAAAGCGGACCGTCGTGCCATCGGGGCCGGTGTGGACGCGGACGAGGTCGGCGAGGCTGTGGACCATCAGCAGGCCCCGGCCTCCCGGCTCGTCGGGCGGGGGCGGGCGGCGGCCGGCCAGGGGGTCTCGCAGCCATCCCCGGTCCCTCACCTCGCACACGATCTGCGCGCCGTAGGCCCAGACCGATACGGTGCCCGAGCCGCCGCCGTGCTGCACGCTGTTGGTGGTCAACTCGGTGACGGCAAGCGCGAAGTCGTCCATTCGCTCGCCTGTCAGGCCGAGGCGCCTGGCCAGTTCGACGGCGAGGTCCCGCGCGCCGGACAGACGGCCGACGTCGAAGGTGAAGACGACGGCCCAGGGCGGTGGGACGAGGAGTTCATTGAAGGTGGAGGCGGCGCGGTCGGCGTCGTAGGTCGTACTGCGCTCCTCCCTGCCGTCGACCACGACAACGGGGTGGGTGGTGTACGCGTCGGCGAGCCATCCGGCGTTGAGCCGTTCGGCGTCGTAGGGGCACAGGATGGTGACGTTCCGGCCGCGGAAGGCCTCGTTGATCAGTGCCTCGTGCTGCACACAGGCCGGGTATTCGGTGGGGGTGCGGGCGGGCCAGATCGGCTCGCCGATGATCCGTACCCGCTTGGCGAGATACGGGTCGGCGAATTCGCGCAGCACGTTGGGAATGATCCGCCCCGGGTTCCGCCCGGCCCGGCTCATGTCGGTGAACCGCACCAGTTCGGCGCTCGCGCCCAGCTCCGCGCGCAGGGTCCTGAGGTTGCTCGCGGGAACGGCCACCGCCACCGGCTCGCCCGCGGCGAGGCCCTCCAGGATGAACGGGACCGTCCCGGCCACATACTCCTGGACGCCTCGGTAGAAGAAGGCGGGATGCGAGAAAGGCTCAGCCGCGCACATCACGTCATCACCTCAACCGCCACCAGTTCGGGCAGGAAGGCGGCCAGTGCGCGGCGCAGAGTGGGCGGCGGCCCCTTGATGACCAGGCGACGCCTGCCGTCCAGGCCCTGGGCGGCCAGCACCAGAGCGGTCGCGCCGCCGACATCGATGAACGTGAGCCCGGACAGGTCCAGCGTCACGTCGCCACTGCCGCGGACGGCGTCTTTCAGCGCCTGCTCCCACGAGGGCCGGGTGGTCAGGGTGACCTCGCCGGAGACGCGTATTCCAGCCCGATCCGAGAGCGGGCGGACCTTGAGTGCGCTCACTCTCTTCTCGGCGACCGGCCGTGGGCCCGACCGGCCTGAGGTGCCCACGTCGTCACCTCCAGCGGTCTCGACGCCGGAGTACCACCGCTTTCACCGTAGCGCGGTAAGGGGGACCTACCAAGGGGCCCTGTTTCTCAAGATCCAATGGCGTCCGGCCGCGCTGCTAGCGTGCTGACCTCAACGGGAGACGGGGGCAGCGGATGACATCGATGAGCTTTCGCATCGGCGGCGATCTGGAGGTACGGCGGCTCGGGTTCGGGGCCATGCGGTTGCCGACCGAGGCCGGGCCGGAGCGGCAGGGGGCCATCGCGGTCGCCCGGCGGGCCGTGGAGCTGGGGATCACGCTGATCGACACCGCGCACCTGTACGGCGGGGGAGCCAACGAGGAGCTGCTCGCCGAGGCGCTGTACCCGTACGCGGACGGGCTGCTCGTCACCACCAAGGTCGGCGTCGCGCGGACCGGGCCCGGCGGGGAATGGAAGCTGGACGGGCGGCCGGAGGTGCTGCGGGACCAGGTGGAGCAGGCGTTGCGGCGGCTGCGCGTCGAGCGGATCGAGCTGCTGCAGCTGCACCGTATCGACCCGGACACGCCGCTCGCCGACCAGCTGGGCACGCTGCGGGACCTGCGGGACGAGGGCAAGGTGGGCAGGCTCGGGCTGTCCGAGGTCACCGTCGCCGAACTCGACCGGGCGCGGGAGATCATCGACGTGGTGAGCGTGCAGAACCGCTATAACGTGCTCGACCGCGAGCACGAGCCCGTGCTCGCGGCCTGCGCGGCGGCGGGCATCGCGTTCCTGCCGTGGCGGCCCGTCGCGGCGGGGGCGTGGGAGGCCGGGTCCGAGGTCGCCGCTGTGGCGGCCGAGACCGGCGCCACCCCGACCCAGGTGTCCCTGGCCTGGCTCCTCGGCCACTCGCCGGTCATCCTCCCGATCCCCGGCACCGCCCGGATCGACCACCTGGAGGAGAACTGGGCCGCGACGCACCTCCAGCTGACCCCGGAGCAGCGCGACCGCCTCGACCGGTTGGCCGGGCAAGTGTAGGGCCGTGCGGCTCAGCCCCTGGTCAGGGTGCGGTCGAGGAGGGGGAGGAGACGGTCCCAGTGGTGTTGGAGGGCGGTCGCGCTGAAGGCGTCGGTGTCGGACATCGTGAAGCCGTGGACGGTGCCGGGGTAGATCTCTGAGGTGTGCGCGACGCCCGCCGCGTCCAGGGCCTTGTTCAGCTCGTCGAGCGCATCCGGCGTGATGTCGGTTTCGGCGTGGCCGAGGTGGACCTCGGCGGTGAGCGGGGAGAGGAGCCGGTGCAGGCTCTCGGGGCCGTCCGCGCCCACGGGGCCGTGGAAGCTGGCGACGGCGGCCACCTGATCGGGGTGGGCCGAGGCGGTACGTATCGCCAGGAGGCCGCCGATGCAGTAGCCGGTCACCGCGACCGGTCCGGGGCCGACCTCGGGCTGGGCGGTGAGGAAGCCGAGGTAGGCGTCGGCGTCGCTCAGGATGCGGTCGTCGGTGCGCGTGTGCGCCTCGATCAAGGGCATCAGCTGGGCGATGATCGCGGGCCGGACCTCTTCGCCGATGTGCGCGGGAAGGTCGACCACCGGCGTGGGGCCGTGCCGGTAGAACAAGTTGGGGACGAGGACGTAGTACCCGTGCCCGGCCAGCTCGCGGGCCATCTCCTTCAGCACGGGCCGGATGCCGAAGGCGTCCGCGTACATCAGCACCCCTGGGTGCTGCTCGCCGTCGTCGGGGAAGGCGGCGAAGGCGTCGGACTGGCCGTCCGGGGTGGGGATGCGCAGGGATTTGGTGGGCATGGCTGATCATCTTGGCGTGGCGGGCGCCGGTGCACAACAGGATCAGTGAGGCAGCGGGCGCAATCCCGCGATGAGCAGCTCGACCAGTCGGCGCGGGTCGTAGCGCTCATCGCTGTCCGCGCCGATGCACAGGTTCCCGACGCCCCGCATCACCTCGTACGGGTCCAGCCCCGGCCGGATCTCACCGGACGCGGCCGCGGCGTCGAACAGCTCGGTGCAGACGGGCAGCAGGCGGTCGAGGAAGTAGGCGTGCAGCGTGTCGAAGCCGGAGCTGTCGGACTGCAGTACGGCGGCGAGGCCGTGCTTGGTGACCAGGAAGTCGACGAAGAGGTTGACCCACTGCCCCAGCGCGGCGTACGGAGTCGCGCTGGACGCCAGCAGCGCCGGACCGGCCTCGGCGCACGCCTCGACCTGGTGCCGGTAGACGGCGATGATCAGGTCAGCGCGGGTGGGGAAGTGGCGGTAGATCGTGCCCATCCCGACGCCCGCCTCGGCCGCGATGTCCCGTACGGGCGCCTCCACGCCTGACCTGACGAAGACCGCGGCGGCGGCGTCGAGCAGCGTCTCCTTGTTGCGCTGGGCGTCCTTCCGTTTGGACGGAGCCCCGCGCCCCGCGCCGCCCCCGCCGCCGCTGTTGGCGCCGTCGTTCACCGTGCCGCTCCCCTCGCCGTCGCGCCTGCCGTTAAACGGAACTATGCTCCGTTTGCCCATGATGCCAGCTCCACCCGCCGCGGAGGAACACCGTCCGTCCGTACGAGACTCTGGGCTCATGAACCTTCACGAGACGGAGCGGGTCCGTCTGGCCGTCCACAACGGATTCGCCCGCACCGGCCGCGCTCCCGGCGTGCCGGAGCTGGCCGCGCTCACCGGGCTCGCGTCCGACCGGGTACGGCGGGAGCTGCGCGCCCTGCACGGTTGCGCCTGGGACTCGTTCGCCCTGCCCCATCTGCTCCGCGACGAGCCCGACGTCCTGGTCGCCACCTGCTGCCCGGCCTGCGACACCCCGCACGCCTGGGTCGTCGGCCGGGACGCGCCCCCGCGCGGCGACCAAGCGGCCCATTTCCCTCATCCCCATGCACCGGGCCTGGGACGACGTCGTACGCACCTACGGCAATCAGCGCCTGTTCTGCTCCACCGACTGCGTCGACACCTGGCTGCGCCGGACCGGCCAGGAGCGCGGCTACGTCATGGACCTGGACACCCTCTGGCGCTTCGCCAGCGACTGGTACACCGGACGCCTGGACCCGGGCTACACCCGCCGCGACCCCGCCGCCGCCAGCGCCTACTTCGCCGAGGTCGGCCTGCGCGGATCGTTCTGGGGGCTGCCTGACTGAGTGGGGAACCCCGCGCGTCCGGTGATCGTCTTGGGGGGCGTTACCGCGGAGTCTTACGAAGGTCAGGGCAGGTCGATGGTGCACGAGGAAAGTCAGTCGGCCGACCGGGCGGGCCGCCGGGTGTTGTACGGGTTCACGCTGTGGGTGTCCGGCCTGACCGCCGTGGTCGGGTGCGCGATCGTGGGGGGTGGGTTCGCGGCGGCGTGGGACGGCTTCGAGAGGGTCCGGGACTACGCGGACGCCAACATCGCCAACGAGGACTCCTACGTGGCGTATGCGGACGGTGGCCTGGAGCCGCTGGTGCGGGTCGGGTTCGTGGTGGCCCCGCTGTTGCTCGTGCTGGGGCTGCTCGCTCTCTCCGTGCTGCACACCGCGTACGCCGTCGGTGGCTCGCATGCCGCGCGGGACGACGGGCCGCTGACCGTCAGCGAGTTGTGGCGGCGGACCCGGCGGCGGTTTCCCGCCGCCCTCGCGGTCAACGCGCTGACCGGGCTGGCCGTGGGCGCCGTGGTGATGGCGGGGCTGGTGCTGTTCGCCCTCGTCGACGGCAACATGGTGCCCGGTGTGGAGACCACGCCGCTGGGCGAAACCGCGTCCTGGCAGTACACACTGGTGGGGTGGGTGCTGCCGATCGCCATCTGGTGCCTCGGCCCGCTGCTGTACTCCCGGCTGGCGCTGGCCACCGCCGAGACGGTGGTGGAACGCCGTAACCCGTTCAGGGCGTTGTCCCGCTCCTGGGTGCTGACCCGCCGCGCGCGGTGGCGCACGCTCGGCCTGGGCGCGCTGGGCATGGTGGCCGCCGTGGTCGTCTTCGTGCTGGCCCGGTACGCGGCCGCGCCCCTCGCCCACTACGCCGGGCTCGGCATGCTGTGGCTCAGCGACGACAACGTGTGGATGACCGGCGTGCTGGTGAAGATCCTGCCCACGGGCGTGGCCCTGCTCCTGCTGCCCCCGGTGGTCATGCCGCTGGTGTGCGGGGCGTTCGTACGGCTCCATGGAGAGCTGCGCGCCCCGGCGTGACGTCGCGTCACACCGGGGCAGCGGCGAGGGGGTGGTCAGCCGATGGGGTTGACGAAGGTGGCCGGACGGGTGGCGCTCCGCTGGTCGGTGAGGCCGCCCCAGGGCCAGTCGAGGGTGATCGACTTGGTCTGGTTCGGCGGGGTGATGACCGCGAAGGCGGGCGTCCAGGAGTCCTCGTCGTCCTCGGCGGCCAGGGCGAGGTTGATGGTGAAGTCGGTGCTGTCCCCCGGGCCCAGGGTGATCGAGCTGTACTTGGTCGAGGAGCGCTGAAGCGACCAGTCCGCGCTGCCGTGCTCGGTGTTGAGGTCCACGCCCGGGAAGCCGCCGATCTTGCAGGACGTGCCGGTGGTGTTGGTGAGCACGATGGAGGTGGTGGTCGAACCCTCCGCGTTCGGGTCCGGGACCGCGTCCTCGCCCGTGGCGAACGCCGCCTTCAGGCCGTCGGTGTGGCAGGTCGGGGCGGACTGGTTGCCCCCGCCCCCCGCCTTCGTACCGGAGTCCGCCTGGGACTCGGAGCCGGACTCCGAGCCGGACTCCGAGCCCTGCGCCTCGGAGGAGCCCGCGCCGTCCTTGGCGGCCGCGGCGGAGTCGGCCTTGCCCGAGGTCTTCGCTCCGGCGTCCGAGCCGTTGCACGCGGTCAGGGTCAGGGCGGCGGCCGCGGTGAGGGCCGCGGCGGCGACGCGCAGGGTGCGGCGGCGGGCGGTGCGGGCGGTGCGGGCAGTGGCGGTGGCGGTGGCGGTGGAGTTCATTTCAGGTCCCCCCCCGGGACAGTTGGTGTCGTCGTTTCCTCGGTACGACAACCACTCTGGCCGGGGCCGCTACCGCAAACCTGCCGCTCCGCTGCCGCCCGCTACCGCTCCGCTAACGTCCGGCTAACCCAGGGGCTCCGGCTCCTGCGGCGGGTCGCTGAGCTGCTCGCGCAGGTAGTTCCAGACCACCGCGATCAGCGCGGCGACCGGTACGGCGAGCAGGCTGCCCACGACACCGGCCAGGCTGGTGCCCAGCGTCACCGCCAGCAGGATCACCGCGGCGTGCAGGCCGAGCCCTCGGCTCTGGATCAAGGGCTGGAACACGTTGCCCTCAAGCTGCTGCACCACCACGATGATCCCCAGCGTGAGGAGCGCGTCCATCGGGCCGTTGGCCACCAGCGCGATGAGCACCGCGACGAAGCCCGCGAACAGGGCGCCCACGATCGGTACGAAGGCGGATACGAAGGTCAGCACCGCCAGCGGCAGCACCAGCGGTACGCCCAGGATCAGCAGGCCGAGGCCGATGAAGACGGCGTCCAGCAGGCCCACCAGCGCCTGGGACCGTACGAACGCGCCGAGCGTGTCCCAGCCGCGCGCGGCCACGGTGGGGATGTCGGTGGCGAGCCGACCGGGCAGCTGGCGGGCGAGCCAGGGCAGGAAGCGCGGGCCGTCCTTGAGGAAGAAGAACATCAGGAAGAGGGCCAGGACGGCGGTGACCAGACCGCCGACCACGGCGTTCACTCCCGTGATGACCGTGCCGACCATGCCGCTGGCGCTCTTCTGCAGGCGGGCGGCAGCGCTGTCCGTCGCGTCCGTGATCTGGGCGTCGTCGATGTTCAGCGGTGGCCCGGCGGCCCAGTCGCGCACCTTGTGCACGCCCTGGGTCACGCCGTCGACCAGGTCGCCGGACTGGGATGCCACCGGGACCGCGATCAGCGCCACGACACCCGTCGCGAGCAGGAGGAACAGCACGGTCACGGCCGACGCGGCCACGGCGGGCGGCCACCCGTGCCCGCGCAGAAAACGCGCCAGGGGCCAGGTCAGCGTGGTGAGCAGCAAGCCGACGATGAGCGGCCAGACGACCGACCACATCTGGCCCAGAAGCCATAGGACCACCGCCGTCGCCACGAGGACCAGGAGGAAATCAAGGGAAATGCGCGCTGATGAGCGGAGTGCGGCGCGGGTTCTCGCGGAACTGAAGCTGGCAGGCATGAGACCTCCGTACCCCGTTCACCCTTCGCTATCGCTGCTGCGCAGGAGCGTTTCAACACACAGTCCTCAACCAACTTCTGAACGAACGTCCTGAACGTTCGTTCAGAAGTGAGGTACGCTGCCCCGCATGCGACACCGCGAACAGCTCATGGCCGGGGCGAAGAAGTGCCTGGAGGAGCGGGGATACGCCCGCACCACCTCGCGCGACATCGCCGCCGCCGCCAACGCGCCGCTCGGCACGATCAACTACCACTACGACTCGAAGGAAGCCCTGCTCAACGCCGCGCTCCTGGAAATGCTCCAGGAGTGGGGCGACAAGGTCCGCGCCCAGTCGGCGGCGGGGCGGCGCGTCGAGGCGATGTGGGAGCGGGTCGTCGGGTCCGAGGCCACGGACCGGCCGCTGCTGGTGGCCAGCGCCGAGGCGCTCGCGCAGGCCGAGCGCTTCCCGGAGATCCGGCAGCAGATCGCGGCGGCCTTCGAGGCGTCCCGTACGGAGATGGCGGCCGATCTGCACGGCATCGACGGCACCGACAGCGCGGAGGCGCGCGCACTCGCCCGCGCGGTCGGGTCGGTGCACATGGCGCTGGTCGCCGGGCTGACCCAGCAGTGGCTGATCGATCCGCAGCACGCCCCGTCGGCGCGGGAGGTGGCCGCGGGGCTGCGGAGGATCGCCGAGGACCTCGACGCCGACGGGTCCGAGACGCCCCACGTGCCCGACGCCTGACGGGGGGCCAGCGGTGCCAGCCACGCGTCCCTTCACCCATCTCCACGTCCACACGCAGTACTCGCTGCTGGACGGCGCGGCCCGGCTCAAGGACATGTTCAACGCCTGCGCCGAGATGGGCATGTCGCACATCGCCATGACCGACCACGGCAATCTGCACGGCGCGTACGACTTCTACCAGCAGGCGACGGGCGCCGGGATCACCCCCATCATCGGCATCGAGGCGTACGTGGCGCCCGCGTCGCGGCGCCACAAGCGCAAGGTGCGGTGGGGGCAGCCGCACCAGAAGCGGGACGACGTCTCCGGCTCGGGCGGCTACACCCACAAGACCATCTGGGCGGCGGACAAGACCGGGCTGCACAACCTGTTCCGGCTGTCGTCGGACGCGTACGCGCACGGCTGGCTGCGGAAGTGGCCCCGTATGGACAAGGAGGTCATCGCCGAGCACGCCGCCGGGCTGATCGCGTCGACCGGATGTCCGTCGGGCGAGGTGCAGACGCGGCTGCGGCTGGGCCAGTTCGACGAGGCGCTGAAGGCGGCCTCCGCGTACCAGGACATCTTCGGCAAGGGCCGGTACTTCCTGGAGCTGATGGACCACGGCATCGAGATCGAACGCCGGGTCCGGGACGGGCTGCTGGAGATCGGGCGGCGGCTGGGCATCCCGCCGCTGGTCACGAACGACTCGCACTACACGTACGCGCACGAGTCGCAGGCCCACGACGCGCTGCTGTGCATCCAGACGGGCAAGAGCCTCGCCGTCGCCGACCGCTTCCGCTTCGACGGCACGGGCTACTACCTGAAGTCGGCGGACGAGATGTACGCGATCGACTCCTCCGACGCGTGGCAGGAGGGCTGCCGCAACACCCTCCTGGTGGCCGAACAGGTCGATGTCACCGGCTGGTTCGAGAAGCGCGACCTGATGCCGCGCTTCGATGTGCCGGACGGGTACACGGAGGTGACGTGGTTCCGGGAGGAGGTCCGCAGGGGGATGGCGCGCCGCTTCCCCGGCGGCGTTCCCGGGGACCGGGAGAAGCTGGCCGCGTACGAGATGGACGTCATCATCCAGATGGGGTTCCCGGGGTACTTCCTCGTCGTCGCCGACTTCATCATGTGGGCCAAGGACAACGGGATCGCGGTGGGGCCGGGGCGCGGCTCGGCGGCCGGTTCGATCGTCTCGTACGCGCTGGGCATCACCGACCTCGACCCGGTCGAGCACGGGCTGATCTTCGAGCGGTTCCTCAACCCCGAGCGCGTCTCGATGCCCGATGTCGACATCGACTTCGACGAGCGCAGGCGCGGTGAGGTCATCCGGTACGTCACGGAGAAGTACGGCGCCGACAAGGTCGCGATGATCGGCACGTACGGCACCATCAAGGCGAAGAACGCGATCAAGGACTCGGCGCGGGTGCTGGGCTATCCGTACGCGCTGGGCGACCGCATCACCAAGGCCATGCCCGCCGATGTCTTCGGCAAGGGCATCCCGCTGTCCGGGATCACCGACCCGGAGCACCCGCGCTACGGCGAGGCGGGCGAGGTCCGGTCGATGTACGAGGGCGATCCGGACGTGAAGAAGGTCATCGACACCGCGCGGGGTGTCGAAGGGCTGGTGCGCCAGATGGGCGTGCACGCGGCGGGCGTGATCATGTCGAGTGAGCCGGTCGTGGACCACGTCCCGGTGTGGGTGCGGCACGCCGACGGGGTGACGATCACGCAGTGGGATTACCCCACGTGTGAGTCGCTGGGCCTGCTGAAGATGGACTTCCTGGGGCTGCGCAACCTCACCATCATGGACGACGCCGTGAAGCTGGTGCGTGCCAACAAGGGCGTCGAGCTGACGCTCCTCGATCTGCCGCTGGACGACCCCACGACCTTCGAACTCCTCGGGCGCGGCGACACCCTCGGTGTCTTCCAGTTCGACGGCAGCGCGATGCGGTCGCTGCTGCGGCTGATGAAGCCCAACCAGTTCGAGGACATCACCGCCGTCACCGCCCTGTACCGGCCGGGTCCGATGGGCATGAACTCGCACATCAACTACGCGCTGCGGAAGAACGGCCAGCAGGAGATCACCCCGATCCACCCGGGGGTCGAGGACGCGCTGCGGGACGTCCTCGGCATCACCTACGGCCTGGTCGTCTACCAGGAGCAGGTGCAGAAGGCCGCCCAGGTGCTCGCCGGGTACTCGCTCGGCCAGGCCGATCTGCTGCGGCGGGCGATGGGCAAGAAGAAGCAGGAGGTGCTGGACAGGGAGTTCATCCCGTTCCGGGACGGCTGCCGGGCGCGCGGCTATCCGGACGACGCCGTTCAGGCGGTGTGGGACGTGCTGGTGCCGTTCGCCGGATACGCGTACAACAAGGCGCACGCGGCCGCGTACGCGCTCGTCTCGTACTGGACCGCGTACCTCAAGGCCAACTATCCGGCCGAGTACATGGCGGCGCTGCTGACCTCGGTGCGCGACGACAAGGACAAGTCGGCGGTCTATCTGAACGAGTGCCGCAAGATGGGCATCAAGGTGCTGCCGCCGGACGTGAACGAGTCCGAGGCCGACTTCACGCCGCGCGGGGACGACACGATCGTCTTCGGCCTGACCGCCGTGCGCAACGTCGGGCAGAACGTGGTCGATTCGGTGGTCCGGCGGCGGGCGGCCGCCGGGCGCTATGTCTCGTTCCCCGACTTCCTGGACAAGGTCGAGGCGGTCGCCTGCAACAAGCGGACCGTCGAGTCGCTGATCAAGGCGGGGGCATTCGACGCGCTGGGGCATACGCGCAAGGGGCTGGCCGCGCGGTACGAGCCGATGGTCGACACGGTGGTGGCGGTCAAGCGGAAGGAGGCCGAGGGGCAGTTCGACCTCTTCTGCACCGACGAGAGCGATGCCCCCGGCCTCGGGCTCGACGTTGAGTTCCCCGACGACGAGTGGGACAAGACGTATCTGCTCGCCCAGGAGCGGGAGATGCTGGGGCTGTACGTCTCCGACCATCCGCTCTTCGGCGTCGAACGGCTGCTCAGCGACAAGGCGGACGCCGCCATCGCGCAGCTGACGGGTGGCGAGCACGCGGACGGCGCGATCGTCACCATCGGCGGCATCATCTCCGGCCTGCAGCGCAAGATGACCAAGCAGGGCAACGCCTGGGCCATCGCGACCGTCGAGGACCTGGCCGGGTCCATCGACTGCATGGTGTTCCCCGCCGCGTACCAACTGGTGTCCACCCAGCTCGTCGAGGACACGATCGTCCTGGTCAAGGGGCGGCTCGACAAGCGCGAGGACGTGCCCCGGCTGGTGGCGATGGAGCTGGCCGTGCCCGACCTGAGCGCCGCCGATGCCCCGCTGTGCCTCGACATGCTGGCGGCGCACGTCACTCCGCGCGCCGTCCAGCAGCTGAAGGAGATCCTCCAGGCCCACCCGGGCCCCAGCGAGGTGCGGCTGCGGGTCCGGGGGCCGGTGCGGACGACCGTGTACCGGCTGGGGTACCGGGTCAGCGCCCAGCCGGGGTTCTGGGCGGACCTCAAGGCGGCGGTGGCGGTGACGCGGGCCTGAGTGGCTTGCGGCTTGCGGGCTTACGGCTTGCGGGCCACGCCTCCGTACGCGTCCACCGCGTGGGTGTCGGCTTCCGGCCGCCAGTGGGTGATCGGGACGATGCCCGGGTCCAGCACATCGAGCCCGTCGAAGAACGACGCGATCTCGTCCACCGGACGGACGTAATACGGCACCGCCCCGCTCGCGTTGTACGCCGCCGAGGCCGCGATCATGCCCTCGCTGGTGGCGGTGGAGTCGCCGATCACCAGATAGCTGCCGGACGGCAGCCCCGCCATCAGACGGCCCACCAGCGAACGGACCTCGGCGGGCTCGGCGACGTGGCCGAGGACGTTCAGGAGGACGAGGGCGACCGGGCGGGTGAGGTCCAGCGTCCCGGCCGCCGCCGCGAGGACGGCGTCCGGGGCGTAGAGGTCCGCGTCGAGGTAGTCGGTGGCGCCCTCGGGGGTGCTGCTCAGCAGGGTGCGGGCGTGCACCAGCACGAGCGGGTCGTTGTCGACGTACACGATCCGCGCGTCCGGCGCGACGCGCTGCGCCACCTGGTGGGTGTTGTCGGCCGTCGGCAGGCCCGTCCCGATGTCCAGGAACTGCCGTACGCCGTGCTCGGCGGCCAGGCAGGTGACCGCGCGGGCGAGGAAGTGGCGGCTGGCCACCGCGACATCGGCCAGGCCCGGGAAGATCTCCTTGATCTGGTCGCCGACCTCGCGGTCGGCCTCGTAGTGATCCTTGCCGCCCACGAAGTAGTTCCAGAAACGGGCGGAGTGCGGCTTGGTGGTGTCGATGCGCTGCGCGACATCATCGGACACGGAGCGGGCTCCTGACGGGTGGGGGCCGTGCGTACGGATGACCTGCCGCCAAGCTAGCCGGAGTTGACTTCCCGTAGGGCGGTTTTACGGCCTACGGGAGGTGCGGGCCAGGAGCGTGCGCAGCGCCTTCGCGACGTCGGCGGGCGCCTCCTCGGCCATGAAGTGGCCGTACGACACGGTCGCGTGGTGCAGATCGGGCGCCCACGCGCGCCACAGGGCCTCCGCGTCGAACCCGAGGGCGGCGCCCCAGTCCTGCTGCAGGACGGCGACCGGCATCCGCAGCCGGTGGCCCGCTTCCCGGTCGGCCCGGTCGTGTTCGGCGTCGATCCCGGCGGAGGCCCGGTAGTCGGCGACGATCGAGGGGACGGCGGCGCGGCAGGCGTCCAGGTACGCGGTGCGGACGGGGGCGGGGATCGCGGCGGGGTCCGTGGCCCAGAGGTCGAGGAAGTGGCCGAAGAAGTCGTCCGGGGCGGCGGCGATCATCCGCTCGGGCAGGCCGGGGGGCTGCGCCATCAGGTAGAGGTGGAAGCCGACGGCCGCGGTGGTGCCGTGCATGGCCTCCCACATGTCCAGCGTCGGCAGCACGTCGAGGGCGGCGAGGTGGGTGATGGCCTCCGGGTGGTCGAGCCCGGCGCGGAAGGCGACCAGGGCGCCGCGGTCGTGCCCGGCGAGGGCGAAGCGGTCGTGGCCGAGCGCGCGGGCTACGGCCACGATGTCGGCGGCCATCGTGCGCTTGGCGTACGTGGTGCCGTCGTCGGCCTCGGCCGGTTTGTCGCTCGCGCCGTAGCCGCGCAGGTCGGGGCAGATGACGGTGTGGTCGGCCGCCAGGTCGGCGGCGACGTGCCGCCACATCAGGTGGGTCTGCGGGAAGCCGTGCAGGAGGACGACGGGGGTGCCGGTTCCGCCTACGGCGACGTTGAGTTTGATGCCGTCGTGGGCGGCGATGCGGCGATAGTCGAAGCCGGGGATGGCAGGGGTGGTGTGCTGTGACCTGTTCTGCTGTGGCATGTGACGAGGCTGCCGCGCCCCAATCAGCAGCCGATCAGCGCCGGGGCGTGCCGGGGTGTGGTTACGGTGGCCGGGTGACGTGGGAACGGGTCGCGTTCGGTGTGCTCGGGCCGGTGGTGGCGGAGGGCGACGGCGGCGCGCTCGCGTTGAAGGGGCCCCGGCACCGGGCGGTGCTGGCGCGGCTGATCGTGGCCCGCCGCCGGGTCGTACCGGTGGCGCGGCTGGTCGAGGACCTGTGGGACGAGCCCCCGGCGGGGGCCGTGGGCGCCGTACAGACCTTCGTCGGCGCCCTCCGCCGCGCCCTGGAACCCGACCGTCCGCCGCGCACCCGGGCCCGGCTGCTGGTCACCGAGGGCCCCGGGTACGCGCTGCGGGCGGCGCCCGACGCGGTGGACGCGTGGCGCTTCGAGGCGGCCGTGGGCGCCGCCACGACCCTGCCGCCCACGGCGGCGCTGCGGCGGCTCGGCGAGGCGCTGGAGCTGTGGCGCGGTCCGGCGTACGCGGAGTTCGAGGCGGAGCCCTGGACCCGCGCCGAACGCTCCCGCCTGGCCGAACTGCGGCTCCGCGCCGTCGAGCAGCGCGCCGAGACCCTGCTCGCCCTCGGACGCCCCGCCGAGGCGGTCCCCGACCTCGACGCCCACCTGACCGACCACCCCTGGCGCGAGGACGCCTGGCGCCTGCTGGCCCTCGCCCTCTACCGCTCGGACCGCCAGGCCGACGCCCTGTCCGCCCTCCGCAGGGCCCGCACCACCCTGACCACCCACCTGGGCCTGGACCCCAGCCCCCGCCTCCGCCACCTCCAGTCAGCCATCCTGACCCAGGACCCCGGCCTGGACGCCTCCGCTCCGACACCCCCGACGACGCCCCTCGGCCCCCTGGCGGCAGCGACCTGGGCCACCCCCGGCCAGCCGCCCGACCCAGTGGCGACGATGCCCGCCGCCGGACCAACGACATCCGCCGGACCCCCGACCACGACCGGGCCCGGCGCCGGGCCGGTCACGCTCACCGGACCCCCGACTACGGCCGAGCCCGGAACGCCGCCCGGCCAGACCGCCGGGCCCGGCATGCCCACCGGCCGGACATCCTGCACGCCAGCCGTCGCCGGGTCGGGCGCCCTGGCCGGAACGCAGGAGCCCACCACCGAGGCGGGCGGCTCCGCCGTGTCTGGTGCGGGGGCGCTTGGCGGGTTCGGGGCGGGCGAGCGCGCAGGCGGGGCGGCTCGGGTTTGGGATGAGGTGGCTGCCGTCTATGGGCGGACCGTCGGCGGTGGGGCGCGGGCTCGGCTGGAGGCGGCGGTCGGGCTCATCCGGAACCTTGCCGTGACCGGCGGCGGCGGGCTGGAGGCCGCCCGGCAGCACCGGTTGGCGGCCATCACCGCCGCCGAGGAGTGCGGCGATCCGGAACTCACCGCGCGGGTGATCGGCGCGTACGACGTCCCCGCGATCTGGACCCGTAGCGACGACCCGGAGCTGGCGGCCCGGATCGTCGGCGCGGCCGAGCGCGCCCTGGCCGCGCTGCCCTCGCTGCCCGAGGGCAGCGCGGCGCGCTGTCGGCTGCTGGCCACCGTCGCGCTGGAGTCGCGCGGCACCCGCTCCCCGCGCGGGCCCGAGGCGGCGCGGGAGGCCGAGGGGATCGCCCGGCGGCTGGACGATCCGGCGCTGCTGGTCTTCGTCCTCAACGGGGCGTTCATGCAGGCCTGCACCCGGGCCGGGCTCGCGCCCCGGCGGGACGCGATCGGGGCGGAGCTGGTCGCGGTGGCCGCCCGGCACGGGCTGGTGACGTACGAGGTGCTGGGCCACCTGGTCCGGCTCCAGGCGCGCTGCGCGCTCGGCGACTTCGCGGCCGCGGACGGCCACGCCGCCGCCGCGGACCGGCTGGCCGCGCGCCACGAACTGCCGCTCGTCGGCGTCTTCACCGAGTGGTACGCGGCGCTACGGCTCGCCGCGGCCGGGCAGACGGCGCGGGCCGAGGCCGCGTACCGGGCCGCGGCCGGGCGGCTGGCGGGGGCCGGGATGCCGGGGGTGGAGCGGGGGCTGTTGCCGCTGGCGCTGCTGTGCCTGCGGCTGTCCGGCGGTGAGCGCTCCGCCGCGCGGGAGGCTGGCCGGGGCGTCGTCGACCTGGGCGCGGACTGGGGTCCGTACCGGCCCTGGGCCGAGCCGTTCGCCCTGCCCGCCGACCAGGCGCGGGCGGCGCTGCGCGCCCTGCCGGAGCCGCCCGCGGACCTGCTGTACGAGGCGCTGTGCTGCCTGGAGGCGGCGGCCGCCCTGGAACTCGGCGACCGGGACACCCTCCACCGCGCCCACGCCCGCCTCCTCCCCGCATCGGGCCAGCTCGCGGGCGCGGCCAGCGGCCTGCTGACCGTCGGCCCGGTGGACCGCCACCTGTCCGCGATCGCGGCGGCGCTGGACGGCGCACGCCCGGCGCAGCCCGGGCGCTAGAACAGGCCCAGCTGGGCGGCGAACATCGCCATGGCGATGGCGAGCACCCAGCCCATGGCCTGTTCCATCAGCTTGTCGTGGTCGGAGCCGGAGGGGCCGCCGGTGCCGGTCCGGTGGACCGCGATGTCGCTCATGCGGGTCGTCCTTGCTGCTTGAGGAAGATCAGGAGGATGGTGATGATGGTGATGAAACGGGCAATCACTGTTGCCCAGGGTGCGTGGCCTTCCCCGCTCGGGTAAAGGGGGAGTGGCGTAACTCACCTATCTGTGAGACCGAGGAGGTCCATCGTTGACCAGCGTGATTCCGAAGGGGCTGGGCGAGCAGGTCAGGGCGCTGGCCGACGGCGAGGTGACCTCGCGGGCGCTGGTCGAGCAGGCGCTGCGCCGCATCGCCGAGACCCAGGCCACGCTGAACGCCTTCCGGCGCGTCCGGGCCGAGGCCGCGCTGCGCGAGGCCGCCGACGCCGACCGGCGGCTGGCGGCGGGCGAGCGGCTGCCGCTCCTCGGGGTGCCCCTCGCGGTCAAGGACGATACGGATGTGGCGGGCGAGCCGACCGCGTTCGGCTGCTGCGGCGACTTCCCGGCCAAGACGGAGGACGGTGAGGCGGTACGGCGGCTCCGGGCGGCCGGGGCCGTGATCGTCGGCAAGACGAACACGCCCGAGCTGGGCCAGTGGCCGTTCACCGAGGGCCCCGCCTTCGGCGACACCCGCAACCCCTGGAGCCTCGCCCACACCCCCGGCGGCTCCTCCGGCGGCGCCGCGGCCGCCGTCGCCGCCGGGCTGGTCCCCGCCGCGCTCGGCTCGGACGGCGCGGGGTCGGTCCGTATCCCGGCCGCCTGGACGCATCTCGTCGGCATCAAGCCGCAGCGCGGCCGGATCTCCACCTGGCCGGACGCCGAGGCCTTCAACGGCATCACCTGCAACGGCCCCCTCGCCCGCACCGTCGCCGACGCCGCCCTGCTGCTGCACGCGGCCAGCGGTAACCGCGACGGCGACCTGCACTGTCCCGACCCCATCGACGTGCTGTCCGCCCCGGGGCGCGATCCGGGGCGGCTGCGGATCGCCCTGTCGTTCAAGCCCGCGTTCACGGGTACGCCGAAAAGCCTGGACCCGGCCGTCCGCGCCGCCGTGACCGGCCTCGCCGAGCGGCTGGCCGCCCTCGGCCACGAGGTCGAGGAGGCCGAGCCGCGCTACGGCGCCGTCGGGCTCGCCTTCCTGCCCCGCGCCACGGCGGGCCTGTGCGAATGGGCGGCCCGGGTGCCCGATCCGCTCCTGCTGGACGTCCGTACGCGCGCCGCCGTCCGCAACGGCCGCCTCCTGCGCGGCGGCGCCCTGCGGCTGGCCCGCGCGGCCGAAGGGCCCCTGCGGCGCCGGGTCGGCGCCATCTTCCGCCGGTACGACGTCGTCCTCTCCCCGACGACCGCCACCCCGCCGCTGCGGATCGGCGCCATGGCCCGGCTGTCCGGCTGGCACACCGACCGCGCGATGATCGCGGCCTGCCCGTACGCCTGGCCCTGGAACGTCATGGGCTGGCCCGCCGTCAGCGTCCCCGCGGGCTTCGCCGACCCCGCCGCCACCCTCCCCCTGGGCGCCCAGCTCCTGGGCCCGGCGTGCAGCGAACCCTTGCTGATCTCCCTGGCCGCCCAGCTGGAGGCCGACCAGCGCTGGCACGAACGCTGGCCGACGACCGCCGCCTGACGTCACCCGACCGCGCCCCACCCCCGCCGGGGCCGTTCCGGCCGCCCGGGACTGGCCCCGCCTGACGGGGGCGCGGGGGCGCGGGCCGGGTCCCGGACCGGCTGCCGAGGCGCGGCGGGGCGGAGCGTGTCCGCGCGTCTGGCGAGGCGTGCCGGGGTGCCCCCGGGCCCGCTCCGGAGCGGGCCCGCCGCGCGGCTCAGAACAGCGGCTGCTGGCCCTGGGTCGGCGGCTCGTCCCCGCCGAACAGCTTCGGCGGGGTGGTCAGCAGCGGCGCGATCCGCCGCGACCCCGGACAGGAGACCAGCTCGTAGTCGGAGCGGCGGCCCGGCGGGTCGTGGCGGGCGAAGCGACCGCCGACGACCGCGATCTCACGGGTGCAGACCGGACAGGTGCGGCGGGGAGCAGACATGATCCCAGTGTCGCTCACTCGCCCCGGATGTCCCGGGCGAGCTGGCGCGCCGAGTCCCCGGTGAAGCTCCCGGAGATCTGGACGGTGCCCCCGGTGAGGGCCTGCGCGACGGACGGCGCGGACAGCAGCGTGCCGTCGCGCACCATGGCCAGCTGATTCTGCGGCGGCTGCCGGGCGGCCAGCGTGCCGGTGAGCCGCGCGAACCGGGCGCGGTCGCGGCCGGTGAGGCCGACGGTCACGACCCAGCCCGCGCCCGATGTCACGTAACTCGCCTTCGCCCAGGCGGGCCGCGCCGTCATACCGGAGTCGGGCGTGACGACGTAGCAGGTGTCCGCCTTGGCGTCGCGGTACGTGGCGTACGCGTCGGGGCTCGCGCCCAGCGCCGTACGCCCCGGGCAGGGGCCCTGGACGGACGACGCGACGGGGAGGAACCGCAGCGGCTCCGCGTCCCGCGCCACGGCGGAGGGCGCGGCGGAGGACGGCGGCGCGGAGGAGGGGCGCGCGGCGGCGCTTCCGCCCGGCCTGTCGAAGACCCGGCCCGCGTCCCCGTCCCCGTCCCCGTCCCCCTCCCCGCCGCTACAGCCCGCGATCGCCAGCGCGCACCCGAGGGCCGCCGCGCCCCGCCACCATGAAGCCCTCATCGGACCATCCCCCCTGATAAAGCGATTACCGCTCAGAATGCATCAGCCGGGACATACGTGCCCCACACTTCCCGCAACGCGTCGCACACTTCGCCGAGCGTGGCCCGCGCGGCGAGCGCGTCCTTCATCGGGTAGAGCACATTGGCCGTGCCCGGTTCGCTCTCGGCCGCCTTCTTCAGCGCCGCCAGCGCCGCCGCCACCGCCGCCCGGTCCCGCCCGGCCCGGAGCCGGGCGAGCCGGTCGCGCTGGCGCTCCTCGATGGCCGGGTCCACGCGCAGCGGTTCGTACGGCTCCTCCGCGTCGATCCGGAACCGGTTCACGCCGACCACCACCCGCTCCCCCGCCTCCTGTTCCCGCGCGATGCGATACGCGTTGCGCTCGATCTCGTCCTTCTGGAAGCCCTGTTCGATGGCGGCCACGGAGCCGCCCAGATCCTCGATCCGGCGCATCAGGTCCACCGCCGCCTCCTCGACGGCGTCGGTCAGCGCCTCCACCGCGTACGAGCCCGCGAACGGGTCGACGGTCGCCGTCACGTCCGTCTCGTACGCCAGCACCTGCTGGGTGCGCAGCGCGAGCCGGGCCGAGGTGGCGGTGGGCAGGGCGATGGCCTCATCGAAGGCGTTGGTGTGCAGCGACTGGGTGCCGCCGAGGACCGCCGCGAGCCCCTGGACGGCGACCCGGACGAGGTTCACCTCGGGCTGCTGGGCGGTGAGTTGGACCCCCGCCGTCTGCGTGTGGAAGCGCAGCATCTGCGACTTCGGGTCACGCGCCCCGAATTCCTCGCGCATCACCCGCGCCCAGATCCGGCGCGCGGCGCGGAACTTGGCGACCTCTTCCAGGAGGGTCGTACGGGACACGAAGAAGAACGAGAGGCGCGGCGCGAAATCGTCCACGCCCATGCCCGCCGCGAGGGCCGTACGGACGTACGCGATGCCGTCCGCGAGCGTGAACGCGATCTCCTGCGCGGGCGAGGCACCGGCCTCGGCCATGTGATAGCCGGAGATCGAGATCGTGTTCCATTTGGGCAGGGCGGTCCGGCAGTACTGGAAGATGTCCGCGATGAGCCGCAGCGAGGGCGCGGGCGGGAAGATGTACGTGCCGCGCGCGATGTACTCCTTGAGGACGTCGTTCTGGATGGTGCCGGTCAGCCGGTCCCCCGGCACCCCCTGCTCCTCGGCGACGAGTTGATAGAGGAGCAGCAGCAGCGCGGCGGGCGCGTTGATCGTCATCGACGTCGAGACCCGGTCGAGCGGAATGCCGTCGAACAGGACGCGCATGTCCTCGATCGAGTCGATGGCGACGCCGACCTTGCCGACCTCGCCGTGCGCGAGCGGCGCGTCGGAGTCGTAGCCCATCTGGGTGGGCAGGTCGAACGCGACCGACAGACCGGTGGTGCCGTGCTCGATCAGCTCCCGGTAGCGGGCGTTGGACTCGGCGGCGGTGCCGAACCCCGCGTACTGACGCATCGTCCACGGACGGCCGGTGTACATCGACGGATAGACGCCACGGGTGAACGGGTACGCGCCGGGCTCGCCGATCCCGCCGAGGTCGCGGCGACCGTCATCACCACCGGGCCCGTACACCGGCTCGATCGGGAAGCCCGACTCCGACTCGCGCGCCATGAGTCCCTGCCTTCCGGTGGCTTATACCTGCCCTTGTACCCATTCAGGGCCTTCTTCACAGCATGCGCCGATGTTCACGGCACGGCAGCCCCGGGCAACATTCCGGGCGACGAACCGGCGATAGGGGGATGCATGCACGGAAGATCGGTCGTCCGCACCGCACTCGCCACAGCCGCGGCCGCGGCCCTCGTGGCGGGCTGCCGGGGCGAGACGGTGACCCTGGACGGACAGCGACATACCAGAGCGGCGGAGCCACGGGCGGGCACGAGTACGGCGAGCACGGCGCCCCGTACCCCGGCGGCCGCCGCGCCGCGCCCGCACCGCACGTACACCCACACCCCACGGGCCACCCACCGCCCGGCGACCCCGCCCCGCACCCGGGTGGCGGCGAAGCCGCGCACCGCCCCGAGGGTGGCGCCGCCCGTCGTCGCCTTCGGCACCAGCGGCGAACGGGTGCGCGAACTCCAGGCCCGGCTGCGCCAGCTCGGGCACTTCGACCGCAACCCGACCGGCTACTTCGGCACGGTGACGCGCGCGTCGGTCGCCTCGTACCAGCGCGCCCGGGGCCTCACGGCCACCGGCTCGGTGGACAGCCGCACCTGGACCTCCCTGCGGTCCCGCACCACCCCGCCCACCCGCGACCAGCTGTACCCGCCGACCACCAACCCGCTGGCCAAGCCGGATTCACGGTGCCTGACGGGGCGGGTGCTGTGCATCAGCAAGAACAGCCGGACGCTGGCGTGGATGATCAACGGCCGGGTCGTGTCGGCCATGGACGTGCGCTTCGGCTCGCAGTACACGCCGACCCGGGAGGGGCTGTTCCAGGTCAACTTCAAGAGCCGGGACCACGTCTCGACGATCTACGAAACCCCGATGCCGTACGCGATGTTCTTCAGCGGCGGCCAGGCGGTGCACTACTCGGCCGACTTCGCCGCCCGGGGCTACAGCGGGGCGTCGCACGGATGTGTGAACGTGCGCGACAAGAAGAAGATCGCGGCGGTCTTCAACCAGGTGAAGGCTGGCGACAAGGTCGTGGTCTACAAGTAGGGCGAGGTAAGTGGCGCGGGCAGAGCCGGGGGAACGTGCTCTGCCCGCGCCGATGCGCGGAGCCGTCGGTACGGGGGGAACCTCGGCTCCCGCGCGGCCGATGACCAGTCGGCCCGTTTCTTACTGCGTCGCCCCTGAAAAAAACGTCACACCTGGTTCCTGGGAGGCTCAGGAAGCGCCGGATTTCGCTGGCTTCGCGGGGTCCGACGGAGTCGTGGAGGCGCCGTCGGACGGGGTGCCGGACGGGGTGCTCGACGGGCTGTCGGACGGGTCGCCGGACGGCGTACCGGACAGGGTGCTCGACGGGACATCGCTCGGCGTGGGCTCCGGGCTCTGCGTACCGGGCGGCGGCGGAGGCGCCGGGTGGGAGGACCCGTCGTCACCGCTCCCGGAGTCGTCGTTGCCGGTACCGGAAGGCGTGACCGTACCGCCGCGCGGAACGGCGGTGTCGCCGACGAGCTGTACGCAGTAGTCGTGGATGGCGGACCGGCCGCCCGCCGCCCGCTTCAGCTTGTTCATCGCCTTCCGGCCGACGTCCGGTCCGGTACCGGCCTCCGCCGCGAGGTAGCGGCGGCAGGCGCCCAGGGCGCGCTGTCCGGTGCCGTTGTTCTTGCCGTCGCCGATGCCGGTGCCGGATTTCCGGGCCCCGGGGGCGCCCTTCTCCCCCTTGCCGGGCTTCCCGGGCTTGTCGCGCCCGTCGTGCTTGCCGTGCTTGCCGTGCTTGTCCTTGCCGTGGCCCTCGCCCGGCACGCCCCGGCCCTGGGGGCCCTCGGAGGTCCCGCCGCCGGTGTCGTCGGGCGCCGTCGACGCGCCGCCGCCCTCGGAGATCTCCGGCCGCACCGAGTCCCCTCCCCCGGGGCCGGTGTCCGACACGCTCGATCCCGGGCCCGGGGTGCCGCCGCTCTGCCCGAACGGCAGGACACCGGCCGCCGCCGCGACGGCGAAACCGCTCAGCGCGCAGCCCGCGACCGCGGCCACCATGCCCGCGCGCAGCGGACGCCGCGTCCAGCGCCCTCCGGCCGGTCGCGCTATGCGCGTTGACTTGTCGCCGACCTGGGCTTCTACCGAAAGGGGAACCACGGTCGGCGGGGTCGGCTTAGCGTGTGCGGCGCGGAACGCGGCCACCGCCGTGTCCTCGCCGGGAAGCGGGCTCGTGCCCTCGGCGGCGCCGTCCGGGCGGCGGGCCTCCTCGGCCACGGCGCTGAGCACGGCGGCCAGCCGTTCCGCTTCGGCGTGCGGCCGATCGCTCCGGCCGTCGGGGGTGCCGTGCTGCCCCTCGACCGGTTCACCTCGAAGCAGCCGCTCCGCGGCCTTGTCATCCAGCCAGCTGTAGCGGTGGTCGTCGGCCATCACATGTCTTTCTGCGTTGGCGCGCCCGATTCCGTCACACCCGCGGACCTGGCCACCCCCGTCTCCCGCTGCCCGGGTATCCCGTCGAGCACGGGTGTGTCGCCGAGGAGATCGGCCAGCCGCCGCAGGCCACGGTGCGCGGCGGTCCGTACCGCGCCGGGGCGCTTGCCCAGCACCGCGGCCGCGCTCTTGGCGTCCAGGCCGAGGACCACCCGCAGCACCACGGCCTCCGCCTGGTCCTGCGGGAGCTGGGCGATCAGGCTGAGCGCGCGGCCGGTGCCGAGGGCCTCCAGCGCCTCACCGGCGGTGTCGGCCTCGGACGCCCGGGACTCCAGCTCGGTCTCGTCGGCGCCGATGACCGGGCGGCGGCCGCGCATGCGTATGTGGTCGAGGGCGCGGTTACGGGCGATGCGCGCGGCCCAGCCGCGGAACCGGTCGGCGTCGCCGTGGAACCGTCCGAGGTCGCGGGCTATCTGCAGCCAGGACTCGGAGGTGATGTCCTCCGCGTCCGCGTCGCCGACCAGGGTGCGCACGTAACCGAGCAGGCGCGGGTGGACAGACCGGTAGACGGCCCGGAAGGCGGTCTCGTCCCCGGCCTGTGCCGCGTTCACCGCGGCGGTCAGTTCCGCGTCGTCCCCCTGCACGCTCTCTTCCTGCCCCACTCGGAGAAGTCTCGGTCCAGCGATGCCGGGCGGCGCGCTAGCCCTGCCCGTACGGCGGCTGCGGCCCGGCGGGCGGGCCGGACGGCGGGGCGGGCGGGGCCTGCGGGACGACCGGGGGCATCTGCGGTGCGCCGCCGCCGTACGGGGACGGGGCGGGCGCGCCGTACGGGTTGGCCGGGGCGCCGCCGTACGGATTGGCGGGGGCGCCGCCGTACGGGGCACCCGCACCCATCGGGGCCTGCGGCGGCATCTGGCCGTACGGGGCCTGCGGCGGCAGCGCGGCGCGCTGCTCCTGCATCGCGGTGATCTGCCGGACGAGCAGCAGGCCGAGGATCGCGGCGGCGATGGTGAGCAGGTACGCGAAGCAGTTCGTGCCGATCGCCGTCTGCATGTCCTCGATGGCGCCCCGCGCCCCGAAGATGCCGCTGTCGAGGGCCCGCTGCCGGGCGTTGCTCCACTGCCCCAGGGACAGGCTGAAGAGCGGGCCGCTGATCACCCAGCACACCCACCAGCCGTTGAGCAGATTGCGGTTGGCCTGGTGCGGGCCCTGCGGGGAGCTGGCGCGCCAGATGTCGTTGGCGATCTGCTTGGGGAACCAGAGGCTGACCACGGGGGTGAACCAGGCGCCCGCCGCCCATCCGGCGCTGAAGCGGTGCTGGCCCGGCGCGAACGTCTCGGCGTTCACCCGCAGCCGCCGGAACCAGATGGGCCACACGATGGCGACCGCGAGCATGGACAGCGAGGAGACGACCAGCGCGAAGGCGTAGAAGTCGTCGGCGTCGTCGGCGTCCGAGCCGGACACCGATACGCCGTCCAGGACGTCCCCGTAGAGGTTGTACTGCTGGACGCGGGCGATGAACGCCAGGATCAGCACGGCGATGGTCACGCCGAACAGCACGGTGAGCGTCGTGGCCAGCCCGCGCCGCAGATCGACACCGCCGGGCGGCATGCCCATCGGCGACGCAGCGGGGTAGCCGCCGGGCCCGGCCATCGGCTGCTGCTGCTGATAGGTGCCGCACGCAGCGCAGCGACCGTCGGGGCCGACGGCGGCAGCGCGGCAGTTCCCGCACGGATACATTTCTTGATCCCCCTGGGGACGTGGCCCGACCGGAACCACGCGAGAAAATAAATCTGACCGCGCCCACAGCGCGGACCTGCACGTTACGGGCATCCGACCGGTCCCGTCCAGAGTCGGCCCAGGGCATGGACGCGACCGGCGTGCCCGTAACGGTCAGGTTTCGAGTCCACGGCGGGTGTGACGTATTCGAAGCGTGCGACGCTATAAGGAGCAAGGGCCTTAGCTGGCCCAAGCTGGACGGCGGTCGGGGCCTCTCCTGTGGGGGGTGGCGGCCCCGGCCGTCCCTCCTTCTCTCCCCCTCTACCGCGCAGGCCTCTACCACCCAGGCCTCTACCGCGCTGCCCGCTGCCGCTCAGACTCCCAGCCGGTTGGCGAGACGGGTGAAGTCGGCCCAGCTCAGCGGGGGTGTCCCGGGGTCCCACAGGCGCTGGGAGAGCGCGGCGAGCGGCAGCCGGATGCCCTTGGCCACCTGCTGCTCGGTCTGGGCTTCGGGCTGGTCGGACCAGACCGCGAAGCGGCCGCCGAGGACGCGGCTCGGGCCGGTCAGCTTTTTGTCGGAGACGGGCTGGGTCCCGCGCAGGGTGCCGGGGGTCCATTCGTCGTAGATGCGCTTGCCGGTGGGGTAGTAGAAGCCGTTGGGCTCACCGAGCACGTAATAGAGGTACTCGGAGTTGAGGTTCACCACGTTCCGGCCCTCGCGCAGATACTCCACCGGCGGCCGGGCGGACCACCGGGTGCGGCCCGTCCAGTACTCGACCTCGATGTTCTTGTCCGGGGTGATGACGCCGCCGCTGAAGAAGCCGTCGTTCCACGCCTTGGGCTCCTTGCCGAGCGAGCGGGCGACCGCCGCCCGGTCGTTCAGCCAGCCGGTGGCCAGGTCCTGGACGGTGGCCTGTGAGCCGTACTTGCGCTTCGCGGCGGCGACCAGCTGCGGGAACGAGGCCTCGGGGTCCTTCACGGTGAGCGCCAGGTACTCGTCGGCGCCCAGGTGCCAGTAGCGGCCCGGGAAAAGCGGGGCGTACTCGCGCATCAGCTGGTCGACGATCCGGGCCGAGCCCGGCTTGGAGATGTCCACGTCGCCCTGGAACGAGGTGCCGCCCGCGTTGCGCAGCTGGAGGTCCGGGTACTGGCGGATCACCGCGCCGAGGTGGCCGGGCGAGTCGATCTCGGGCACGACCGTGATGTGCAGCTGCCCGGCGAGCGCGACGATCCGCCGGACCTGGGCCTTGGTCAGATGCTGCGGCGAGACGATCTCGGGGTTGGTATCGCTTTGGATACGAAATCCCTGGTCGTCCGAGAAGTGCAGCCCCAGCTGGTTGAGCTTGAGGTCGGCCATCTCGCGCAGCCGCGCCTCGATCCAGCTGGCGGTGTAGAACTTGCGCGCGATGTCCAGGTTCAGCCCGCGCTGGGAGCGGCCGGGGCGGTCGTTGATGACGCCCTCGGGGAGCTTGCCGCCGGAGCGCAGGGCCTGCTTCACGGTCCGGGTGCCGTAGAAGACGCCCGCGGTGGCCGGTCCGGTGACGCGGGCGGCGCCCTTGCGGACGGTGAGCCGGTACGCCTCGGCGCCGCCGCCCTGACCTGGCGCGACGGCGAGGGACAGATCACCTCGGCGCGGGGTGCCGGAGGCGGTGCGCAGCCCCAGCTCGTCGGCGATCATGCGGGCCTCGTCGGCGAGCGGGCCCTTGAGGTCGGCGACCACCCGGCTGTTCTTGCCGGGCTTCCAGCCGGGTCCTGACTTCGGCGTGAAGTCGCGCACGGAGGGGATCGTGCGGGGTGCGGCGGAGTGCGGCGCGGTGGACGTGGGCGCCGTACCGGCATGGGTGGCGGATGAGCCCGCGGTGTGTCGCGTGGGGAGGGAGGGCGCCCGTGGGGAGCCCGAGCCGTTGTTCGTCGACTGCGTCTGCTGGCAGCCGAGGCCGATCAGGACGACGGTCGCGGCGGCACCGGCGATGCCGCCGCGGAGGATGGCCGCCTTGGCGGCTCTGACGGGCAACCCCATGGCGCGCACCTCCTGCTATCGGACTGTGCTGCTGCGGCGCTGCGGCGGCCGCTCGGGCCGCGATGTCTACATCACGCCACAAAACGTCCCCCTACGAGTGAATTTACGCTCTCTCCGCCACACCCACCTCTCCACGTCGTTACCGTGTACTGCTCACGCTTCCCAGCACACCTCCCCCACGCGCCACCGTGTGTCCCCGCGCGCCCAAGGAGTCCACGCTGCCCAGGTCCCGTCCCCGCTCCAGCACCACAGGCGGCCTCGACCGGCTCAACCGGCTGACCGCCGACGCCGCCGAGGCGGCGCTGCTCTCCTGCTGCGGCAGCCGCCGCTGGGCCCGGCTGATCGCGGACCACCGCCCCTATCCCGATCTCGGCGCGCTGCTGGCCGCCGGGGACGAGGCGAGCTACGACCTCACCCCGGCCGACCTCGCCGAGGCGCTGGCCGACGAGACCATGACCGGCCATCCGCTGCCCGCCGACACGGAAACCGGGGTCGGCTCGCTGGCCGCGCACACCGCGTTACGGGCCGCGCACGCCGCGTACGAGCAACGATTCGGCCACGCCTTCGTGATCTGCCTGGACGGCCTCGCCCCCGAGGAGCGGCTGAACCGGCTGCTGACCGGAATCCGGGACCGGCTGGGGAACGAACCCGAGGAGGAGCGGGCCCACGCCGCCGAGGAGCTGCGCCGCATCGCTCGCGGGCGGCTCACCCGGATGGTGACCCCGGATGGCGCTATGCCGGATATCGCCCGGTTCGACCTGGCGTGAAGCGCACGCGAGGCGCCCACCCGTGCCTCTTTGATCACACCTGAGCCCCCCGCGCGAACCCGCCGACAACACGTCGCTACGATGGCCAGGGCCGGTGGACCGTACCCGGCCGGGCCCGACCGACAGTCAAGCCGGCAGGCCCCAGTCCCCGCTTCCGGAGGGTTTTCCGTGCCGGCTGGAACGCTGTATCGCGGCCGGGAAGGTATGTGGTCCTGGGTGGCTCATCGAGTCACCGGCGTCCTCATCTTCTTCTTCCTGTTCGTACATGTCCTGGACACCTCGCTCGTCCGGGTGTCCCCCGAGGCGTACGACGACGTGGTCGCGACGTACAAGACGCCCATCGTGAACGTGATGGAGTACGGCCTCGTGGCCGCCATCCTGTTCCACGCCCTCAATGGCCTGCGCGTCATCGCGGTGGACTTCTGGTCGAAGGGCCCGAAGTACCAGCGCCAGATGCTGTGGTCCGTAGTCGGCATCTGGGCCGTGCTCATGGCCGGTGCCTTCTACCCGATCCTTCAGCACACGCTGCGCGAACTGTTCGGGAGCTGACGCACATGTCCGCCGAGACCACCACCCCCGCGACCGACGCGGTCAGCGCGTACGACGTGGACCACCCGGCGCCGGTCATCGAGCCGCCCCGGGCCCGTACCCGTAAGACGCCCAAGACGACCCGGACCAACTTCGAGATGTACGGCTGGCTCTTCATGCGCCTGTCCGGCATCGTGCTGGTCGTCCTCGTCCTGGGCCATCTGCTGATCCAGCTCGTGCTGGACGGCGGAGTCACCAAGATCGGCTTTGCCTTCGTGGCCGGCCGCTGGGCCTCGCCGTTCTGGCAGGCATGGGATCTGATCATGCTGTGGCTCGCCACGCTGCACGGCGCGAACGGCCTGCGCACGATCATCAACGACTACGCGGAGCGGGACAACACCCGCCTGTGGCTGAAGGGGCTGCTCTACACGGCGGCCGGATTCACCATCGTGCTCGGCACCCTGGTGATCTTCACCTTCGACCCGAACATCCGCTAGGCCCCGGGGCTGAGGTATCCACTCATGAAGATCCACAAGTACGACACCGTCATCGTGGGCGCCGGCGGCGCCGGCATGCGCGCGGCCATCGAGTCGACGAAGCGCAGCCGCACGGCGGTGCTCACCAAGCTGTATCCCACCCGCTCCCACACCGGCGCCGCCCAGGGCGGCATGGCCGCCGCCCTCGCGAACGTCGAGGAGGACAACTGGGAGTGGCACACCTTCGACACGATCAAGGGCGGCGACTACCTGGTCGACCAGGACGCCGCCGAGATCCTGGCGAAGGAGGCCATCGAATCCGTCCTCGACCTGGAGAAGATGGGCCTGCCGTTCAACCGGACCCCGGACGGCACGATCGACCAGCGCCGCTTCGGCGGCCACAGCCGTAACCACGGCGAGGCCCCGGTCCGCCGGTCCTGCTACGCCTCGGACCGCACCGGCCACATGATCCTCCAGACGCTGTACCAGAACTGCGTCAAGGAGGGCGTGGAGTTCTACAACGAGTTCTACGTCCTGGACCTCCTGATGATCGAGGTCGACGGGGTCAAGCGCACCGCGGGCGTCGTGGCGTACGAGCTGGCCACCGGCGAGCTGCACGTCTTCCAGGCGAAGTCCGTCGTCTTCGCGTCCGGCGGCTGCGGCAAGTTCTTCAAGGTGACCTCCAACGCCCACACCCTCACCGGTGACGGCCAGGCGGTCGCCTACCGGCGCGGGCTGCCGCTGGAGGACATGGAGTTCTTCCAGTTCCACCCGACCGGCATCTGGCGCATGGGCATCCTGCTGACGGAGGGCGCCCGCGGTGAGGGCGGCATCCTCCGCAACAAGGACGGCGAGCGCTTCATGGAGAAGTACGCGCCGGTCATGAAGGACCTGGCCTCCCGTGACGTGGTCTCCCGCTCCATCTACACGGAGATCCGCGAAGGCCGTGGCTGCGGTCCCGAGGGCGACCACGTCTTCCTCGACCTGACCCACCTGCCGCCGGAGCAGCTGGACGCCAAGCTGCCGGACATCACCGAGTTCGCGCGCACCTACCTGGGCATCGAGCCGTACACCGACCCGATCCCGATCCAGCCGACCGCGCACTACACGATGGGCGGCATCCCGACCAACGTCGAGGGCGAGGTGCTCTCCGACAACGACACCGTCGTGCCGGGCCTGTACGCCGCGGGCGAGGTCGCGTGCGTGTCCGTGCACGGCGCCAACCGGCTGGGCACCAACTCGCTGCTGGACATCAACGTGTTCGGCCGCCGCGCGGGCATCGCCGCCGCCGAGTACGCCGCCACGGCCGACTTCGTCGAACTCCCCGAGGACCCGGCCGGGTTCGTCCGCGACCAGGTCGAGAACCTGCGCGACGCCACCGGCACCGAGCGGGTCACCGAGGTGCGCCGGGCGCTGCAGGAGACCATGGACAAGAACGTCATGGTCTTCCGCACCGAGCAGACGCTCAAGGAGGCCGTCGAGGAGATCGGCAGCCTGCGCGCCCGCTTCAAGAACTGCTCCGTCCAGGACAAGGGCAAGCGGTTCAACACCGACCTGCTGGAGGCCCTCGAGCTGGGAAACCTGCTCGATCTGGCCGAGGTCATGGCGATCTCCGCGCTGGCCCGCAAGGAGTCGCGCGGCGGTCACTACCGCGAGGACTACCCGAACCGCGACGACGTCAACTTCATGCGGCACACCATGGCGTACCGAGAGGTGGGCGCGGACGGCGCCGAGTCCATCCGCCTCGACTACAAGCCGGTCGTGCAGACCCGCTACCAGCCGATGGAGCGTAAGTACTGATGAGCACCCCCACGCTTGAGAAGCAGGACCAGGCTCCGGAGCCGGCCGACGCCACCGCCGCGCACACGATCACGGTCACCTTCCGGATCCGGCGCTTCAACCCGGAGATCGCGGCCGAGTCGTACTGGGAGGACTTCCAGCTCGACATCGACCCCAAGGAGCGCGTCCTCGACGGCCTCCACAAGATCAAGTGGGATCACGACGGCACCCTGACCTTCCGCCGTTCCTGCGCCCACGGCATCTGCGGCTCCGACGCCATGCGGATCAACGGCCGCAACCGGCTGGCCTGCAAGACGCTGATCAAGGACATCAACCCGGAGAAGCCCATCACGGTCGAGGCCATCAAGGGCCTCACGGTCCTCAAGGACCTGGTCGTGGACATGGAGCCGTTCTTCCAGGCCTACCGCGATGTGATGCCCTTCCTGATCACGACGGGCAACGAGCCGACGCGCGAGCGGCGGCAGACCGCCGAGGACCGCGAGCGCTTCGACGACACCACCAAGTGCATCCTGTGCGCCGCGTGCACCTCCTCGTGCCCGGTGTTCTGGAACGACGGCCAGTACTTCGGCCCGGCGGCGATCGTCAACGCGCACCGCTTCATCTTCGACTCGCGCGACGAGGGCGGTGAGCAGCGGCTGGAGATCCTGAACGACAAGGACGGCGTCTGGCGCTGCCGCACCACCTTCAACTGCACCGACGCGTGCCCCCGTGGCATCGAGGTCACCAAGGCCATCCAGGAGGTGAAGCGCGCGCTGATCACGCGGCGCTTCTGAGCCCCCAGTCGGTTCGTAGCCTTACGGCTGCTCGTACGGGCCCGCCCCCTCATCCGGGGGCGGGCCCGTCGCGTTGTGGCGGCTCATAGGGTTTTCACAGCCGTTGAACGCCCGCCGCGACCTCGACGTACCTCCTGGGGAAGAGGGTGGATGGGGCACGTTCATCAAGGGGTGACAGCGTGACCGGCACGCAGGAGCGCGGCACAGCGGAACGAATCGGCCGGCCCATGAGCGACAGCCGCCCATTAAGCGAGGAACTCGCCTGGCGCGGCGGGCTGGAACCGGTCCGTGCCACCCGCATCGGCCTGCAACTCCTCGCCGTCCTCGACTCCGCCCATCGCGCGGGCATCGTCCACGGGGACATCAGCCCCGCGCGGGTCCTGCTGCGCTCGGACGGCGAGGTCGTCCTCTCCGGCTTCGGCCAGGTCGGCACCGAGCCGTCCCGGCAGGTCACCGACGCCGCGTACGCCTCCCCGGAGCAGGCGCGCGCGACCGGCGCGTGCGCCGCGTCCGACATGTGGGCGCTGGGCGCGGTCCTGTTCGCCATGGTCGAGGGGCGCCCGCCGCACCGGAGCCGGGACTCACCGGAGGAGACGCTGCGGGTCATCCGGGAGGAGCCCGTACCGCCCCCGCCGCACGCGGGACCGCTCGTCCAGGTCATCCACGGGCTGCTGCGCGACGATCCCCGGGAGCGGCTGACCGCGCCGGTGGTACGCCAGGCCCTGGAGCGCATCCTCAACGAGGGCGAGCCCGTCCCGATCCGCGCGGCGCCGCGCCTGCCGTGGCTGCGCACCACGTACGAGGCGTGGTTCCCGTCGGCGCGGCGCGGCGGCGCGCACGAAGGAGGACCGGAGGGAGGTCCGGAGGGGGGACGGGAGGGCGGCCGCGAGGGCCGCCGGATCGCTCCGTTAGCCCTGGCCCTCGCCACCCTGGTCCTCGGCACGGCGGTCTCGGTCGTGGCCCTGGCCTCCACCAGCGGTCTGGGCGGCGGCGACGACCGCGCCGCCGACCCCTCCCCCTCCGCCCCACCGGCGGGCGGCGCCGCCCCGAGCCTGCCGCGCGAAACTCCCCCGCCCTCCGCGCCGGACACCCCGCGCCCGCCCGGCTCGTCCGCCCCCGAGCAGCCCCCGCCGTCGTCGTCCGCGCCCCCCGCCGGTGGCGGTGGCGGCGCGTACCCGGGCCCCGACGACCCGCCGCCGCCCGGCTACTACCGCTACACGAGCGAGACGGGCGGGTTCTCCATCGACCTCCCCAAGGGCTGGAAGCAGGTCAAGAGCGGGTCGCGCTTCCACATCAAGTTCGCCGCCGAGGGCGACCCCCGCAATCTGGTGGTGACCTTCGGGAAGGGCCCCGAAGAGGACCCCGTGGAGGGCTGGCGCCGCCTGATCCCGACGATCGAGAAGATCTACCCCGGCTTCCAGCGGATCGACGACATCCGCCCGGTCGACTACCGCGACTGGAAGGCCGCCGACATGGAGTGGAGCACCGCGGTCGGGCAGGACCGGCTCCGCACGTTCGGCCGGGGCTTCCTGGTCGGCGGCGGCCGGGGCTTCTCCATCCGGTGGACGACACCGGCGCACGACTGGAACGCCAAGGAGAACAAGCAGGCGCTCGGCATCTTCCTCAGCTCCTTCGAGAAGACCCCGGCCAAGACGACGAAGGGTTCGTAGGGGCCGTACTGCCGCTACCGCCGTCCCCGGGGCCTCTCGGGGCCTCCCCGGACCTCCCAAGGCTTCCCGAGGCGGCGGCGTGGCCACCCCCGGCCTGCTATGCACCCCGCGTATACACATGACGTATAGTCCCCGCCATGGCCACCGCCTATCTCCTCCCGATCCAGACCGCCGCCGCCCTCTTCCCGCTGCTCGCGCTGTTACTGCTGCTGCCGACGGCCGTCGTCCTCTACCGGAGACACGGTGTGCTGTCCCATGGCCGGTCGCTGTCGCTGTACGGCTTCCTGTTCTACGGACTCACCGCCTTCTGCATGACGATCGTGCCGCTGCCGAAGGACGCGTCGATCACGTGCACGCGCTTCGCCGCCGCCTCCCATCCCCAGTGGATACCGGGCAACATCTTCGGGGACATCTGGAAGGAGGCGGGGCGTCAGCTCACCCCCGGTGCGCTGGTGTTCCAGAATCCCGCCGTCGCCGGGGCGCTCTTCAACCTGCTGCTGACCGTGCCGCTCGGGCTCTTCCTGCGCTACCACTTCCGGCTCGGGCTGCGGCCCACCGCCATGATCGGGGCCGCGACGGCGCTGTTCTTCGAGATCACGCAGGTGACCGGGGTGTGGGGCATGTACAACTGCCCGTACCGGCTCTTCGACGTGGACGACCTGGTCATCAACACCTCGGGCGCGCTGGTCGGCTGGCTGCTCGCCGGACCGGCGGCGCGGCTGCTGCCCGCGCTGGAGGCGCTGGACGGGCGGGCGCTGGGGCGGCGGCCGGTGCCGTTCGGGCGGCGGCTGGCGGCGCTGACCGTCGACCTGGCCGGATACGTACTCGCGACGGTATTCGCCGGTTTCGTGCTGACCGCTCGGGGTGCGGCGGTCCCGGCCTGGCTGCTGTTCCCCGGGATCTTCGTGGCCTGGTTCGTCCTGGTGCCGCTGGCGACCGGCGCGACGCCCGGCAAGTGGCTGCTGCGACTGCGGCTCGTGGCGACCGACGGCGGCCCGTTGGTGCCCTGGCGGCTGGCCCTGCGGGCGCTGCTGCTGGGGGCGTTCGTGCTGCCGCTGATGGCGGCGCTGTTCCTGGCCGTGCTGATCGTGCTGGACGAGCCGTGGCCGGGCGACCTGTTCGCCCTCGCCCATGACCCGGGCGCCCGGGGCGCGGAGGCGGTCTTCACCACGCTCGGCCCCGTCCAACTGCTCGCCGTGGCCGCCGGGTTCGCGCTCACCGTCACCTGTGCGCTGGAGACGCTGCGCCACCCGGAGCTGCTCGGCCCGCACGACCACGCCTCGGGCCTGCGCAACGAGGCACTGCCGCACAGCCGCGCGCGGTCGGCGGCCGACGAGCAGGACCCGGAGCCCGCCCCGGAACTCACCTCAAGCGCGCGTTGAGGCCAGTTCCACGACGGTCACGTCCGGCGGCGCCCCGACCCGCACTGGCGGGCCCCAGGCGCCCGCTCCCCGGGTGACGTAGAGCTGGGTGTCGCCGTACCGCTCCAGCCCCGCCACGGTGGGGTTGGCCAGCGCGGCGACGTACTCGCCGGGCCAGAGCTGACCGCCGTGGGTATGGCCGGACAGCTGGAGATCGACGCCGCGCTCCACCGCGTCGTCGATCACCACCGGCTGGTGGGCGAGCAGGACGGACGCCCGCGCCCGGTCGCGGTCGCCGAGCGCCCGCTCGAAGTCGGGCCCCTGCCCCTCGTCCTCCCCGGCCACGTCGTTGACCCCGGCGAGGTCGAACCAGGGCAGCTCGACGCGCTCGTTCTCCAGGGGGCGGACGCCGAGTTCGCGGACGTGGTCGACCCACTGCTCGGCGCCGGAGAAGTACTCGTGGTTCCCGGTGACGAAGAAGCTCCCGAGCCTGCCGCGCAGCCCGCGCAGCGGCTCGGCGGCCGGGCCGAGGTCCGCGACGCTGCCGTCCACGAGGTCGCCGACGACGGCGATGAGGTCGGGGTTCGTACGGTTGATCGTCTCGACGACGCGCCGGGTGTGGGCGCGGCCGAGGACCGGGCCGAGGTGGATGTCGCTGACGACGGCGATCCGGAAGCCGTGCGCGCGGCGCGGCAGCTTCGCGAGCGGCACGGTGACCCGCTTGACGCGCGGGCCGCGCAGCATGGTGTACGTCCCGTACCCAACCGTCCCGGCGGCCGCCGCCGTGGCACCCACGGCCACGCTCCGGGCGACAAACAGCCGCCGGGAGGGGGCGGTGGCGGTGGCGCCCGCTTCGTGGGCCCCGTCCGCCGCGTCGGCACGTACCGCTGCCTCGGCGGCGTCCGCCGGATCCGGGCCGCCCGCTACCGGGCCGCGCGCGCCGGGCCCTGCGGCGTCCGGGGCGGGCTCCGCAGGGTGCGCCGCATGCCCGGCGGGCCGTGCGACGGGCACGGCGCCGTCAGGCCCGAGCCCGGCCGGAGCGGGGGGCTCCGCAGGCGCGCCCGCCGCCGGTGCCGCGTGCGCGACGGCGACCGGCGCGGCCTCGGCGCGTACCGCCCCATCGTCGGCGTCCGGCCCGGCCACTGCGTCGGCACGACGCTTCAGCCAGGCGCGCAGGACGGGGCGTATCGCCTCGCCGACCAGCAGGGCAAGCGTCAGATACAGCAGCAGCGCGAGCCACAGGTAGCCCGGCCAGGCCAGCACCCGCTGGACCGGGAAGGGCACCCCCGTACGCCCCGCGACCAGGGCCCCGACGCTGATCAGCGGGAGCGCGAAGGCCGCCGCCGTGCCCGTACGGCGCGCCCAGCCGCCGGGCGCCGTCGTATCGCGGATCAGCCGCCGCCACACGTACCAGTGCACCCCGGCGAGCAGACCGACGACGGCCAGTGCGATCAAGACGAAGAGCACGACCATCCCCGGTCCTCCCTATGCGGCTGTATGACTAATCCGGAACGCCCGGAACGGCTACTCTTCGGCGTCATTTCGGCGCAAAGCACGCAGCCCGCGCAACCCGATCACCCCGATGGCCGTCCCCAAGAGAAAGGACGTGATCGCGAGCAGCAGATGCACCCAAAAGTACGCGGTGGGGTCGCCTGCGTCGTCGAAAGCGAGCCCGCTGGCGTCCTTCCACAAGTTTTTGACAAAGGTGAACCAGATGACCCAGCTCCAGACCCCGAAGGCGAGCAGGAACCAGGACACGGGGCGGCTGAGCTTCATGGTCTCCAGTATGGGCACCCGGTCGCGTACCTCCACGCGGGGGGCCACCGCCCGTAAGACGGCGGTGCTTTCGCCGTCCGGAACGGCGACGGGTACGTTCGCAGACGTGCCGATCTCTTCGAACACCTTCACGTCGCGAAGCGCCGCCGCGCCGCTGGCCACCACCGCCGCCCTGCTGCTGTCCACCCTGCTGTCCCCGCTGCTCGCCTCCCCCGCGCTCGCCGCCGACGACCCCGGCGGCGCCAAGGGCGCCGAGGCCGCGAAGCCGCCCGCCCGGATGTCCACGGTGGGCGGGACGCGGCTCGGCCGACCCGGTACCCAGGTGGATCCGAAGAAGGGCGCGCCCGCGCTGCCGAAAGGGCTGAGCGGTAAGTCCTGGATGGTGGCGGACGCCGAGTCGGGCGAGGTGCTGGCCTCGCACAACGCCCACTGGCGGCTGCCGCCCGCGAGCACGCTGAAGATGCTGTTCGCGGACACCGTGCTGCCGAAGTTCCCCAAGACCCAGAAGCACACGGTGCAGGCGGCCGACCTCGCCGGAATGGGCTCGGGCAGCAGCCTGGTCGGGGTGAAGGAGAACCTCGACTACACGGTGCACGACCTGTGGCTGGGCGTCTTCCTGCGCTCGGGCAACGACGCGGTGCACGTCCTGTCCGCGATGAACGGCGGCGTCCCGGCGACCGTGCGGGACATGCAGGCGCACGCCAAGAAGCTGAACGCGCTGGACACCCATGTCGTCACGCCGGACGGCTACGACGAGGAGGGCCAGTACAGCAGCGCGTACGACCTCACGCTGTTCGCCCGGTCCGGGCTGCAGAACGCGGACTTCCGGGAGTACTGCGCGACGGCGAATGCCCAGTTCCCGGGGGAATACAAAAAGGACAAAAAGGGCAAGAAGGTCCGCATGAGCTTCGGGATCCAGAACACCGACCGCCTGCTGACCGGTATCGACATCAAGGCCTACAAGGGCCTGGCGGGCGTCAAGAACGGCTATACGAGCAAGGCGGGCTCCACCTTCACCGGCGTGGCCCAGCGCGGCAAGCGGGTACTGCTGGTCACGGTCATGAACCCGCAGAAGTCGGAGCCCTACGGGGTCTACAAGGAGACGGCGAAGCTGTTCGACTGGGGGTTCAACGCGGCGGACTCGGTGAATCCGGTCGGCACCCTCGTCCGCCCCGGCCCGGCGGGCCTGGAGCAGAGCCACACGTCGGCGGACGGCAAGAAGAACGGCGACGAGCACACCCAGGCGTCCGTCTCCAGCGGCGGCGACTCGGGCGGCATGTGGACGGCGGCCGGGATCGCGGCCGGTTCGCTGGCGGTGCTGGGCGCGGTGGCGTACGCGGTGCACCGCCGCTGGCCGCGCCGGGGCTGAACGTTACGCCGCCGAGCGGCCGGGCCCATCGGCCCGGTCGCTCGGCCCGAGGGACGGGGAGTCCTCCTGGGGCTCCTTCCCCGGCTCGTCCCCCGCCTCGTCCCCCGGCTCGTCCCCCGGCTCGTCCCCCGGCTCCTCGGCGGCGGATCCGGTGGCGGTCCACGCGGCGCAGTACAGGGTGAGCTTCGCGGTGAAGTTGATCCACAGCAGCAGCGCGATGGGCACGCCGAACGCCCCGTACATGCTCTTCGCCGCCACCCCGCGCAGATAGCTGCTCAGCAGCAGCTTCAGCAGTTCGAAGCCGATCGCGCCGATGAGCGCCGCGACCACGACCCTCCGGCGCGGCGGTTCGACCCGGGGCAGCCAGGTCAGGGCGTAGCACAGCAGCAGGAAGTCGGCCGCGACGGCGATCAGGAACGCGGCGATCCGCAGCAGCCAGCCGCCCACCCCGTTCTCGGGGATGTGGAGGAGCTGCGTCAACCGGTGGACGACGGTGACGGCGAGCGTCGAGACGGCGAACGAGGCGAGCGTGACGCCGCCCAGGCCGACGAGCACCAGACCGTCCTTGGCCCGGCGCGCCACGGGATTCCCGGGATCCTCCTCCAGCTCCCAGACGGCCCGCAGACACTCGCGCAGCGAGCCCACCCAGCCGATGCCGGTGAACAGCAGCAGGGCGCCCGCGACGATCCCGATGGTCGTGGCGTTCTGGATGAGACCGCTCAGATCGAGCTGACCGGAGATGCCGGGGATCTGCTGGGCGACCTTCCGCTGCAGCTGATGCATCTGCGCTTCGGTGAGCGTCGCGGCGCCGATGGCCGCCCCCACGGTGATGAGGGGGAAGAAGGCCAGAAAGCTGATGAAGGTGATCGCGGCCGCCAGTCGGGACCAGTGGACGCGTTCCAGGCGCTCGTACGAACGCCAGGCGTGGGTGCGCATCAGCCGGGCGAGGGCGGGACCGATGAGCGGCAAGCGGGTCAGCCAGTCCATGATCAACAACTACCCTTCCGCCGAGTTTTACTCCTCGGCGGCGGGTTCCCGTTTATCCGCTGCTCCACGACTCCGCTACGCCGTCCGGCTCAGGAGCTGCCAGGGGTCGCCGGGATCTACCAGGGCGAGGGGGCGGCCGGGCGGGTGAGATCGGCCTGACGGGGCACCACGGGCGAGGCCGCGTCCGGCTGTTCGCCCGAACCGCCGGGGCCGAAGGGGTACTCGCGGTCGAGCCGCCAGATCCCGTCCTCGCCCTGCTCGTACAGCGCGAAGCCGTTGATCGTCCAGGCCGCCTCGAAGTCCTTCAGCTCCGCGAACGCCCGGTCCATCGCCTCCTCATCGATACCGTGCGCGACGGTGACGTGGGGGTGGTACGGGAACTGCAGCTCACGGGCGCACGGCCCGGACGCCGACCGGATCCGCTCCTGCAGCAGCGCGCAGTCGTCCGCGCCTTCTACGATCTTGACGAAGACGACGGGCGACAGCGGCCGGAAGGTGCCGGTCCCCTCCAGCCGCATCGGGAACGGCCGCCCCTCGGCCGCGACCTCGGCCAGATACTCCTCGATGGCGGGCAGCGCCGAGGCCTCGACCTCGGTCGGTGGCAGGAGGGTGACGTGGGTGGGGATGCCATGAGCGGCCGGGTCCCCGAAGCCCGCGCGCCGCTCCTGGAGGAAGCTGCCGTACGGCTCCGGGACCGCGATCGAAACGCCGAGCGTTACGGTCCCCACTGCGTTCTCCCTCCTGGCCCTCCCGGGCTGCTGGGCTTCAGTCCGCTGCACCGGTGCCAGTGTGGCGGCTGTGCCGCCTTCGCGGCTAGATTCCTCGATTCTTGGGCACACGGGCCGAAGAACCCCCTGGTCAGGGGTGAGCCGCTGTACACTCCGGCGGCGCCCGCCTCCGACGACCCCGTGGCTGCCCCGCCGTAGGCGGTCAGCGCGCCGCGGGCAGGAACCCCACCTTGTCGTAGGCGAGGGCCAGCGTCTCGGCGGCGACGGCACGCGCCTTCTCCGCCCCCTTGGCCAGGACCTTGTCCAACGCCCCCGGGTCCCCCAGGTATTCCTGGGTCCGCTCGCGGAACGGCGTCACCCACTCGACCAGCACCTCGGCCAGGTCGGTCTTGAGCGCGCCGTACCCCTTGCCCTCGTACTTCCCCTCCAACTCCGCGATGGAGTCGCCGGTGAGGGTGGAGTAGATGGTCAGCAGATTGCTGACGCCGGGCTTCTTCTCCTCGTCGAAGCGGATCTCGGTCTCCAGGTCGGTGACCGCGCTCTTGATCTTCTTCGCGGAGACCTTCGGCTCGTCGAGGAGGTTGACGATGCCCTTCGGCGTGGAGGCCGACTTGCTCATCTTGACCGTCGGATCCTGGAGGTCGTAGATCTTCCCGGTCTCCTTGACGATGTACGCGTCGGGAACGGTGAAGGTCTCGCCGAAGCGGCCGTTGAAACGGTCCGCGAGATCGCGGGTCAGCTCGATGTGCTGACGCTGGTCCTCGCCGACGGGGACGTGGTTGGCCTGGTAGAGCAGGATGTCGGCGACCTGGAGGATCGGGTACGTGAAGAGGCCGACGGTCGAGCGGTCGGCACCCTGCTTGGCCGACTTGTCCTTGAACTGGGTCATACGGGAGGCCTCGCCGAAGCCGGTGAGGCAGTTCATCACCCAGCCGAGCTGGGCGTGCTCGGGCACATGGCTCTGGATGAAGAGCGTGCAGCGGTCCGGGTCGAGCCCGGAGGCGAGCAGCTGGGCGGCGGCGAGCCTGCTGTTGGCTCGCAGCTCCGCCGGATCCTGCGGAACGGTGATCGCGTGCAGGTCGACCACGGTGTAGAACGCGTCGTGGGTCTCCTGCAGCGCGACGTACTGCCGGATCGCACCGAGGTAGTTCCCGAGATGGAAGGAGCCTGCGGTGGGCTGGATACCGGAGAGCGCACGGGGACGATCAAGGGCCATGCCACCCATTCTCTCAGGTGTGGAACCAGACTCGGTCCGCCGGTGTATCAAAGGTGTGAGGACTCGTGAGGGGGCGCGGGAGGGGGACCTCGTCGCGCGGGACGAAGAGCAAGACGCAACGCAGGACGCAACGCACGACGGAACGCAGGACGAAGCACCGGACGAAGCACAGGACGCAGCACAGGACGAAGCGCAAGACATCGCGGGGCTGGAGGCAGGGCCGGATGCGGCCGTGATCGCTCGGGTGCGGGCCGGGGATGCCGAGGCCTATGCCGAGCTGGTGCGCGCCCACGCGCCGATAGCGGTGCGCACCGCAGCACTGATGGGCGCGGGCGCGGACGCCGAGGATGTGGTGCAGGACGCCTTCGTGAAGGCGTATCTCGCGCTCGGCACCTTCCGGGGCGACGCCGCCTTCCGGCCGTGGCTGCTGCGGATCGTCGCCAATGAGACGCGGAACGCGGTGCGCTCGGCACGCCGTCAGCAGACGGCGGTCGACCGGGAGGCGGCGATGGCCGGAGCCGGTCCGGAGGGTCCGGCGATACCGGAGAGCGCGGATCCGGCGGCCGTGGCGCTCGCGGACGAGCGGCGGGCGCGGCTGATGGCCGCGCTGGAAGAGCTGAGCGAGCCGCAGCGCTGGGTGGTCACCTACCGCTATCTGCTGGATCTGGACGAGGCAGAGACCGCGGCGGCCCTGGGCTGGCCGCGCGGCACGGTGAAGTCGCGGCTGAGCCGCGCGCTGCGGCGGCTGGAGCTGCTGCTGGAGGCGGGCCCGGAGCAGACACGGCAGACACGGCAGGCACGGCAGGGAGGCATAGGGGATGGACGGGGAAGGGCTGCCCGGCGAGCTGCGGGCACTCGGGCGCGCGCTGGAGGAGCCACCGCCCGCCGAGGTGCCGGGGCGCGGCCTCCCGGCGGGCGGCGAGACGCTGGCCGAGCGGGTGCTGGCCCGGATCGTGGGCCTGTCGGACGGGGCGACGCCCGGCGGGCGGTTCCGGGAGGAGCAGTGGTGGCACGCCCTGCCGGTGCTTGAGGCCGGGCAGGGCCCCACGGGCCGGGGCCGCCGCCCCAGCCGACCGGCGGACCGGGACCAGGGGTGCGACAGACCACCCCCGGCCCGGCGCCCCCGCCCCTGACCCTGGCGAGGCCGACTCGCCAGTCACGGTGCACAGCCCCACCCTGGGTGGTGGCGCAGCCCCTCGGTGGTGGCGCAGCCCCTCGGTGGTGTCACAGAGCGGTGTCACAGAACGGAGGACGTCTTGACCTCGACCGAACGCTCCCCGAACCCCTCGCAGGACTCAGCGCGCGCCATCGCGGCCGCCGAGGCCCACAGCGCGCACAACTACCATCCGCTTCCGGTCGTCGTCGCCTCCGCCGAGGGGGCGTGGATGACCGATGTCGGAGGCCGCCGGTATCTGGACCTGCTCGCCGGGTATTCCGCGCTCAACTTCGGGCACCACAACCGGCGGCTGATCGACGCCGCCAAGGCGCAGCTGGAGCGGGTCACGCTGACCTCGCGCGCCTTCCACCACGACCGCTTCGCCGCGTTCTGCGCGGAGCTGGCCGCGCTGTGCGGCATGGAGACGGTGCTGCCCATGAACACCGGCGCGGAGGCGATCGAGACGGCGATCAAGACCGCCCGCAAATGGGGCTACCGCGTCAAGGGCGTGCCGGACGGGCGGGCCAGGATCATCGTCGCGGACAACAACTTCCACGGCCGCACGACCACGATCATCAGCTTCTCCACCGATCAGGAGGCCCGCGCGGACCACGGCCCGTACACCCCGGGGTTCGACATCGTGCCGTACGGCGATCTGGCGGCCATGGAGGCCGCGCTCGACGCGGGGGCCGGGGAGACCGTCGCCGTGCTGCTGGAGCCCATCCAGGGCGAGGCGGGGGTGCTGGTGCCGCCGCCCGGATATCTGGCCGGGGTGCGCGAGCTGACCCGGGCGCGGGGCGTGCTGTTCATCGCCGATGAGATCCAGTCGGGCCTGGGCCGCACCGGGAAGACCTTCGCCTGTGAGCACGAGGGCGTCGTGCCGGACGCCTATGTGCTGGGCAAGGCGCTGGGCGGCGGGGTGGTGCCGGTGTCGGCGGTGGTGTCCTCCGCCGAGGTGCTGGGCGTCCACCGCCCCGGTGAGCACGGGTCGACCTTCGGCGGCAATCCGCTCGCCTGCGCGGTCGCCCTGGAGGTGATCGCCATGCTGCGGACCGGGGAGTTCCAGGGGCGCGCGGCGGAGCTGGGCGAGCATCTGCACCGGGAGCTGGCGCATATGGCCGATGGCCGGGCGGTGGTGAAGGTGCGGGGGCGCGGGCTGTGGGCCGGTGTGGACATCGACCCGTCGCGCGGCACCGGGCGGCAGATCTCCGAGCGGCTGATGGACCGCGGGGTGCTGGTCAAGGACACCCATGGGTCCACCATCCGAATCGCACCGCCCCTGGTGATCGGCAAGGAGGATCTGGACTGGGGCCTGGACCAGCTCAGGGCGGTGCTGGCGGCATGACCCGGAACCGCGAACGGCTGCGGCCCGGGTCGCTCAGCCCCCGGTCGCTCTGGCGCCGCTTAAAGAATCACATGCGGCACAAAGCGCGCGTACTCGTCCGTGATCAGCCCGGCCGACTCCCGGATGCCGAGCCCCGCCGGTTCGTCCTCCACCACCCACGCGCCGAGCACTACCCGGTTGCCGTCCACGTCGGGCAGCGGGGCCAACTCCTGGTAGCAGCAGGCCTCGTCCCGGATGACGGGCTCCGCGCCCGGCGGGTGCACGGTGACGCCCGCGCCCTCCCGGCCGAGCAGCGGCTTGGCCACGTAGCCGCCTGTGCGGGCCAGATCGCGGGGCCCGTCGAGGTAGGCGGGCAGCAGATTGGGATGCCCGGGGTACAGCTCCCACAGAATGGCCAGCAGCGCCTTGTTGGACAGCAGCATCTTCCAGGCGGGCTCGATCCACAGGGTGGAGCCGGTGCCGCCGCCGATGTCGATCGTGTCCAGCACATGGCTGCCGAACCGGTCGCTGACCAGCCACTCCCAGGGGTAGAGCTTGAAGCAGCCGCGGATGAAGCGGTGCCGCATGTCCACGAAGCGGCCGGAGAGCCGTTCCCAGCCGATGTCCTCCATGGAGATCGCCTCGGTCCGCAGCCCCGCCTGTTCGGCCGTCTCCCGCAGGTAGGCGACGGTCATCAGGTCCTCGCCCAGCTCGTCCCCGGCCGAGTGGGCGAAGTACAGGGGCACACCCGGCGGCAGCAGGGCGGCCTGGTGCTTCCAGGCGTCGACCAGCCGCTCGTGCAGGGAGTTCCACTGGTCGGCGCCCGGGAAGCGGTCCTCCATCCAGAACCACTGGGCGCTCGCCGCCTCCACCAGCGAGGTGGGCGTATCGGCGTTGTACTCCAGCAGCTTCGCCGGTTCCGGGCCGCCGTCGTACCGCAGGTCGAACCGGCCGTAGACGCTGGGCTGTTCGGCCCGTCGGCGCCAGGACTCGGCGATCAGCCCGGCCACTCGCGGCTCCTCGATGCCGAGGTCGGCGAAGCGGTCGGCGTCGACGATGTGGGCGGCCGCCTCCAGACACATCCGGTGCAGCTCCTCGACCACCTCCTCCAGCGCCTCGACCTCGGGCAGCGAGAAGACGTAGTAGGCGCTCTCGTCCCAGTACGGGCGCAGCGAGTCGTCCGGGTAGCGGGTCAGCGGGTAGATGACCCCCTGCTCCTCGACCGTGGCCTGCCAGCCGGGGCGGGGGTCCATGGTGTGACGCTTCATCGGGTCGTCGTCCGGTCAGCCGCCGCCGGATCCCGAGCATCCGAAGCCGCCGCGGTCGGCGGCCTGGCTCTTGCTGAAGGTGCCGTAGTCCGCCCAGCGGCCGTCGACGTCGGCGTCGTAGTACCAGTCGCCGTCGACCCGCTTGGTGGTGGTGCTGCCGCCGCCGCGCTTCTTCTTGCCGGTCGTGGAGCCCGAAGAGCTGTTGCAGGCGCTGGAGTCGACGATGCGGTAGCCCCTGATGTCGTAGCTGTCCGGGTCGACACAGCGCTTGTCGGGCTCCGACCCGCAGGAGGTGAGGGCCGCCGCGAGGGCTCCCATGCCGCCGAGGATCACCGTGCTCGACCGCAGCCGACGTGGACTTTTCCGTTCCATGGGTACTGCTCCCCCGTTCGTTTGACCGCCCACCCTAGAGGGAGTTATCGCACAGGTGAACGCCGGGGGTGGGGGGCGGCCCGGTCAGGGCAGCACCCGGCACAGCGCCTCCAGGGCGCCCGCGAAGGCGTGTTCGGGCGGCGCCCCGTAGGCGAAGACCAGTCCCTCCGGCTCCGATCCGCCGCTTCCGGGCTCGTTCTCCTCGCGGTACCGGTAGCGGTTCAGCCCCTCCATGGCCAGGCCCTGCCAGGCCGCGCCCTGGAGGACGGAGCGCACGGTGCCCGGCGGCAGTTCGAGCACCGCGTGCAGTCCGGCCGCGATGCCCGTGACGCGCACCTGGGGCGCGCGTTCGGCCAGCGCCGCCACCAACTGGTCGCGCCGCCGCTGGTAGCGCAGCCGCATCCCGCGCACATGGCGGTCGTACGAGCCCGAGGCGATGAACTCCGCGAGGGTCAGCTGATCCAGCGCGCCCGACTGCCATTCCCCCGTCCGCTTGACCGCCAGCAGCCGGTCCAGCAGATGGTCCGGCACCACCATCCAGGCCAGCCGCAGCGCGGGTGCCAGGCTCTTGCTCGCCGTGCCCAGATAGACGACCCGTTCGGGGTCCAGCCCCTGGAGCGCCCCCACCGGCTGGCGGTCGTAGCGGAATTCGCCGTCGTAGTCGTCCTCCAGCACCAGCCCGTCGGTCCGGGACGCCCAGTCGACCACGGCGGCCCGCCGGTCGGGGTCCAGGGCGACCCCCGTGGGGAACTGGTGCGCCGGGGTGAGCAGCGCGGCGCGTACGTCGGTGAGGCGGTCGAGTTCGCCGGTGCGGGCGCCCCGCCCGTCGACCGGCAGCGGCACGGTGCACAGTCCGGCGCGGCGCAGCACGTTCCAGTGGATGTCGAGTCCGTACGACTCGACGGCCAGCGCGCGGTGGCCGTCCCCGTGCAGCGTCCGGCTGAGCAGGCCGAGCCCCTGGATGAACCCGGCGCAGACCACGATCCGTTCGGGTGCGGCCCGCACCCCGCGGGCGCGCGCGAGATAGTCGGCCAGGACCCGGCGCAGCTCGGGCCGCCCGCTGGGGTGGCCGTAGCCGAAGGCGTCGCTGGGGGCCGTGGTCAGGGCGCGCCGGGCGGCGGACAGCCAGGCGGAGCGGGGGAAGGCGGAGACATCGGGCGACCCGGCCCGCAGGTCGTACTTCGGGCGGGTGGCGGCCACGGCGGCGGGCGGCGGGGTGCGCGGCGGCGCGGGCTCGGGCGGCACGACGCGCCGGGCGACCCGGGTGCCGGAGCCCTGCCGGGCGGTGAGCCAGCCCTCGGCGACGAGTTCGCCGTAGGCGTCGGCCACGGTGTTGCGGGCGATGCCGAGGTCGGCGGCGAGCGAGCGGGAGGAGGGCAGCCGGGTGCCGGGGGCGAGGCGGCCGCCGCGTACGGCGTCGCGCAGGGAGCGGATCAGCGCGGCCCGCACCCCGGTGGTCCCGCCCCGGGGCAGGTCAAGGTGGAGATCGGCGCCGAGCCCGGCCGCCTCCCCGGCCCCGGAACCCGCTTTCGCGGGCCCGGAAGGGGCCTCTCCGGACCCGGAAGTGGCCCACGAATCCTCCATGGAAATGGACCATACCTCTGGGCTGCCGAGCTTCTAGCGTGGACCGCATGACGACGCATGAGAGCACCCCGCACCACGGCCCCCGGATGAGCTTCGCCCACACGGCACCCGCCGTCTACAAGGCCATGGTCCAGCTGGACGTGGCGGCCCGTAAGGGGCTGGAGCCGTCGCTGACCGAGCTGGTCAAGATCCGCGCATCGCAGATCAACCACTGCGCGTTCTGCATCGACATGCACATCAAGGACGCCCGGGCTGCGGGCGAGTCCGAGGAGCGGATCTACCTGCTCAACGCCTGGGAGGAGGCGGCCGGTGTCTACACCGAGAAGGAGCAGGCCGCGCTCGCCCTGACCGAGGCCGTCACCGTTCTGACCGGCGGCGTCCCGGACGACGTGTACGACAGGGCCGCCAAGCACTTCGAGGAGGAGGAGCTGGCCCAGCTCATCGCGGTCATCTTCACCATCAACGCCTGGAACCGGATCGGGGTGACCACCCGCCTGGTCCCTGGTTCCTACAAGCCGACCGCGGGCTGACACCGGGCTCTACCAAGGGGGTTCTCATGACGATCAGCGCCACGGCCGAGGCCAGGGCGTTCCGGGCGATGCACCACGGCCGGGACGCGGAGGCACCGCTCGTGCTGCCCGGTCCCTGGGACGCCGGTTCGGCCCGTGCCTTCGCGGACGCGGGCTTTCCGGCCCTGGCGACGCCGAGCGCCGGGGTCTCGGCGTCGCTGGGCTACCAGGACGGCCGGATACCGGCCGAGGAGATGTTCGCCGCGGTGGCCCGGATCGTCCGGGCGGTCGAGGTGCCGGTGTCGGCGGACCTGGAGAGCGGCTACGGCCTGGACGCCAAGGAGCTGGTCGAGCGGGTGCTGGAGACCGGGGCGGTGGGCTGCAACCTGGAGGACTCCGACCCGCTGACCAAGCGGCTGGCCGACCCCCGGGAGCAGGCGGACCGGCTGGCCGCGGTGCGGGCCGAGGCGGGCGACGGGCTGGTGATCAACGCCCGGGTCGACGTCTTCGCCCACGGCGAGTTCGAGGGCGGGGCCGACGGCACCGAGCGCGCGGCCGAGGCGGCGATCGAGCGCGGGCGGGCCTATGCGGCGGCGGGCGCGGACTGCGTCTATCCGATCTTCGCGCCCCCGGAGCTGCTGCCCCGGCTCGCGGCCGCCATCGGCGCCCCGGTCAACGCGGCGGCCTTCGCACCGGACGGCCCCTCGCCCGCCGAGCTGGGGCGGCTCGGCGCCGCCCGCGTCACCTTCGGCCCCCGGCTCTACCGCGCGACGATGGCCGCCGCGCGGGACCTGGCCCAGCAGCTGGGCAACTAACAGCCGGGCCCCGCTCACAAGGCGGGGCCCGGCTGAGGGCGTAGCTCTTTCAGGCTGCCGCTACGGCAGCCACTTCTTCCAGACGTCCGGATGCGCCTTGATCCACTTCTTGGCCGCGTCCTGCGCCGACAGCCCGTCCGAGGCGATCAGCTCGGACACCTCGTTCTGGTCCTTCTTGGTCCAGTGGAACTTCTTCAGGAAGGCGGCGGCCTTGCCGCCCTTCTTCGAGAAGTCCGCGTTGAGGTACTTCTGCAGCGGGGTGGTCGGGTAGGCGCAGTCGATGGAGTCGGGGTCCTCCTCGCCCTTGGACGCACACTTGTCCGTGTACTTGGGCAGCTTCACCTCTTCCATCGGCACCTGGTTGAACAGCCACTGCGGCTCGTACCAGTACGTCAGGAAGGGCTTCTTCTGCTTGGCGAACTGCTTGAGCTGGGTGATCTGGGCGGACTCCGAACCGGCGAAGACGATCTGGTAGTTCAGATCCAGGTTCTTCACCAGCGCCTTGTCATTGGTGACATAGGACGGGGAGCCGTCCAGCAGCTGGCCCTTCCCACCGCTTTCCGCGGTCTTGAAGGTCTTGGCGTACTTGTTGAGGTTCTTCCAGTTGAGGACGTCCGGATGCTTGTCGGCGAAGTACTTCGGCACCCACCAGCCGATGTGGCCGGTGACGCCGAGGCCGCCGCCCGACGCGATCGTCTTCTTGTCCTTGACGTAACGCTGTTCCTGCTCCGGGTGACCCCAGTCCTCCAGGATCGCGTCCACCCGGCCCTGGCTGAGCGCGTCCCACGCCGGGATCTCGTCCACCTGGACGGTGTCGACGTGGTAGCCCATCTCATGTTCCAGCAGGTACTGGGCGACGGCCACGTTGGCCTGTGCCCCGACCCAGGACTGGACGGAGAGCGTCACGCTCTTCGCACCGCCCACATTGGCGTACGGCGAGGACTGCTTGGACATGTCCGCCGCGCCGCAGCCGGTCGCGGTGAGCAGGGCCGTGACCCCGGTGGCCGCCATCAGCAGCTGCCGACGGCGAGGGTTATGGGCCGTAGCCATCTCAGGCCCCCTTCCTGTCGCGGCGCGCGGTCGGCTGGGTCACCCGGTCGAGCATCAGCCCCAGGCAGACGATCGCCGCGCCCGCCACCAGACCGGTCGCCAGGTCACCCTGCGCCAAGCCGAACAGCACGTCGTAGCCGAGCGCGCCCGAGCCGACCAGACCGCCGATGACGACCACGGCCAGCACCAGCACCACGCCCTGGTTGACGGCGAGCAGCAGCGCCGGACGGGCCAGCGGCAACTGGACCTGGCGCAACTGCTGCCCCTGGGTGGCGCCGAGCGAGCGCGCCGACTCCAGCGCGGACGGGTCGACGTCCCGGATCCCCTGGGTGGTGATGCGGATGACGGCGGGCAGCGCGTAGACGATGGCCGCAGCCGCCGCCGGGGCGCGGCCGACGCCGAACAGCGCGACCACGGGGATCAGGTACACGAACTGCGGCATGGTCTGGCACACGTCCAGCACCGGTCGCAGCATCCGCTCCAGCCGGGCGCTGCGCGCGGCCCAGATGCCGATCGCGAACCCGAGCACGAGCGTGACGAAGACGGCCGCCAGCACCTGGGAGAGGGTGTCCATGGACGCCTCCCACACGCCGAGCACACCGATCGCGGCCATGGCGGCGGTGGCGGTCAGCGCGGTGGCCCAGGTGCCGATCAGCCAGGCCAGCGCCCCGACGATCAGCAGGATCCCGTACCACGGGATGCCCTGGAGCCCCTCACGCAGCGGGTCGAGGACCCACTTGAGGTAGTTCGCGGCCCATTCGGCGGTGCCACCGACGACCGGCACACCGGTGTAGAGGTGGTCGACCATCCATTCCTTGAATTCGTTGACCGGCCCCTCGATGGCGACGGTCCAGCCGCCCGGCCACGTCTGGGAGCCGGACAGCCGTCCGGCGACGGTGACGACCGCGGTGATCACCGCGACGCCCGCCCACGCGGGCCAGCCGCGCAGCAGCCGGGAGCCGCCCTCGGCCGGGGGCGTGCCGAGCCGCTCGCCCGCCGCTCCGATGGTGCGGTCCATCACGACGGCGAGGAGCACGATCGGGAGTCCCGCGGCGAGCGCCTTGCCGACGTCGACGCTGGACAGCGCCTGGTAGACGCGGTCACCGAGACCGCCGCCGCCGATCACGGACGTGATCACGGCCATGGACAGCGCCATCATGATCGTCTGGTTGATGCCCAGCATCAGTTCCTTGCGGGCCAGCGGGAACCGGGCGGACAGCAGCCGCTGCCGCCAGGTCGCGCCGAGCGAGGCCACGGCCTCCAGCACCCCGGCGTCCGCGCCGCGCAGGCCGAGGGCGGTGAGCCGGGCCATGGGCGGAGCCGCGTAGATCACGGTGGCCAGCACCGCGCCGGGCACACCGTTGCCGAAGATCATCACGACCGGCAGCAGATACGCGAACGCGGGCAGCACCTGCATGGTGTCGAGCACCGGCCGCAGCACCCGGAACGCCAGTTCCGAGAGCCCGCCGGCCAGCCCCAGCAGTCCGCCGACGATGACGGACGTGGTGACGGCGATGGCCATCAGCGCGAGCGTCTGCATCGTCGGCACCCACATGCCCAGCAGTCCGCAGACGGCGAGGGCCACGAGGGTCGTCACCGCGACCCGCACGCCCGCCAGCCGCCAGGCGACCAGGGTCAGACCGGCGGTGACACCGGCCCAGCCGAGGGCGAGCAGGGCGACGTAGACGACGCGGACGCCGGTGATGACGGCCTGGCTGACGTGGCCGAAGAAGTAGAGGAAGATCCAGTGGCTGTCGCGGTTGTCGAGGATCCAGTCGCTGGACTTCTCCAGCGGTCCGGACACATCGACGGTCAGCGCGCTCGGCCAGCTGCCGCCGGACCACTGGGCGTGCGCGAGCGGTATCACCACGGCGGCGATCACCACGAGCACCGTGAGCTTGTGGACGGCCCGGCTGCGGACGAGGGTGTGCCACAGCGACGGGCGCGACTGGTCCGCGCCGGTCTTGCCCGCGGGCGGCCCGGTGCCGGGGTCGGTACGGGGGCGGGTGGTCGTGGCGCTCACACGCGCCCCCCGGTGCCGCCCCGCGGGAGGGGGGTCAGGGGCGTACTCATGCCGCTGCCGCCTCCTTCCCGTCCAGGCCCGCGACGACGCTGAGCAGGCAGGCGTGGTCGACGACGCCCAGGCAGCGGCCGCCGTCGACGACGCGCGCGGGGCCGCCGGTACGGGCCACGGCCTCGATCGCGTCGGCGACGGTGGTGCTCGGGGTCAGCGCGGGGCCGCCGTCCTTCTCGTCGGACTTCGCGGGGCGCATCGCGCGGCGCACGGTCAGCACCTGCTCGCGCGGCACATCGCGGACGAAGTCCCGTACGTAGTCGTCGGCCGGGGAGCCGACGATCTCCTCCGGGGTGCCGAGCTGCACGATGCCGCCGTCACGCATCAGCATGATGCGGTCGCCGAGCCGCAGCGCCTCGCTGAGGTCATGGGTGATGAACACCATCGTCCGGCCCTCGTCGTGGTGCAGCCGGATGACCTCTTCCTGCATGTCGCGGCGGATCAGCGGGTCGAGCGCGCTGAACGGCTCGTCGAACAGCAGCACCTCGGGGTCGACGGCGAGCGCCCGGGCCAGGCCCACGCGCTGCTGCTGACCGCCGGAGAGCTGGCCGGGGCGGCGGCGCTCAAGACCGTTGAGGCCGACCTTCTCGGCCATCTCGGCGGCCTTGGCGCGGCGCTCGGCCCGGCCGACGCCCTGGATCTCCAGGCCGTAGGCGATGTTGTCGAGGACGGAGCGGTGCGGCAGCAGCCCGAAGTGCTGGAAGACCATGGCGGCGCGGTGGCGGCGCAGTTCGCGCAGCCGGGCCTTGTCCATGGCCATGACGTCCTCACCGTCGATCTTGAGCGTCCCGGAGGTCGGCTCGATCAGACGGGTGAGACAGCGCACCAGGGTGGACTTGCCGGAGCCGGAGAGCCCCATCACCACGAACACTTCGCCCGGCTCGACGTCGAAGGAGACGTCCCGGACGGCGGCCGTGCAGCCGGTGCGGGCGCGCAGCTCCGCGGTGGACAGCTCGGCGTCGGGCGAGCCGGGGACGCGGTCGGCCTTCGGACCGAAGACCTTCCACATGTCACGGACCGAGAACACCGGGGTGCGGTCGCCGGTCTCGGGGGTCTTGGGGGTGTCGGGCGTCTCGGGGGCCAGGGTCGTCGCCATCACGCCTCACCTCCCGGGGCGAGCTGGGCGGCTCGCTCGCGCGATCGGTAACGGACCTGATCACGCTCCCCGACCAGCAGGTCCGCGCACTTCTCGCCGACCATCAGCACACCGATCATCGGGTTCACGGCGGGCATGGTCGGGAAGACCGACGCGTCGGCGATCCGGATGCCGGACAGGCCGCGGATGCGCAGATCGGGGCCGACCACGGCCAGGTCGTCGTTCGCGGCGCCCATCTTGCAGGTGCCCGCGGGGTGGTAGACGGTGTGCGCGACCTTACGGGCGTACTCGCTGATCTCCTCGTCCGAGGTGATCTCCGGGCCCGGGCACACCTCGCGCTTGAGCCAGCCGGACAGCGGCTCGGTCTTGGCGATCTCGCGGGCGAGCTTGATGCCGTCGACCAGGGTGCGGCCGTCGTAGTCGTCCTCGTCCGTGAAGTAGCGGAAGTCGAGGGCGGGCTTGACCTCGGGGTCGGCGCTCGTCAGGTACAGCCGGCCGCGGCTGCGCGGCTTGGGGATGTTGGGGGTCATCGACACCCCGTGCTCGGGCCGCTCGTAGCCCAGCCGCTCGGGGTTGTCGGTGAAGGGGATCTGGTAGAAGTGGAACATCAGATCCGGACCCTTGGACTCCGGGTCCCGGCGCACGAACAGACCGGCGTCCGAGTCCATCGCGGAGTTGTCCGGGATCGGGCCGTCCGTCTCCCACACGATCACCGACTCGGGGTGGTCGAGCAGGTTCTCACCGACGCCCGGCAGATCCACCTTGACCGGGATGCCCAGCGCCTCCAGGTCGGCCTTGGGGCCGATGCCGGAGTGCATCAGCAGCCGCGGGGTGTCCACCGCGCCCGCGCAGACCAGCACCTCGGTCTTCGCCGAGACGAGGATCTCCTCGCCGTCCTTGGTGCGCACATGCACGCCGGTGGCCCGGCCGCTGTCGTCCAGCTCCAGCTTGTGCGCCCAGGTCTCCAGCATGATGTGGAGGTTCTGCCGGTCCAGGAACGGGTGCAGATAGGCGACCGACGCGGAGGAGCGCTTGTTGTTCTCCGGGTGGTACGAGAGGTCGAAGAAGCCGACGCCCTCATGGAACGGCTGCTTGTTGAAGCCCTCGACGCGCGGCACCTCGGCGGCGGCCTGGGCGGCCTCCACGAAGTCCCGGGCGATCGCGTTCCGGTCCTTCTCGTCGACCGGCACGACGTTGTTGCGCAGCTTGTGGAAGTACGGGTCCATCTCGGCGGCGTCCCAGCCCTCGGCACCCGCCTCGGCCCACTCGTCCCAGTCGCCCGGCAGCGGCTTGAAGGAGATCAGGGTGTTGTGCGAGGAGCATCCGCCGAGCACCCGGGCGCGGCTGTGCCGGATGTGCGAGTTGCCGCGCGGCTGCTCGACCGTGGGGTAGTCGTAATCCAGGTCGCCGCCGAGCAGTCCCAGCCAGCGGCGCAGGGTGAGGACATCCGGGCGGTCGATGTCGGAGGGGCCACCCTCGATGACGGCGACGCGGACGTCCGGATCTTCCGTGAGCCGGGAGGCGATCACCGATCCTGCGGTGCCTCCGCCGATAACGACGTAATCGTATGCGTCAGGTACGGGCATGGTGGGGGTTACTCCTCGCGGTCTTCCGGTCTTCCGGGGCGGCACACACGGGTGCGGGCCGGGGGCCGCCCCCGGAAGGGATGGGGGGTTTCGGACGAAGGGGAGAGAAGGGGGAGACGCCGGGCGCCGTCACCGGACGCGACAGGACCCGGGCCCGGCGGGAGGTCCGGGCCCGGCGGTGCCGCCCCGGGCGGGGGCCGGCGGCGGGGCGTCAGCCGCCGAACCAGCGCACCGGGCTGGGCCGCAGGTTCTCGTAGACATGCTTGGTCTCGCGGTACTCGTCCAGGCCCGCCGGGCCCAGCTCACGTCCGACGCCGGACTTGCCGAAGCCGCCCCATTCGGCCTGCGGGAGGTAGGGGTGGAAGTCGTTGATCCACACGGTGCCGTGGCGCAGCCGCGCGGCGACCCGGCGGGCGCGCGCGGTGTCGGACGACCAGACGGCGCCGGCCAGGCCGTACTCCGTGTCGTTGGCGAGGGCCACCGCTTCATCTTCGGTGCTGAACGTCTCCACCGAAAGAATCGGGCCAAACGTTTCTTCGCGAACGACGCGCATTTCGCGGTGGCACTGGTCGAGCACGGTCGGCAGGTAGAAGTAACCGGTCGCGGGGCGGACGTCGGACGGCTCGGGCTGCTTGCCGCCGGTCCGCAGCACGGCGCCCTCCTCCAGGGCGGACGCCACGTACGCCTGGGTCTTGGCGAGCTGCTGGGCCGAGACGAGCGGGCCGCACTCGACACCCTCTTCGGTGCCGCGGCCCAGCTTGATCTTCTCGGCGCGGCTGACCAGCTCGGCGACGAACCGCTCGCGCACCGACTCCTCGATGATCAGCCGGGCACCGGCCGAGCAGACCTGGCCGCTGTGGATGAACGCGGCGTTGAGGGCCTGGTCGACGGCGGTGTCGAAGCCCTCCTCGGTGGCGCAGGCGTCGGCGAAGACGACGTTCGGGTTCTTGCCGCCCAGCTCCAGGGCGACCTTCTTCACGCTCGGTGCGGCGGCCTGGGCCACCTTGGTGCCGCTGGCCAGGCCACCGGTGAAGGACACCAGGTCCACATCCGGGTGGTCGGACAGCCGGGCGCCGACCGGGTCACCGGCACCGGTCACCAGGTTGGCCACACCGTTCGGCAGGCCCGCCTCGACCAGCAGCTTCACCAGGTGCACGGTGGACAGCGGGGTCACTTCACTGGGCTTGATGACGAAGGTGTTGCCCGCCGCGAGCGCCGGGGCCACCTTCCAGCTGGCCTGGAGCAGCGGGTAGTTCCAGGGGGTGATCATCGCGCAGACGCCGACCGGCTCACGCACCACGACGCTGTGCACATCGGGGCTGCCCGCGTCGACCACACGGCCCGCCGACTCGCCCGCGACCAGCTCGGCGAAGTAGCGGAAGGCGTTGGTCACGTCGTCGACGTCGACCCGGCCCTCTTCCAGCGTCTTGCCGGTGTCGCGGCTCTCCAGGAGCGCGATCTCCTCACGGTCGCGCTGGAGCAGATCGGCGACCCGCCGCAGCAGCGCCGCCCGCTCGGCGACCGGGGTGTGCGGCCAGGGGCCGCTGTCGAAGGCGCGGCGCGCGGCGGCGATGGCCGCGTCGGTGTCCTCGGCGCCGCCCTCGGCGACGACTGCGAGGGTCTTGGCGTCCGCGGGGTCGAGAACCTCCCGCTGCGCGCTGGATGCGGCCGCTCGCCACACCCCGTCCACATGAATGGTCTCGACTGCCGACACGTCTACCTCAGCCTTCCGGTGTTGCGAGCGTTTGCGCTGGCCACGCCAGCAACAGGGACCCCTTACCGGAACCGGGAAACGTATGCGCAATTTTTCCTTGAAAGTGGCCCGGCTCACGCGGGACGGACGCGCGGCCTGGGGTGTGAGGCGTGTGCGAGGCAGGTACGCGATCTACGAAGCGGTGCAGTAGGCGGTGGGGCAGAAGGTCTCCAGCACGGTGTCGTGCAGCGACTGCTCCTGCGCCCGGTCATCGGCGGGGCCGATGATCAGCACCGCGTACATGGTGCCGTTCTGGGCGGCGAAGCGGCGGTCGAGTATCCGGCGGTCGCCGGATTCCTTGCTCACGTACGTGTACTCCAGCTGGGCCGGGTCCATGGCGGCGGCGCCGAGCTGGGCGAGGGTGATCTGCTCGTAGCCGCGGTTGCGGGACGCCAGCCGCTCGGCCTCCTGCGCCGACTCATACGGCGTGGCCTCGGGGCCGTGCAGCTCGAACACCTGGATCTTGGTCGAGTCGTCGGGCGAGGTGTAGAAGACGCTCGGGCCCTCCACCGTCCGCCGCCATCCCTCGGGGACGGCGATGTCGAAGCCCTCCGGGTCCCGCGCGGTGCTGAAGCCCGCGGGCGGCGCGGAGCCCGTCAGGGACGGACCCGCCGAGGCGGACGCGGACGGCGCCCCGGACGGATACGCCGAGGGCAGCCCGGACGGCGCCGCGCTCGGCAGCCCCGACGGCAGATCGGTGGGCGCGCCGGTCTCGGGCGCGGGATAGACATCGCCGGGCGCGGTGGCGTCCGCGGTCGCCGAGGGCTTGGGGGTCGCGCGGTCCCAGGGCAGCGGCCCCGCCTGTTTCCCCGTCGTCCCGTCACCGCCGAAGGCCACCCAGCCGGAGAACGCGATCCCGACGGTCAGGAACAGCGTGACCGCGACCGCCTGCAGCACCCGCCGCGTCTCGTCCCCCGCTCCGGCGCCCGCTCCGGCGCCCGCTCCCGCGCCGGGACCGGCGCCGGGACCGGCGCCCGGCCGCTCCGCCGGGCCCTCGCCGTCTGGCTCCCACCGCTCCCCCGAACCCCCGTCAGCCATGCCCGCTCCCCCTAAATCGCATACTTCTACCGATAAGCTGAGTTAACCGAGTTAGCCGACATACGGTGTACCCAGTATGCGCGCCGCGCCCACCTCCGCTACCGCCCCGATGCCGGATAGTTGGCCACCGGAGATGTACGGCAGATGTGCGCGCTCAGCCCGCCGGGCAGTACGCGGTGGGGCAGAAGGCGTCCAACACGATCCGCTGCCGCTCCACTTGGTCCGGCCACTCGTCGGACGGGCCCGCCACCAGCACCGCGTACTGCACCCCGTCCGGCCCGGTGAAGGCACGGTCGACGACGCGGCGCGGGCCGTACTTCTCGCTGCGATAGCCGTATTCCAGCTGCGCCTCGGAGTCGTCCCCCGCGCCGAGCCGCTTCAGCCCGTACCGCTTGTAGCCGGGGTTCTTCTTGAGGCTGGTCTCGGCCTGCTTGAGCGCCTCGTACGGGGTGATCTGTGGGCTGGTCAGGGCGAACACCTGGATCAGACGGCTCGCGTCGGACGACTCGTAGAAGACGCCCGTATCGCGCTTGACGCGGTCCCAGCCCTCCGGGACGTTTAGCGTGAACCCGTCAGGATCGGCGGTGCGTTGATACCCCTGCGGCGGTGGACCGCTGCCCGCGGCGACCGACCCCGACGGCGATACGGACGGCTGCGCCGACGACGGCACCACATCCGACGGCGCGGGCGAGCCGCTGTCCCAGCCGGACGCTGTCGCGCTCGGGCCGCCGCTGCCCTCCTGCGCCGTGTCATCGCCGTTGTCCGACAGCAGCTGCCAGGCGCCGACGCCGATGCCGCCGATGAGCACCACGGCCAGCACCACGAGCAGCACCGGCCCCCGGTGCGGACTGGGCGGCCGTCTGCCCGGGGCGGGCGGCTCGGCGCCCGCCCCCACCCAGCGCTGCGCGGCCTCGTCCCAGCGGGGGCCGCGCTCGTCGCTCGGCGTGCTCATCTCAGCCGCCCAGCAGCGCGCCGACCGCCTGGCCGACGGCAACGCCCGACGCCAGCATGCCGATACCGGCCCCGGCGTCCTGCAGCAGCACCCGGAGCCGGGCGAGACGGCCCGCCCCGGCCCGGCCGGTGCGCTGGATCTCGTCCTGGGTGCTGGTCAGTTCGTCCGACAGGGCGCTGACCTGCGGGCTGTCGACCAGCCGCGCCAGATCGGCGGAGAGCTGCCCGACGGCGCGCAGCAGCTCCTCGTACGCGGGGTCGCAGATGGCGCCGCCCTGCGGCCCGTTCACGATGTGGTTGTTGTCGCCGATACCGACGACGCCGTCGCGCACATTGCCGATGCGGATGTTCCCGAACCGCCGCCCGCCCTGGCCTCCGGCCGTGCCCGCGCCGCTTTCCTCGTCCCTCTCAGCCGTCCCCATCGCCGCCTCCCCCTCTGTTGCCCCTGGTGTTGCTGACCGTGTTGTTGTCGCCGACGGTGATGGCGCTGTCCTGTGCGGACTCGATGAAGATGCCGCCACCGCTCACGTTGATGATCTTCTGCTCGAACTCGCCGGTCTCCCACCCGGCTTCGTCCAGCGCCTGCCGGACCCCGTTGGCCACCCGGTCCTCGACGCTCTTCAGATAGCGGCTGACGTCCATCTCCTGGAAGAGCGAGGCGCTGTGGTCGCTGCCCAGCTCGCGCACGGACTTCCAGGGCCCGTCGGGGATGGCCGCGCCATAGGCGCCCGTGTACATCCGCACGAAGAAGGCGATCATCCGGAAGCCGTGGACCAGTACGCGGCCCGCGGCCGTGGGCGTCCGGGCCAGCGCCCACAGCGCCTTGCCCGGCAGTCCGCCTCGGCGGTGGGAGTCGGTGAGCCGGTCGATCGCGCGGAAGTCCGGGCGGATCGGGCGCAGCACATGCGGGGCGAACTCCAGCATCAGCATGCCGCCCTGGGTGTGCACCCGGACGAAGACGGTGGTGACGACCTCCTCCTTCCAGGCTCCGACCCTGATGCGCAGGAAGTGCCGCCGGACCTCGCCGCCCTCCTCGACCGCCTCGGCCCGCTCCCGCTCGAAGTGCGCCTCTCCGTACGGCGCGAGGGAGCGGCTGCGCAGCCCGGTGGCCTTCACGAACACGCACTCGTCCAGCTCCAGACCGCGCAGCCGGTCGCGGATCTCGACCGACTGCCTCGGCACCACGGAAGTCGGCACCACGGGACTCGGCGCTACAGGACTTTGGGCGGGAGGCCGGGCGGACGGGGTGCGCAGGCTCTCCACCAGCGGCCGGATCCGCTCCAGGACCACCCGGTTGTCGAGCGGCACCGCCGTACGGCCCTCGCGCGGCCGCAGCTCGACCGCGAGCGTCCAGGTGGCGTGCGCGGTGCCCGCTCCGAGAAAGGGGTGCTGATCGTGGTAGAGGATCACGGGCGCGTGCTGCTCGCGCCGGATCAGCTCCCGCACCCGCCGGACGCGGGCGCTGCCGGAGCGCTCGGCGGGGTCGTCGGCCGGAGTGGCGAAGGTCTGCGGATCGAGGTCGCTGGACAGCACCCGGGCCACATGCTCGCGGTGCAGGGCGACCGCCGCGGCCATCGCGGTGGGGATGAGCAGCGCGGCCCAGGCGGCGCCCGTGCCCGACGCGGCCGTCAGCTCCGAGAGCGCGCCACCGTCCAGGGTGCTCGGCTCCGGATCGTCCGAGAAGACCAGCTCCAGCGCGGAGAAGACATAGACGATCAGCAGCAGCACTCCGGCCACCCGCAGCACCGCGGCCAGCCGCCGCCGCGAGGGCGGGATCCCGTCCGACCCCGGATAGTCGGCGCGGAACGGGCCCGAGGCGCCGCCCCTGGCCCAGGTCGCCACCAGTAACAGCCCGCAGGACAGCACGAAGATGAGAAAGAAGCCCTTGGCCAGCAGGGCGTGCAGCAGCCAGAGCCCGATCAGCAGCAGAATCCAGCCCGCCTCCAGGCGGCGGGCGCGCAGCGCGTGGGCGAGCACCCGGGACGCGTCGATGCCCAGCGACGGGGCCACGACACGCTCCTCGTGGACCAGCAGCTCGTCCACGACCGCGTCCCGGAAGTCATCGTCCAGATACGCCCCCGCGCACAGCAGCCGCGTGGCCTCACTGGCCGCATATCTGTCCGGGTGTCTGGTTTCAGGATCACTGCGACTGCCTGTGCCCATGCTCTCCCCCCGAGGCCGGCGTCAACCCCTCTTACGGTAGGAGAAGGTGGGGCGCAAGAACAGCGAATAGCCAAAGGGTCACCCTCCGGAGTGAATAACGGAGGGTGACCCTTCGGAAGTCCGCGGCGGGGCGCGTCAGATGAGGCCGAGACCGCGCACGGCCTCGCGCTCCTCCTCCAGCTCCTTCACCGACGCGTCGATGCGGGTGCGGGAGAACTCGTTGATCTCCAGGCCCTGGACGATCTCGTACTTGCCGTCCTTGGTGGTGACCGGGAACGACGAGATCAGCCCCTCCGGCACGCCGTACGAACCGTCCGACGGGATACCCATGGAGGTCCAGTCACCGGCTTCGGTGCCGTTGACCCAGGTGTGGACGTGGTCGATGGCGGCGTTGGCGGCGGAAGCGGCCGAGGACGCGCCACGGGCCTCGATGATCGCGGCGCCGCGCTTGGCGACGGTCGGGATGAAGGTGTCGGCCAGCCACTGCTCGTCGTTGACGACCTCGGCGGCGTTCTTGCCCCCGACCTCGGCGTGGAAGACGTCCGGGTACTGGGTGGCGGAGTGGTTGCCCCAGATCGTGAGCTTCTTGATCTCCGCGACCGGCACCCCGGTCTTCTGGGCCAGCTGCGACAGCGCGCGGTTGTGGTCCAGGCGCGTCATCGCGGTGAAGCGGTCGCCCGGTACGTCCGGGGCGGCGGCCTGGGCGATCAGCGCGTTGGTGTTGGCCGGGTTGCCCACGACCAGGACCTTGATGTCGTCCGCCGCGTGGTCGTTGATGGCCTTGCCCTGCGGCTTGAAGATGCCGCCGTTGGCCTCCAGCAGGTCGCCGCGCTCCATGCCCTTGGTACGCGGGCGGGCGCCGACCAGCAGCGCGACGTTGGCGCCGTCGAAGGCGACGTTCGGGTCGTCGGAGATGTCCACGCCGCGCAGCAGCGGGAACGCGCAGTCGTCCAGCTCCATCGCGGTGCCCTCGGCCGCCTTCAGCCCCTGGGGGATCTCCAGAAGCCGCAGTTTGACCGGCACATCAGCGCCGAGAAGCTGACCGGAGGCGATGCGGAAGAGCAGCGCGTAGCCGATCTGGCCGGCCGCGCCGGTGACGGTGACATTGACGGGAGTGCGGGTCATGGCGGTCTCCTGCGCTGTGTTTGTCCGAGATCTCTTGGTGTCGAGATACCGGCGTCAGGCTATCCGACGACGCGGCGCCCGCATCCCCGGGCCTGTGTGTCGCCGCTCACCGGCCACGCCCCGGCGGCCGCCTGCCAGGAGGGGGAGTACAGACGGCCGCCCGGTGCCGCACCCGTGGGGGGGTTCGGCCTGCGCCTGCCCCGATTCCCGGGGGTCATTCCCCCCGTTCCGAAATTCCCCCGGACGGATCCGCGGTGCCCTCCCGTGGCGTGCAGCCGCGCTGGCCGCCGGTGAGGGTGGCGCACGCGGTGGCCCGCGAGGTGGCGTCCGCGGTGACCATGGCGGTGTACGCGTCGCCGTCCGCGTCGACCGTGCCGCGCTCGGCACGGCCCGTCCCGCCGCCCTTGGCGGGGGCGCTGACCTGTACCTGATCACCGGGGGCCGCCTGGGCGATGCGGGCCCATGCGGCGCCGCAGACCTTGCTGTAGCGGACCTCGACGTACGCCGTCCCGACCATCGCGTTCGCGGTCGTCGTGGCGTGCTTGCCGCCGCAGCCCATGGCCTCCGGGTCCTTCCCGGCGCAGTCGTCCCCGGAGCACTTCACCCCGGCCGGGAGCCGGGAGGCGGTGGTGGCGGGGGCCTTGACCTGCTTCTGGGCCCGCTTCTCGCCGCTGTCGCCCTGGCTGGTCACGAGTACGGCACCGGCCACGATCAGCAGCGTGCCGACGACGCCCGCGGCGAACAGCGCGATACGGCGCCGGGGCCGCTCGGCGGGACGCGGCGGGCCCGGCTCATCGCCCTCAGGTGGTGAGGGCGGGGTGGGCGCGGCGGGCGCGGTGGGCTGCGCGGGCGATGACGCCGCCGGGACGGGCTCCACCAGCGGGTGTTCGGGCGCGGGTACGTCAACGCCCTGAACACTCGGGGTACTCGGGGTACTCGGGGCGCCCGGGGTGCTTTGCGCACCCGGGGTGCTCCGCACGCTCGGGAAGGCTGCCGGGTTGGACTTCGCCGGTTTGCGCCCGTTCTTCTTCTCCACCGGCGGCGGCGCGAACTCCTCCAGCGCCGCCCTAGCCCGGTCGACGCGGATCGCCTCCATCGTGACGTCGTGCCGCATCTCGGCGCGGCTCCACGCCCGCTCCGCCAGCTCCCACAGGGTGCTGAGATGCCCCACGTCCGCGCCCGTCGCCTCGGCCAGCGCCTCCACCGCGCCCTGCGGCGGCAGGAGTCTGCCGCCGAGGTAACGCTCCCAGGAGGTCTTGCTGTAGCCCGTGCGGTCGGCGATGGCCACGACGCTCATCCCGCTCCGGTCGACGAGCCCGCGTAACTGCCCGGTGAACTCCCGCACCTGCGGATCGAGTTCCTCCGGCAGGTCCCTCCAACGAGGCATGTGCCTCCCCCTGTCCCCCCGTACGTACCTGGTCGTTCCCCTGGCTCTGGGCGCCGAAGTGACTACCCAAAGAGATGCCTTGCCCCAGGATGTCAGTTCCTCGCGCGGGGGCGCATCGGAGCATTTCGGACTGGGGAGCGCACTCCCCCTGCTCCTGCTCGTCGTTGCACGGCCGAGACCTCGTTGCGGAACTGTCACTTCCAAGCCACAGGCGCCCGACACTCATTGATCCCGCACAGCTGACACACAACCCTGGTCATCAGGCGGTCCGTCCTTCTTCGGGGGAGAGGGCGGACCGCCGTCAGGGTCCGTGAGGGAAGCGAACAAGCCAACGGCGGCCCGTCCTCCCGCGGGGGGTGAGGACGGGCCGCCGTTCCGTTGACGGGCCGTGCGGAGGGCGCGGACTAGCGGACCGTGAAGTGCACCACGTCCTGAAGGAACGGGAGCTTGATCCAGGGGTCCGGCTGGACCATCAGCGACAGCAGCACGATCACCGCGCCGAGCCCGCCGTACGTCAGCAGGTCGGTGAAGCGCGACCGTACGGCCAGCATCCCCACCTCCGGCAGCGCCCACCGCAGCGCGGCGCCCGCCAGCAGGGACAGCCCGATCAGCGCCGTGCCCAGCCGGAAGCCGTCCAGCGAGACGATCAGCAGCCCGAGCGCAACGCCGCCCACCACGGCCAGGAACGGCCACTGCCGGGCGGCCGACGGGGCGCTGCCGGGCGCGGCCCGGCCGCCGCCCTGCGGACGCGCGGTGTCGCGGGTGATCAGCGGGAAGCGGCGGGACTTACGGAGCAGCAGCCCGGGCAGTTCCGCGACCGTCGGCTTACCCGACGAGGCCCCACCGGCCGCAGCGCCACCGGTCGCAGCGCCACCGGCCGAAGCCCCACCGGTCTCCGCTCCACCGGTCGCCGCTCCATCGGCTGGAGCCCCATCGGCCGGAGCCTGGTCATCAGCCGCCGCCTTCTGACCCGCCGCCGGCTGACCGGTCGCGGGCTCCTCGCTCGCCTCAGCCGTCATGACCGGCACCGCCGTCGGCGGCCGCCTTCGCGTCCCGCTCCGCCGCTTCCACGACGTTGACCAGCAGCTGAGCGCGCGTCATCGGGCCGACGCCGCCCGGGTTCGGCGAGATCCAGGCCGCGACCTCGGACACGTCGGGGTGCACATCGCCCGCGATCTTGCCCTCCGCGTCCCGGCTGACGCCCACGTCGAGCACCGCGGCGCCCGGCTTGACGTCCTCCGCCTTCACCAGGTGCCGCACCCCGGCGGCCGCCACGATGATGTCGGCCTGGCGCAGCTGCGCGGACAGGTCGCGGGTGCCGGTGTGGCACAGCGTGACCGTCGCGTTCTCGGAGCGGCGGGTGAGCAGCAGCCCGATCGACCGGCCCACGGTGATGCCGCGGCCGACGACCACCACATGCGCGCCGTTGATCTCCACGCCGTGGTGGCGCAGCAGCTGGATGATGCCCTGCGGCGTGCACGGCAGCGGCGCGGTCTCGTTCAGCACCAGCTTGCCGAGGCTCATCGGGTGCAGCCCGTCGGCGTCCTTGGCCGGGTCGATCAGCTCCAGCACCCGGTTGGTGTCGATGCCCTTGGGCAGCGGCAGCTGGACGATGTAGCCCGTGCACTCCGGGTCCTCGTTCAGCTCGCGGACCGCCGCCTCGATCTCCTCCTGGGTGGCGGTGTCGGGCAGGTCGCGGCGGATGGACGCGATGCCGACCTGGGCGCAGTCGCGGTGCTTGCCCGCGACGTACCACTTGCTGCCCGGGTCTTCGCCGACGAGCAGGGTTCCGAGGCCGGGATGGACGCCCTTGGCCTTCAGCGCCTCCACGCGGCTGACGAGATCGGACTTGATCGCGGCGGCGGTTGCCTTGCCATCGAGAATCTGGGCGGTCATGGCTTCATCCTCCCGGATGCGGGGACATCGATTCCACTCAGGGCCCATGAGAAGGGCCTGTGAGAGGGGACGCGGTGGGGTGGGCGGCGGAGGCCGCACCCCTGACCTCGGGGTGCGGCCTCCAGTGAGATATGTCGCGTCGGGCGGGCTCAGTGGAAGAAGTGGCGCGTACCGGTGAAGTACATGGTCACGCCCGCCTTGCTGGCCGCCTCGACCACCTGCTCGTCGCGGACCGAGCCGCCCGGCTGCACCACGGCCTTGACGCCCGCCTCGGCCAGCACCTCGAAGCCGTCCGGGAACGGGAAGAAGGCGTCGGAGGCGGCGTACGCACCGGCCGCCCGCTCCTCGCCCGCCCGGGCCACGGCCAGCTTGGCCGAGTCGACGCGGTTGACCTGACCCATGCCGACGCCGACCGTGGCGTTGTCCTTGGCGAGCAGGATCGCGTTGGACTTGACCGCCCGGCAGGCGCGCCAGGCGAAGGCCAGCTCGGCGAGGCCGTCGGCGTCCAGCGCCGCACCGGTCGCCAGGGTCCAGTTCGCCGGGTCGTCGCCCTCGGCCTGGAACCGGTCCTTGGCCTGCACCAGCGTGCCGCCCTCGATGGGCCGCTGCTCGGTGACGGCGGCGGGCGCGTCGGCGCAGCGCAGCACGCGGATGTTCTTCTTACGGGCCAGCACCTCGACCGCGCCGTCCTCGTACCCGGGCGCGACGATGACCTCGGTGAAGATCTCCGCGACCTGCTCCGCCATGGCGACCGACACCGGACGGTTGACGGCGATCACGCCGCCGAACGCCGACAGCGAGTCGCACGCGTGCGCCTTGCGGTGCGCTTCGGCGACGTCCGCGCCGGTCGCGATCCCGCAGGGGTTGGCGTGCTTGATGATCGCGACGCACGGCTCGGTGTGGTCATGGGCGGCGCGGCGGGCGGCCTCGGTGTCGACGTAGTTGTTGTACGACATCTCCTTGCCGTGCAGCTGCTCCGCGTGCGCGAGGCCGGTGCCGCTGCCGTCGCTGTAGAGCGCGGCGGGCTGGTGCGGGTTCTCGCCGTAGCGCAGGACCTGCTTGCGGGTGAAGGTCGCGCCGGTGAAGTCCGGCCACTCGCCCTCGCCATCGGCGGCGCTGTGCCCATCAGCGGCTCCGCCGCGGGCGTCGGCGAACCAGTTGGCGACCGCCACGTCGTACGCCGCGGTGTGCTGGAACGCCTCGGCCGCCAGCCGCTTGCGGCGCGCCAGGTCGAAGCCGCCGTCGGCGGCGGCCTTGAGGACGTCACCGTAGGCGGCCGGGTTGACGACGACCGCCACGGACGGGTGGTTCTTGGCGGCGGCGCGGACCATCGACGGACCGCCGATGTCGATCTGCTCGACGCACTCGTCGGGCGAGGCGCCCGAGGCGACCGTCTCGCGGAACGGGTAGAGGTTGACGACGACCAGTTCGAACGGCTCGACGCCCAGCTCGGTGAGCTGCTCGCGGTGCGCGTCGAGGCGCTGGTCGGCGAGGATGCCCGCGTGGACGCGCGGGTGCAGCGTCTTGACGCGGCCGTCCAGACATTCCGGGAAGCCGGTCAGCTCCTCGACCTTGGTCACCGGAACGCCCGCCGCCGCGATCTTCGCGGCCGTCGAGCCGGTCGAGACGAGCTGGACACCCGCCGCGTGCAGCCCCTGTGCCAGCTCCTCGAGCCCGGTCTTGTCGTACACGCTGACCAGCGCGCGGCGGATGGGCCGCTTGGTACCTTCGGCGGTCACGGGATCCTTACCTTTCGTCCCTCAATGCGGTAGCCGTGACGGGCCAGACGCCCCACGACCTCGACGAGCAGCGAACGCTCGATTTCCTTGATCCGCTCATGCAGAGCGGACTCGTCGTCCTCGTCCCGGACCTCGACCACGCCCTGGGCGATGATCGGGCCGGTGTCGACGCCGTCGTCGACGAAGTGGACGGTGCAGCCGGTGGCCTTCACGCCGTACGCGAGCGCGTCGCGCACCCCGTGGGCACCGGGAAAGCTGGGCAGCAGGGCCGGGTGGGTGTTCACACACCGGCCGCCGAAGCGGGCCAGGAACTCCTTGCCCAGGATCTTCATGAATCCCGCCGAGACCACCAGGTCCGGCTCGAACGCGGCGGTCTGAACTGCCAGCGCCGCGTCCCATTCGGCGCGGTTCGCGTAGTCCTTGACGCGGCAGACGAAGGTGGGGATACCGGCGCGCTCGGCGCGCTCCAGACCGGCGATGTCGCGGCGGTCGGCGCCGACGGCCACGATCTGGGCTCCGTAGGCCGCGGCGCCGTCGTCGGCGATGGCGTCGAGGAGCGCCTGCAGATTCGTACCGGAGCCGGAGACGAGGACGACGAGACGGGCAGGGGACCCGGAAGGGGCAGGGAGGGGCGGGGAGGCCACGGCGGGGATCTTTCTCGCGGGCGGTGCTGCCGTTTGTGTGGTCGTACAAGGTCATGGCCTGTTGAATTCCGGGGAACTCTACGAAGCCGCCGACCGTCAGCAACGATACCGGCACACGAAGCGGCCCCCGGGGGACGGGGGCGGGCACGGGAGGTAGCGTCTGGACTGCGAATCCAACTGACGCCGTGGGAACGACCGTCGCGCCCGCCCCGCCGAGCCGTACGGAAGCAGCCGTACCCGGGCCCGGGTGTGCAGGACGACGACACAAGGGGAAGACACATTCCAGATGCCGGACCGACGCCGCCGCGCGGCACATCGCCTCACTCCGACCCCCGCCCACACCGGGGGGCGGCGATGAGGCGCGCCCGCACGTCGCGTACGACGCCGCTGCTGCGCGAGCAGCAGTCACCGTCGTCCTCCTCCTCATCCCCCTCGTCCTCCTCGCCCTCCTCCGCCTCGTCCGGGGGCCACCACGGCGAGGACCGGCCCGAGGACAATCCGTTCGCCCCGCCGCCCGAGGGCAGGCCCGACCAGCCCTGGCAGCCCCGGCACCGGCCCGACGGCGACAGCAGCAGCGACAGCGGGAACGGTGACGCCCAGGGCGGCCAGGACGCGCAGAGCGGCGGCCAGGGCTCGCAGAGCGGTCAGGACGACCAGCCGCAGCAGCCCCCGGCCTGGGGCAGCCAGTGGAGCAGCCGCCAGCCCGGTCGGCAGGGCGGCGGCTTCGGCTCCGGTCCCGGCACCGGCGGCAACCGTCCGTCCGGCCCCGGCGGCCAGGGCGGCGGCCCGGCCGGTCCGCGCGGCTGGGACCCCACCGACCCGGCCCAGCGGCGCGCCCGGTACGCGCTGCTGGCGGGCATGTGGGCGTTCTTTTTCGCGCTCTTCAGCCTGGCGCAGATCGCGCTGCTGCTCGGCGCGCTCGCGCTGTACTGGGGCATCAGCTCGCTGCGGGCCAAGCCGCGCCGTAAGGCCACGGCCTCGGCCGCCGCGGTGAGCGGCACGGCGAACGCCCCGCTCAACGCGCCGCCCCCGCCGCCCGGCGCCACCCCGGCCCGGCTGCCCGCGCCCGGCACCGGCTCCGGCTCCGGCTCGTCGAAGCCGCAGTCGACGGCGGCGATCAGCGGGCTGGTGACGGGCGGGCTCGCGCTCGCGATCGTGGCGGCGACGTTCAGCTTCCAGATCGTCTACAAGGACTACTACAGCTGCGTGGAGGACGCTCTCACCCAGACCTCCCAGCAGGCCTGCGAGAAGCAGCTCCCCAAGGAGCTGCGGCCCCTCCTCAGCACCGGCGAATAGCACACCGGCGATACCCGCACCACCCGCATGCCGCAGCCGCCCCGGACGTCCTGTCCGGGGCGGCTGCGGCGGTCTACGGGGTCTCCTCCGGGGCGTCGGGTTTCCGGTGCGGGGGCGTGGCCTGCGCCTCCACCGGGCCCGGGCCCACCATCGGGCCGGTCGCGCCCACCATGCCGCCCATGAAGTCGGCCATCGTGCCCGCGCCCATACCGGTGCCGACCCCGGAGCCCAGGCCCGGGCTCGTCGCCGGATCCGGGGCGCGCTCCGGCTCGCGCTTCGCCTTGCCTCGCTTTCCCTTGCCGCGCTGCCGCGGGCTCGGCTTCAGCCACTGCCACCAGGGCTCGGCCATGGCCTTCCGCAGGTCGATCTGTTCGGCCTCCGGCTCCGGCTTCGGCTCCAGCGCCACCCGGGCCAGTGCCTCCTCGTGGGCCGCCCGCTCCTTCGCCCGCACGTCCGCCCGGGCCTGGGCCTTCGCCGCGCGGGCCGCCTTCCACTCCGCCCAGGTCGCCCTGGTGGGGACGTACAGCCGCACCCAGCGCACCACCAGCGCCCCGGGCACCGCGATCAGCCCGGTCCAGGCGAGCGTGGCCGTGCCGGTGCGCCACCAGTCGGGGCCGAGGTCGGCGAGGATGCCCGCGCCCAGCGGTCCGCCGGACACGGCGGCCAGCAGCGCCATCACGACCGCGCAGCCGAGCGCCGCGAGCCCCGCCAGCACCGCCGTCTCGCCCCAGCCCCACGCCGGGCGGGGCGCGCCCTTGCCGGGCCGCCGGGCCGCCGCGACCGCCGTCAGCCAGGCCACCGACGCCCCCGCCAGGGCCCCGATCAGCCAATTCACCGGCCAGTGCGGACCCTCCTCGGGCAGCGCCGAGACCAGGGGGAAGTGCGGCAGCTGGGGGTAGGTCGTGACGCCGAGCGGGGCGACCACGCTGCCGCCCCCGGCCGCGAAACCGGCGCCGATGCCGTACGAAGCACCCCACACGATGGCGTTCGGCAGCAGCGCCAGGCTGACCAGCAGCACCGCGAAGCGGCCCTGCCATACGTCGCTGAGCTGGAGGAACGCCACCTGCACTGACCCCGTGTGGCTCAGCACCGACACCCCGGCGAGCAGCGCGCCGCTGCCGAGCAGCACCATGACCCCGCTGGCCCCGGCGCGGCACGCGGCGAGCAGCCGGCGCCGTCGGCACCAGCTTCCGCGCAGCCACGACGCGCAGCGGACGGCGCCCGCCGCCAGCCACGCCGCGCCCGGCACCCGGCCCAGCGCCGCCTTCACCCGCGCGGGCGGCCGCACCGGGAACCGGCCGTCGGCCACCCACACGCCGAGGGCGGTGACGGCCGCGGCGACGAGCGGCAGCTGCAGTGCGGCGCTGAGCGGGTCGACGTGCAGCGGCCCGGCCGTGGCGTACAGCACGGCCGCCGTGCCGACGAGCAGATAGCCGCCCGTCACCCAGCCGAAGGCGGTACGGGGGTCGACGACGGATTCCTCGGGCACCCACTGGCCCTCGGCCTCCTCCGCCTGGCCCTGGTAGACCGCGTGCTGCGCGGCGCGGTAGAGCAGCCAGCAGGGCAGCGCGCTGATGAGCAGCGGGGTCAGCCCGACGGGCGACGGATGCCCGGACAGCGTCTCGGTCCGTACGAGGTCGGCGCCGTGCCCGAGGAGCCACAGGTCGGCGGCGACGTGCAGCGCCCCGTCGGGGCTGCTGTCGGGGGACGAGGAGGTGATCCACAGCAGCAGGACGACGACGGCGAGCGTGCCCAGGCCGAGCCCCGCGGCCACCACGCCGCCGAGGAACGCTTCCCTGGCGACGGAGGGGCGCTCGAGCGCGGCGCTACCGCGTGAGGACACCGATGGACTGCGATCGGTCGTTTGGGTCACGGGCCCATGCTGCCAATAACAGTCGTTTCATCCGTACATCAAGTGATTAGCCGCGTGTCGCACGTAATGGGCTTATGTACCTTTTGTCGAGCGGCGCCATACGGCCCTGGGAGCAGCCCGTGAACGTGAAAGGCGCGGGCCCGTACCACCCATATGGGGGTACGGGCCCGCGCCCATGAAGCGTGCTGCGCTCCGTCAGCCTGCCAGCGCGGCGCGCGCCAGACCGGCGGTCTCGGTCGGGGTCTTGCCGACCTTCACGCCCGCGGCCTCCAGGGCCTCCTTCTTCGCCTGGGCGGTGCCGGACGAACCGGACACGATCGCACCGGCGTGGCCCATGGTCTTGCCCTCGGGCGCGGTGAAGCCCGCCACGTAGCCGACGACCGGCTTGGTGACGTTGGCCTTGATGAAGTCCGCGGCCCGCTCCTCGGCGTCGCCGCCGATCTCACCGATCATCACGATCAGGTCGGTGTCGGGGTCGGCCTCGAAGGCGGCCAGCGCGTCGATGTGGGTGGTGCCGATGACCGGGTCGCCACCGATGCCGACGCAGGACGAGAAGCCGATGTCCCGCAGCTCGTACATCATCTGGTAGGTCAGGGTGCCGGACTTCGACACCAGACCGATGCGGCCGGGCTTGGTGATGTCGGCCGGGATGATGCCCGCGTTCGACTGACCCGGCGTGATCAGACCCGGGCAGTTCGGGCCGATGATGCGGGTCTTGTTGCCCTTCTGACCGGCGTAGGCCCAGAAGTTGGCGGAGTCGTGAACAGCGATGCCCTCGGTGATCACCACGGCGAGCGGGATCTCGGCGTCGATCGCCTCGATGACCGCGCTCTTGGTGAACTTCTCCGGGACGAAGATGACCGTGACGTCGGCGCCGGTGGCCTCGATGGCCTCCTTGACCGAGCCGAAGACCGGTACCTCGCTGCCGTCGAAGTCAACGGTGGTGCCGGCCTTGCGCGGGTTCACGCCACCGACGATGTTGGTGCCCGAGGCGAGCATCCGACGGGTGTGCTTCTGCCCCTCGGACCCGGTCATCCCCTGGACGATGACCTTGCTTTCCTTGGTGAGGAAGATAGCCATGGTTTCTGGTGACCTCGTCCCTTACTTCGCAGCCAGCTCGGCGGCGCGCTCAGCCGCGCCGTCCATGGTGTCCACCTGCTGCACGAGCGGGTGGTTGGCGTCGGTGAGGATCTTGCGACCCAGCTCCGCGTTGTTGCCGTCGAGACGCACCACGAGCGGCTTGGAGACGTCCTCGCCCTTGGACTTCAGCAGCTCCAGGGCCTGAACGATGCCGTTGGCGACGGCGTCGCACGCGGTGATCCCGCCGAAGACGTTGACGAAGACGGACTTGACGTCCGGGTCGCCGAGGATGATCTCAAGACCGTTGGCCATCACCTCGGCGGAGGCGCCGCCACCGATGTCGAGGAAGTTGGCGGGCTTCACGTTGCCGTGGTTCTCACCGGCGTACGCGACGACGTCGAGGGTCGACATGACCAGACCCGCGCCGTTGCCGATGATGCCGACCTCGCCGTCGAGCTTGACGTAGTTGAGGCCCTTGGCCTTGGCCGCCGCCTCGAGGGGGTTGGCCGCGGCCTTGTCCTCGAGCGCCGCGTGATCCGGCTGGCGGAACTCGGCGTTGGCGTCCAGCGTCACCTTGCCGTCAAGCGCGATGATCTTGCCGTCACCGGTCTTGACGAGCGGGTTGACCTCGACGAGCAGGGCGTCCTCGTTGATGAAGACGGTCCACAGCTGCTGGAGGACGTCGGCCACCTGGTCGGCGATCTCGGCCGGGAACTTCGCGGCGGCGACGATCTCGGCGGCCTTCTCGGGGGTCACACCCTCGATGGCGTCCACCGGGATCTTGGCGAGCGCGTCGGGGTTCTGCTCCGCGACGACCTCGATCTCCACGCCGCCCTCGACGGAGGCCATGGCGAGGAAGGTGCGGTTGGTGCGGTCCAGCAGGAAGGAGACGTAGTACTCCTCCTTGATGTCCGCGGTCTGGGCGAGCATCACCTTGTGGACCGTGTGGCCCTTGATGTCCATACCCAGGATCTGGGTCGCCTTCTCCACGGCGTCGGCCGGGTCGGAGGCCAGCTTGACGCCGCCCGCCTTGCCGCGGCCGCCAACCTTGACCTGCGCCTTGACGACCGCGCGGCCGCCCAGTCGCTCGGCCACCTCGCGCGCCGTCTCAGGCGTGTCGATGACTTCACCGGCCAGCACCGGTACACCGTGCTTGGCGAAGAGGTCCCTCGCCTGGTACTCGAACAGGTCCACGCGCGTCCGTCCCTTTTCCACTGGATATCGCGGTCGTTATCTGCGCGGGCGTGCCGCGATGGCCAGCGTGAGGACGCGATCTATGAGAGGGCGGCACACGTGCGCCGGGTACGCGGCATGTCCGTCTCGCAGGTTATAACCGCGAGACGTGCGTCCCTAAATCGCAGATCACACTGGAGCGGTGATTACAGTCACAGATCGCGACCGTACGCACCTATTTCGGCACCGAAAAGCGGGCAGCCCCCTCCCCAACGAGGACTGCCCGCTCTTGGCGTGTGCGCGGTATCACGGCTGCGTACAGCCGTCAGACGACCGTCAGACGGCCGGGAGGGTGCCCGGGGCGGTGGGCAGGTCGGCCGGGACGGTCGGCAGCTCGGCCGGGACGTTCGTCGGCAGGTCGGTGGGCAGCTGGGCCGGGACCTTCGGCAGGTCCGCCGGGACCTTCGGCAGGTCGGCCGGGGCCTTCGGCAGGTCGGCCGGGGCCTTCGGCAGGTCGGTCGGGAGCTGGCCCGGGACGGTCGGCAGGTCGGTCGGCAGGTCGGTCGGCAGGTCGGTCGGCAGCTGCGCCGGGACCGACGGCAGGTCCGCCGGAACGGTGGGCAGGTCCGCCGGGACGGTGGGCAGCTCGGCCGGAACGGTCGGCAGGTCCGCCGGAACGGTCGGGAGCTGGCCCGGGACGGTCGGCAGGTGGGCCGGGACCGCGGGGAGGGCCGGGAGGGCCGGGATGTTGGCGGCGTCGGTCAGGTCGACCGGGGCGACCGGGAGCAGGCTCTGCACGCGGGCCACGGTGTCCACCGCGGTGCCCTGCGCGTTCGTGGCCACGGAGCCGGTCAGGTCCAGCGCGAACGGAACGGTGCTGGTGGCCAGGTCGGCGGTGAACGGAACCGTGTTGGTGACGGTGTTCTGAGCGACCGGCACGGCGTTGGTCACGGTGTTCTGCACGAACGGCACGGCGTCGGAGACGGTGCCCTGCGCGAACGGAACCACGTTGCTGGCGGTGCCCAGCGCGTAGCCCTGCGCGCTGCCGCCCACGTAGGCGACGTACGGAACGGTCTTGCCCACGGCGTCACCGGCCAGCACGCCCGCGTCGTCCACGGTGCCCTGCGCGACCGGGACGACCTTGACCACGACGCGGTGCGCGACGGGCGGCAGCACGTCGTCGGCGACGCCGTTCACGACGGGCTTGGCGATGCCCACGGTGCCCTTGGCCTTGCCGGTCAGCTCCTCCGGGCGGACGCCCGCGCCGGAGAGGGAGGCGAGCAGGTTGTCGGCGGCGCCGGGGGCGGCGGGCAGCTTCGGGGTGGCCGGAAGCTGGGCGGGCAGCTCGGCCGGGGCGCCCTTGACGGACGGCACCGGGGCGGCGGCAGGCAGCGAGGAGCCGCTGACCGGCAGCGAGCCGAGGCCCGGCAGGTGCGGAACGACGCCGGGCACCTCGCCGGTGGGCAGGTCGACGTCGGCGGTCTTCTGGACGGACTTCACGGCCTTGTGGGCCTTCTTGACGACCTTGCCCGGCTTGGCGGCGTCACCGGTCACACCGTCGAGCGCGCCACCGGTCACATCGCGGGTGGTCTTGGAGACGTCCGGCAGCTGGCCCTTGGCGGCACCGTCCACGGTGTCGTCGACGGTGCCGGTCACGCCGTCCACGGTCTTCTTCGCGGAGTCGTTCAGCTTGGACGTGTCGGCCACATCGCCGGTCGCACCGTCGACGGTGTCGGTCACCTTGCCGGTGGTGTCCGTCACCTTGTCCGTCGTGTCGGTGACCTTGTCGGTCGTGTCGGTGACCTTGCCCGTGACGCCGCCCACCGTGCTGGTGACGCTGTCGGTGGAGGGGACGTTCGGGGTCTCGGCGGCGTTGGCGGCGGCGGAGCCGAGGGCCCAGATACCGGTGGCGGCAGCGGCGACGAGGATGGAGCGGCGAACGTTGTTGCGCATGGTGGAAGAAGTCCTTCGAATTCAAGAGGGGTGAGCGAACGGGCAGACCTGACCCGCCCCCGCGCGGCAGGTCTTACAGACGGGGGGAGGTCTGCCCTAGCCGGGGAATTCGAGGACTTCGTTGTACCGCTCGCGCGTCGGCGCTGAGCTGTCCGCGCGGACCGCGCCGGGCTCGAGCCCGAAGTGCGCGTCGCCGGACGGCGGCAGAGCGGCGTGGGTGTTCCCGCCACGGGGAGCGCCGCTGTCGCCGGTGCACTGGGTGACGGTCCCGAAGGGGGACCGCGGAAGGGGCATCGGCGCCGGAGCGCCGTCACCCCGGCCCGCGCCGTCGGACGCCCGGACGGCGGTGCCGTGACCGTCGTCGTGGGAGTCGGCGGTACGCGGCGCGTCGGCGTCCGAGTCCGCCGTGTCGGGCCCGAGCGGGGCCGCGGCGGGCTGGGCCGGGTGGTGCAGGGCGTCGTTCTTGTCGGCGTCGTCCGCGGCCGGGCCGTGGCCCGACGCGGCGCCGTGCTCGCCGGAGGCGTCGCCCAGGGCGCCGACACCGGCGTCGCCGACCTCGGACAGCCGGACCGGGAGGTCCGCGCCCGTGGCGTCCTTGACCAGGTCATCGACCGGGTCGGTGACCTGGCGGGTGTGCCGCTCGACCGGCTCGCGCACCGGTTCCACCGTCTTGCGGACGGTGTCGGTGGCGCTGTGCGCGGCGTGGCGCGCCACGGTGTCGGCGGTCTTGACCGCCTCGGCCGGGGCCGTCTTGGCTGCCGCCGCCTTGGCCGGAGCGGCCTTCGCCGGTGCTGCCTTGGCTTCCGTCGTGGCTTCCGTCGCCTTCGCCGGAACCGCCTTGGCGGCCGACTTCGCGGCGGCTCGCGTCGAGTCGACCAGGTCCGCTGCCTGGGCTTGGTGGCCCGTGACCGATCCGGTCGTCAGCTCTCCCCGCTCGGCCGCCTGGGCGCTGCCCCCGAAGAGGAACGCCAGTGCCAGGAAGCCCCCGAGGAACAGCGTCGCCAGCAGCGCCCGCCGCGCGGCCACGGTGCGCGGCAGGCGCACAGCGGCAGGCAGAGCGAACGCGGCAGACAAGAGGGAGGGCCTTCCGTGGTACGGCAACAGGCGAAGCGCCAAGCGGACGGTCACATTCCACGTCCTGGCGACGGGAATGATCCTTGCACGACCCACAGGGGGCGGCGCAAGCCCCTGGCCAGTGATGGTCAGTGATGCATCGCCATGTCCGGTATCGGCGGTTGGCGCCGCTCGATCGCCGCCGCCATCACCTCCGGGAAGAGATCGGGGGTGCAGGCGAAGGCGGGTACGCCGAGCGCGGCGAGCGCCGCCGCGTGCTCCCGGTCGTAACTCGGCGCCCCCTCGTCGGACAGTGCGAGCAGCGCCACGAACTGCACCCCGGACGCCTTCATCGCGGCGACCCGCCCCAGCATCTCGTCGCGTATCCCGCCCTCGTAGAGGTCGCTGATGAGCACGACGACGGTGTCCGCGGGCCGGGTGATCCGCGACTGGCAGTACGCGAGCGCCCGGTTGATGTCGGTGCCGCCGCCGAGCCGGGTGCCGAACAGGACGTCCACCGGATCGTCCAGATCGTCGGTCAGGTCCACGACGGAGGTGTCGAAGACGACGAGCCGGGTGGCGATCGACCGCATCGAGGCGAGCACGGCACCGAACACGGAGGCGTACACCACGGACGCGGCCATCGACCCCGACTGGTCGACGCACAGGATGACGTCCTTCTTCACCCCGCGCGCCGCCCGTCCGTAACCGATCAGCCGCTCGGGAACCACCGTGCGGTGCTCGGGGACGTAGTTCTTGAGGTTGGCGCGGATGGTGCGGTTCCAGTCGATGTCCCGGTGGCGGGGGCGGCTGATCCGGGCGGACCGGTCGAGCGCTCCGGTGAGGGTCGCGCGGGTGCGGGTCGCGAGCCGCTTCTCCAGCTCCTCGACGACCTTGCGGACGACGGCCCGCGCCGTGGTCCTGGTGGTCTCCGGCATCGCCTTGTTGAGCGAGAGCAGGGTGCCCACCAGATGCACGTCCGCCTCCACGGCCTCCAGCATCTCGGGCTCCAGCAGCAGCGCCGACAGGCCGAGCCGGTCGATGGCGTCGCGCTGCATGACCTGGACGACGGAGGTGGGGAAGTACGTACGGATGTCGCCGAGCCAGCGCGCCGCTTGCGGCGCGGAGCCGCCGAGCCCGCCCGACCGCGTGCCGCCGCCGGGGCCCGGGCCGTCTCCGTAGAGCGCTTCGAGTGTGCGGTCCATGGCGGCGTCGGTACCGCTCAGTTCGCGGCCGGTGCCGTCGCCGGTACCGCCGCCGGTACCGTCACCGCCGCCCTGCCCGCCGAGCACCAGCCGCCAGCGCCGCAGCCGTTCGCCGCCGCTGTCCGTGTCCGTGCCCGTCATCGGGCCACCTCCGAGATGTCGTCGCGATCAGGACTAAGACCGAGCAGCAGCCGCACCGTCGGTACGGCGGCCTCCGCCCGGTCCGCGTCGATCCCCGGGCCGAAGCCGGGCGCGGCGGGCCCCGCGGGTGCCGCCTCGCCGTCCGCGTCACTCCCCGGACCGCGGCGGACCAGCTCGCCGAGGGTGCGGCGGACGCCCGTGTCGTAGGCGGAGAAGGTGCGCCGCAGCAGCGGCAGGACGTCCGTGAACGCCTCGGCGGGCACGGAGGTGAGCCAGCCGTCGATGAGGCCGAGCAGCCGTTCGTCGTGGACGAGCAACATGCCGCCGCCCGCGCCGCCGCCGATGAACCCCTCGATCCAGGAGGCCGCCTCGGGCGGTGCGGTGCCGGGCGAGAGCGCGAGCCGCATCAGCCGCGCCGCCTCGTCCTCGGCGAGCCGCCCGTCGTCCAGCAGCAACCGCGCGGCCCGCCCCCGGAGCAGCCCCGGGACGGCGGACCCCCCGTCCCGCCCGGCGATCCCCCGCAGAACCCCCGCCCAGCGCCCCCGCAGCGGCCCACCCGAAGCGGCTGCCTCGGCCGCCTTGGGCTCCGGCAGGAGGGCGAGCGCCCGGTGTACGGACTCCAGGTGGCGGAGCATCTCGGCGGCGCCGTCCGCGTCGAGGCCTGCGCAGGCGGGCGGGAGGCCGACCAGGATCCGTTCGGCCAGGCCCGCGGCGACCTCGCCCAGCGCCGCGGTATCGGTGCCGCGTACGTCCCCGTACCGCACCGACCGCACCAGGGCGGGCAGCGCCTGGGCCAGGTGGCCCACGTCCGCGTCGAGCGCGGCGCGGTCGGCGAGCGCGCGCATCACCACGGGGAGGGCGTCCGGGAGCGCGGCCAGCAGACAGCGCTCGGCCAGCTCCGTGACCTCGGCCAGGGCTACGGCGCCCAGCGCCTCGGACTCGGCCTTGACGGTGGCCGCCGACAGCACGGTGGTGCCCCACACCCCCGCCTCGGCGACCCGCACCGACAGCTCCGGCTCCCAGCTCAGCCGCCACGTCTCGCGGAACGTGCCGGTGCTGCCGCGCGAGGCCGCCGGGGTGCCCCAGTCGACCCCCAGCAGCCGCAGCCGGTGCAGCAACCGGCTGCGCTCGGCGTCCATGTCCTTGCGCAGATCCAGCTCAAGCTCCCGCTCCACGGCCTCGGGCGCCAGCCGCAGCGAACGCTGGACGCGCCGCAGGTCCCGCTGGAGCGGTACGGCGGGGGCCGACGCGGGGACCTCGCCCAGCACGTCCCCCACCACGAGCCGGTCCCGCACCAGCGCGATCGGCACGTCCGAGCCCTCGCACATGACGGCCCGCACAGCGTCCGTCGTCTCGGCGAGCCCGGCGAGCGGGCGGCCGCGCAGGGCGGCGAGGGTCTCGGCGAGCCGCACGGCCTCGATGACATGCGCGGACGACACCGCGAAGTCCTCGTCCCGGAGCAGCCCGGCGACCTTGGTCAGCCAGCGCTCCAGGGGCCGGTCCGGGGCGTGGAAGAGATGGCTGTACCAGCCGGGCGAGGCGATCCCCGCCCCGTAGCCGCTGTGCCGCGCCAGCCGGCGGTGCGTCCAGGGCACCCAGCTGACCTCGGCCTTGACCTTCGGCAGCCCCTTGAGCAGCTTCCGGTCGGCGGTCACGGTGGAGCGGGCGGCCAGCGCCGGTACGTGCCAGGCCCCGCAGACGACGGCGACGGCCTCCCCGAACTCCCGCCGCGCCGCGTGCATCCGCACCCGCATGTGGGCTTCCCGGACGGCGTCGTCCTCGTGCCCGCCGTCCCCGTACGCGGCCCGCAGCTCCCCCATGGCCTCCCCGACGGCGGCGAACGCCGCCGTCCCGCCGATGCTGCGGTGCTCGACGACGTCCTCCCACCAGCGCTCCGGGTCCTCGTACCCGGCTGTCTCGGCGAGGACGGCGAGCGGATCGATACGCACCCGCTCGGCGTCGCCCGGCTGGTCCTCACCCGGCTCGGCCTTCGCCGTCATGGCCAGGGAGTTCGCGGCCGGGAGGTCGATGAACCGCACGGGCACATCGCGGGCCAGCGCCCACTGGATGGCCGCCCACTCCGGCGAGAACCCGGCCAGCGGCCAGAACCCGGCGCGCCCCGGGTCGTCCGCCACGTGCGCGAGCAGCGCGACGGGCGGCCGCATGCCCTCGTCGGCGGCGAGGTGCACCAACGCGTCCGCCTCCGGCGGCCCCTCGATGAGCACGCCCCCGGGCTCGCACTCGTCGAGCGCCGCCCGCACAGCCCGCGCCGACCCGGGCCCGTGATGCCGCACCCCCAGCAACAAGGGCCACTCCGGCACCCGGGCGCCGGGCGTGCTCACGCGGTCACCTCTCGGCAGGCGCGGTAGAAGTCCTTCCAGCCGTCGCGCTCGCGGACGACCGCCTCCAGGTACTCCTGCCAGATGACGCGGTCCGCTGACGGGTCGCGGACGACCGCGCCCAGGATGCCCGCCGCCATGTCGCCGGGCCTCAGCACGCCGTCGCCGAAGTGGGCGGCGAGCGCCAGGCCGTTCGTCACCACGGAGATGGCCTCCGCCGTCGACAGGGTGCCGGAGGGCGACTTGAGCTTCGTACGACCGTCGCCGGTCACGCCTTCGCGCAGCTCGCGGAAGACCGTGACGACGCGGCGGATCTCCTCCACGCCCTCCGGGGCCTCGGGGAGGTCCAGCGAGCGGCCGATCTGGGCGACGCGGCGGGCGACGATGTCGACCTCGTCCTCCGGGGTCGCGGGCAGCGGCAGCACCACCGTGTTGAAGCGGCGGCGCAGCGCGCTGGACAGCTCATTGACGCCGCGGTCGCGGTCGTTGGCGGTGGCGATGAGGTTGAAGCCGCGGACCGCCTGGACCTCCTCCCCCAGCTCGGGGACCGGCAGGGTCTTCTCGGACAGGACGGTGATCAGCGTGTCCTGCACATCGGCCGGGATGCGCGTCAACTCCTCCACGCGCGCGGTCATGCCGTCCGCCATGGCCCGCATCACCGGGCTCGGGACGAGCGCGGCGCGGCTCGGGCCGTGGGCGAGGAGCCGGGCGTAGTCCCAGCCGTAGCGGATCGCTTCCTCCGGCGTCCCGGCCGTGCCCTGGACCAGCAGCGTCGAATCGCCGCTGACCGCCGCCGCCAGGTGCTCCGAGACCCAGGTCTTGGCCGTGCCGGGGACGCCGAGCAGCAGCAGGGCGCGGTCGGTGGCCAGCGTGGTGACGGCGACCTCGACGATCCGGCGCGGGCCCACGTACTTGGGTGTGATCACGGTGCCGTCCGGCAGTGTCCCGCCGAGCAGATACGTGGCGACGGCCCACGGCGACAGCCGCCAGCGGACCGGGCGCGGGCGGTCGTCGGCGGCGGCCAGGGCGCTCAGCTCGTCGGCGAAGGCGGTCTCGGCGTGTGGACGGATGACCTCGGCGGCCTCGCCGCTCTCGGTGATTTCAGGTGAATTGGTTCCGGACACAGTGACGGTCACAGCTCCCCCACGACTCGTTGCTCGTTCCGCTCCCGGACTCGTGTTTCACTCTGCACCACCCCACTGACAACCGGCCCGGCCTCAACGAACCCGCAGGTCAGGGCAATTGTCAGTGGGCGCCCGTACCGTCGCAGACATGAATCCGCAGGGGGAACGCTGGACGGCGGAACAGGTGCTGGCCCTGGCGCCTGACACCGCGTCACGCAAGGCGGGCGGCAAGCTCGCGGGGGCCGCTTCGTGGTCGGGCACGGGAGCGCGGGGGCGGGCGGTGTGGGGGCTGTGCGCGGGCAGCGGCGGCGCACCGTACCGGACGGTGGTCGATCTGCACGGGCCTGCCTACCGGTGCAGCTGCCCGAGCCGGAAGTTCCCGTGCAAGCACGCGCTCGGGCTGCTGCTTCTGTGGGGGGCGGGCGAAGCGGGGGTGCCGGAGGGCGGGGAGCCGCCCGAGTGGGCCGAGCAGTGGCTCGGCGAGCGGCGCGAGCGCGCGCAGATCGCGGTGGGGGCCGCGCGCGGGGGTGCGGGCGCGGAGGCCGATGGGGGCGCGGAGGCCGATGGGGGCGGCGGCGCGGGGAAGGGGGCGGGCGGCACGGGCGGCGGTGCGGGCGGGGCCGCCGATCCGGTCGCCGCCCGCCGCCGCGCCGAGCGGCGCGCCCAGCGCATCGCGGCGGGCGCCACCGAGCTGGAGCAGCGGCTGTCGGACCTCCTGCGCGACGGTCTGGCCACGGCGGACAGCGCCGGATACGGGGCGTGGGACGAGACGGCCGCCCGCATGGTCGACGCCCAGGCCCCCGGCCTGGAGGCGCGGGTGCGGGAGTTGGGCGCGATCCCTTCTTCCGGCCCCGGCTGGCCCGCCCGTCTGCTGGAGGAATGCGCCCTGGCGCACCTGCTCGACCAGGGCTTCCTGCACCTCGACAGCCTGCCGGAGGAACTGGCCGCCACCACGCGCGCACGGGTCGGCGTCACGATGCCGGTGGCCGAGCTGCTCGCGCACGGGCGGCCGGTCCGGGACCACTGGCTCGTCCTGGGCCGCCAGGACAGCGGCGACGGCAAGCTCACCACCCGGCGGATCTGGCTCCATGGCCGGACCACGGGCCGGATGGCGCTGCTGCTGTCCTTCGGCGCGGCGGGGCGGCCCCCCGAGCTGGCCCTGCCGCCCGGGCTGGTGCTCGACGCGGACCTCGTCTACTACCCGGGCACGCGTCCGCTGCGGGCGGCGCTGGGCACGCGCTATCCGCCCGCCGAACCCCCGCTGCCGCCCGGGTGGCCCCCGGCGGCCCCCGCGTCCGCCGCGTTCGCCGCGTCCGCCACGTCCGCCGCGTCCGCCACAGACGGCGGGGCGGACGCTGAAGCCCTGGTGCCCGCCGGTACACCCAGCGGGGTCGGCATCGCTGCGGCCCTCGCCGCCTACGGCGACGCGCTGAGCGACGACCCCTGGCTGGAGGGCTGGCCCGTCGTGCTCTCCGGCGTCACGCCCGTCCCCGCCGGTGAGGGCGGTTGGCAGTTGGCGGACGAGGCGGCCGGGACCGCGCTCCCCGTCGACCCGAGGTGCCTCGGCCATACGAACCTGTGGCAGCTCACGGCGATATCGGGCGGCCGCCCCCTCACCGTCTTCGGCGAGTGCGGGCACCGCGGCATCACGCCCCTCACCACCTGGGATCCGGAACCCGTCCCGCTTGCCACGGGCACCGGCCCGACCTCGTACGGAGGCACGCGTTGACCAGCACCGCACCCGCACCCGCACCCGCGTCCGCACCCGTTTCGTGGGACGACCTCGTCGCCGCCGCCCTGCTCGGCACCGAGCGCCGCACCCCGCCGGTCGCCGCCCGCCCCGGGCAGGACGCGGCGTCCGCCCTGCTGGACGCCGCCGCGCTCAGCACCGTACGGCGGCGGGCCGGGCTGCGCCCCGCTCCCGCCCGGCCGGTCCCCGCCCCCGCGCCCGAGGACCCGCGCCCTCCGCTCCCGCCCGCCGCCCGCAGCCGACTGGCGATGCTGCTCGCCGACCGCTCATCTCCCGGGCGGAGCGGGCCGCGTTCCGCCCCCGATCTGGCCGAGCTGCTGCCCCAGTGGCTCGCCCTCGCCAACCAGCACGGCTACCGCGCGCCCGACGCGCTGCTCCCCACCCTGCTCGACGCCGCCCGCGCCCGTACCGATCTGCGGCCCGAGGCGCTCACCCTCGGCGGGCCCCGGGCGCTGTGGCTCGCCCGGCTCAACCCGGACTGGAAGTTCGCGCTGCGGGGCGGGCCCGGGCGGGGCACGGCGCCCGCGTCGGAGCCGGGCGGGGCGGCCTCTGACGACGCCGAGGTGCGGCGGAGCTGGGAGGAGGGGCTGTTCGCCGAGCGGGTGTCGCTGCTGGCCAGGACCCGCCACCGCGACCCGGCGGCCGGGCTGGCCCTGCTCAGCGGCACCTGGTCCACGGAGCGGGCGGAAGACCGGCTGATGTTCCTGGACTCGCTCCGCGACGACCTCTCGCCCTCCGACGAGCCCTTCCTGGAGCAGGCGCTGTCCGACCGCAGCCGGAACGTCCGGGCGACCGCCGCCGAGCTGCTGGCCGCGCTGCCCGACTCCGCGTATGCCGCGCGGATGGCGGAGCGGTCCGCCGCCTGCGTCTCCCTGTCCCCCGCGATCGGGCAGATCGCCGTCGACCCGCCGGAGCAGTGCGACAGCGGGATGCAGCGGGACGGCGTCGTGCCCAAGCCGCCGTCCGGCCGGGGGGAGCGGTCCTGGTGGCTGAGCCAGCTGGTGGAGGCCACGCCGCTGGCCCGCTGGTCCGAATGGTTCGGCGGGCTGGACGCCGACCGGATCGTGGCCCTGCCCGTCGCCGACGGCTGGACGGGGGACCTGCACGCGGCCTGGTGCCGGGCTGCCGTGCGGCAGCGCAGCGCGGAATGGTCGCGCGCGCTCCTCGGCCCGCCGGGTGCGCCCCCGGCCACCGCGGGTGCGCCCGCGGTGGCGGCTTGGCGGGACCCGGCGAAGCTGCTGTCCGCCCTCCCCGCGGAGGAACGGGCCCGGTGGGTCGCCGACTTCATCGCCTCCCACGGGCTGTCGGACGCGTTCCGGCTGCTGGGGGTGTGCGCGGTGCCGTGGGCCGAGCCGCTGGGCGGGGCGGTCGTGGACGCGCTGGACATCGCGCGGGACGCGGGCAGCTATCCGTGGAGCTTCAGCGGGATCATGGGCCTGGCCGAGCGCTGCCTCGACCCGGCGCAGGCGGACCGCCTGGAGATGCTGACCGCGCTGCCGGATGAGCCGGAGGGGGCGGCGCCGGGGGCCGGGGGGTACTGGTCGGAGGCGTTTCAGCGGTTGGTGGGGACGCTGAGGTTGAGGGGGGCGATGCGCGCCGAACTGGCCGGGGGCTGATCCCCCACCCCGCCCCTCCCCGAAACCGGGGCTCCACCCCGGACCCCGGGCTGCGTCCGGCGGACGGAGGGAGCCATGCGGGGTGGGTTAGGCGGGGACTGGGCGGACGTTTTGGCGGACCCAGTCGACGATCGACGTCGTCGTCGCGCCGGGGGTGAAGATCTCCGCTACGCCTTGTTCCTTCAGCGGGGGGATGTCCGCCTCGGGGATGATGCCGCCGCCGAAGACCTTGATGTCCTCCGCCTCGCGCTCCCGCAGCAGCTCCAGCACCTTGGCGAACAGGGTCATATGCGCACCGGAGAGGATCGAGAGGCCGATCGCGTCGGCGTCCTCCTGGATCGCGGTGTCGACGATCTGCTCGGGGGTCTGGTGGAGGCCGGTGTAGATGACCTCCATGCCCGCGTCGCGCAGCGCCCTCGCGATGACCTTCGCGCCGCGGTCGTGGCCGTCGAGGCCCGGTTTCGCCACCACCACACGGATCGGACCGGTCACACCCATCGCAGCCTCCAAGCCCTAGCAGCGCGCGCACCCGCGTGAACGAACGTTATGTCCAGCTTCCCGCAAGCATCCCCTACCCGGCAGTTTCGCGATGTGCGGCGAGGGGGAAATCACACCTGGGACACGTTCGACCTTGGGCCGGCCACCAAGGGGAGCCGCAGCGGGGACCGTCGCACCGCGCAGCGCCGCCCGGCAGCCGCATGGACGGCGGCATGGCATGGGCATGGCGCCGCGCGGTGCGACGGCGCGGTCATCGACCCGCTACCCGCATGGCACAAGGGCACAGGGGCACAGGGCACAAAGGGGGCGGTCGCGTGGGCCTCGTATGCAGCGGGAGCGGCGGTCGGGTTCGGGCTCTCGCGCTCGACCTGGCAATCCTCGCCGGGCACCTTCTCCTCTACCCCACCGGCCTCCGCCAGGAGCGTCCACCCGCCACGCCCCCACCCGACCTCCGGGGGCACCGCCCCGTGCTGCTCCTCCACGGCTTCATCGACAACCGCTCCGTCTTCGTACTGCTGCGCCGCTCCCTCCTCCGCAACGGCCGCCAGCATGTCGAGGCCCTCAACTACTCGCCCCTGACCTGCGACCTCCGCACCGCCGCCGCGCTGTTGGCCCGCCATGTCGAGGACGTGCTGGCCCGCACCGGCCACAGCCAGGTGGACATCGTGGGGCACAGCCTGGGCGGGCTGATCGCGCGTTACTACGTGCAGCGGCTGGGCGGCGACGTCCGCGTGCACTCCCTGGTCACGCTGGGCACCCCGCACTCCGGCACCCGCGTCGCGCCCTTGTTGTCCGCACATCCGCTCGTGCGTCAGATGTGCCCGAACTCCGAGGTGATAACGGAGTTGAGGCAGCCTGCCCCCGAATGCCGTACGCGTTTCGTTTCTTTCTGGAGCGATGTGGATCAGTTGATGATCCCGGCGGAAGTCGCCCGCATAGACCATCCAGATCTGATCTTCCGCAACATCCGGGTCAGCGGTGTGGGACATCTCGCCCTGCCGGTGCACTCGGCCGTCGCCGCCGGGATCCGGGAGGCGCTGGACGCCGCCAATGCCACGCCGACGGACACTTCGGGCGCCTTCTCGGTCGCTTGATACGACCGAAAATTGCCGAACAACCGTCGAACGCCGGGCCAAGAGTGGGCGCACAGTCAACCGAAAGAGGTCCAAATGCCCTTTCCTGTGCAGCCCAAAACTTGCTGAAGATTGTCGCTCCCGCGTACCGCCGGGTACAGTCGCCGCTAATTCTCCTGCAGCCGAGGCGAAAGAGAAGTTGGTGGTGAACGACCGTCACCCGTCGGGGGCAACCCCGGCCGTCCCTGCTCCCGACGCCTCGTACTCCTATGACGAGGCCTACGGCCAGCAGCAGGGCACAGCGCACGGTTACGCCGGGTATGACGGCTACCCCACCGGCAGCTTCGATAACCTCGGGGCCGCGTACGGTGAGGCCGATCCGCTCTTCGGCTCGCTCCCGGGCAGTTACGGGGACGGCCAGGGCGACCCGCACGGCGGGCACAGCGGCCAGTACGACGCGACCCAGTGGAGCGGCGGCACCCCGTACGACACCGGGACCTACGACACGGGCTCGTACGACACGGGCGCCCATGACATCGGCGCCTATGACACCGGTGCTTACGACACGGGCGCTCACGACACCACCGCGATGTGGGCCGCCTCCGGCTATCACCTGCCCACCGACGTCCCCACCCAGCGGCAGGACGACACCGGCGGCCACTGGGACGTCGGCGCCTGGGACACCCAGTCGCAGCAAGCGCATCAGCATCAGCCCCAGTGGGACACGGGCGCGTACGACGCCACGGGGCAGTTCGACACCGGGCAGTTCGATACGGGACAGGCCGATTCGGGCCACTACGACACGGGCGCGTACGACGTCATCAGTCAGAGCGCCGCGTACGACACCTCCGGCGTCGACACCGGGCAGACCCAGTTCTGGGATACCTCGGCCTACGCCACCGTCGACGAATCGCCGTACGACGGGCTCCCGTACAGCGAGCTGCGGTACGACGAGCAGCCGTACGACGAGCAGCCTTACGACGAGCAGCAGCAGACCGCCGTCTTCGAAGCCGTCGCCGAGCCGGAACCCGATCCCGACTTGGCGGACCCCGAGCCCGTCGCCGACATCACGCCGCCGCCCGTCCCCGCTGCCGCGCCCGTCACCGCCACCCGCTCCGGCAGCCGCTCCCGCCGCCGCAGCGCGCCCGCCCGCCCCAAGCGCTCCGCTCTCCTCACCGTCGCCGTCCCCTCCGTCTGCGCGCTCGGCGTCACCGCCGTGGCCGCCGCCTCCGTGAGCGGCATGTCCAGCGACAAGAAGGACGACACGACCACGCAGGCCGCGGCGCCCGACGTACAGCCCGTCAAGGCATCCGTCGCCAACAGCGAGATGGACACCCGGCTCGCCGGGGTCGACGACGGAGTCAACGACTTCCGGGACCGCGCCAGCCGTACCCAGGAGCGGATCGACCTCAAGGAGCGCCAAGAGGCCGAGAAGAAGCGCAAGGCCGCGGAGGCGGCGCGCAAGGAGGCGATGCGCCCGAAGTTCGCGCTGCCGGTGGAACAGCACGGGCTGAGCGCGGGCTACGGCCAGGCGGGCATCAACTGGATGTCCCTGCACACCGGGATCGACTTCCCGGTCAGCCAGGGCACGCCCGTCATGGCGGCGACCGACGGCACCGTGCGGACGCAGTGGAACGACGCCTACGGCAACATGGTCATATTGACCGCTCCTGACGGCACGGAGACCTGGTACTGCCACCTCAGCAGCACCAAGATCCGCTCCGGGACCGTCAAGGCCGGGGACGTCATGGCCTACTCGGGCAGCTCCGGCAACTCCACCGGCCCGCATCTGCACTTCGAGGTGCACCCGGGCGGCGGGGAGGCCGTGGACCCGACGCCGTGGCTGCAGAGCCACGGAATCAACCCCAACTAACCGCCCCCGCCCACCAAACCCAAACGCTCAGAGCTTTTCGACCGGCGCGTACCGCAGCAGCAGCCGCTTCGGCTTCTCGCCGCCGAAGTCGATCGTCGCCTCCGCGTTGTCCCCGGCGCCCTTCACGGCCACCACCGTGCCGAGCCCGAACGAGTCGTGCGTCACCCGGTCCCCGATGGCCAGGGAGACCACCGGACGGTCCTTCGCCCGCCGCGTCGCGAAACCGGACGCGGAGGACCCGCCCCGCGAACGCGACGACGACAGCCCTCCCCCGCCGCCCGACGTCATGGCGCCCATCGTCGCCGACGGGGTCGCGGGCCCGGTGCGCCGCCACTGCACGTACTGGTCGGGGATCTCCTCCAGGAAGCGGGACGGCGGGTTGTACGCGGGCGTGCCCCAGGCGCTGCGCATCGTCGACCGGGACAGATACAGCCGCTCGCGGGCGCGCGTGATCCCGACGTACGCCAGCCGCCGCTCCTCCTCCAGCTCCTTGGTCTGGCCGAGCGCGCGCATGTGCGGGAAGACCCCGTCCTCCATGCCGCTGAGGAAGACCACCGGGAACTCCAGCCCCTTGGCCGTGTGCAGCGTCATCAGCGTGATGACCCCGGCGCCCTCCTCGTCCTCGTCCGGGATCTGGTCGGAGTCGGCGACGAGCGCGACCTGCTCCAGGAACTCCGCGAGCGTGCCGGGGTTCTCCTCGCCCCGGTCCTGCTCGAACTCCAGCGCCACCGACGCCAGCTCCTGGAGGTTCTCGATACGGGTCTCGTCCTGCGGATCGGTGGACGCCTGCAGCTCCGCCAGATAGCCGGTGCGCTCCAGCACGGCCTCCAGGACGGTCGCCGGGCCCGCGCCCGACTCCACGATGGTCCGCAGCTCCTCCATGAGCGTGTTGAACCGCTTGACCGCGTTCGCCGAGCGGGCCGCCATGCCGTACGCCTCGTCGACGCGGCGCAGCGCCTGCGGGAAGGTGATCTTCTCGCGCGACGCGAGCGCGTCGATCATCGCTTCCGCGCGGTCGCCGATGCCGCGCTTGGGCACGTTCATGATGCGGCGCAGCGGTACGGCGTCCTCGGGGTTGGCCAGCACGCGCAGGTACGCGAGGACGTCGCGGACCTCCTTGCGCTCGTAGAAGCGGACGCCGCCGACGACCTTGTACGGCAGGCCGACCCGGATGAAGATTTCCTCGAAGACACGGGACTGGGCGTTGGTGCGGTAGAAGACCGCGACGTCCCCGGCGCGGGCGTCCCCCGCGTCCGTCAGCCGGTCGATCTCGTCGGCGACGAACTGGGCCTCGTCGTGCTCGGTGTCGGCGACGTAGCCGGTGATGGTGGCGCCGGTGCCCGCCTCGGTCCACAGGTTCTTCGGGCGGCGGTTCTCGTTGCGCTCGATGACGGCGTTGGCCGCGCTCAGGATGGTCTGGGTGGAGCGGTAGTTCTGCTCCAGCAGGATCGTCCGCGCGGTGGGGTAGTCCTCCTCGAACTGGAGGATGTTACGGATCGTGGCGCCCCGGAACGCGTAGATCGACTGGTCGGCGTCGCCCACGACGCACAGCTCCCCGGCCGCCACGTCTTCGGTGTCCGTGCCGACCAGCTCGCGCACCAGCGTGTACTGAGCGTGGTTGGTGTCCTGGTACTCGTCGACCATGACGTGCCGGAAGCGGCGGCGGTAGTGCTCGGAGACGTCCGGGAACGCCTGGAGCAGGTTGACCGTGGTCATGATGATGTCGTCGAAGTCGAGGGCGTTGGCCTCGCGCAGCCGCGACTGGTACATCGCGTACGCCTCGGCGAGCGTCTTCTCGAAGCCGTCCGCCGCTTGCCCGGCGAAGGTCTCCTCGTCGATCAGCTCGTTCTTCAGGTTGGAGATCTTGGCGCTGAACGACTTCGGCGGGAACTTCTTCGGGTCGAGGTCGAGATCCCGGCACACCAGCGCCATCAGCCGCTTCGAGTCGGCGGCGTCGTAGATCGAGAACGATGAGGTGAAGCCCAGCTTCTTCGACTCGCGGCGCAGGATGCGCACGCACGCGCTGTGGAACGTCATCACCCACATGGCGTTCGCGCGCGGGCCGACCAGCTCCTCGACCCGCTCCTTCATCTCGCCCGCCGCCTTGTTGGTGAAGGTGATGGCGAGGATCTGGCCGGGGTGCACATGGCGGGTGCCGAGCAGATACGCGATGCGGTGGGTGAGCACCCGGGTCTTGCCGGACCCGGCCCCCGCGACGATCAGCAGCGGCGAGCCGGTGTGCTCCACGGCGGCCCGCTGCTGCTCGTTCAGCCCCTCCAGGAGCGCCGCCGGGTCGATGGCGGGGCGCGGCGCGCCGTCCCGGTAGTACGCCTCTCTGGGGGCGCCGCTCGGCACCGGCGCGTCGAAGGCGCCCGTGAAGAGGTGGTGCGGCACCTCTTCACCGCCGGAACCGCCGCCGGGATCACCGCCGGAGTGATCGGCCGGGCCCGGGTGTGCGGAATCCTCGGGCGGCGGGGGCTCCTCGTCCGGAGGCCCGAGATTCGCCAGGAAGCTGTCGTCAAAGAGGCTGCTCATCGCTCACCGAGTCTAGGCGGCCGCACTGACAGCCTACGCATGGACCGCATATGGATGTCACGAAACGGTTTCGGGCATATCGGCCAACAGCCTTCACAGGAGCCCCACGAGTTGGCTACGGTCCTCCCTCAGGCAGTCCGTACACCCGTCGGCGAACCGCGTCGGCCCGGGCGGCCTCCGCCGAGTCCGGCCACGCCGCAAAGCGCCCGGAGCCGGGGACCCACAACGCAACATGGGGTGAATCGGCCCGAGCTGCGCGGTACGACACGTACGTACGGCATGTACGACGTGACCGTCCCGCCCGCGCACGGCCGTAGGGCAACCTTCCGTACCGCCCGAACCCGACAGCTAACCCGGTAGGCGGTCCACGGAAGGAGCGCCTCCCTTGGCGTCGCACCGCAAGCCGCGGACCCGAATACCCACCTACGCCTCGTCCACCGGGCGCCGCACGGCCGTCGGATTCACCACCGCCGCCCTCGCCTCCGTCACCCTCCTGTCCCAGACCGCGAACGCCGCCCCGGGCGACCCGAAGCCCGGCACCACGCAGTCGATCGAGGCGGTCAAGGAGAAGGTGGACTCGCTCTACCACCAGGCGGAAACCGCCACCCAGCACTACAACTCCGCCAAGGAGCGCTCCGAGCAGCAGGCCACCAAGGTCAACCGGCTGCTGGACAAGGTCGCCGAGAACACGGAGAAGCTCAACGAGGCCCGCCGCACGCTCGGCACGTACGCCGCGGCCCAGTACCGCGACGGCGGCATGACGTCGAGCGCCGCGAGCCTGCTGTTCTCCAACGACCCGCAGGACCTCTTCGACCAGTCCCATCTGATGAGCCGGATGGCCGGTTCGCAGAAGCGGGCCGTCGACGACTTCCAGACGCAGGCGGCGAAGGCCGCCAAGGAGCGCCGCGAGGCCGCGCAGAGCCTGGCGTCGCTGACCGAGACCCAGCGCGAGCTGAAGACCAAGAAGAAGTCCGTCCAGGACAAGCTCACGCAGGCCCGGCAGCTGCTGGCCAACCTGACCGCCAAGGAGAAGGCGCGGCTGGCGGCGATCGAGAAGAAGAAGGACGAGGAGGCGCGGCGCAAGGCGGCCGAGCTGGCCGAGAAGCAGCGGGAGGCGGCGGCCAAGGAGAAGCAGCGGCAGGAGCAGGAGCAGCCGTCGAGCGGCGCTTCCTCTTCCGGTTCCGGTTCCAGCACGGGCACGGGCACCGGCACCGGTTCCGGAAGCACCACCACCGGCACCAAGGCGGCCAAGGCGATCGACTTCGCGGAGTCGCAGCTCGGCAAGCCGTACGTCTGGGGCGCCACCGGGCCCAACTCCTACGACTGCTCAGGGCTCACCCAGGCCGCCTGGAAGGCCGCCGGTGTCTCGCTGCCGCGCACCACGTGGGACCAGGTGAAGGCCGGTACGCGCGTCTCGACCTCCGAACTCAAACCCGGTGATCTCGTCTTCTTCTACGACGACATCAGCCACGTCGGGCTCTACATCGGCGACGGCATGATGATCCACGCCCCGAAGCCGGGCGACGTGGTGAAGAAGGCGCCGATCACCGAGATGCCGATCTACGGGAGCGTCCGGCCCGCATAGGTCCGGTGCGGCTGCCCGGCCACGTGCCCGGGCAGCCGCTGTTTCCCGGTTACGTGCCCGGCTTGCGGCCGTACACGTACACGTCGTCCCCGTTCCGCAACAGGCTCCAGTACTTCTTGGCGTCGCCGGAGCGCATGTTGACGCAGCCGTGGGAGCCGGGCGGGGACCAGACGCTTCCCGCGATGGAGTGGAAGGCCTGACCGCCGTCGAAGAACTGGCTGTACGGCATGGCCACGTCGTAAATCGTCGACCAGTGGTTCTTGTTCCGCCAGTAGATCTTCTTCAGCCCGGTGCGGGTCTCGTACTTGTCCCGCCCGGTGCGCACCGGCACCGGCCCGAACACCAGCCGTGAGCCGTCCTGCACCCAGCTGAGCTGGCGAGTGAGGTCGACGCAGGCGATGCGGCCCTTGTTGGTGGGGCACTTGCGCGCCGCGTTGGGGTTACGCCCCGCCGCGTTCTGCGCGTTGATCAGCTTCATGACGCCCCAGGTGACGGGGCCCGCGTAGCCGATGGTCGGGCTGATGCCGTGGTTGATCTGGAACGTCCGCGTCGCGCGGCAGTCCCCCGAGGACTGCCGACCGTCGACGGGACGACCGAGGAACTTCTCCACCTGCTTCTGATACGGACCCGTGCTCGCCGTACACGCCGTCGCCGCCTGCGCCGGTGCCGCACCGAGTGCGACGGTCAGCGGCACCACCATGCCCGCCATACCCAACGCGACCGCCGTACGGCGGCGCCATGCCGCGAATCTTCCCTCTGCCCCCATTGCGCGCTCCCTCCGGGCTTGCCCTTGACGGGTAAGACAGTCGAAGGGTGCGTCGGGTTGCGCTTACAGGTGCGATTTCCCCCATTCCGCCCCTTCGCGCCCCCTGGTCGGGGGCGCGGCGGCGTGAGACAAACTGATGGACTGTCAGGAGCAGGGGTCGGGCGGTCAGGTCCAAACGGTCAGGTCCAGAGCACGGCGATGAAGATGTTCACCGTCGTCAGCGCGCCGACCGCGCCGAACACCGCGGGCTCCACCTTCTCCTCGTCCCGCTTCACGTACACCAGCCCCAGGATCACGACCAGCAGCGCCAGCTTCACGCCGATCTTGACCGTGTTCACGGTCTGATCGTCCGCCTGGTTCAGCCCGACCAGCGCGGCGCCCGTGACCAGCATGGTCAGGGCGCCGTGCAGCATCCCCGGCGTCATCCGCGCGCCGCCCCCGCGTACCGCCGTGAGCTGGGAGAGGAAGCCGCCCAGCAGCGCGGCGATGCCGACGATGTGCAGGCCGACGAACACATTGATGACTACGTCCATGGCACCGGAGACTAGCGCCGCACATATCACCGCCAGTCACCCGGGTGCACCCTGATCGGCACATCGGTCACAGCCGCCCCGATCCCGCCCACCCCACGCCGTCCTCGTGATCAGCAGACGCCACCGGGGGACGAATCCGTCCACCTCCGTTCATCCCAGCGCGCCGCGCCACCGACCGGCCTACCTTCCCCTCACAAGAAGCACGATCCCGTACGAAAGGTGAGTCGCCGCAGTGGCGCCGCAGCCCCCCACGAAGCCGAAGCAGCGGCACCGCACGTCGCTCACCGGCACCGCCCTCCGGACCACCACCATCCGGACCACCACCTTCCGGACCGCCGCGACCCTCGCCCTCGCGGGCGCCGCCTCCGCGACCGTCCTCCCGGGCGTCGGGCACGCCGAGCCCCGTCTGACGTCCGCCCAGGTGAAGGCGAAGGTCGACGCGTACCAGCGGGAGGCGGAGGAGGCCACCGAGAAGTACGACGGCGCCCGGGCCGCGACCGACAAGGCGCGGCGGTCGCTCCACCGGTTACGCGACGAGGCGGGCCGCCGCACCGCCCGCCTCAACACGGCACGTAACGCCCTCGGCGCCTTCGCCACCGCCCAGTACCGCTCCGGCACCGTCGCCCCCGCCCTTCAGCTGGCCCTCTCCTCCTCCCCCGGCCAGTACCTCCAGCGCGCCTCGCTCGCCGACCGCGCGGGCGACCGCCAGGCGGCGACGATCGCGCGCATCACCCGCGAGGAGCGGTCCCTGCGCCGGGTCCGGGACGAGGCGACCGGCCGCCTCCGTACGCTGCGTACCGCGCAGGCTGCCGCGTCCCGCCACAAGCACACGGTCCAGGAGAAGCTGGCCGCGGCCGACGCGCTGCTGACGAAGCTGACCCGCGAACAGCGCGACCGCCTGCGCGACGCCGCCGCCCAGGACGACGCCCGTACCGCGTCAGCGCCCCGGCACAGCGCCTCCGCCCGGACGGGCGGCCGGGCGGCCCGCGCCATCTCCTTCGCGTACGGGGCGATCGGCAAGCCGTACGTCTGGGGCGCGACCGGGCCGCACGGCTACGACTGCTCAGGGCTCACCCAGGCCGCCTGGCACGCCGCCGGGGTGGCCCTGCCGCGTACCACCTACACCCAGATCAACACCGGCCGCCGCATCTCGCGCGGCGAACTCGCCCCCGGTGACCTGGTCTTCTTCTACTCCGGCATCAGCCATGTCGGCCTCTACATCGGCAACGGCCAGATGATCCACGCGCCGCGCCCCGGCGCTCCGGTCCGGGTGGCCCCGATCGACCAGATGCCCTTCGCGGGCGCGGCCCGCCCGGCCTAGCTGAGGACTCACCGGCCTGGCCGGTCCGTTCGGGCACCGTGATTGCCCTCAGGAAGGTACGGACGGCCGTTCCCCTGGGCGTCGCCCGTGGGCAACGGTAGGGGCGGGAGGTAAGAACGTCTATGCGTACCCGCGAGGAACGACAGGGCGATGGCGTGCGCGGGCGTGTCCGGCCTCCCGCCCGCGCAGTGTCCCCCGAGCCGTTGCTGCCCGGCCTGCGGACGGCGCCGTCCGATCCGGCCACCCTGTCGTACGTCCAGTCCGCCGCGGGCAACGCGGCCGCGGTGCACATGATGCGCGGCGGTCGGCAGGCTTCCGCCACGCTGCCCGCCGTCCAGCGGATGCCCGCGGAAGAGTCGACGGCTCAGTCGACCACTCAGGCGACGGCCCCGTCGGCGGCCCAGGAGCCACGGTCCGTATTCGAGTGGGACTCGGATTCGGACTCGGACGCGGACTCCAACGCCACGGTGACCGAGCAGGACGACGCACTGCCCTTCCACAAATCCCTCAGGGCGCTGCGCACTCTGATCCGGCAGGGCATGAACGCGCCGGAAGCACAGGGCAAGGCGTGGACGGTCAAAGCGAAGATCGATCCCGGTGCGCCCTGGACGAGCCACGCGTTCCGCAACGAGGACGAGGTGGGTCACGTCTGGATCGAAGTCACCTCCCCGCTCGGTGATTCGACGGAGTTCGGGTTCTATCCGCAGACGCCCTCCGTCCGCAGCGTCCCGGGCGAAATCATCTGCCCGGACAACCACGGGGGCGACAAGGAGCAGAAGACGGAGAGTGTCGGGCTCGACGCCGTACTGCGGGGCTACCAGGCGGCGTTCGCCAGGAAGGACGCCAAGTACAGCCTCGCCACATACAACTGCGCGAGCTTCGCGTCCGACGTCTGGGAGAGCATGACCGGCAAGCCACTGCCGAACGGCCTCATCATCCCCAACCCGGCATCCGCGACGGAGTCGGTCCAATCCGAACGCGAACTGCGCGCGGTGTACGGCGGCGATAAGCGGATGAGCACCGACGCGGAGGATCTGATCGAGATGGTCAGCTCCGGCCGCATCCCGCCCGCCTTGTGATCGGCCCTGCTGTGATCGCCCCTGCGCGCTCAGCCCGCCGCGATCGGCTCCTGTAGCTCGGTCACCCACTCGTCGTGGTTCTCCGGGCACTCCAGGTAGATCTCCCGGGGGTATCCGGCCGACCGGTAGCCGTTGGCCTCGATCCAGCGGCCCAGGGTCTGGATGGTCGGCAGGACCGTCTCCATCGAACCCCGGTGGACGATCGCCGCCGCCGCTTCGACCGGCGGCAGGTCCACGACCCGCAGGCCGTCGTCCTCCCCCACCGGGGCCGCGACCTCGATCCCGGCGTGGATGAGGACACCGCCGTCCGGGGCGTCCTCGTAGTACGCGACCCCGGGCCCGGTCGGCGTGATCCCCGCCGCCGCCAGGCGCGGCAGCAGTTCCCCGTACAGCGGCTGGATGACGGGTCCGATGGCGTCGAAGCCGGTCGCCACACCGGTCAGCTCGGCGACGCGGACGCTCGGCAGGCTCTTCACCGCGACATCGTTGGGAGACATGTGTCCCTCGCTCTCGATCGACCGGAGCCTCGCCTCGACCCGAACCAGCCGGGCCGCCACGGCCGTCATCGCGGCCTCCAGGTCCGCCTGCCGCACCCGCAGCATGGTCCGCAGCTCCTCGGTGGTGACCTTCTCCTCCAGGATCTCCCGGATCTGCTGAAGGGTGAAGCCGAGGTCTTTGAGGGCGATGAGGCGGTTGAGGCGGGCGAGCTGGGCAGCGGTGTAGTACCGGTAGCCGGTGGCGGGATCGACGCGGGCGGGGTGCAGCAGTCCGGTCGCGTCGTAGTGGCGCAGCATCCGGACCGACACCCGCCCGTGCCGGGCGAAATCTCCGATGGTGAACATGATGTCTCTCAGTCCACGGCCTCACACGGTGTGAGAGTCAAGCCCCCGCCATGCCGGGGGCTTGACCTTACCGGCCCGCCGGGCGGGTGTGACGACCAAGGCGGTGCGCTATGACGAGTCGCTGGGGCTGCTGACGCCCGCCAGGCGCGCTTCGATGTCCGTCCGCAGCCTCAGCGCCCGCGCGTCCCGGTATCCGTCCAGGGCGCGCAGGGCGTCACTCCAGTGCCGGTGGCCCTCACTCTCCCCGGCGCTCAGCGAGGCGGCGGCGAGGCCGTCCAGCGCGATGGCCTGCTGCCACGCGTCGCCCAGCTCCTCCTGCACGGCGGCCGCCCGGCGGTGGAAGGCGGCGGCCTCGGCGTCGCGGCCGAGGCGCCGGTACGTCTCGCCGGTGCCCTGCCAGGCGAGGGCTTCGCGGGCACGATCCCCGAGGCGGCGGTGCAGGACGGCGGAGCGCTGGTACGAGATCAGCGCCTCCGCGAACCCGCCGACGGCTTGCTGGGCATCGCCCAGGTAGAGCAGCCAGTACGCCTCCGCTACGCGATCGCGTAGCTCCAGCGCGATGTCCACGGCGTCCTGGGCCGCTTGAACGGCCTCCTCCGGCTCCCCGCGTGCGCGAAGCACCGCGCTCCGAAGCCGCAGGGCGTTGCCCGCGCTGCGCTTGTTCCCCATCCTGCGGTGGACGGCCAGGGCCTGATCGAGTTGGTTCGCCGCATCCGCCGGGCTCCCCGCATCCAAGAACACCGTCGCCAGATTGGACCGCGTCACGGCTTCCCAATGCTCGGCACCGAAGTCCCGGAAGAGATCCAGGGCGTGGGTGAAATGGCCCTCGGCGTCGTCCAGCCGCCTCGTGCGCAGCGCGATCAGGCCCAAGGCGTTCAGCGCGGCGGCCTCGCCCTGCGCGTCGTCCAGTTCGCGCCGGATCGTCAGCGCCTCTTGGTGTGCGTTCTGGCTTTCGTCAAGGCGGTTGAGCTGGCGGTAGGTGAAGCCCAGGCTCTGCAGAAGCCCCGCTTCCCCGGCGCGGTCGCCGACACGGCGTACGGCACCCAGGCCGATCTCCCCCGCCGTCAGCCATTCCGCGACGGGAGCGGACGGCGCCCGGACGCTCCACAGCACCAGGGCCAACTGCCACGCGTACCGGTCGAGTCCGGCGGTCTCGGCGGCGCGTACGGCGGCGAGGAGGTTGGTCCGCTCCCGCTCGGCCCAGTCGACGGCCTGGTCGTGATCGGCGAACGACAGCGGGACGACCTGCTCGTCCGCCTGTTCGAGGGCGAGCCGGTCGCGGGCGGGCGCCATCAGGCCCTGTACGGCGTCGGCGGTGTGCAGATACCAGTCCAGGACGCGCCGCGACGCTGCGGCACGGCTGTCGGGCGTCTCCTCCAGCCGGGCCTGATCGGTCGCGTAGGCCCGGAGCAGATCGTGGAAGGCGAAGCGGTCCGGGGCCGTCTGTTCCAGCAGATGCGCGCCGACGAGAACGTCCAGCGACTGCCGGGCCGTACGCCCGCTGATCCCGGCCAGGGCGGCGACGGCCGCGATCCCGAACTCGGGAGCAGGCGGGCGCAGAGCCGGGCGAGTTCGGCCAGCTTCTCCGCGTTGTCCTCGGGCCGGTAGCCGGAGGTCACGGCCCGCAGCAGGGCCACGGCTTCGAGTTCGGGGAGGGTGCCGAGGGTGATGCGGTGCGCCCCGTCCCGTACGGAGAGCCCGGACAGCCGCCCACGGCTGGTGACGACGACGAGACAGCCGGAGTGACCGGGCAGCAGGGGCCGCACCTGGGCGGCGGCCGCGGCGTTGTCCAGGACGATGAGGATCCGGCGGTCGGCCAGCAGAGACCGGAACAGCCCGGCAGCGGACTCGGTGTTCGTGGGCACAGCGTTCGCGGGAACGCCGAGCCCGGTGAGGAAACGGTGCAGCGCCTCTTGCGCGGTGACCGGCTCGCCGGGGTCGTAGCCCCGCAGGTTGACGTAGAGCTGGCCGTCGGGGAAGTGGGCCTTCACCTGGTGCGCCCAGCGCAGGGCCAGCGAGGTCTTCCCCGCACCCGCCGTCCCCGCGACGACGCAGAGCGCGACGACGACCGTGTCTCCGCCGTCCCTTTCGGCCAGGATCGCGTCCAGGCGGTGCAGCTCATCGGCGCGGTTGACGAAGCCCCTTACATCGGCGGGCAGTTGTCGCGGCACGACCTTGGCGGGGGCGCCACCCGGTGCCGGTCCGCTGTGGAAGTGGACGCCACCGCTGATGGCTCCGGCCTGTATGACGTCGCGGGCGGAGCCCGACAGATCGTTGTCCGTATCCTCCGGGCACCCCTCTGGTGGTGCGTCGTCCTCGTTGATCGTCCTACTCCGCTTTCATCTGTGGCGGAGGAAGGTGTGCCACCTGGCGTTCGAAGTAGGGCAACAGGTCCTCCCCGTCTTCGTAGAGCTGCCCGATGAAGCCCTCCCAGCGCTTGATCAGGTCAGGGTCACGGAATCGGATGGCCCCGTCCAGGGCGCCTGCCTCGTTGTAGCGGACCCGGTAGAGCACCTGCCCGCCGACCACGACGACTTCGGGCAGCGGGCCGTCCGCCTCCAGCGCGCTCCACGCTCCGGGGCCGATGACGCGGATCTTCTTCCCGGACTCGGCCTGCACCCGGAACGAGTGCAGTTCCCATTGCAGATAGGGGGTCAGCGGCTCTTCGACAACCCGGACCCGGTGAAAGACGGTGTTGCGCTCCTGATCCTGCCGGACGCCTTCAAGAAGGCTCTCCCGCCTCTCCTCAAAGAGCCGCAGCGTTTCCTCCCAACGGCCCTGGCAGAAGGCCTCCCAGCTATCTCCCTTGTCTTCGAAATCCTGCTGCCGCTCGAACTTCCAGGAGTCCGCGTCGCGGATCGCGCCACGATGCACCCGGAAGTCGGCCCGGTAGTCGGCGACGGCCAGCCGCTCCCCCTGGGCAGGGGGCAGCTCAAGAAGGCTCCGGTCAAGCATCGGCAATGTCCGGCTTCGCCGAGCGGAGCATGACCCCTGGGATGATCACGAGGCGCTCATCCGACCTGATGGTCACATCCGCGGGTTCGCGGTCGGCCACGGACCGCCCTCACATCGGCTTGACCGATAGCCCGGCCGAGCACGCCGGTAGCGATGGCTCACCCAGGCACCTGGTCACGCGGCCCGGATGCCGCGTCGGCGCGAGCGTCATAGGTCAGGTCGATCTCTCCGCTGTCGATCGCGTCGAAGAGTTCCTGTCGGCGCTGCCTTTTCGCGACCTCCTGCGCAGCGGCATCGGCGGCGTCCGCCTCCGGATCTCCGCTCCTCACGAGGCGTAGTCCTTGAGCTTCTCGGTCTTGAGGCTGATCCCGACGGGATCAGGCAGCTCGACTGTCTCGCCGTAGGCCGAGACCCTCCGGTTGCGGTACCTCCCGCGCAGCGGCTCGCTGTAGACGACGAGCGTGCACGTGTCGCGGTCGACGAGGAGGTACACGGGGATGCCCGCAGCCGCGTAGCCATCGGGCTTGTCCACGTGGTCACGCCGGTTCGCGTCCGTGTCGTGGGAGGTGACCTCGACGGCCATCAGAACGCCCGCCGGATCGGCCCATTCGCCCTGGCCGACGAAATGGTCCTCGGGCGCGAGGGCGCCATCCGCGCGGGCCCGACCGCTGCGGTACGCCTCGATCTTCAGCCCCTGCTCCGGGTGCAAGACGAGTTCGGGCCGGTGCTGCATGCACTGCTTGAGGAGCCATACGACGATCGCCCCATGAGTCCCGTCCGGCACGGGCTTGACCTCTAGCTTTCCGTTGATGAATTCGAGCGTGACGGTTTCCGGCGCCGTGCGGGCGAGCTGCTCGAACTCCTCGATGCTCATCTGCGGCCGATCGGTGATGCCAGGGGTCATGGGTTCGCCTCCTCGCACCCATGGTGCCCCGACATCGGGCGGCGCGTCCTGCAAGGTCATTCGGTCATCCCTTCGCGTTGCGGGCAGCGGCTCGCAGCCGGTCGGCCCAGTCGTGAACGTCGATGCCGCCCGGCGGCGGCGGTTCCGGCGTGCCCCGGCAGGGGCGGCAGAGGCCGCCGGGGAGGGCGGCGGGTGGGCCGGGGCGGCCGCAGTCGGTGCATTCCAGGAGGCGGCGGATGGTGATCTCCGACCGGGGCTCCGGTACGGGCTCCCGTACGGGCTCCGGCGGCAGCTTGGCCTCCAGCCGGGTGCGGGCCAGCGCGGCCGGGCTGTGCACTTGCACAGGGAGGCCGGACGTCAGCGCCTGGACGAGGCGGGCGGGGTCGGGGTCGCGCGCCAGCCAGATCGCGGCGAGGGGTTCGAGGCGGGTGCAGTCGGCGGCCGAGAGGGTCATCCGGGGGTCCGTACGGCCGAGGGACGCCAGCGTGTCGTACGCGAGGGTCCTGGTGGGCGCGGCTGACGTACGTACGACAGCGGGGCGGGGCCCGGGCTCGGGCGCGGGCGCGTCGTCGCCGCGTACGAACGCCTCCCACCACTCCTCCCCGCGCGCCGTCCGGGAGAAGAACGTACGGGTCACCCAGCGCGCCCCGTCCTCCGTGATGTGGTGCTCGCGGACGCGCCGCAGATGACCGGCCTCCGACAGCCGCCGCAGCGCGGTCGCGCAGGCCATCTGGCCGTAGTCGGGGAGGCACTTGGCGAGCGTTTTGGCGTCAATCGCGGCACCGTCCGGCAACCGGTCGATGTACGCGGCGATGGACGCCTCACGCTTGGGCAGGTGTGCGAAGTCGTCCGCGCGACGAGGGGATTGGCGGGGTGCGCTCCGTTTGCCGTAGCCGGGGTTGGCCTGGGGGTGTGCGGAGGCGTGCGGGGCAGGGCTAAAGTCGGCTGAAGCCATGAGATCGACGGTCTTTCGATCTTGTAGGTCAGGCCCCGGATTGGTGTTGGCGCACCGCCGGGGCCGTTTGCTTGTTGCCGCGAACGCTAGACCGATGCCACCGTGCGTGGCAACCCGGTCACATTATGTGCGCGGATGGAGAGGGAGGGTGGGTGGGTTATTCAACCCGCCCGTTCCTCGAAAAGAGCGCTCAGACCTCGGCGCCCGAAGCTCAACCCGCCTCATCTCTGTGCCAGCGCACCGTTCCTTAGATAAATGCGCACAGGTCTCGGCGGGCGAGGCTCGGCGCCTCCTACGATGGCCTACGACCGCAATTGGTCAGCTGATTGCCGCAGATTGACGATCGGGGCGCATGAGATGTCAGGAACAGACTGGATGTCATCGAGGTCGGAGTTCGCCCAGCCTCGGGTCGACCTCCGCACCGACATACCGCACTCCGCCCGCGTCTACGACTACCTCATGGGCGGTAAGACCAACTACGCACCCGACCGCGCCGCCGGTGACGCGTCCGCGAAGGCGTGGCCCAGCCTGCCGACGTCCATGAAGCAGGCGCGCAACTTCATGCACCGGTCGGTCCGTGACCTGGTGCGGGAGCACGGCATCCGCCAGTTCCTGGACATCGGCACCGGCATCCCGACCTCCCCGAACCTCCACGAGGTCGCGCAGGAGATCGCCCCCGACGCTCGGGTCGTGTACGTCGACAACGACCCCATCGTCCTCACCCATGCCCGTCACCTGATGACGAGTACGCCGGAGGGACGAACCGAGTACATCGACGCCGACATCCGCGACCTCGACTCCATCCTCGACGCGGACCAGCTGCACAACACCCTGGACTTGAAGCAGCCGGTCGTGCTGTCCCTGATCTCGATCGTGCACTTCGTCATGGACGAGGACGATCCGCAGGGCCTGGTACGGCAGTTGATGGCCGAGCTGGCGCCGGGCAGCGCGCTGGCCATGACCATCTTCAGCGGCGACACGGCGCCTGAAGCGGTCGCGGGGGTCGGCCGCGAGTACAACGAGCGCGGTATCCCCCTCCAGATCAGGGACAAGGCCGAGGCCGAGCGGTTCTTCGACGGCCTGGAACTGATCGACCCCGGCGTGACCCTGCTCCACCACTGGCGCCCGGACGCCACGGCTGAGGGGGTCCGGGACGAGGAAGTCGCGATGTACGGAGGCGTGGCGATCAAGCGGGGCTGACGGCAGCGGAGGCGGAGGCGAAAGCTATGAACTCCGCCCAGGCGCCGGGGGCCAGGGCCAGCTGGGGGCTGGCCGCCCCGCGCTTTGAGTCGCGGACGTGGATGGTGTGCGGGCAGGTGCTGACCTCGACACACTCGCCCCCCTCGCTGTTGCTGTAGCTGGACTTGCCCCAGGGGGCTGCAACCTCTACGCAGGCGCCGCCTTGGGTGTCGCTGTAGCTGGACTTACGCCAGGACAGGGCGACCTCGACGCAGTTGCCGCCGCCAGTGTCGCTGTAGCTGGACTTGAACCACGCGAGCTGGTCGCTCATAGCTCCTCCGCCAACTTTCTGATGAAGTCTGCCGAATCCTCAGGACTGAGGGCTCGCCGAATGATCATGGCATGCCGCTGGGCGATGACGCTGACCTTCGCCGGGTCTGAGGACAAGATCCCGGTCTCTTGGGCTTCTACGTACGCAAGGTGCTCGTGCTCGGGGGTTTCCAGCAGGACGAACGGTCCGTTGAGGCCCGGGTGGGCTCCCCCGAACGGCAAGACCTGGATGGTCACATTGCGTCGTTCTCCCATGTCCAGCAGGTGCTGCAGCTGCCGCTTGTGCACGTCGTACTCGTCGACCGGGTAGCGCAACGCCGCCTCCCCGATCACGAAGTTGAACGCCTTCGTCTGCTTGTCCAGCAGGGAGTGTCGCTCCAGCCGGGCCGCGACTCTCGCCTCGATCGTCTCGTCGTCCAGGACCGGACAGTGTGCCTGGAGCAGCGCTCGGACCGTTTCCCCGGTTTGCAGGAGTCCTGGAATGTGCTGAGGCTCGAATCCGTTGAGGACGACCGCCTCAGCCTCGTACCGGATGAAGTCCTCCGAGTACGACGCGAACTTATCCGGCTTCAGGTACTCCTGACCGGCGAGCAACAGCCCCCGCGCCCCGAACATCTGGTCCGCGACCTGAAGCAACCGCAGCGCGGGCTTTCGGCGGCCCTGCTCCATGGACTTGATGGTCTCGTACTCGTAGTTGGCCTCTTTGCCCAGCGCCTCGCGGCTGACCCCGGCCTGCATGCGCCACAGTTTGATCTGGTTTCCGCAGTACCGCCAGGACATCGGCGTCTGCGAACCACCCTCCATCACACTCATCGCGCCCTCTCTCCCTGAGGCACCTGCGGTACGCATACGCTGCGTACCGACGTCGTTACTGCGGCACACTACGCCTGACCAGCAGCATTCCGGTCATGAATGCACCAACTCCCCCACTTCCGATGGACATCGAATGGCGGCTCCCCCGCCACCCCCGCAGCGTTGGGCGGGCGCGGGCGCTGCTGCGTGAGCAGGCTCGTACGTGGCAGATCGCGGAGGCACAGGCGGAGGTCGCCGTGTTGCTGATCAGCGAGCTGGTGACCAACGCCTGCCGCCACGCGCGCGTTTCCCCTGGTCGGGAGGTCCGCGCACGCTGCGTAGTGCGTGACGGGAAACTGCGGGTCGAGGTGTCGGACGCGAGCGAGGTGATGCCTCGGCCGCGCCAGGCGACGGCGGAGGACGAGTCGGGGCGGGGGCTGGAGCTGATCGCGGCGCTCGCGGACGCGTGGGACGCGCATCCGAGGGCGTGCGGCATCGGCAAGACGGTGTGGTTCGAGCTGAAGTTGACCGTGGCTAGGTGAGCGCCGCGAGGCCGTTCGCCAGCAGGTCGAAGGCCTGCTCGGCGTCGCGTACGGCGCCCGGGTAGCGGGCGTCGGCGGTCTCGCCGTCCACCAGGCGCTGGAAGTTGTCGGTGGACAGCGCCCATTGGACGCCGATGATCTGGACGGCGGCCATGCGGGCGGTGAGGTCCGGCGCGTCGCTGGTCTCGCGCAGGGCCTCGGCGAGGGCCTGTTCGCCGCCCGCCTTGAAGCGCTGCATGCGGTCGATGAGGGCCGGGGTCTCGAAGATCAGCTCGGTGAGGCTGATGGCCGCTGGGTGGTCGCTGATGCCGGTGATCGGGTCGCGGCGGCGCAGGCCGTCGAGGAAGTGGTCGCGCAGGGCGGTGAGCGGGGTGGTGTGCGCGGGGCGATCGCGGACCACGCGCGCCGCTTCCTGCTCGTGGTCGGCCATGCGGTGCACCACGAGGTCTTCCTTGGTCGGGAAGTACGCGAAGAGCGTGCGCTTGGAGACCTCGGCGGCGTGGGCGATCTCGGCGACGGAGACATGGGCGAAGCCGCGGTCGAGGAAGAGGTCGATGGCGGCGTCGGAGATCGCGGTGCGCGTGCGCTGCTTCTTGAGTTCGCGCAGTCCGGGCTTGTCGGTCGTCGTCACTCGTTCAAGCTACCCCACCAAACTGCACTTGGAATATTTCTGCACCTGGTGTAGAAATATACTGAGTGCAGCGAATGAGGGGAAGTGTGGGATGAACGAGACGGGGATCGAGACGGACGTCGTGGTCGTGGGGGCCGGACCGACCGGGCTGGCGCTGGCGCACGAACTGGCGCTGGCCGGGGTCAGGACGCTGGTGCTGGAGAAGCTGCCCAGCCGCAACCGGCAGACGAAGGGCGGCGCGATCCAGGCCCGTACGGCCGAGTTGCTGGAGTCGCGCGGGCTGCTGGAAGCGATGCGACGCCGGGCGATCCCCGGCCCTCCGGTCGGCGCGAACTTCGCGCTGCTGCCGGTGCCGCTGGACTGCGGGCCCTGGGACACCCGGCATCCGTCCCCGGTCATGCTCCCGCAGTGGGAGATCGAAGAGGTGCTGGAGGAGCGGGCCACCGCCCTCGGCGCGGGGGTACGGCGGGGCGCCGCCGTGACGGCCGTCGAGGCGGACGACGACGGGGTGACCGTGACCACGGCGGACGGCGGGCCACGGGTGCGGGCGCGGTATCTGGTGGCGTGCGACGGGGGCCGCAGCGCCGTGCGCAAGACGCTCGGGGTGCCGTTCCCGGGGCGGCCCGGTACGTATCTGGCCGTGCTCGCCGACATCCGGCTGTCGGCAGCGTCGTCGCTGGTGCCGCGCGAGCGGGCGCAGATCAGCACGCTGACGCGCCAGGCCAACGGCTACTGGTCCATGCTCATCCCGCTCGGCGACGACCGCTACCGGTTCACCTACGGGGCGTACGAAGCCTCCGGGAGCGAAGACCCGGCGGACCTCACCCGGGACACCCCGGTCGGCGAGGAGGAGATCTCCGCCGCGCTGCGGGCCGTGTACGGGGAGGAGACGGTCCTCGGCGGGGTGGACAACTCCTCTCGGTTCTCGGACGCGACGCGGCAGGTCGAGCGGTACCGGGAAGGCAGGGTGCTGTTCGCCGGGGACGCCGCGCACATCCACCCGCCGCTGGGCGCCCAGGGGTTGAACCTGGGCGTGCAGGACGCGTTCAACCTGGGCTGGAAGCTGGCCGCGACCATCCAGGGCCGGGCACCTGCCGGGCTGCTGGACAGCTACCACGCCGAACGGCACCCGGTCGCGGCCCGGGTGCTGCACCACACCTCGGCCCAGCGGGTGCTGGCGGACCCGCGCCCCAGCGAGGACGTGGCGGCCCTGCGGGATATCTTCACCGACCTGATGCGGCTGCCCGACACCAACCAGTATCTGTCCGGCCTGATTTCCGGGCTGGCGCTGCGCTACGACGTACTCGGCGCGCACCCCCTCACCGGGCACCGGGTCCCGGACGCCGAACTGGTCACCCCGGCCGGACCGACCCGGCTCTCGGCGCTCTTCGGCGCGGGCCACGCCGTGCTGCTGGACGTGGCCGGGCTCGTCCCGGACGACGTACGGCTACCGGGACGAGTCGACCTCGTACGTGCGAAGTCCCCGGCCGAAACCGACCTGGGCGCGGGTGTGTTGCTCCTGCGTCCTGACGGCTACGTCTGCTGGGCGGCGGACGACGCGGAGGCGTGCCGTGAGGAGTTGCCGCGCGCGATCGCCGCGCATCTGGTCGAGGGGGTCGCCTAGACGGCGGACAGGCGACCCGTCGCGGAGGCGAAGCCCAGCCAGGTGTGGCGGTTGTTCGCCCAGCACCAGCCCAGCTTGGGGGCGTCGCGGCGCTCGCGGCCGTCCCGTCCGGTGCCGTTGCTGATCCAGATCGCCGGGGTGCGGGAGTCCAGGGCGCCGTCTGCTTTGCGCAGTCGGGAGCCGATGGTCATGAAGCAGTGGTTGCGCTCCAGAACGGCGGGCTGCTGCAGCACCCAGTGCACGCCCTCGGTGAGCAGCAACGGGGTGCGGGCCTTGGCGGTGAGGTCCGGCAGCGCCTCGTTCGGGCTCCAGTTGGCCAGCTGGTCGCCACGGTCGAGGCCGGTGAGCAGGTAGAGCGGGGCATCGGGCAACGCGACCGTGTCGAGCGGGGCGAAGAGGTCGACGTCGGGCATGTCGGTGACGACGAAACCCGGCTTGTCACCGCGCCGGAGCAGCGGCGCGAGGGCGGAGGCGGGGGCTCGGTCCGGGTGAACGGCGAGCAGGGCGCCCTCGCCACCCGCGCCGCCCGAGACGGCCTGGGCGGCTTGGGCGGCCTGGGCGTCGCGGGCGAACGTACGGATCTCGGCGGCGGGCAACCCGGCGATCTCGTGCACCCCCAGCTCGATCAGCCGCTCGGCCTGCGCGCTCAGGGCCGGGGGTGCCGGAGGTGCGGGGACGGTGGTGGAGGTGGCGGGCGTGGTTGCGGGCACGATGCTCCCAGGGCAGCGACGTGAACGGGCCCTGGGGCAACGCGGCCGCCCGCCGGAACGTTCCCCGCCGCTTGCTGTCGGCGTCGGCGTCGGCGTCGGCGTCAGACCAGGCGGCGGGCGGTGGCCCAGCGGGTGAGTTCATGGCGGTTGGAGAGCTGGAGCTTGCGCAGGACCGCCGAGACGTGGCTCTCCACCGTCTTCACCGAGATGAACAGCTGCTTGGCGATCTCCTTGTAGGCGTAGCCGCGCGCGATCAAGCGCAGCACCTCGCGTTCGCGCTGGGTGAGGCGGTCCATGTCCTCGTCCACGGGCGGGGCGTCGGTGGAGGCGAAGGCGTCCAGGACGAAACCGGCGAGGCGCGGGGAGAACACCGCGTCGCCCTCGGAGACGCGGAAGATCGCGTCGACCAGGTCGGTGCCGGTGATCGTCTTCGTGACGTAGCCGCGGGCGCCGCCACGGATGACGCCGATGACGTCCTCGGCGGCGTCCGACACGGACAGGGCGAGGAAGCGCACCGGGCGCTCCGCGGCCGCCATCAGCGCGGCGCTGCGGCGCAGCACCTCGACCCCGCCGCCGCCGGGGAGGTGGACGTCGAGCAGGACCACCTCGGGGCGGGTCGCGGTGATCACGGTGACGGCCTGGTCGACGTCGGCCGCCTCGCCGACCACCTCGACGCCGGTGCGGGCCGTCTCGCCGATCTCGGCCTGGACGCCGGTGCGGAACATGCGGTGGTCGTCGACGAGGACGACGCGGACCCGGCGGGCGTCCGGCGCGTCGGGTGCGCCCGTTGAGCTGGTCGCGTTCGTACCGTCCGTTGGCTCGGTCATGTCGTCGCCGCCCTCTCCATCTCCAGCTCCACTACCGTGCCCCCGTCGGGCGCGGACCTCAGCCTGGCCGTGCCGCCGTTGCGCTGCATTCTGCCGATGATCGACTCCCGGACGCCCATGCGGTCGTCCGGCACCGCGTCCAGGTCGAAGCCCGGGCCGTGGTCGCGTACCGAGACGAAGACCGTGGCGCCCTCGACTTCCGCGAACACCTGGACCGCGCCGCCGTCGCCACCGTACTTGGCGGCGTTCACCATCGCCTCGCGTGCGGCCTGCATCTGTGCGCCCAGTCTCTCGTCCAGCGGGCAGTCGCCGACCACCACGACCTCGATCGGGACGCCGTGGTGGTCCTCGACCTCCGCCGCCGTCGCCTTGACCGCCTCGGCGAGGGTGTCCGGTTCTTCTGCCTCGTCCTTGCCGGTGCCCTCCGGTTTGTAGAGCCAGGCGCGCAGCTCCCGCTCCTGGGCGCGGGCCAGCCGGGCCACTTCGCGCGGGTCCTCGGCGCTGCGCTGGATCAGGGTGAGGGTGTGCAGTACGGAGTCGTGGACGTGCGCCGCGACCTCGGCGCGCTCCTGGGCGCGGATGCGCATCAGGCGCTCCTCGGAGAGGTCCTGCGTCATCCGGATCACGTACGGGCCCGCCAGCAGCGCGATGCCGACGATCACGGCGAGCGCGGCTTGGAGGACGGCGCCGAGGTGCCGGGCCGAGCCCTGCAGGACGAGGATGCCGGTCACCCCCGCGCCGACCAGCACCACCCCCGCCCCCGCGCGGGCCAGCGGCAGCACCCGCTTGCTGCGGCTCAGCTCCACCCACTGGGCGCGGCGGGCGTTGTCGGCCTGCCGCCAGAAGAGCGCGACGCCCGCCCCGACGAGGAGCAGGGGCCAGATGTAGGTGTTGGCGCGGCCCAGCTGGAAGCCCTGGACGAAGATGCCCATGCCGATGAAGAGGGCGACCAGGGCGATGATCTGGCCGCGCTCCGGCCTGCGGGCCAGGATCCGGCGGCGGCCGTCCGGGCCGAGGGTGGTGAGCGGGCGGGTCGTCTCGCCCACGCCGCCTACGCCCAGGGGGACGATGAACCAGAAGAGCGCGTAGAGGAGGGTGCCGAAGCCCTCCGCCATGATCAGCGCGATGAAGGCGATCCGTACCCAGGAGACCGGCAGCCCCAAATGCCCGGCGAGCCCGCGTGCCACGCCGCCGAGGAGTCGGCCCTCGGCGCTGCGGTACAGCTTGCGCGGGGGTGGCTCGGTGGGGGTGGTCGGGGGTGCGGCGGCGGTCATGCCCCGATCGTCACACGGCCCCCGCGTTCCGGACATCAGGGTCGACCCTGATCGTTCCCGGAGCGGGGCGGGTGGGCAAGCGCCTGCGGCGGGCCGTCCCCCACCCCGCCCCTTCCCGAACCCGGAGCTCCGCCCTGGCCCCGCGCCTGCGGCGGGCCGTCCCCCACCCCGCCCCTTCCCGAACCCGGGGCTCCGCCCCGGCCCCCGCTGGGGCTCCGCCCCAGACCCCGTTGGGGGCTCCGCCCCCAAACCCCCACCGGGGCTCCGCCCCTGGACCCCGGCCCCGGACCCCGCCCAGGGGTTCCACCCCGGGCCCGCTGGGGTTTCGCCCGCCCCCGGCCCTGGCGTGGCACTGGGGCGGCTGAGTGGCCCTCCGGGGCCAGCGGCATGGGGCCGCAGGGGCAGAGCCCCGAGGCAGGGCCTGGGACACCGCCCCGGTGCGGGGTCTGGGGCGAAGCCTCGGGGCGTCGTTGGGGCGGAGCCCCAACCGGGTCCCGGGGCACAGACCCTGCAGGGGCCTGGGGCGCAGCCCCGGTGGGGTCAAGGGGCGGAGCCCCGGCGGGGTGTGGGGCGGAGCCCCAACCGGGTCCCGGGGCGCAGCCCCGGTGCGGGGTCTGGGGCGGAGCCCCAGTTTCGGGGAGGGGCGGGGTGGGGGACAGCTCGCCGCAGGCGTTCCTCGGGGGTCAGGGGAGGCGGATGCCGTCTCTTACCTTGTCGAAGATCGGGCGGTACTGGCTCCACTGGTCTTCCGGCGCGCTCAGGTAGATCGCGTACTCCTTGTCGCCCTCGTTCCCGAAGCCCAGGTCGATCGCCCGGAACCAGCGGGCGCGGCCCTTGAAGCGGAACTCCCAGATCGCGGCGGGCATGCCGCGGAACGTGGTCTCCTGCAGGCGGGTCCGCTCGTACTCGTCCTCCGCGAAGCTGGCCTTGAAGGCGGTCTCGACGTCCTCAAGGTGCTTGACCTGGTCCTTGGACGCGAAGTCCAGGACGTTGACCGACAGGCGGCCCATCTTGGCGGGGTCGAGGTAGCGGATCTCCTGGGTCTCGTCCACGATCCCCTCCTCGTCGGCGTCGGGCTTCCAGGTGTTGGGGACCGGGAAGGAGACGCCGAGGCCCTTCGCCAGGTGGTAGCCCTTCGGGACCGGGGACGGGGTGAACGAGGGCGTGGCCGAGGTGTCGGGGGCCGCGTCGGAGGAGAACGAGGGGGTGACTCCCTCCCTCGACCACACGATGACGCCGCCCGCCACCATCACGACCGCCAGCGCCGTCCCGATGACGGTCCGGCGGGTCTTGCGGCGGGTGGCGGCCTTCGGTGGAGGGGGGATGGGTGTGGGGACGGGGGCCGTCACGGGCTCGGGGGCGGGGGTGGGAGCGGGAGCCGGGGTGGGGACTCTTGGCACCTGTTGGGTTCGGTGCGTGGAGGGTGTGGGGTTTGTGGGGTGTTGCGGCTGGGGGGTCGGTTCGGGGGCCGGGGGCTGGGGGCGGAGCTTCGTCAGGGCCATCGTCGTCCGCGTCGTCCGGTCGTGCACCGGATACGTCGTCGTCTCCGGCTCCGACGCCGGGCCACGCAGCGCCCGTTCCGTCTCCTCCGCCGTCGGCCGCCGCTCCGGCTCCTTCTCCAGCAGCGCCTCGATCAGCGGAGCCAGCGTGCCCGCCCGCTTCGGCGGCTCCAGGGGGTCCACGGCGATCGCGTACCCGGTCTCGATCGGCGTCGGCTTACGGAACGGAGCCCGGCCCTCCACCGCCTGATAGAGCGTCGCCCCCAGCGCCCACAGGTCGGACGCCGGGCCGGGGGTGCGGCCGCGCACCCGCTCCGGGGCTATGTAGTCGATGGAGCCGACGACCTCGCCGGTCTTGGTGAGCGTGGACGTGCCGGTGGCCATGGCGATGCCGAAGTCCGTGAGCACGACCCGGCCGTCACGGCCCAGCAGCACGTTGCCGGGCTTGACGTCACGGTGCAGGACGCCCGCCGCGTGGGCGGCCCGCAGGGCGGCGATCATGCCGCGGCCGACGCGGGCGGTCTCGACGGGGGAGAGCGTGCCGCCCTCCTTGAGGAGGTCGCCGAGGGTCGTGGACGGGACGTACTCCATGACGATGCACGGCAGCCCGTCGTCGTCCACGACGTCATGGACCACGACCACGTTGGGGTGGGCGATGCGGGCCGCGCTCCGCGCCTCACGGCGGGTGCGCTCGTGCATCGTCGTCAGTTCTTCCTCGGTGATGTGCGGCGAGACGTGCAGCTGCTTGAGAGCGACCTGACGGTCCAGCAGTTCGTCCTCGGCGCGCCAGACCGTACCCATGCCGCCGCGGCCGATCTGTTCGGCCAGCCGGTACCGTCCGGCAATCAGCCGCCCTACGTCCGACACCGCACTCCCCTCCCGCTCCACGGCGGCCCTGATCCCCCGCGTATCTCACGCATGTTCGATCCGCCACGATAGTCGCCACGACATCGGGGATGATCTCAGGGAAGGCCCAGGGTTTCACCGGATGTCGCCGGAACGACCGTCTTGTCACCATGGACACATGACCGATGCACCCACCGTGGCGGACGACAGCGAGGGCTCGGCCGGTTCCGGGGAGCCCCGGGGCGCGGCCGCTCCGCTGCGGCGCAGCCGCGACCAGAAGATGATCTCAGGGGTGTGCGGCGGGCTCGGCCGCTACTGCGACCTCGACCCGGTGATCTTCCGGATCGTCCTGTCCGTCCTCTCCCTCGCGGGCGGGCTCGGTCTGATCGTGTACGGCTTCTGCTGGCTGCTCGTGCCCCTGGGCGGGGAGGACGAGAACGAGGGGCGGCGGCTGCTCTCCGGGCGTGTCGAGGGCCCGGCGCTGACGGCGGTGCTGTGCGCGCTGGTCGGCTGCGGGCTGTTCCTGTCGATGCTCAACAACGGCGGCGTGATGTGGTTCTCCTTCATGCTGATCCTCGCGACGGGCGGCGCCGGTTACTGGTCGCACCAGCGGCGGCACGCGGAGAGCGGCGGCGCGGTGGACCCGGCCACGGCGCAGGCCGTCGCGGACGCGCCCCCGGAGGCCAAGGCTCCGCCGACGCGGGGCGGGCCGGGGCCGTCGTGGTGGCGGGATCCGATCGTCAAGGACGGTACGACGGGGTCGGCGGGGCGTGCGGGGTATCTGTGGGGGCCGGACGACGGTCCGTACGACAGGGCCACCGCGCGGGCGGGGCGGGCCCGGCGGATCCGCGACCGGTCCTCCATCGGCGGCTGGATCTTCCTGGCCGCCCTCGCTGTCGCGGCCGCCGGGGTGCGGCTGTCCTGGCACCACCAACCGCTCGGCACCAGCCTGGAGATCGGCCTCGTGGGCGCGCTGGCGGTGTTCGGGCTCGGGATGCTGGTCAGCTGCTGGTACGGGCGGACGGGGGTGGGGACCGCCATCATGACCGTCGTCACCTGCGCGCTGCTGGCCGCCGCCACGGCGCTCCCCCGGTCCGTCACGACCGACTGGTCCCGCGAGACCTGGGCCCCCGCGTCGGCGGGCGCCGTACGGCCCTCGTACGAGCTGGGCGGGGGCGTCGGCGAACTGAAACTGGACCGCTTCCGGCTGACGGACGACCAGACCGTCCGGACCCGCGCCGACGTGGGCGCCGGGAAACTGGCCGTGACCGTGCCACGGGACGTCCGCCTCAAGCTGACGATCCGGACCGGGCTCGGCGACATCCGGCTGCCGGGCGAACGGGGCGATGACATCGACATCGAGCCGAGGCGGGAACGGAACGTGACCATCGACCCCGAGGGCGGGGCGAGCGCGGCGCGCGGAACGCTGGAGCTGCGGCTGTCGATCGGGCTGGGCAATGTGGAGGTGACGCGCTCGTGAAGCGGCATCCGGTGGAGCCGGGGAAGCTGGTGGCGGGGCTCGTCGTGCTGGGCGTGGCGACGGTGTACGGGCTGGATGCGGCCGGGGAGTGGGATGTGCGGTCGCTTGTACCGCTGATGGTGCTGGTGGGGGGCTTGTGTGCGGCGGGGTTCGTGTCGGCCCTGACGTACCTGGCCCGCCGCCGCACCCGAACCCCGGACCGCCCCCCACAGCCGTAGCCTCAGCCCGCCGGGCACCGGGCGCCGAGCGGCGGAGGGAAGTCCCCCACCCCGCCCCTTCCCGAAACCGGGGGCTCCGCCCCCGGCCCCCCGCCGCTGCGCGGAGCCTGCGGCCCCTGCCGGTGCGACCGGCCACCGCCGGGGGCGGGGCGCAGGCCCGGCCGCTGCTCGGCGCGCGGGGTGCCGTGGGGCCGGGCGCCCGCCGGGGGCGGGCCGTGGTCGGCTCGGGGCGAAGGGGCTGCGGGGGTGCGGGGCTGTGGGGGTACGGGCGCTGAGGTTGGGGTCAGGTGAAGAGTTGGGAGTTCTGGCGGCGGCGGTGCTTGGACCAGGTCGTGTCCAGGGACAGGTAGGGGGCGCCCGCGAGGATCAGGGGGAGCCAGGCGATCAGGTAGGCCAGGTCGTTGCCGTAGTAGTACGGCTCCGTCTGCCAGCTCACCGTCAGCCACAGGCTCAGCGAGATCAGCGCGCCGCCCAGGGCCGCCACGCGGGAGAGGAGGCCGAAGAGGGTGCCGAGGCCGACCGCCAGCTCTCCGTAGGCCATGACGTAGCCGAAGGTGGTCGGGGAGTTCAGGGCCTGGTCGACCAGCCAGGGGACGGCCGACGTGTCGCGCACCTGGCTCATCAGCTGGCCGATCGAGCCCGCGCCGCTGTCGGCGAGGAAGGCCGAATCGGTGAGCTTGTCGATCCCGGCGTAGACGAAGGTGACGCCCAGGAAAATCCGTAGGGGTAGGAGGGAGTAGCGGGCGGCCATGGCGCGCACGCCGCCCGTGGGCGGGCCGCCGCCTATGCCGCTCACGACGTTCACACTGCCCGCGTCTCCCGCGGGGCCCCCTCCGACCGTTCGGTCCGCATGCCTCATGACGCCCGCCTCTCCCATCGCGTAGTCACCAAAACCATACGGATGGGAGGGGGATTCGTACTCAGCCGGTGTCAGTCGGGCTCAGTCGAGGTCGGGCCTGGTCAGTCGAGTACGTCGATCTGGTAGCGGTTCGTCTCCGCCCCCGACGCCGTCACCACCTGCACGTCCACCCGGCCGGGCTCCACGTCCACCGGGACCGGCACGGTCAGGGCCGTATCGGTCGGGTTGCTGAAGCCGCCCGCGACCGGGATCAGGGGGACGTGGACGTGGACGGCGCCGATGCGGACGACCATCCGGGCCAGCCGGTCGGGGTCCTGCGCGCCCGGCGGGACGAAGCCGTTGCCCCGGATCTCGATGTCGTCGCCGGTGCGGATCGGGGCGTCGCGGTCGATGCCGCCCTCCTCGGGGCGGACCCGGACGACGGACAGGACGGTCGGACGGCCGCCCTCCGCGTACTTGCCGGTGAGGTACATCAGCACGGAGACCACGGCGAGCAGCACCAGACCCCACGGCAGCTCCGGCAGCCGCCACGGTTCGCGGGCGAGCCGGACGGCGGCGAAGGCGAGGGCGACCGCGTGGACGACGACGTACTGGACGTCGGCGAAGCTGCCACGGCCCGCGTCGTCCGTGAGGAGATCGGCGGCGCGCGGACGGGCCGCGCGAACCTTCTGCAGCCGCTGCGCCCGCACCCGGGCCGCGACGACGAGCCGGGCGAGCACCGCGGCCACGCAGGTCAGCCCGGCGACCGTGAGCAGCCCGGCGGCGTGGCCCAGGGACAGGCCCCCGGCGATCCGGTCCCGGTCGCCGGGGTCGACGGCCAGCTCGACGGCCAGGACGAGCACCGAGAAGACGGCCAGCAGCAGCCAGGCGGCGGCGAGGGAGCGGGAGGTGGACATCCGGTTGTCCTCGCCGACGAGCGGCGCGAGCGGGCCGCCGTTCGCGTAGTGCAGCCGGGCGGTGACGGTCAGCAGCGCGCCGGTGACGAGGGCGGCGGTGAGCCCGGCGGTGCGGGCGACCGACCACCCGGCGCCGAGCGCCGTCGCCAACTGCCCGATCAGCAGCGCCCCGACCGCGCCCCAGACCACCAGCAGGGTGCGCCGCCACACCGCGTCGCGCCACGCGGTGCTCTCGGCCTGGCCGCAGTCGACGAGCGTACGGGCGGCGTGGGCGAGTTCGTCCGACACCCACTGCCGGGACGCCCCGGCCGAGTGCGCGAGGGCCGCCGGAACGCCCTCTCCGGCCGCGAAACGCTCCCGCATGGCCACGAACGCGGCCACCGCCCGCCGGTGCCCCTCACGGGCGCCCTGGGGGCACTCACAGCCCGCCGGGCCGTGGTCCGCGTGACTGTCCCCGTGGGGGCCGTTCGCCTTCACTTTCGCCTTCGTGGCGTCTTTCGTCGTGTCCACCGCCACGAGGTCTCACCGCTCCGTCGTTCACTCGTTCTGTACGTCCAACTGACAGGTATAGAGGGAGGATTGTGCCGCACCGCGAGGGGTCTCAGTTGAGCAGGTCCGGCTCACCGCGGGTGATCTGCAGGTACAGAGGTTGATAGTTGATCCACGCCACAAGATCGCTTCCTAGCTGCTCACGGATCCGCGCGGCGCTCTCGTGGTCGACGGGAACCGGCTTGCCCGCCGCCTTCGCCGCCAGCTGCGCCTGGCACGCGCGCTCCATCGCGATGAACCACCAGGCGGCCGCGTCGACCGAGTCCCCGACCGTCAGCAGACCGCGATTGCGCAGGATGAGGGCCTTGTGCGCGCCGAGCGCCGCCGCGATCCTGCGGCCCTCCCCCTCGTCCACGACGACGCCCGTGCTGCTGTCGTAGAGCCCGTGGTCCTCGAAGAAGGCGCACACGTCCTGGGTGATCGGCTCCAGCAGCTCGCCGAGCGCGGACAGGGCCCGGCCGTGGACGGAACGGGTGTGGGCGACGGCCACCACATTCGGCCGGGCCCGATGCACGGACGAGTGAACGACGAAGGCCGCCTGATTGACGTGGTAGCGCCCCTGGACCACCTGGCCCGCCTCGTTGACGAGGATCAGGTCGCTCACGGTGATGTGAGCGAAGGGCATTCCGAACGGGTTCACCCAGAAATGGTCGGTGAGTTCCGGGTCGCGCACGGTGATGTGCCCCGCGACGCCCTCCTCGTACCCGTACCGCCCGAAGACGCGCAGCGCCGCCGCCAGCCGCTCCTTGCGGTACCGCCGCTCGTCGGCCGGGGAGGCGTGGGTGGGCGGCATGGTGATGTGCAGCTGGTCGGTCGGTATCGGCTCGGGGTTCGGCCGCGGTATCGGCATCGTCATCTCGGCAGCTCCCTCCTCAGGGCCTTCAAGGCTCCGAGGCGGAAGCTACCTCTGGGTATGGCAGGAGGCCAGTGTCAGGGGCGGCGGCGATTGATCGCGGTGAGGTCGACGTAGATGTCGTAAGGAGCGGCCAGTCTGAGCTTGTCGTGGTAGATGCCGGTGGGGTGGTACGCCTTCGTAGTGACATCGAGCTCGTAGACGTAGACGACGGGGAGGCCGTGGTCCTCCTCCACCCGCCAGTAGTGAGGAATACCGGCTCGCGCGTACCTGCGTGGCTTGGTGTCTCGGTCCCGCTCCTCGGAGTCCTCCGACACGACCTCAACAGCCAAGAGAACGACCTCGGGGCTGTACCAGGTCTGGCTCGGTCCGATATACGCATCCGCGCGAACCACGAGGAGATCCGGCTCAGGCCGGTTCTTGGCGTCGAGCCGGACGGTCATCTCACGCATGACGTCCAACGTGTCCGGTGCCTGCCCCAGCAAGGCGTTCTCGAACAAGCGCATGGCGCGCATGTGAAAGGCGGTTTGCGGACTCACTAGGACGAGACTCCCGTCGATCAGCTCCGTGTGCGGAGGAAGATTCGGAAGCCGGTCGAGATCGTCCGCCGTCCAGCCGCCCTGCGGCGGGCGGGCCCACTCGTACTGCTCGTCCAGCTGGTACTCGCGTGCGGCGCTCATGATTGCTCCCATGGGACGGAGTCTCGCCTCTCCGGTCAGAGTACCCAGCGCAAACAGCGACGCCGCCACCCAAACGTATGAGCGACGGCGTCGGTGTTGACGATCAGATGATGATCAGGAGCGGGCGGTCACTCCCACTCGATGGTGCCGGGCGGCTTGCTGGTGATGTCCAGGACCACCCGGTTGACCTCGTCCACCTCGTTCGTGATCCGGGTCGAGATCCGCGACAGCACGTCGTACGGCAGGCGCGACCAGTCGGCCGTCATCGCGTCCTCGGAGGACACCGGGCGCAGCACGATGGGGTGGCCGTAGGTGCGGCCGTCGCCCTGGACGCCGACCGAGCGGACGTCGGCGAGCAGGACCACCGGGCACTGCCAGATCTCGCGGTCCAGACCAGCGGCGGTCAGCTCCTCGCGGGCGATCGCGTCGGCCTCGCGGAGCAGGTCCAGGCGGTCCTTGGTGACCTCGCCGATGATGCGGATGCCGAGACCCGGGCCCGGGAAGGGCTGGCGGTGGACGATGTCCTCCGGGAGGCCCAGCTCCTGGCCGACGTTGCGCACCTCGTCCTTGAAGAGCCGACGCAGCGGCTCGACGAGCTGGAACTCGATGTCGTCGGGGAGCCCGCCCACGTTGTGATGGGACTTGATGTTGGCGGTGCCGGTGCCGCCGCCGGACTCCACCACATCCGGGTAGAGGGTGCCCTGCACCAGGAACTCCACGGCCTCACCGGCCGCGCCCGCCTCGGCCACCAGCTCGGCCTGGGCCTGCTCGAAGACCCGGATGAACTCCCGGCCGATGATCTTCCGCTTCTCCTCGGGGTCGGACACCCCGGCGAGCGCGTCGAGGAAGCGCTGCTCGGCCTCGACGACCTTCAGCTGGACGCCGGTGGCGGCCACGAAGTCCTTCTCGACCTGCTCGGACTCGCCCTTGCGCATCAGCCCGTGGTCGACGTACACGCAGGTGAGCTGGTCGCCGATGGCCTTCTGGACGAGGGCGGCGGCGACGGCGGAGTCCACGCCGCCCGACAGCCCGCAGATCGCGCGCTTGGTGCCGACCTGCTCGCGGATGGCCGCCACGGACTCCTCGACCACATTGGAGGTGGTCCAGGTGGGCGACAGACCCGCGCCCCGGTACAGGAAGTGCTCCAGGACCTGCTGGCCGTGGGTGGAGTGCATCACCTCGGGGTGGTGCTGTACGCCGTACAGCTTGCGCTCGTCGCACTCGAACGCCGCGACCGGCACCTGGTCGGTGGACGCGGTGACGGTGAAGCCCTCGGGCGCGGCCGAGCAGGCGTCGCCGTGCGACATCCACACCTGCTGCTGCTCGGGGGTGCCCGCGAAGAGCGTCGAGCCCTGCTTGGTCACGCTCAGGTCGGTACGGCCGTACTCGCGCGCACCGTTGTTGTCGACGGTGCCGCCGAGCGTCACGGCCATCAGCTGGAAGCCGTAGCACATGCCGAAGACGGGGACCCCGGCCTCGAAGATCGCCCGGTCGAGCCGGGGCGCTCCCTCGGCGTAGACCGAGGACGGCCCGCCGGAGAGGATGATCGCCTTCGGGTTCTTGGCGAGCATCTCGGCCACCGGCATGGTGGACGGGACGATCTCGCTGTAGACGCGGGCCTCACGGACTCGTCGGGCGATGAGCTGTGCGTACTGCGCGCCGAAGTCGACGACCAGGACGGTGTCGGGGGCGGCAGCAGGGGACGCTGATGGCACTTCGGCGGCCTTCCGGCGGTGGAACTGGAGGGTTGGACTTTCGATTCTAACCAGCCCATAATCGGCCTCATGTCCACGCGCATGACCTTCGTCTTTATCTATGGCACCGGCCCGTCCGGCTGCCATGGTCGTGCTGCTTGAACTACTGACAAGCGACTTCCCAGGCGCCCCGGGCCGGTACAGGCCCGGGGCGCTGGTGCGTTTGGCTTCGGGTCTCAGCCGGTTCCGGGTCCCTCTGATCGATGAGAGACCAGGAGATACGGATATGAGCACGGCCACGACTTCAGATGTGATCGGTTCCGCGCGCGAGCGGATCGACGCCCTCGACGGACGGATCCTCGACCTCGTCCGGGAACGGATGGCGGTCTCGGCCTCCATCCAGGAGGCGCGGATCGCGGCGGGCGGGCGGCGGGTGCACCTCTCCCGCGAGATGGAGATCCTCGACCGCTACCGCCAGTCGCTCGGCAAGCCCGGTACGACCCTCGCCATGACGCTGCTGGAGCTGTGCCGGGGGCGGGCCTGACGGGTTTCCTCGGGGGCTCTCGTCACCCGTACGGCGCGTGACCGGCTCGCGAACGGGCTCGTTGAGCCCGGTGCCGCGTCGGCGAGGTGACCGGTCGGCAGGGGACAGCAGCCCGGTCACCATCCACAGGGCGGTCGGTCCCGGGGACGCCTGGGACCGACCGTATCCAGTCGAAACGGTTGCGCCCGGAGCGATGCATCCACCACGATGCAGTGAGGGAAAACACCCCGGGTCAGCACCCGTCATTGGTCCGACCACGGCCTGATCACGAGTCCGGCCGCGCGGGCGTACGCCCCTGACGCACCTTCCTCCTCCCCCACCTTTTCTCCTTCTTTTGCTTGCTCGCCCCGAGCCCGCGGCGCAACCCCCCGGCGCCGCCCCTTCAGCACCGGCGCTGCCCTGACGCCGGTGCTGACCGCCTAGGGCCCCGGGACGCCCGCCTCGTCGGACGTCCCGGGGCCCTACGCCCGTTCTGGGTTACGCCCGCTGAGGCTCCTGTGGGTTCTGTGACCATTCTGTGAGCATCTGTGAAGGCAACCTTTCGGCCAGCGGGTTGGTCATGTACGTGCAAACCGAACGCACGGCCACTCCGCGCCCCACCGCGACGGCCTTCCAGAAGAGGTCTTCATGAAGATTCGCCGCACACTGGTGGCCGCCGTTGCTACGGCTGCCATAGCTCCTGCCGCGCTGCTCGCCGCGCCCGCCGCCTTCGCCTCCGACGAACCGTCGCCCAGCCCGACGGTCACCGAGCCGGGAGACGGCGGCACCCCGACCGAGGAGCCGTCGGTCCCGCCGACGGATGAGCCGACGGATGGCCCGACGGTTGGGCCGACCGAGCCGACCGATGAGCCGACGGACGAGCCCACGGATGAGCCGACCGATGAGCCCACGGACGAGCCGACCGATGAGCCCACCGACGAGCCGACGGGTACGCCCACGGCTACGCCCACGGCGGGGCCGACCGACCCGGAGACGTGCGAGGAGTCGTCCCTGGAGGAATCCGTCACCACCGAGCTGCGCGGGCTGCCCAGCAAGGTCGTGGCCGGTTCCGGCTGGGTGCCGTTCACCTTCCGGACGACCAATGTCTCCGACAAGGCGATGAAGTCGGTCGACGCGTATGTGGAGTTCGCCGCCGTCGACAAGGACGATCTGGAAGACGTCTCGAAGCTGATCACCGTGCAGTTCTACGACGAGGACAGCGGCAGCTGGAAGACCATCAGCAACGAGCTGGAGTACTTCGGCTCGGTCGGCGAGCTGAAGCCGGGTGAGTACGCGGACGCCAAGCTGCGGTTGAAGGCCGACGCCAAGACTCCCGGTAGCTACGGGGTCGGGCTCGCGGCCGGTGCGTACCACGACGAGGACAACGTCTGCGGGTACTCCGAGGTCATGGACTACGAGTTCGAGGTCCTGGTCGCGGGCAGTAAGCCGGGGCCGGTCGACGAGGCGGAGGGTAAGCCGGGGGGTAAGGGCAACCGGCCCTCGCCCACGGGGGGCACGGAGCTGAGCAAGTTGCCGGTGACTGGGCAGCTTGCGTCTACTGGGTCGTCTTCCGCGCTGCCGATGATTGGGCTTATCGGTGGGGTGGCCATGGCTGTGGGTGGCGGGGCCGTGTTTGTTGTGCGGAAGCGTCGGGTTTCGGCCTGAGCTGAGTCGTAGGGTCACCCCTGAGCGGGGTGGCCCTACGGGGTTTCGTTGTCGGGTGCGGGCCGGTGGGTGGGTTGTGCCCACCCGTTCCGCCCTGCGGAACGATTGCCCACAACGCGCAGGGCTGCGTAGGCCGTTTTGGGGACTGTTGGGGTCTTCGGCGGCACCGGAGCGAGCCGGACGTACGGTTCGTTTTGGGCTGGGCGGGGGTCATTTTCTGCCTTGTTGGGCCATAGAGACATCGCTCGTTCCGCCTGGGCCGTGATCGTCAGAGACGGGTTCACGCCCAGGTTGGCCGAGACCGCCGCGCCGTCCACCACGCTGATCCCCGGGTGTCCGTACAGCCGGTGGTACGGGTCGATGACGCCCTCCTCCGCCGACGCCCCAATCGGGCAGCCGCCCAGGAAGTGGGCGGTCAGCGGGGTGCCCATCAGCTCACCGACGTTGCTGCCCGGGAAGCCGTTGATCGACTCGGCGATATGGCGCGCCGCCGCCGCGCCCTCGGGGATGTGGTCCGGGTTGGGCGTGCCGTGGCCCTGGCGGGCGGTGAGCAGGCCCTTGCCGGGGCCCTTCGGCTTGCGGTACGTGGTCAGCGAGTTGTCGTGGGTCTGCATGACCAGGCCGATGATGGTGCGCTCCGACCAGCGCCGGTTGGACAGGGAGCGGGCGGCCAGCGTCGGGTGGCGGAGGGTCGCGTTAAGGAAGCGCAGCCAGCGCGGGCCACGGCCGTCCGGGATCTGCAGGATGGACATCATGCCCATCGCGTTGGAGCCCTTGCCGTAGCGGACGGGCTCGATGTGGGTGTTGGCGTCCGGGTGGACGGACGAGGTGATCGCGACGCCCCGGCTGAAGTCGGGCCGCTCCCCGCTGCGGGCGCGGTAGCGGCGGTCGGTGGTCTGGGCGCCGACCAGGGCCTCGGAGTTGGTGCGGGTCAGCATCCCGAGCCGGTCCGACAGGCGGGGCAGCAGGCCCCGGTCGCGCATCGTGTGCAGCAGGGTCTGGGTGCCGTACGTACCGGCGGCGAGGACGACGTACCGCGCGCGCAGTGTCTTCGGCTCGCGCTTGCCCCTGCGGCGGTTCGCGGTGGGGACGGTGGCGACGTCGTAGCCGCCGTCCGTCCCATGACCACCGGCGTCGCGCAGGGCGACCACGGTCGTCATGGGGTGGACGACGGCGCCCGCCCGCTCGGCGAGGTAGAGGTAGTTCTCGTTGAGGGTGTTCTTGGCGCCCCGGCGGCATCCGGTCATGCACTCGCCGCACTGGGTGCACGCCCGGCGGGCCGGGCCCGCGCCGCCGAAGTACGGGTCGGGGGCCTCCTGCCCCGGCGCGGCCTCCGCCGATCCGTCCGCGTCCTCGCCGTCCCCGAAGAAGACGCCGACGGGCGCCATGTGGAACGTGTCGCCCACGCCCATCTTCTCGGCGGCCGCCTTGAGGTGGACGTCGGAGGGGGTCATCGTCCGGTTGAGCCGGGCGCCGAGCATCCGCCGCGCCTGGTCGTAGTACGGCTCCAGCTCCTCCTGCCAGTCGGTGATGCGGCCCCACTGCGGGTCCCGGAAGAACGGCTCGGGCGGTACGTAGAGCGTGTTGGCGTAGTTGAGCGACCCGCCCCCGACCCCGGCGCCCGCCAGCACCATCACCTTGCCGAGGAGATGGATGCGCTGGATGCCGAAGAGGCCGAGGGCCGGGGCCCAGAGGTAGTTGCGGAGGTCCCAGGAGTTCTTGGGCAGGGTCTCGGGCGTGAAGCGGCGGCCCGCCTCCAGGACGCCGACCCGGTATCCCTTCTCGGTGAGCCGGAGGGCCGAGACGGCTCCTCCGAAGCCCGATCCGATGACGATGACGTCGTAGTCGTACGTGTCGTCAGCACCATCACCGGTCGTGTCGGCGTGCTTGTCCCGCTTGTCCCCTGACACCGGGTACCTCCCGTTCGATGCGTACCGGTCAGCGCAGCCGCAGGGCCTTCATCGCGCGCAGGCTGCGGCTCATGAACTCCGCGTACTTCTCGTCCGTCAGGCCGAAGGACGGGCCGAGCGGCATCAGCCGCTGCTGGGCGACCGTCTGCGCCTCGGTGTACTTGAGGATGCCCTCCGAGCCGTGGCGGCGGCCGAGACCGGAGTCGCCCATGCCGCCCATCGGGGACGCGACGCTGCCGTACGCGGCGGCGTACGCCTCGTTGACGTTGACGGTGCCCGCGCGCAGCCGGGCGGCGACCGCGCGGCCGCGCCGGGCGTCCTTGGACCAGACGCTGGCGTTGAGGCCGTACGCGGTGGCGTTGGCCCGCTCGACCGCCTCGTCCTCGTCAGAGAAGCGGTAGATGGAGACGACCGGGCCGAAGGTCTCCTCGGTGCACACCGCCATCGGCGCCTCCACGCCGTCCAGGATCGTCGGCTCGTAGAAGTACGGGCCGATGTCCGGGCGGGGGCGGCCGCCCGCGACGACCGTGGCGCCCTTGGAGACGGCCTCTTCCACATGGCGGGTGACGGTCTCCAGCTGGCGGTCCGAGACGAGGGAGCCCATCTCGGCGCCGTAGGCGAGGGCCGAGCCGAGCCGCATGGCCTTCGTACGGGCCGCGAACCGCTCGATGAAGTCGTCCGCTATCGACTCGTGGACGTACAGCCGCTCGATGGAGATGCACAGCTGCCCGGCGGAGGCGAAGCACGCGCGGACGGCGCCCTCGGCGGCCCGGTCGAGGTCGGCGTCGCGCAGCACCAGCATGGCGTTCTTGCCGCCGAGTTCGAGCGAGCAGCCCACCAGGCGGGCGGCGGCGGCCTGGGCCACGCCCCGGCCGGTGCGGGTGGAGCCGGTGAACGAGACGTAGTCGGCGTGCTCGACGACGGCCGGGCCGACCACCGGGCCGTCGCCGACGACGATCTGCCACACGCCGGGCGGCATTCCGGCCTCCAGCATCAGTTCGCGCGCCCACAGGGCGGTCAGCACGGTCTCGGTGTCCGGCTTCATGACGACCGCGTTGCCCGCGACGAAGGCGGGTATCGCGTCGCCGACCGACAGCTCCAGGGGGTAGTTCCACGGCACGATCTGGCCGATGACGCCGCGCGGCTGGCGCAGTTCGGTGACCTTGGTGAGCGTCGGCACGACGCCCACATGGGACTTGGGACGCAGATAGGCGTGTGCCTTGCGGCCGTAGTGGCGGGCGGCCAGGACGACGCCCTGGATCTCCTCGTGGGCGTGCAGCCGGGTCTTGCCGGTCTCCAGCTGGATGAGGTCCAGGACCTCCGACTGGCGGCGCAGCAGGAGGTCGTGGAAGCGCAGGAAGATGGCCGCGCGGGTGCGCACGGGCGTCGCGGCCCAGGCGCGCTGGGCCTCGCGGGCCTGCTCGTAGGCGGTGGCGACGTCCTCGGGCGTGGACTCGGGCAGCCCGGAGGCCAGGACCTCCCCGGTGAACGGGGTGTGGTTGACGGTGCTGCCGCTGCCCACGATGGACCGGGCGAGCCGGGCGACCAGCTCGGGGGTGACGACGTCGGCGGCGGTCCGGTTTCCCTTGGCGGCCACCGGGTTTCCGTCTGCGGGGGCCGCGATGGCCTGGTCCTGTGCGCTGTCCTGGTCCTGTGCGCTGTCCTGCGAGTCGGTCATGGGGGCGAGCGTAGGCCCCGGCCGGGCGGTTTGGGTACCCGGCGGTAACTATTTGTGGATGCCGCTCAGATGCCCTCGATCTTGAGGTTCTTCACGACGTCCTCGTACAGCGTGTCGCCGGTCCCCCGGGCGTCGCCCCGGGCGGGCATCGTCACGGTCAGCTGCCAGGCGATGTGATCGTCGCTGACGAAGAGGTGATCGCGCTTCAGATAGAGGATGCGGTTCTCGTCGCTGCTGGTGCCGGGCTTGTAGTAGGTGGTGTTCAGGTCCTTCGCCGGTTCGCCCTGCTGCGTCGTCTTCCTCGGCTTCTCGCCGCGCACCTCCTCCATCGTCGACAGGGCGCCACTCTTGTAGTACGCGGCGACCTCCCCGGCCAGACCGGTGGTGTCGGTGATCTTCCGCTCCGGGTCGGAGACCAGCTTGGTGAGGGTGATGGTGTAGACGCCGCTGGGGTCGCCGAAGGTGACGCTCGGCTCGTTCTCGTCGGTGTCGTCCTGCACCCGCTTGTACGCGCTCGGCACCGCCAGCGAGGCGGCCACCACATCGCGCTCCTCCCGGACCGTCCAGCCGGACGGCAGTGGATCCTCGCTCGCGAACGGCTTGACGAAGACCAGCACGCATACGGCGGCGATCACGACGAGGGCGGCGCCGAGGCCGAACTGCGCCGGGCGGTTCTTGTGGAGGATCGGCGGGACGAAGCGGTTGCCGCTGTGCACCGTGCCGCCCTGCGCCGCCGGGGGACCGTAGACGCCCGCCGTGCCCGCCGTGGGCATGGGCATCGCGGGACGGGTCGGCACCGGCCGTACGACCGACTCCAGCGCCTCGCGCGTCTCGGCCGCCGAGGGGCGCAGGGCCGGGTCCTTGAGCAGCAGTCGCATGGTGATGGAGCCGAGCGCGTCCGGACCCCGCGCGGGCCGCTGCGGTTCGGCCGACAGCACGGCCTGGAGGGTCGCGGGGGTGTGCGAGCGGCGGAACGGGGACATGCCCTCGACCGCCGCGTACAGCACGACGCCCAGTGACCACAGGTCCGACGCCGGGCCCGGCCGCTGGCCCAGCACCCGCTCGGGCGAGATGAACTCGGGCGAGCCGACGAAGCCGCCGGTCTCGGTCAGGCCCTGTTCGCCCTCGATGTGCGCGATGCCGAAGTCGGTGAGGACGACGCGGTCGCCCCGGCCGAGCAGCACGTTGTCCGGCTTGACGTCGCGGTGCAGTACGCCCGCCTCGTGCGCGGCCGACAGCGCGCCCAGCACGGCGAGCCCGATCCGGGCCGCCTCGCGCGGGTCGAGCGTGCCCTCGGCCAGCCGGTCGGCCAGCGAAGCGCCGTGCACCAGCTCCATGACGATCCAGGGGCGGCCGTCCTCCACGACGACGTCGTGGACGGTGACCACGGAGGGGTGGTCGATCCGGGCGGCGGCGCGCGCCTCGCGCTCCATCCGCTGGTAGACGGTCTGCCGCTCGCGGTCCGGCAGATGGGCCGGAACGCGCGGCTCCTTGACCGCCACCTCGCGGTCCACGATCTGGTCGTGCGCCGTCCAGACGGTGCCCATGCCGCCGTGGCCGAGGCGGCCGAGGAGGCGGTAGCGGCCGCCGATGAGCCGCCCGGTGTCGGAGCCGTCTGTGGCAGGGCCGCCTTGTGCGCCGTGGCCCGCGCGCGGGTCGTTCGGTGCGTCGGCGGCGGGGCGCTGCCCGGACGCCTGCGTGGGTTCGTACGCACCGGGCCCCGTCGCCTGGCGCGGCGGCTGCGCGGGCGGAGCCGCCTGTGGCGTCGCCTGCGGCGTCGCCTGCTGCGGCGTCGCCTGCTGTGGCGGCCGCAGGTCGTAGCTGGTGGGCTCGTTCGCCCGTCGTCCCCCGTCGTTCGTCATGCGCAAATCATTACCCGGTCGGCGGTGAACACCGCCACCCGCCGACGGGCCACGGGGACGGCTCGTGACAAAGCCGTTGCGACCGGGGACCCCCTAGGAGCCGGAGCGGGCGAAGGTGGCGACGGCCGTGTCGAAGTAACGTTTCCCCTCGGACTTCTTCCCGACCGGGACAGAAAGCCACAGGTCGTACATCTTGCCGCCCTCGTTCCAGCTCAGGTCGAAGGTCTGCCGGGAGCCGCCGTCGTCGGCCGAACCGTTCCAGACGAACGCCCACAGCGCGGCCGGGTGGCCGTTCTGCGTGGTCTGGATGACCTGGCCGTTGCGGTAGCCCTCGTAGTCGCTCGGCCCCTTGGCGTCCGCCGCCTGGCTCACCGCGAGCGGCCCCCTCGGGTCCGGCTCCTGGGCGTGGATGCCGATGCGGAACTCCAGGCCGGGCGAGTTGTAGTAGACCCGGGGCCCCTTGGCCTCGCGGGCGAAGCCCTTCGGTACGGCGAGCGAGAACCCGGAGGGGTCGTGGACCCGCTCGAACCCCTCGGGCACCCCGCCCGGGCCGGAGGGCGCGGACGCCTCGGGGGCCGTGGACACCTTCGGGTTCGCGGCGTCCGGGGACGCCTTCGGGTTCGGGGAGTCCTTCGGGTTCGGGGAAGCGGTCCCGGTCGGTTCCGCGTCGCCGTCCGGGCGCGCGTCCTCCCCGCTGTCCTTCTCCGCGACCCGGCCCGCGCCGCCACGGGCCGTCGTGTCCTTGCCGCCGTCGTCCAGCAGCGCCATCGTGCCCGCGCCCAGCCCGGCGAGGGCGACGACCGCCGCGACGGCCATCCAGACCGTACGGCGCCTGGGGGAACGCCTCCCGGACGCGGACCCGGACCCGGACCCGGACGCGGGGACAGTAGGAGCGACCGGCGTGGCCGGGGAGGCCGCCGACGACGCGAGCGGCGTGCCGGGCTGCGTCGGGGTGCGCCGTACGGAGAACCCGGAGGTGTCCCCCGAGCCCAGGTACGTACGCAGCATCCGCGCCGCCTCGTCCGCCGTCAGCCGCGTCTCGACGTCGCGCCGCAACAGCCCCTCGACGAGCGGCCGCAGCGGACCGGCGGCCTCCGGTACGTGGACGTCGTCGTAGACGACGGCGTGCAGCACCCCCGCCATGGAGTCCCGGTGGAACGGCGACTCCCCGCTCACCAGCGTGCACAGCAGCACGCCGAGCGACCACAGGTCCGACTCGGGCCCGGTACGGCGCCCCGTCATCCGCTCCGGCGCCGTGTACTCCGGGGAGCCCACGAACGCGCCGGTCTCGGTGAGCGTCGTCGCGCCGTCGACCTGCGCGATGCCGAAGTCCGTCAGCACGACGCGCTCGGTGCCCGACTCGATCAGCACGTTGGCCGGTTTGATGTCCCGGTGCAGCACCCCGCGCGCGTGCGCCACGCGCAGCGCGTCCAGCAGCGCCGCCGCCACCCGGCCCGCCTCGTGCGCCCCGAGCGGGCCGCGCGCGCCCATCCGGTCGGCGAGCGAGGCGCCGTCGACCAGCTCCATGACGATCCACGGATGGCCGTCCTGCTCGACCACGTCGTGCAGGACGATCACATTGGGGTGCTTGATCTGGGCGACCGTACGGGCCTCGCGCAGCGCGCGCTCGCCGCGCAGCCGGTTGTCGGGCCCGTAGCCCTCGTCCACGTGGAGTTCCTTGACCGCGACATCGCGGCCCAGCAATTCGTCGACGGCCCGCCAGACCGTGCCCATGCCGCCGCGGCCGAGCCGCGAGCCCAGCCGATAACGCCCGGCCAGCAGGCCGGTGTTTCCCCCGGAGTTACCCATGGGCTCATCTTGCCTCACGGGTTCGGCGGCCCCTTCGCCCGGTAGGCGGCACCGGCGCCTTGTCGGATGAGCCGCGCGCCGGTGGAACGCGCGCCTGCGCGCTCGCCCTTGGGGGCGATTGAGCGGACGGGCCGCGTCGGGGATCGTAGAGCGTGCCGATGTTACAGGGGCGGACCGCGGCCGCCCCGCATCGCGAGGACCACGTGGAGCCGCCCCGCGGCGGGGGTCCACGGGGCGGCGGTTCGGGGCGGCCGTCCATGCGGCGGCGGCTGGGGGCGCGTCAGCTGGTGGCCGGGACCTTCCAGGTGCGGGAGTCGGTCAGCAGCTTGCGCAGCGCGGGGTCCTTCACCGCGCGCGAGGTGTCCGTGGCCTTGGCCATGACGGTGTGCGGCCGACCGTCGGACGGGACGCCGAGGGACGCGGGGGTGACGGTCTTCTCGCCGCGCGCCGCGGTGACTTCGGTGCCGTCCACGTACCAGCTGAGCGAGGCGGACTTCGGGACGCTCACCGTCAGGCTCGCCGCCCGGGCGGCAGCAGCGCCGGTGCGGCTGCTGAGCACGCTGGCGTGGCGGTAGAAGCCCGCGATCATCGCTTCGCGGCCGGGCAGGCTGTACTCACGGCCGAGGGTGCGCATGATCGAGTTCTCGGTGGGGCGGTTGAGGCCCTTGGGGTAGTAGCGGCCGCCCTCGTACGCGCCGACCTTGCCGCCGTCCGGTGAGGTCTGGCCGATCCAGCGGTACCACTTCCGCTTCTCCGCGGTGAGCTGGGCGGCGCTCAGCTTGGTGGCGTTGGACTCGCGGGGTTCGGCGCCGGTGTAGGTGCCGTTCGTGGCGTAGACGTACTCGTCGGCGAGGTCCCCGACCGAGTGGCCGGTCTCGTGGACGGCGACCTGGTCGGAGTCGGGGTGGTCGGAGGAGGCGGTGGCGATGCCGTCGTAGCCGACGCCCGAGCTGATCGCGTAGCCCGCGCCGCCGTACTTGGCGGAGTTGGACAGCACGATCACCAGGTCGGCTTCGGGCGCCTTCGCCGCGTACGACTCGACCTTGCCGGTGTCGACGCACAGCAGCCGTTCGGTGCCGTCGCACCAGAAGTAGGAGTCGAGGGCGGTGTCCTTGACGACGCCCTTGGACGGGTCGCCGGAGACGCCGGACTGGTTGGAGACGGCGTCCACGGACCAGACGTTGAAGAGGCTCCGGTAGGCGGCGTACGGCTCGACGGCGGAGATCTGCGCCCACTTGGAGCGTACGTCGGCATGGAAGTCGTCCTGCTGGGCGGCGGTGTAGCCGTCGCCGACGAAGACGACGTCGACCTTGTCGGCCGGGGCGCCGTTGTCGATGACGGACGCGACATCGCCGTCGGCGGCGGTTTCGGCGCGGGAGAGCGCGCGGTCGCCTCGGGTGAGCCGGGCGGGGGTGGCGGCCGGGACCTCGGTGTGCCGGGGGTGGGCGCCGGGGCCGGTGAAGTACTCCACCTCATGGGTGCGCCCCGCCGACCCGGCGGCGGACGCGGACGGCGCGGCGGTCGCGGCGGGGCTCAGGGTCGCGGCGACCGCCGCCGTCAGCGCCAGGCCTCCGGCGACGACAGCGGAGCGTAAGGGGGTGTGGCGGCCTCGCCATATCCCTCTGCGCACGGGGGCTCCCGACGTTTGCTCCGTAAGCGGCCTGTTAAACACGATTAATTCGCCGCTCAACCTAGGGCCAAAGGATGGCCCGAGCAATGGGAACTAGGGGATTCGCTAAAGAAATCGACCATCAGGCCCTATGTCCCGGCTCGTACCTTTGTCAGGACGCTTCGTCCCGCGCCAGCGCCAGCAGCCGGTCCAGCACCCGGCGGCCTCCGGCCCGCACTCCGTCGTGCTCGTACTCGTCCGTCACCCAGGTCCGCAGGCCCCGGATGGCGCGGGCGGTGGCCAGCGAGTGCGCGGTGTCCACGTACAGATCGTCGTGGTAGATCGCGGCGGCCACCGGGACGGTGTTGCGGGCGAGCCGTTCCGGGTCGTACAGCGGGCCCCAGCCGGTACGGGTCGCCAGCAGCTCGGCGGTGCGGCGCAGCGGGCGCAGCGCGGCGTGGGTGTCCAGCATCCAGGGGTGGACGGTCTCCGCCGTGAGCAGGACGGGAGCGTCCTCGGCGACCGCCCGTGCGGCGTCGAAGCGCGGGAATTCGTCCCGTACGCGGTGCGCGGACCAGGCGGTGGCGCTGCCGCCCTGGGCGTAGACGGACTCGTGGAGCAGGGTGTACAGGGGGCTTCCGGCGCGCGAGAGCACGGCGGCGACCTGCTCGGCGAACGCGTCGGCGAGGCGCGGTCCGGCGGGGGTCTCCGCGAAGGCGTCCTCCAGGAGGTAGTGGAGGCGGTGCGATCCGTCGCCGGTGCCGAGCAGGATGCCGAGCTGCTGGAACGCCTCCGGGGTCAGCCGGGTACCTTCCGGCAGCACCTCGTCGTGCGCGGCGAGATGGCGGACGACGCGGCGGACGGTGTCGGCGTCGCCGGGGTAACGGTCGTAGTGGGCGAGGGTTTTGCGCTCCATCCGGGGATAGGCGGCCCGGTACACCGCGTCCGCGTCGGCGGTGAGCCCGGGCAGCCCGCCGGTGATCAGCACGGTGTCGAGCCCTTCGGGCGCGTACGAGAGGTAGCCGACCGCGCAGAAGCCGCCGAAGCTCTGGCCGAGGACGGTCCAGGGGCGGCCGCCGGTCAGCCGGGGCCGGATCAGCTCGCAGTCGCGGACGATGGAGTCGGCGCGGAAGTGGGCCAGGTAGTCGGCCTGCTGCTCGGGGGTGCCGCGCTGCGGCAGGGTCTGGCGGGTGGCGGGCGTGGAGCGGCCGGTGCCGCGCTGGTCGAGGAGGAGTACCCGGTACTCGTCGAGCGCGCGGTCGAGCCAGCCGGAGCGGCCCACCGGGCGGTCGGCGCCGAATCCGGGGCCGCCCTGGAGGTAGAGCAGCCACGGCATCCGCTCGCGCTGGGCGTCCGAGGTGCCCGCGGCGACCACCTCTCGGCCGTAAAGCCGGATCCGTTCGCCTTCCGGAGCCTTATGGTCAAGCGGTACGTCGAAATGATGGTCGGTGAGACGCAGTCCCGGCTGACGGACGGTCGCCGTGGCGTCCGGCCCCACCGGTGCTGTATCCATCGCCTGCTGCATGTTTTTAATCCTCACGTAAATGGACTTAGCTCGGCGATTAAGTTACCGCCGGGGAGAAGAGGGCACGGTGGCCGAAAAGAGCGCCGGAGACGGTAGAGCGGCGGGGGCGGCAGGGGCGGAGGGCACGGCGGAGATCGGGCGCCGGGTGCTCAGGCTGCGTACGGAACGCGGGTTCACCCAGCGGCAGCTGGCCGAACCGGCGTACACCGCCGCGTATGTCTCCACGCTGGAGTCCGGGAAGGTCCGCCCCTCCGAGGCCGCCCTCCGCCACCTCGCCGACCGGCTCGGCATCACCTACGAGGAGCTGTCCACCGGCCGTTCGCCGCAGGACGCCACCCGGCTGCGCGCCGGGCTCACCGACGCCCGGCGGACGCTGGCCACCGGCGACACCGAGGACGCGGCCGCCCGCTTCGCGGCGCTCGGCGCCGAGGCCGACCGGCTCGGCTTCACCGAGGAGCGGGCCGCTGCCCTGCTGGGGTCCGGCGACTGCGCCATGGAGACCGGCGAACTGATCGTCGCCCGCGACCACTTCGAGGCCGCCGAGAAGCTGCTCGCCGACGAGCCGCTGCCGCGCCGCGTCCCGGCGCTCCGCGGCCGCGCCGTCTCCCATCTGCTCGCGGGCGAACTGCGCTACTCCTGCTATCTGCTGGAGAGCGCCATCGACGAGCTGAACGCCTCCGGAATGCACGACCCGAACGCCCTGCTGCTGCTCTACACCGCCTCGATCGCCCCGTACATGGACATGGGAGCGCACGGGCGGGCGGTGCGCGCCGCGGAACTCTCCCTCGCGCTGGCGCCCAGCGTGGACAACCCGGAACTGGTCGCCCAGATGCACCGCGGCGTGGCCCGCACCCTGATAGCCGAGGGCCGCACCGCCGAGGCCGACGCGTCGCTGGCCAAGGCGCAGGAGCTGTACGAACAGCTGCGGCTGCGCACCGATCTGGCGCACTGCCACTGGATGCGCGGCTACGTCCACGCGCAGGACGGCGACCTGGAGCGCGCGGAGAGCGAACTGCGCACCGCCCGCGACATGCTGGCGTCCAAGCGGGCCGCGCTCTTCATGGTGCAGGTGGAGGTGGAGCTTGCGGACGTGCTGCGGCGGCGCGGCCGTACCGCCGAGGCGGAGGCGCTGCTGCGGCCGCTGCTGGCGAGATCCGGCGATACCGGAGCCGATGCCGTCGAACTCACCGCGGAGCAACTCACCGCGGAGCGCGGCGCGGTGCACGCGGGCGGCGCGCACCGGCTGCTCGGGCTGATAGCCGACGAGCGCGGCGACGCGGAGGGGGCGGAGGAGCACTACTGCGCGGCGCTGTCGCTGCTGGAGCGCACCGGCGCCGCCGGTGACCTGGCCGACCTGTGCCGGTTGCTGGGCGATCTGCTGCGCCGCGAGGGGCGGTTGGAGGCCGCGATGGACGCGTACCGGACGGGCCTGGGGCACCGGGCCGCACCGGGCACCACGACGCTGGGCCCGGCCCCGGCCGAACCGCCCATCGGGCGCTGATCCCGGGAAGGCGTACGGCACGGGCGATGGGTGCGCCCGCCGGGCCGGGGCTACTCGGGGGTGGTCAGGCCCCGATGGGCCGGTCCTCCCCCAGCGAGGGCCGGTCGACACGGCTCGGCGGGCGGGTCAAAGGGTGAACAGGCCGCCGCGTGTGGGGGTCGCGGCGGCCTGTCCGGCGCCGTAGCGCCCCGCTGTCCACCCCAGACCGCGGCCATTTTCGGCCACGGCGGTCACGGCGCGCCGAGAGGCCGTACGACGCGCTGTCGGGGCGGGGGGTCGGGTGTACCCCGCGGAGTGGTGCGGCATGTGATCCACTGTGCCCGGCCCCGAACGGGCGGTCATCCGCCCGTGGTCTTCCCTCGCCCCCCGCCGATCGGAGGGGTGATCCCCCCAACAGGGCGGAGGAGACCACTCCATATTGGCGCTCCGATGCGGCAGGCTGTGCGGACAATGCGCATGACAGCCGAGGGAGGGGAGCTGCCGGTGATCCGTGTTGCGGTGGTCGACGACGAGGCACTCGTACGGTCCGGCCTGAGGCTGATCCTGGGCACGGCCCCGGACATCGACGTGGTCGCCGACTGTTCCGGCGGAACGGCGGTCGAGACGGTGCTCGACAGCGAGGCCGACGTGGTCCTCCTCGACATCCGGATGCCCGACGCCGACGGGCTCACCGTACTCGGGCAGTTGCGGGCCGCGCCCCGCTCCCCCACCGTCGCCATGCTGACCACCTTCGACGCCCAGGAGTACCTGACCGCCGCGCTGCGCGCCGGGGCGGCCGGGTTCCTCCTCAAGGACACCGACCCGGAACAACTGGTCCGCGCGGTACGCACCCTCGCCCAGGGCGGCAGCGTCCTCGACCCCGGCGTCACCGGGGCGGTGATCGGCGGCTATCTCGCCGCCGAGGCCGAGGCGACCTCCGCCACCGCCATCGACGCCCTCACCCCGCGCGAACGCGAAGTGCTCGCGCTGCTGGGCGAGGGGCTGGCCAACCCGCAGATAGCCGAACGGATGGGGCTCGCGCCCAGCACCGTCAAGGACCATGTACGGGCGGTGCTCGGCAAGCTGGGCGGGCTCAACCGGGTGCAGGCCGCCATCGTCGCCGACCGGGCCGGGCTGATCGCCAGCCGCCCGGGGACGGGCGGCCCGCGGTGACCCCGGCCGCCGCCCCGATGTCGCTGCCGAAGTCGGCGCCGTCATCGGAGGCGCAGTCCTCGGCCCAGTCGGCGGCCCAGTCTTCGGCACAGTCGGCGTCGTCGTCGGGGCGGTGGAGGCTGCCGGGGTGGGTACGGAAGTGGGGGCCGCTGCTGGTCCCCGTCGTGCTCGCCGTGGCCGACGCGCTGCTCGTCAACGGCGTCACCCTCGGCCTGGAGCTGAACGTCTCCCTGGTCGCGGCGGCCGCCCTGCTGCTGCGCCACCGCTTCCCCGCGCCGGTCTTCCTGGCCACCCTGCCCGGCATCCTCATCGGCTACATCTGGTTCGCGCCGATGATCGCGCTCTATACGGTGGCCGAACGCCGCCCCGGCCCACGGCTGCTCGGCGTCTCGGCGCTGCTGCTGGCCGCCGCGCACTTCGTCCCGTGGCCGGTTTCCGACTTCGAGCCGACCGCGTACCGCGAGAACACGCTCACGCTCATCGACGCGTCCATCACCTCCGTCGGGCCCATCGCGCTCGGCCTGCTGGTGCGCACCCGGGGCGAACTCGCCGCCCGCCTGGACGATCTGACCCGCAGCCGCCGCCGCGCCGACGAGCTGATCGCCGAGCAGGTGCTGAGCACCGAACGCGCGCGGCTCGCCCGCGAGATGCACGACGTCGTCGCCCATCAGGTCAGCCTGATCAGCCTGCAGGCCGGGGCGGTGCAGATCAGTGCGGAGGACCAGCAGGCGCGGGAGAGCGCGCGGACGATCCGCGAGCTGTCCGTACGGACGCTGGACGAGCTGCGCCACATGGTCGGCATCCTGCGGGCGGCGGGCGGCGATCTGGAACAGCTCACCCCGCAGCCCCGGCTGGCGGATCTGCCGCGGCTGATCGAGCTGAGCGCGCTGGACGTGGCGTACGAGGAGGCCGACGACGCGCGGCGCGCGGGACGGCCGGAGGCGGTGGAGCGGGCCGCGTTCCGCATCGTGCAGGAGGCGTTGACCAATGTGCGCAAGCACGCGCCGGGGGCGCGGGTGACGGTACGGATCGCGGAGGCGGCCGCCGAGGGGCGGGGGCTGCGGGTGGAGGTCCGTAACGGGCCGCCCGACGCGTCCGCTGTGGCGCCGGGGCTGCCGGGGGGTGGGCACGGGCTGGTGGGGCTGCGGGAGCGGGCGGTGCTGCTGGGCGGCACGCTGTCGGCGGAGCCGACGGAGGAGGGGGGCTTCGTGGTGCGGGCGGACTTTCCTGAGGTGCCGCCGCTGCCGTAGGGGGTACGGGGGTTTGTTCCCCACCCCGCCCCTTCCCGAACCGGGGCAAGCCCCGGACCCCGGACGCCCTCCGGGCGTGGCCTCAAACGCCGGCCGGGCTGGAAGAGCGAACAGCGGGCCGGAAGGCGGCTTCAGGCACTAACCGCCGACTTCGGGCCGGGACACCGGCCGGGCTGGAGTTGGCTCGGTGGCTAGGCCGAGAGGGGGTTTGCGGTGTTTCGTTCGTCGTCGTCCGGTTCCGTCGCCACCATCAAGTTGGGGTAGACGTCGAACAGGCGGCGGACGCCCAGGGCCGCGAGGACGCGGTGCACATGCGAACCGTGGGCCGCGTCCTGCGGCGGGAGGATCAGCCGGAGCTTGCCCGAGCACGACCGCATCAGCCGACGCGCGGCGATCAGGACGCCGACGCCGCTTGAGTCGCAGAACCGGACCTCTGAGAGGTCGAGCACCAGTGAGTGGCGGCCCTCGGCGACCGCGTCGTGGACGTGCTGCCGGACTGCGGGCGAGGTCACGAGGTCCATCTCGCCGGAGACCTGCAGGACGACCCACTCCCCCCGTCCGTCCTCCATCACCTTCAACGTCACGCGCTCGAAGCCCTTCGCTCGCAGCTAACCGGAATTTGCTGTTCCAAGGCGGCTGCCCGCCCGGCACCGCATAAAACTCCCCCCAGTCTCAAGCCGTACAACGACCCTATGCCCCGCCGAAGCGTTTCGTCCCACCGGTTCTGCGCACCGTGAGCGGCCCAATACCATCCGCAGCCGCGTTGTGCCGCACTTTGCCGCATGGAGGCGCGTTGTGTCAGCCCCCGGCACTACATTCGATATGAAGGTGGGCATAGTGCCAGGAGACCCGGCCGACGAACAGGGATGGGGGCCGCATGGCGAACGACGCACCGCCCCGCTGGGACCGCAGGATGCAGCAGCGGCTGGCGCGCGGGGAAGCCGCCGCACTCGGCGAGCTGTACGACCGCTTCGCCTCCCTCATCCACCATCTCGCCCATCGCGTCCTGGAAGACGAGGACGCGGCCGACCGCATCACCCGCGAGGTCTTCGCCTACGTCTGGGAGAACCCGGACGCGTACGACCCCAAACAGGGCTCCCTGCGCTCCTGGATCGCCACCCTCGCCCACCGCCAGGCGGTGCACCGGCTCCGGTCGCGGACCACCGAAGACAGCGACAGCGAAGGCGAAGGCGGGGGCGATGACGTCGCCGTCGAGGAGCGCGTCCGGGACGCCTCCGTCGCGGCCCGCGCCGACTACATCGTCACGTCCATGCCCGCCCCACTGCGCGCCGCCCTGGAACTGGCCTACTTCGACCGCCGCGACTACCGCCAGGCGGCCGCCGCACTGGGCGTGACCGAGGACGAGGCCCGGCGGCGTCTGCGGCTCGGGCTTCAACTGCTGTCCACGGCCTACGTCCCGCCGCCGCGCACCATGGCGCCTCCCGGCTACGGGCGGGCGCTATGAGCGGCGCGGGCGGCCCGGAGCGGTGCGACCCCGGCGACTTTCCCGAGTACGGCCGCGGTGATGGCCGCGGCGACGACCACGGCGACGGCAGAGACGGGCCTGGTGATACTTCGGGCATTCCACCCGAACCGGCCGGGCCGCCCCGCATCCCGACGCCGCGATCCGCCGCGGAGGACGCCAGCGGCTGGCCGGGCCCCCTGATGCCGCTGCCCGAACCAGCCGACCCGCCCGACACCGATCCGCCCGACACCGATCCGCCCGGTACCGCTCCACCGGACGACCAACCCCACACCGAGCAGCCCGCCGCCGCGCTGGAGCGCACCACCGCTCCGCCGCCCACGCACGACGTCCTGCGGTCGCTCCTCGGCGCCTGGGCGCTCACCGCCTGCTCCCCCGACGAGACAGCCGCCGTCGAAGCGCATCTCAACCACTGCCCCTCCTGCGCCGAAGAGGCGCTGCGGCTGCGCGAGGCCGTGGGGCTGCTGCACGCCGAGCACAGCCTCGACCTCGACCCGCTGCTCCGCTCCCGCGTGCTGGCCGGATGCCTCGGCCGCCGCCCGGCGCGGATACCGGTGCCCGGCTGGGCCGCCGCGTACGACGCGGAGGCCGCCCGGCTGGACGCGCTGCTGCGGGACATGGGCGAGGCCGAATGGCGCGCTCCAGTGCGGCTCAAGTGGTTCGACGGGCTGCGCCTCACCGGCCGTAACACCACCGTCGCCGGGGTCATCGGGCATCTGATGGTGGTGGACGGCGCCGTCGCCGCCGCCCTCGGACTGCCCGACCCGCTCGGAGACTACGAGCACGAGCACGAGCACGAGTACGAGCCCGGCACGCCCTCCGCCCGTACGGAGGCGTACTGGCACGCGGAGCCCGACGTCGCGGGCGGGACCGGTCCGTCCACCCTGCTGCGGGAGTTGTGGCGGGAGCAGGGGCACGCGCTGGTCCGTACGGTGTCGTTCGCCGGGCGCGGGGCCGCGGATCTCGCCGTTCCGTTCGGGGACTTCACCCTGCCGGTCCGCGACGCGTTCCTGGACCGCGCCTTCGAGTGCTGGGTGCACGCCGGGGATATCGCCGAGGCCGTCGACTACCCGTATGAACTCCCGTCCTCCGCCCACCTCAAGGCCATGATCGGCCTGTGCGCCCGGCTGCTGCCCGACGCGCTGGCCGAGCGGCGCCGGGCCGGGCTCGCGGCCCCGCCGCGCCGCCTGGTGGAGGCGGGCGCCCCGGGCCGTACGCTCCATCTGGAGGTCGAGGGGCCCGGCGGGGGCGATTGGTTCATCGCGCTGGACTCACCGGCCGCCGTGGGCACGAGGGAGGAGACGGTGGCCCAGATCGCGCTGGACCCCGAGACGTTCCACCAGCTGGCCGCCGGGCATGTGCCGCCGCAGGAGGCGGCGGTGGGGCAGCAGGGGGACGTGGAGGCGATCCGCGACGTGCTGTTCGCGACGGCCTCGCTGTCGCGGATGTAGCCGCCCAGCCGTCCCGTACCGCCGTACCGCCGTCAGCCGAAGACGACCGTCCGGTGGCCGTTCAGCAGCACGCGGCGCTCGCTGTGCCACTTCACCGCCCGCGCCAGCGCCTGGCACTCGACGTCGCGGCCGACCGCGACCAGCTGGTCCGGGGTCAGATCGTGGCCGACGCGCTCGACCTCCTGCTCGATGATCGGGCCCTCGTCCAGGTCGGCCGTCACATAGTGCGCCGTCGCGCCGATCAGCTTCACCCCGCGCGCATGGGCCTGGTGGTACGGCTTGGCGCCCTTGAAGCTCGGGAGGAAGGAGTGGTGGATGTTGATGATCCGGCCGGACAGCTGGGTGCACAGGTCGTCCGAGAGCACCTGCATATAGCGGGCCAGCACCACCAGCTCGACGTTCTCCGCGCGCACCAGCTTCAGCAGCTCCGCCTCGGCCTGCGCCTTGGTGTCCCTGGTCACCGGGATGTGCCGGAACGGGACCCCGTACGAGCCCACCAGCTCCTCGAAGTCGGTGTGGTTGGAGACCACCGCCGCGATCTCCACCGGGAGCGCGCCGATCCGGGAGCGGAAGAGCAGGTCGTTCAGGCAGTGCCCGAACTTGCTGACCATCAGCACGACGCGCATCTTCTGGTCGGCCCGGTGGATCTGCCAGTCCATCCCGAAGGAGTCGCCGACCGCCGCGAAGCTCGCCCGCAGGTCCTCGACCTTCACCGGGGAGACGGCGCGGAAGTGCACGCGCATGAAGAAGAGCCCCGTGTCCCGGTCCCCGAACTGCTGGCTGTCCTCGATGTTGCAGCCGGTCATGAAGAGGAAACTCGACACGGCGTGCACGATGCCCTGCTTGTCAGGGCAGGACAGCGTGAGGATGTACTGGTCGGGGACGGAATGCGACTGGCTCATGACTCCATAGCGTCGCACACCCGCGACACTCCTCAGGACCGCCGCCTAGGCGACCTGCGTCATGATCGACAGCACCTCCAGGGTGCGCGGCGGCACGTCCGGGTCCTCGCCGTCGTTGGAGGCCAGCAGGACATGGGCGTCGCGGGCCGCCCGCACCGCCTCCGGCCAGCCGTGATGTTCGATGTACGCCGAGACCTGGGCGTCCGCGCCGACCTGGTGGAGGATCCTCAGCACCCGCAGTACGGCGACATCGACGAGCGCCGCCTCCTGGGAGTCCCGGAAGATCGTTCCGACGTATTTCTCGGCTGACCAGTTGTCCAGCCAGGTGTCCTCGACCAGTCGGTACACGGCGTCGGTGACGTCACCGTATCCGGATTGCCCGGCCAGCCAGCACTCCTGCTGGAAGACCGGGTCAGAGAGCATGTGCAGCCCCGAGCGCACATTGGTACGCCAGCGCCACCACGGCATGTCGTTGACAGGCATACCGCCCATGGTGGTCGAGCGATGGCCGCGACGGGAAGACTTCTCCGAACCTTGCACAGTCACCGATCGTACGTTCTTCACACAGAGGGCCGCATAACCCCCCGTGTGTTCACCTTCCCGATACCCGCGCGTTCCCCGGCATAGCGGTCGCGTTCCGACCGGAGCACCAGGCTCGCATACCATGACCGGACGGCGACGCCCCTCCTCCCGCCCCCTCCGAGCAGCCGTCGCCGCCGCACTGTGCACCGCAGCGGGCGCGTCCTCGCTGACCGGATGCGGCTCGCTGCCAGGGTTGACGAAGGGGCCGGACAAGAAGCCCATCGTCGTGATGACATGGGCCCCCGAGGGCACCAAAGCGACCAATATGCCGGGAATGCCCGCCATGGCGCAGGCGTACGCCCGCTGGGTCAACGCCAGCGGCGGCATCCACGGCCGCAAGCTCAAGGTGATCACCTGCAACGAGCGCAACGACTCGGTCCAGGCCGCGCGCTGCGCGCAGAACGCGGGCAAGGCCAAGGCCGTCGCCGTCGTCGGCTCGTACAGCCAGCACGGCCGCTCCTTCACCTCCCCGCTGGAGGTCGCGGGCATCCCGTACATCGGCGGCTACGGGCTGACCCAGGAGGAGTTCAACAGCCCGTACTCCTACCCGGTCAACGGCGGCCAGGCCACGCTGCTCGCGGGCAACGGCCGCCAGCTCGCCTCCCGCTGCGACCGCGTCTCGCTGGTCCGTCCCGACACCATCGCGGGCGACGAACTCCCCGAACTCCTCGACGCCGGGCTCAAGGCGGCGGGCCGCCAGCCCGCGCACGACATACGCGCCCCCGAGGACGCGGGCGACTACAGCTCCCAGGCCACCACCGCCCTCACGGACGTCGGCGCCGACAGCTCCCTGGGCTCCGCCACCGCGGGCGCCGAGATGGACAACGCCTGCGTCACCGCCGCGCTCGGCGCGCGTACAGGCACCTTCTTCGACTCCTTCCGGCGCGTCCAGGAGGAACACCCGAAGGTGCGGATCGCCTCCATCATGGGCAGCGTCCGGCAGTCCCTGGTCGACAGCACGGGCGGCAGCAGCAGCCCGCTGGAGGGGACGTACGCCACGGGCTGGTACCCGGCGCCGGACGATCCGCGCTGGGGCCCCATGAAGAAGGTCATCAACAAGTACGCCTTCGACGACAACCGCATCGACCCCGACGACGCGGGCACCCAGACCACCTGGATCGCCTACACCGCGCTGCGCTCCGCGCTGATGTCCCTGAACCCCGATGACATCAGCGCGCGCACCCTGCGCAATGCCCTGGACCATGGCCACAAGGTCGACACGGGCGGCCTCACGCCGCCGCTGCGCTGGGGCTACAACGACCCGCTGAACGTGCGGGACTATCCGCGGATCGTGAACCCCGACGTCACCTATCAGGTGGTGCGCGACGGGCGGCTGGTCGCGGTGCGCAAGGGGTTCGTCAACGTGGCGAAGACGCTGGAGCGGTACGGCCCCCGGGACTGACCGTCCCGGGGCCACCCACTTTTGTCTACAGCTGAGTGGCCTCGTGCTTGGTGAGGCCGTACTTCCCGGCGAGCGGGTTCCACAGCTCGGCCGCCTTCCGCTTGGCCGCCGTCGCCTCGCCGCTCGCCCGCTCGGCCGCGCCGACCCGTCCGGTCCGGCGGGCCTGGCCCTTGGGGCAGCCCTTCTTGCCACGGGTCTGGTCGGCCCACGCCGCGTACTGGTTGTCGGCCTGCGCGGAGGACTTCCACGCCTTGGTCAGCGACGCGGTCAGCTGGGTGTGGTTCGGCAGCTTGTCGACGGACAGCTTGCCGAGCCGCGTCACCAGGCCGTTGCGCTGCCCGGCGGCCGTCCGCAGGTCGGATGCGGCCTTGGGCAGGTTCTTGCAGGTCTTGATGCTGTTGACGGCGTTGATCACCGCCGAGCGGCTGTTGTTGCTGTCCTTGAGCAGCGCGTCCAGCGCCTTCGCCTGCGGCTGCGCGGGATCGGCGGACTTGGACGGCTCGCTCGACTCGTCCTCCCCGGCGTTCGGCTCCGAGCTGGAGCCCAGCGTCGCGTTGTCGTCCTTCTTCTCGTCGTCGCCGCCCGCGCTGAGCGCGGCTCCGGCGGCGAGCCCGGCGATCCCGCAGCCCGCGACCACGATGCCGATGAGCACGGCGGGCGACATCCGGCGACGGCGGCCACCACCCCGGCTGCCACGGCCGCCATGCCCGCCGCCCCCGTCCGCCGGGGGCGGGGCGGGGGCCGGGGCGGTGAACTGCGGCATCTGCTGCGTCTCGCCGGGGGAGTCGGCGCCTGTGGGGGCGTCGCCGTCGGCCCGGAAGAGACCGTCGAACTCGGAGGGCGGCGGCCGGTCGCCCGGACGGCCGGGGCGGATCGCGAAGGGGGAGCCGGTGGGCTTCGGCGGCTGTTGTTGCTGCTGCTGCCGACCGCGCCGGGAGGGGGCGGGGGCGGCGGCCGGGATCGGTGCCGGGAGGACGGACGTCTCCTCGGCGTCTCCCGCCGGGGCGGCGGGCGCGGGCTGCTGCCCGCGCCCTCGATGCGCGCCCCGGCCGGGGCGCACGGTGCGCAGCTGGGTGGTGGACTCGCCGGGGGCCTCGGCCTTGGCGGGCCGGTTCTCGGGCGGCAGCGGCGCGCTGGCGGACGCCTGCGGCTGCTGCGCGGTGACGGGGGGTATGTACTGGGTCGCCTCGGCGTCCCCCGCAGGCTGCGGCGGCAGCAACTGCGTCTCGTCGGCGGCCCCGGCGTAGGGCTCCGGCTGCGGCTGAGCCTGTCTTTCCGGCTGCTGCGGCTGGGGCTGCTGGTACGGCTGTGCCTGCTGGTACGCAGGGGGCTGCTGCGGGGCCTGCGGCTGCTGATACGCGGGCTGCTGCGGTGACTGCTGCGGCGGCAGCGGCTGTTGCGGCGCCCAGCCCTGCCCCGCCGCGTCCCCCTGCGGCGCCCCGAACGACTGCCCAGCGCCCAACTGCGGCGCCCCGGAGGGCTGCTCCGGGGCCTGCGGCGAGCCGAACGACTGTCCCGCGCCCTGCGACGGCGGCCCGAACGACTGCCCGGCACCCTGCTGCGGCGCACCGGAGGGCTGCCCCGCACCCGGCGGAGGCCCGTACGGCTGCTCCGAGGGCTGCGGCAGACCGTACGGCTGCCCGGCACCCTGCGGCGGCGCACCGGAAGGCTGCCCCGCACCCGGCGGCGGACCGAACGACTGATCCGGTGCCTGCGGCGAACCGTACGGCTGCCCCGCACCCTGCGGGAGACCGTACGACTGATCCGGCCCCTGCTGCGGCGTGCCGGAGGGCTGCTCCGGTGCCTGCGGCGAACCGTACGGCTGCCCCGCGCCCTGCGACGGAGGCCCGAACGACTGCCCCGCGCCCTGCGGCGGCGCACCGGCAGGCTGCGGCCCGCCGAACGGCTGGCCCGCGCCCTGCGGAGGCCCGTACGACTGCCCAGCGCCCTGCGGAGGCGGTCCGGCAGGCTGTGCCGGGGGCGGCTGGCTCGGCTGGCCGTATGGCGCGTCCTCGGGGGGCAGGGGGCCTGCGCCTGTGGGGGGTCCGGCGGGAGCGGACGGGGCGGGGGCCTGGGGGCCCCAGGGCTCGCCCCAGGCCTGACCACCGGCCGGGGCACCGTGCTGCGGCCCCGAAGGCCCCGAAGGCCCCGAAGGCTCAGAGGCCTCCGGGGGCCACTGGTCGCCCTGAGCGGGCAGTACGACGCCCTCACGGACCGCAGGCAGGTGCGGCTCGTTACCCTGTCCGCTCTGCGTCACCGGGTCTCCTTGAATAACCGATTGCCGAATCGTCGGCTCACGCTACCGGTTACCCACGGGGGTATGAGCCCGGCGGAGGGAGAGACTGGTCACCGGCCGAGGCCCGGCGCAAGGGCGACAGGAGGGGGCTCAGGCGGCCTGCACCTCCAGCCTCGCCCCGAACTCCCGGACCACCGGCTCGTCCCGGTACGGCTCCAACCGCTGCTGGAAGTCGTCCAGATACTCCGCGCCCCGGTTGGAGCGCAGCGTCTGGAGCAGATCCACCGCCTGGCCGCCGACATGGCACGCCTGCTCCACCTCGCGCCCCTGGACGTGCGCCGTGGCCAGCAGCAGCAGCCCGATGGCGCGGCGCCGCACCCGCCCCTCGGGGTGGCCCGCCAGGGCCTCTTCGGCGCGCCGCCGGGCGGGCTCGGCCTGGCCCAGGTCGCGGTGGCAGTGGGCGAGTTCGTCGGCCAGATAGGCGTGGTCGAAGTGCTGGATCCACGGCGGCTCGTCCCCCGTGGGCCCGCCGCTGCCCACCGCCCGCTCCATCGCGTCCAGGGCGCGCCCGGCCGCGTGCTGGCAGGCCGGGGCGTCCCCCATCAGCGCGTGCCCGCGCGCCTCGGCGGCCAGGAACATCGACTCGGCGCGCGGCGGCACCTGGCCGCGCGAACCCTCCTGCGCGGCCTTGGCCAGCTGCGCGATCTCCCGGGGGTTGCCCAGCTGGGCGGCGAGATGGCTCATGCTGGCGGCCAGCACGTAGCCGCCGTATCCCCGGTCCCCGGCGGCCTGCGCGAGCCGCAGCGCCTGGATGTAGTAGCGCTGGGCGAGCCCGGACTGGCCGGTATCGATCGCCATGTACCCGGCCAGCTCCGTCAAGCGGGCGACCGCCGCGAACAGTTCGCGCCCGACCGACTCCCGGTAGGACCCGGCGAGCAGCCCGGAGACCACGCTGTTGAGGTAGTGGACGACGACGGGGCGCACATGGCCGCTGCCGTAGCGGTGGTCCAGCTCGACCAGCGCGTCCGTGGTGGCCCGCACCGCGGCGACGTCGGAGCGGCCGACCCGGGACCCGGCGGTGCGCGCGACCTGCGCGTCCGCACCGGTGATCAGCCAGTCGCGGCTGGGTTCGACGAGCGCCGAGGCGGCGACCGTCGAGCCGGTCAGGAAGTCGCGGCGGCCGACATCACTGCGCCACAACTCGCAGACCTGCTCTATCGCGCCGAGGACGGTCGGCGAGAACTGCAGCCCCACGCCCGACGCCAGGTTCTTGCCGTTGGCCATGCCGATCTCGTCGATCGTGACCGTTCGGCCGAGCTTGCGGCCGAGCGCCTCGGCGATGATGCCCGGGGCGCGGCCCCGGGGCTGCTGCCCTCGCAGCCAGCGCGCGACCGACGTCTTGTCGTAGCGCAGATCGAGACCGTGCTCGGCACCGCACATGTTGACCCTGCGGGCCAAACCGGCATTGGAGCACGCGGCTTCCTGAATGAGCGCCTGCAGCCGTTCGTTCGGCTGTCGCGCCACAAGCGGCCTAGCGGCCATGGTTTTACCCCCAGTGACTGCTGTGCGTTCTCGGCGGATGCCGTCCCTGTTGATCAGTTCCCCGCGGGTATCGCGGGTATACGGCGAATGCGGAACTTGCCCGTATTGACCACATAGACCGCTTGGTTCACGTACGTGCGTACGGCCGCGCCAAAACGCCCTCGTACGCCTGTCACGCATGGTGGCTACCCGCTTACACAGCCGGAACCCCATACGCGCCCCCACCCATGCACCCATGCGCCCCGGCATGCCAGCGCGCCCCCCTTTTGAGGCTCGGTTCGCCTCCGGGGCGCCACAGCCGATGTCGACGGTCGACCGTGCTCGGTCGCTCGTGCCTCGCTCCCTGCGCGCGCTCTCCCTTTCGACACCGGCGCGCCCCTTCGGCTCACTCGCCGCGCCCGGGGCGCGGGCTCGGGGCGCGGGCCCCGGCGTACAGGCGGGGGACCGGCCGTAACCCTTGTTGACGGCGGGAGTTGTGTTGTCGTGGAAGAGACCATGGACGTGACAGCAGCACCACACATTCCGAAGCAGCGCGGTGAACGGCTGCTCGACTCCGCCGTGCGCTACGCCGAGGAACGCCACTGGGACGTGCTCGCCGGAGCCTGGCTGGACACCGTGGGCGGCCTGCAGTGCTGCTCCTGCGGCCAGGCCGACTGCCCGGCCCCCGGCGCCCATCCGACCGCCCCGGACTGGGTGAACCAGGCGACCGGCAGCCCGGTCGTGGTCCGGCGGATGTGGGCCCGCGCCCCCGGCGCGTCGATCCTGCTGCCGACCGGCCGTACCTTCGACGCGCTGGACGTACCGGAGTCGGCGGGCTGTCTGGCACTGGCCCGGATGGAGCGCCGCAACGTCGACCTCGGCCCGGTCACTTCCACCCCGGACCGCAGGATGCTCTTCTTCGTGCTCCCCGGCGCCGCCGCGAAGATCCCGGACCTGCTGCGGAACCTGGGCTGGCCGCCGTCCTCGGTCGACCTGGCGGCGCGCGGCGACGGGGACTACGTGGTCGCTCCCCCGACCCGGGTCGGGCGGCACGGCCCGACCCAGTGGGCCCGCCGCCCGACCGCCGCCAACCGCTGGCTGCCGGACGCCGAGGAGCTGGTGAGCACGCTCGCCTACGCGTGCGGACGCGAAACCCGCGCCCCCGAGCCCCGTGCGCACGACACCCGTGGGTACGAGATCCGGGCACGCGAGGTCCGTGGACGCGAGCCGCGCGGCCGGGACACGCGCGGCCGGGACACGCGCTCCCCCGAGCGCCGCTGACGCGCCTGGGCCTTGTCCCCGGCCCCCCGTATCGTGGTCGCGGACGGGGACGCGACCAGTCCCCGTACCAGCCTGACGTTGGGAGACGGGGATTTCAGTGCCGGACGCACACGCAGACGCAGACGTACACGCACCCGCCGAGGGCCACGCACCCGCCGAGGGCGCGGCCGGGCCCGCGACGCCGCAGCGGCCCGCCGTGCAGGTGCGGGGTCTGTGGAAGCGGTACGGGGAGCAGATCGCGGTCCAGGGCATCGATCTCGACATCCCGGCCGGGCAGTTCATCGGACTCGTCGGCCCCAACGGCGCGGGCAAGACCACGACCCTCTCGATGATCACCGGGCTGCTGCGCCCCGACTCCGGCACGGTCGAGATCGGCGGGCACGACGTCTGGCAGGACCCGGCCGAGGTCAAGGCGCGGATCGGGGTGCTGCCGGAGGGGCTGCGGCTGTTCGAGCGGCTGTCGGGGCGCGAACTCCTCGCGTACACCGGGCGGCTGCGCGGGCTGCCCGGCGACGAGGTCGACAAGCGCGCGACCCAGCTGCTGGACGTCCTGGACCTGGCCGGTGCGCAGAACAAGCTGGTCGTGGACTACTCGACCGGTATGCGGAAGAAGATCGGCCTGGCCGCCGCGCTGCTGCACAACCCGGAGGTCCTCTTCCTCGACGAGCCCTTCGAGGGCGTCGACCCGGTCTCCGCGCAGACCATCCGCGGCGTGCTGGAGCGGTACACCCGCTCCGGTGCCACGGTCGTCTTCTCCAGCCATGTCATGGAGCTGGTGGAGTCGCTGTGCGACTGGGTCGCGGTGATGGCGCGCGGCAAGATCCGCGCGCAGGGCGCGCTGGCCGACGTACGGGGCGAGGCGCCGTCCCTCCAGGACGCCTTCCTGGAGCTGGTGGGCGCGCGTGAGCAGGGTTCGGGCGAGAACCTCGACTGGCTCGGCGGCGGCGCCCGATGACGCTCACCGATCCGCTCGACGCCAAGGGCCCGCTCGACACCGCGGCGCCCGCTCCCCCGGCGGTCCCCACCGGCTCGCCGCTGCCCGTCTTCGTCCAGCTGAAGCTGTCGCTGATGCGCAACGGGCTGCGGCAGTCCGCGGGCCGCCGCGCCGCGTACATCACCTCGATCGTCTTCACCGTCCTCTTCGCCGCCCTCCAGCTGCTCGGCCTGGTGCTGCTGCGCGGCAACGACGACGCGGACGCGCTGGTCACCGTCCTCACCGCGGTGCTCGCGCTGGGCTGGGCGGTGATGCCGCTCTTCTTCCCCAGCGGTGACGAGACCCTGGACCCGACCCGGCTGGTGATGCTGCCGCTGCGGCCCCGGCCGCTGATCGGCGCGCTGCTGGTGTCCTCGCTGATCGGCGTCGGCCCGCTGTTCACGCTGACGCTGGTGGTGGGGTCGCTGATCGCGATCGCGCACGGGGCGGCGGCCGCTGCGGCGGCCCTGCTGGCGGGCGTGCTGTCCGTGCTGACGTGCGTGGCGCTGGCCCGGGCCGTCGCGACCGCCAACTCCCGGCTGCTGAGCAGCCGCAAGGGCCGCGACCTCGCGCTGCTGAGCGGTCTGTTCGTGGCGATCGGGCTGCAGCTCGTGAACGTGGGCGTGCAGAAGCTGTCCGGCGAGGGCGGGCTCGGCGTGCTGCGGCCCACCGCGGACGTCCTGCGCTGGGTGCCGCCCGCGTCGGCGATCGACGCCGTACAGGGCGTGAGCGAGGGCGCGTACGGGATCGCCGCCGCCCAGTTCGCCCTGAGCGCGGCCGTGCTGGCGCTGCTGATGTGGTGGTGGTCGCGCAGCCTCACGCATCTGATGACCACGCCGGACAGCTCCACGATCCAGCCGGAGAAGCCCCGGCGGGGCGCCGGGGGCGCGGGCTCGTCCACCGCCACGCCCGGCCCGCTCGGCAAGCTGCTGCCCGCGGGGCGCAGCGGCACGGCCATGCTGCGCATCCTGCGGTACGCGGTGCGGGACCCCAAGGCCAAGACCAGCTGGGTCAGCGCGCTGGGGGTCGGCCTGCTGATGCCGCTCCTCACCTCCGTCCAGGGCAACGGCAGCATCTACTGGTCGTGCTGGGCCGCCGGGATGCTGGGCATGCAGATGTACAACCAGTTCGGTCAGGACTCCTCCGCCTTCTGGATGGTCGCGCAGACCATTTCCACGACCCGGGACGCCTATCTGGAGCTGCGCGGGCGGGCGTTCGCGGTGGCGCTGGTCGGAGTGCCGTATGTGCTCCTGGCGGTGGTGGGCTCGGCCGTCTTCCTGAAGGACCTGCCCGCCATCCCCGAGGCGCTCGGGCTCGCGTACGGCCTGCTCGGCGCGCTGATGGCGACCGGGGCGCTCAGCTCGGCGCTGCTCCCGTACTCCATCCCGCAGGACAGCGCCAAGAACGTGGCACCGGGGCAGGGCTCGCTCGCGTGGATGAGCCTCTTCGGCGGCATGATCGTGGGCGCCCTGCTGTGCGCGCCGCTGCTGGGACTGACGATCTGGCTGCACGTCAGCGGGAACCACGGCCTGCTGTGGGTGCTGCTGCCGCTGGGCGTGGCGTACGGCGCGGCGTTCGCGGAGGCCGGTCTGCGGCTGGCCGCGCCACGGACGGTGGGGCGGCTGCCGGAGATCCTGGCGGCGGTGAGCAAGGGCTGAGCCCGGCCCCTGGGCGAGATGAGGGTACGGCGCGGGAGCGGGACTGGTCAGGTCCCACTCCCGCGCCGCTTTTCCCCCTGCCGCTTTCCCTCTAGTCGAGGTACTTGCTGTAGACCCAGCCCTTGGTCCCGGGCTTGATGCCCGAGGTGGTCCGCTTGAGGATCTTTCCGTAGGACCAGCTCTTCATGAATCCGCCCAGATTGCCGGTGCGGCAGAAGTACCGGAAGGAGTCTCCCCGGTACAGCGTCCCTATCGCGCGGTACTTCTTTCCCGGTCCGGTGCGGAATCTGGCGCCACTCGTCACGACCTTGAAATTGACGTCCGGCGAATTGAACCGGCATGCCGACGAGCCCACCGCGGACGCCGTGGGCGCCATCGCGACCGAACCGCCCAGCATGAGCACCGCCGAGAGCACGACCATCGAGGCTTTTTGTTTAAGCTTCACGCGATCTCCCCCCGAGTTCAGTGATTTCCTTACGCCTGGTGTGTTAATGCGTGATTGCGCCCGGCCGAGGTTAGCAGCAGCCATGCGGCAAGCACCGTACCGGTAGACGCCATTGAGGCCGCGAAGGTTGAATTCCGCGAGGGAATGGCCGCGTCCGCACCGCGACATGGCCCGGTTCCGGCCACTTTCCACACCGCCACACCCAGGCCGTCACAGTACGCACACAGTTGGCGACCCGGATACGGAATTCCAGCCCCTAGGATCATCGATCGGAGAAAGATCGCGCAGGGGAGATGGACTTGCTGAAGAAGACAACGTGGCTGTGCGTCGCCGCGCCCGTTGGTGTACTGGCCCTGACGCTCACCGCATGTGGATCCTCCGGGAAAAAGAGCCATACGTCCACATCCCCCAAGCACAAGCCGCATTCCCGCTTCAGCGGAACGCACAAGAACGGCACGCGCGGTGCGAGTGCGGCGGCGAAGGCTGTACTGAAACCCGGTCAGTCCGCTTCGCGGGCATTCAAGGAGGACACCGGCGTCAAGCCGTTTTACTCGATCACCGCGCGGCGGATCGACATCGGAACGGCGGCCGAGGCCAAGGCCCTGGTCTCCGACCCGGCGGACGCCAAGGGCAAGGTCCCGGCGACCGGTTATGTGACGTACCGGCATCTGTCCGGTGCCGCCGTGAAGGAATGGCCGCGGGTCGGCGACTACGCGGATGTGTACGCGGACGGGCAGCGCGGCGCGAAGGTCATCGGCGGTGACGCGCCGAAGGGGTGCGTCGACCCGGACGCCGTCAAGAACTGGAAGGACGGTCAGAGCTACTCACTCTGCAACACCTTCCTCATCCCGGCCGATACGAAGCGGCTGGAGATCGCCTGGACCGAGATCGGCGGCAAGCCGTTCGTCTGGAAGTTCCCCTCGCGGCACTGATCCTGACGCCGCGGATCCTGACGCCGCGGATCCTGACGCTGCGGCTGCTCCGCGCTACACGGGTCCGGGCTGTGCGGGGAGGGTCGCGGCGAGGAACGGCTCCACCGCGCGGCGCCAGCCGTCCGGCTGGTCGTAGTGGACGAGGTGACCCGCGTCGGCCACCTCCGCGTACTCACCTCGGGGGAGGACGCGGACCATCTCCTGGGCCTCGGCACGGCCCAGCTCGCCGTCCAGACCGCGGACGACCAGGGTGGGGCACTCCACCAGGGCCAGCTGCTCCCAGTGGGCGTCATGGGCCCAGGCCGCGCGGGCCTTCAGCATCTGACGGCGGGAGAAGACGGGGCGCCAGCCGTCCGAACGCTCGGCCATGATCTCGGCGAAGAAGTCGCCCCGGGCGGCGTTCGGACGCTCCAGCGACGGATCGTCCTCGCCGAACCACCTGCGGACGTCCGCGAGGGTCGCGAAGGGCACCGGCCAGGACCGGAACCAGTCGGACCACTCGCGCTGCGAGGCGCCGCCGAGTGCCGAGGCCCGCATGTCGGAGATGACCAGGGCCCGGACCAGGTCGGGGCGGCGCGCGGCGAGCTGCCAGGCCGTCAGGGCGCCCATGGAGTGGCCGATCAGGGTCACCGGGCCAAGGCCGAGCTGCTCGACGGCCGCCTCGGCGTCCGCCACGTACGCACAGCGGTCGAACGGTCCCTCGGCGGGCTTCTCGCTGCGGCCGTGGCCGCGCTGGTCGAGGGCGACGGCCCGGTGCCGGGTGGCGAGCCAGCGGGCGGTCTCCGCCCAGTGCGCGGCGCGGCCCATCAGCCCGTGGAGCAGCAGCACTCCGGGGCCGCCGCGCGCTCCCGCGCGGCCTCCGGCCTTGGGCGGGTCCGTGAACTCCCAGGCCGCGAGCCGTAGCCCGGCGGCTCCGGTCACGTCGATGCGTCGCACCATGTCGTCTGGCACCTCCATCCCTCTCCCGAGCAACCCCAACCACCCCACAGTATCGAACTTGTATTCGAACGCACCGCAAGTGCCGGGCAACACCCCTCATTCGAGTGACCACGCTCAAGGATTGGTCGCCTCCGCCGAGGGGAGACAGCTAGCGGGAGGCGGACTACTCGGGGAAGGAAGTCCGCGGGGGATGACCCTGGGAGCTCGGGGCTCCGGGTCGCTACGGCCCCGGGCCGCGCAGGCCGCGTTCGCGCGGACCGCACGGCCCGGGGCCCACCGGGGGGACATGGGGAAGCGGGGCCCCGGCGCCTCACGGCACCGGGGCCCTCGCGTTCGAACGCCCGCTCGGCATCGCTGCCGCACGTCGGGCCCATAGGAGCCCCCTCCCCTGACCGCGAGCACGCTTGTGCATATGCGTCAGCGACAGGGTTGCACGGGTCGCCCCCAACCGCTCGATTTCCCCGAACTCCGGTCCAGACAAAAACCGTCCCCGCAGGTCACGCGCCCAACGGGGGTCGGGGATGGAGTCAGCGCTCGGCTACGAATCAGCGCTTGGCCACAAAGACATGCGAGGCGATGTCCGCCTCCAGCTCCGCGGCCTCGCCGCTGCTGCCCACCAGGACTCCGCCCGGAGACTCCGTCACGCTCACCACCGAGCCCGGCTGAACCCCGGCCCTGCGCAGCGTGTACATCAGCTGGGCGTCCATCTGGATCGGCTCGCCGATGCGGCGGACGACCACCGTCTTGCCCTCGGTGCCGGGGGCCAGCTCGCGCAGGCTCACCATGCTGTCGTCCAGGAACGGGTCGGCCTCGCCCTTCTCGCCCAGCTCCTCCAGACCCGGGATCGGGTTGCCGTACGGCGACTCGGTGGGGTGGCGCAGCAGCTCCAGGACCCGGCGCTCCACCGCCTCGCTCATCACGTGCTCCCAGCGGCACGCCTCCGCGTGGACCTGCTCCCACTCCAGGCCGATCACGTCGACCAGCAGGCATTCCGCGAGCCGGTGCTTGCGCATCACGCGCGTGGCCAGGCGGCGGCCCTCCTCCGTCAGCTCCAGATGACGGTCGCCCGCGACCATGAGCAGCCCGTCACGCTCCATGCGCGCCACCGTCTGACTGACGGTGGGGCCGCTCTGATCGAGCCGCTCCGCGATCCGGGCGCGCATGGGGACCACGCCCTCCTCCTCAAGTTCGAGGATGGTGCGGAGATACATCTCCGTGGTGTCGATCAGTCCGGACATGCGTGCCCCTTGATGTGTCGTGCGGTGGCCCTGAACCCAATTCTGACGCATCCCACCGACAACGGAGCCGGATCGGCCACTGCCGTAACGAGGGAGGAAGGAGGTGGTATTGACAGCTTCATGATCCACATCGCAACGTGATCCGCGCCACGGGGATGTGGACCCAAGTTAACACCGACACGAAGGGCCTCGGCGATGAGCCAGAGCAAGCCGACAGGGCGCTTTATCGATGCCGCCATCGGGCTGCTGCACAGAGTGCGGGACGAGGAGGCCGAAAGCATCGCCTCGGCGGGCGGCCTGATCGCCGACGCGATCACCGGAAACGGGCGGATCTTCGTCTTCGGCGCGGGCCACTCGTCCCTGCCCGCGCAGGACGTCGTCTACCGCGCGGGCGGGCTGGCCCTGATGAACCTGCTCCCGGTGCCGGGGGTGACCGGGGTGGACGTCATGCCCGCGCCCCTCGGCAGCGCGCTGGAGCGGGTCGACGGGTTCGCCACGGCCGTCCTGGAGACCGGGCCGCTGCGCCCAGGGGACCTGCTGTTCATCATCTCGCTGTCCGGGCGGAACACGCTGCCGGTGGAGATGGCGACCGGCGCGCGGGAGCGCGGGGTCACGGTGATCGGCGTGACGTCCGTGGCGTACGCGACGGGGACCACGTCCCGCAACGCCACCGGCGGCTTCCTCAAGGACCACTGCGACCTGGTCCTCGACAGCAAGATCCCGGTCGGCGACGCGGAGGTCACGGCGGAGGGCGTCGGGGCACCGTTCGCCCCCGCGTCAACCGTCGTGACGAGCGCGCTGATGCAGGCCGTGGTGGCGGCCGGGGTGGAGGAGCTGGTCGCGCGCGGCGTGCGGCCGCCCCTGCTCCGCTCGGGCAACGTGGACGGCGGCCATGAGTGGAACCAGCAGGTCATGGCGGAGCACGCGGACCGGATCTTCTACCGGCAGTAGTTCAGATTCATCCAGCGGGCAGTCTTCTAGCGGGCAGGGCCTTCTAGCGGGCCAGGTCCACCGCCGCCGCCACCCGGGCCGCCACGTCCTCCGCGTACGCCGTGTCGGGGCGGTCGAAGGGGCGGCGGGCCGGGCCGCGGAGGAACGTCAGCACGCCCAGGGTGCGGCCCCGGCTGCGCAGCACCGCGCACAGGGCGTGCACGGACCCCTCCGGCCACTTGCGGGCCGCCGCCCACCGGGCCGCCGCCGCCTCGTCCGTACGCGTCGCGCTCGCCCGTACCGAACCGCAGCGCTCGGCCGCCTGGAGCGCCGGGTGGCCCTCCAGGTACGCCACCGGGATGCCGCCCGGGGCGATCGGGGAGCACGGGCCCGAGGTGCCGCACGGCGTGGCCGCCGCCCGGACGAGACGGATCCGCTCGCCCTCGCCGGGCGGCAGGGCGCTCGGCGGCACCGCCGCCGGACGGTCCAGGACCAGATCGATCAGGGCGTGGTCGGCGAAGCCCGCGAGCGCGAAGTCCAGATGGACCGCCGCCGCCTCCATCGGGTCCTCGCACTCGGCCGCCGCCCGCGCCGCCCGGTGCAGCTGATTGCCGCGGAAGCGAAGCCGCGTGCTCTCCTGCTCGTGCTGCTTCGCCTCCGTCACGTCCTGGAAGATCCACGCCACCCCGAGCGGCACCGGCTCCTCGGTCAGCGGTGAGGCCAGCCGCAGGAAGCCGCTGCGCCAGCAGCGCCGCGCCGGGGGCCCGTCCTGCGGGGACTCGTCGGCCGCCTCGCGCAGCGTCACCCACAGCTCGGTGGGCGCCTGGGGCGCGCCCTCGGCGAGGACGTACTGGAGGGCGTTCTCCGCCTCTTCCACGCCCTGGTCCAGGAACTCGCCCAGCGGCCGCCCCAGCGCGGCCGTACGCCCCGTGCGCAGCGCGACCGCCGCGCTGCCGTTGAGGACGGCCACCCGCAGGTCGGCGTCGACGAGGACGACGGACCAGGACGCGTCCTCCAGCAGCGCCTCGCTCAGCGCGATCGACCGCTCCAGGTCCAGCTGCGCGTGCACCTCGCTGAACGCGCAGTACACCCCGGCCGGGCGGCCGTCCGCGCCGGGCACCGCCGACGACTGGGTACGGACCAGGACCCGGCCGCCGTCCTTGGTCAGCAGGGCGAACTCGTGCACCCGGCGGCCGGTGGCGTCCAGCGCCTCCATCAGCCGGGCCTCGATATCCCGCGCGTCCTCGGAACGGACCGCCCAGCCCGCCAGCCCCTTGCGCCCCACGGCCTCGGCCGTGGTCCAGCCGAGGATGCGCTCGGCCTCGCGGTTCCAGTGGGTGACGGTGCCGTCGGCGCCGAACGCGCACAGCGCGGCGTCCATGCCGTCGAGGAGCGCGGCGAGCAGATCGGAGTCGTCCCGGCCTGGGCCGGTCGCGGGCACGGGCGCGGCCGCCGACGCGGACTGCGCCGGTACGGGACGCGCGGGACGTGCGGGTTCGGAGCGCTGCGGAGCGGTCACCGGACACCCCCTGCGGGACGTGGTGGGCGTGGCTGCCTGTGATGGTGCACGTCGGAACATTGAACTCGAACGTGACGCGCGCCACACCTGATTCCGCGAAATCGTTGCCTCCCGGAAATTCGCTTGTCTGCTCCGCGAGGGCGTTCCTAAGGTGGTGAGCACACGAGAAGGGAGGTGGTTCGGCCGATGTATCAAATCCGGACGCGTGAGGTGACTGCGGGCTAGCAGTCCGTCGTCGCGCTCAGCGCATTCGCCGGACCGGCGCACGAACGATGTGCGCAGCCGGCCAATCCCAAGCAGTCACCCGGCCCGTGGGTCGCCGGTACGTCCGACCGGCCCCCAGGCGCCCTCACCGGCGCCAGGGGAGAGACCCACGGGTCGTCTGCGTCTCCGGCTGTGTGCCGAGGCCCCCGAGTGTTGCGCCTGCCCCGTGCCGGGACCCGGCGCCGAGGGGCCGCCGGATGTCCCGCACGTTTACGGGGATAGCCGCTCGATCCGCCAGTCCTCCGCGCCCGGCGCCGTCCGTACGTACCGCAGCCGGTCGTGCAGCCGGTTCTCCCGGCCCTGCCAGAACTCCACCGCCTCCGGCACCACCCGGAACCCGCCCCACTCCGGCGGCACCGGCACCTGCTCGCCCGGCGGATAGCGGTCCGCCAGCTCCGTGTACGCCCGCTCCAGCTCCTCCCGAGAGCCGACCACCGAGGACTGCGCGCTGGCCCACGCGCCCAGCTGCGAGCCGTGCGGACGGGTCCGGAAGTACGCGGCCGTCTCGTCCCGCCCGGTGCGCTGCGCGAGGCCCGTCACGATCACCTGGCGGGCGATCGGATGCCACGGGAAGAGCAGCGAGACCTGGGGGTTCCCGGCCAGTTCGCGGCCCTTGCGCGACGCGTAGTTGGTGTAGAAGACAAAGCCGCGCTCGTCGAAGCTCTTCATCAGGACCGTACGGGAGCTGGGGCGCCCGGCCGCGTCCGCCGTGGAGACGATCATCGCGTTGGGCTCGTAGAGACCGCTGCCCACCGCCTCCTCGAACCACCGGGTGAACTGCTGGAACGGGGTGCCCCCGAGGCGTGTCTCGTCCACGCCCGCCGCGCGATAGTGCTCGCGCATGGCGGCCGGGTCGTACGTGCGCGCGGAGTAAGCCGAGGGGGAAGCCGGGGGCTCCGGGTCAACGTGGGACACGGGCATATCTTGCAACATCACCGGTCCACCGCACGGGGTACCCCGAAAGAGCGATCCCCCCTCTCCCCCGCACCGGGGATCCATAACCCTCCGCCCGCCGCACAAGCGGTGTGCCACTTCTCACGCGCCCCCGTGACTGGCGCGTCCACCGCGCCGTGGCCGACCATGCGCCTGTCAGCGCGGTGCCCCGGCGCCGGTTTACGCCCCTGCTGGGTGACCACCGCGCGCACGGGGCACATCACCGGGTATCCGGTACGGACCGCGAGCCACTGGCCGCGGAGCCGTCCCGGGGCCGGACCCGCCGTCCACATCATGAGGAGCCGCCCGATGTCCGACTTCGTACCCGGACTCGAGGGAGTCGTCGCGTTCGAGACGGAGATCGCCGAACCCGACAAGGAGGGCGGCGCGCTCCGCTACCGCGGCGTCGACATCGAGGACCTGGTGGGCCATGTGTCCTTCGGGAACGTCTGGGGCCTGCTGGTCGACGGCGCCTTCAACCCCGGGCTGCCCGCCGCCGAGCCCTTCCCCATCCCGGTGCACTCCGGCGACGTCCGGGTCGACGTGCAGTCCGCGCTGGCCATGCTCGCGCCCGTCTGGGGCCTCAAACCGCTCCTCGACATCGACGAGGACCGGGCCCGCGACGACCTCGCCCGCGCGGCCGTCATGGCGCTGTCGTACGTCGCCCAGTCGGCGCGCGGGCAGGGCCTGCCGATGGTGCCGCAGCGGGAGATCGACAAGGCCGAGACCATCGTCGAACGCTTCATGCGCCGCTGGCGCGGCGAGCCCGACCCCAAGCACGTCGCCGCCGTCGACGCGTACTGGACCTCCGCCGCCGAGCACGGCATGAACGCCTCCACCTTCACCGCCCGCGTCATCGCCTCCACCGGCGCCGACGTCGCCGCCGCGCTCTCCGGCGCGGTCGGGGCCATGTCCGGGCCGCTGCACGGCGGCGCGCCCTCGCGGGTGCTCGGGATGATCGAGGAGATCGAGCGCACCGGGGACGCCACCGCGTACGTCAAGAAGGCGCTCGACCGGGGCGAGCGGCTGATGGGCTTCGGGCACCGGGTCTACCGCGCCGAGGACCCGCGGGCGCGCGTCCTGCGGCGCACCGCCAAGGAGCTGGGGGCGCCGCGCTACGAGGTCGCCGAGGCGCTGGAGCGGGCCGCCCTGGACGAGCTGCACAACCGGCGGCCGGACCGGGTGCTGGCCACCAACGTCGAGTTCTGGGCGGCGATCACGCTGGACTTCGCGGAGGTCCCGGCGCCCATGTTCACGTCGATGTTCACCTGTGCGCGCACGGCGGGCTGGAGCGCGCACATCCTGGAGCAGAAGCGGACCGGCCGCCTCGTGCGCCCCTCGGCGCGGTACATCGGACCGGGGACGCGCAGCCCGCACGACATCGACGGGTACGGGGAGATCCCCAGCCGGTAGCGGGTGGGGCGGGGGTGCTCCCCGCCCCCTAGGCCGTGCCCACTACCTCGTCCAGGATCCGCGACCACTGCGCCACCACCCGCTCCCGGCGCGCGCTGTCGTCCGTCAGCAGGTTGGCCAGGCCGAGGCCGCGGGCCATGTCGAGCAGGCCCTGCACGGCTTCCCGGACCCCCGGGACCGTCTCGTCGGCGCCCAGCAGCTCCACCGCCATGCGGTGGGTCTCACGGCCGATACGGGCCTCCAGGACGGTGACCCGGGCGCCCAGCTGGGCCTCGTACGACGCCGCGACCCACAGCTGCAGCGCGGCCCGGAACAGCGGGCCGGTGTACAGGTCGACGAGTTCGGTGACGACCGCGTGCGTACGGGCCGTGCCCTCGCCCGCCGGGGCGAGGGCACGCAGCTCCGCCGAGCGCTGCTCCGAGACATGCTCGACCGCGGCCGTGAACAGGTCCTCACGGGTCGGGAAGTGGTGCTGGGCCGCGCCCCGGGACACCCCGGCGCGCTCCGCGACCACCGACACCGTCGACCCCGCCCAGCCGTGCGCGGCGAGGCACGCCACGGCGGCCTCCAGCAGCCGCTGCCGGGTCGCGCGGCTGCGGTCCTGCTTGGGGTCGCGCGGGGGCGTACGGGACGGCGTACGGGGGGACGTACCGGGGCTCACTTCCCGGCCTCCGCTCCGGTGTCCGCCCCGGTCTCCGTCACCCACGCCGGGTCCCGGCGCTCCCGGAACGCCGTCATCCCCTCCCGCGCCTCCGCCGACGCGAACAGCCGCGCCGACAGCTCCGCCAGCTCCTCCCCGTCCCGGTCGAACGCCCGCCGCACCTCCGCCGTCACCAGCCGCTTGGACTCCGCCAGGCCCTGCGGGGAGCCGCGCCGCAGCCCGTCCAGCACGGGCGCGAGCGCCCCGTCCGCGTCGCCCTCCGGGTCCGCCACCGTCACCAGGCCGATCCGGGCCGCCTCGGCGGCGTCGAACCGCTCCCCCGTGAGGTAGTAGCGGGCCGCCGCGCGGGCGTCCAGGCGGGGCAGCAGCGGCATCGATATGACGGCGGGGGCCAGCCCGAGCCGCGCCTCGGTGAACGCGAAGCTCGCGCCGCTCCCCGCCGCCGAGATGTCGCACGCCCCGAGCAGTCCAAGGCCACCGGCCCGCACATGCCCGGTGACCCGCGCGACCACCGGCTTGGGCAGCTCCACGATCGCGCGCAACAGCGCGACCAGCCCCGACGCACCCGAGACCGCCGGGGGTTCGCGCAGATCCGCGCCCGCGCAGAACGTGTTGCCGGTGTGCGTGAGCAGCACCGCCCGGACCTCCGGGTCCGCCCCGGCCGCCGCCAGCCCGGCGCGCAGCTCGGCGACCAGGCGGACGGAGAGCGCGTTGCGGTTGTGCGGCGAGTCGAGCGTGAGCGTCCGGATGCCGTGGTCGTCGGACGAGCGCACCAAAGGCGCTTCAGCGTCGGCATGGGGGTCGGTCATGGGGTGGTCGAACTCCTCTCCCTGGCGCGCAGTTCGCGCCGCAGGATCTTTCCGGCGGCCGACCGCGGCACGATGTCCGTGAACTCGACGCGCCGCACCTTCTTGTACGGGGCCACCTTCCCGGCAACGTACGCGATCAGCTCGTCCTCCGAGATCCGGGCGCCGGGCCCGCGCACCACGTACGCCTTCGGGATCTCGTTGCCGTCCGCGTCCGTCACGCCGATCACGGCGGCGTCGGCGACGGCCTCGTGCGCGATCAGCACGGCCTCCAGATCGGCCGGGGCGACCTGGTAGCCCTTGTACTTGATCAGCTCCTTCACCCGGTCCACCACGAACAGCCAGCCGTCCGCGTCCACATGGCCGACGTCGCCGGTGTGCAGCCAGCCGTCCGCGTCGATCATGGCCGCCGTGTCGGCGGGCCGCCCCAGATAGCCCTTCATCACCTGCGGGCCCCGGATCAGGATCTCCCCGTCCTCCCCCGCCGCCACGTCCCGGCCGTCATGAGAGCCGCCGTTCATCCCCACGATGCGCATCTCGGTGCCCGGCAGCAGCTTCCCGACCGTCCCCGGGGGCACGTCCTCCGCTTCTCTCGGCACCAGATGGCAGCCGGGCGACAGCTCCGTCATCCCGAACGCCTGCAGCAGCGGCGGTACGCCCAGCCGCCGTGCGCACGCCTCCGCCAGCCGCGCGTCCAGCGGCGCCGCCGAGCACAGCACGTACCGCACGGACGACAGGTCGTGCCGCGCCACCGCCGGATGCTTGGCCAGCGCCAGCACGATCGGCGGCGCCACGTACAGCGCCTGCGCCTCGTACCGCTCGATCGCCGTCAGGAACTGGTCCAGCTCGAAGCGCGGCAGCACGATCACCGTGCTCCCGGCCCGCAGCGGGGCGTTCATGAGCGCCGTCAGCCCGTACACATGGAAGAACGGCAGCACCGCGAGCACCCGTTCGCCCGGCCGCGTCGGAACCATCGCCTCCACCTGCGCCAGGTTGGTGGCCACGCTGCGGTGGGTGAGCATCACGCCCTTCGGGCTGCCCGTCGTCCCCGACGAATACGGCAGCACTGCCACGTCCTCCGCCGGGTCGATCTCCACCACCGGCTCCGGCGCCGTGCCCGCCAGCATGTCGCGCAGCGAACGGTGGCCGCCCGCCTCGCCCGCCGTGTCGCATACGAAGATCTCGCGGACCCCGCCCGCCTGCTCCGCCGCCACCCGGGCCACCCCCAGCAGCGGCGACACCGTGACGATCCATGTCGCCGCCGAGTCCCGCAGCTGCCCCGCGAACTCCTCCGCCGTCGCCAGCGGATGCACCGTGGTCACCGCCGCGCCCGTGCGGGTCACCCCGTAGAACGCCATCGGATACATCACCGAGTTGGGGCTGTGCAGCGCCACCACCTCGCCCTTGCGCACTCCCGCCGCCGCCAGTTCGGCGGCGATCCGGCGCGTGGCGTGGTCCAGCGCCGCGTAATCGACGCTCTCCCCCGTCACCCCGTCGATCAGCGCCGTACGGTCCCCGAACTCCCGCGCCGCGCGCCCCAGGACCGCGTCGTGAATGGGCAGATCGACGGGCGGGACATCGGGAAACTCGCTGCGCAGCACCATGGCCGCTCCCCTCGGGTCGCTGTGCCTGTCTGTGGCCTACCCGTCCGTTCTGCCCCGCCCTGTCGATCAGTACGACATCGATCAGTACGACTTGGGCAGCCCGAGCGTCTGGTGGGAGACGAAGTTGAGGATCATCTCCCGGCTGACCGGCGCGATCCGCGCCACCCGAGCCGCCGTGATCAGCTTGGCGAGCCCGTACTCCTCCGTCAGGCCGTTCCCGCCCAGCGTGTGCACCGCCTGGTCCACGGCCTTCACAGCCGCCTCCCCGGCCGCGTACTTCGCCATGTTGGCCGCCTCCCCGGCGGCCGCGTCGTCGCCCGCGTCGTACAGGTACGCCGCCTTCGCCATCATCAGCCGGGCCAGCTCCACCTCGATGTGGGCCTGCGCGAGCGGATGCGCGATCGCCTGGTGCGCGCCGATCGGCTCCTTCCACACCTGCCGGGTCCGCGCGTAGTCCACGGCCTTCGCCAGCGCGTGGCGGCCCATCCCGAGGGCGAACGCCGCCGTCATGATCCGCTCCGGGTTGAGCCCCGCGAACAGCTGCGCAAGACCCGCGTCCTCGTCGCCGACGAGCGCGTCCGCCGGGAGCCGTACGTCGTCCATGACGACCTCGAACTGCTTCTCGTTCGCCGCCAGTTCCATGGGGATGTGGCGGTACGAGAAGCCGGGGGTGTCACGCGGGACGATGAACAGGCACGGCTTGAGCTTGCCGGTGCGCGCGTCCTCGGTGCGGCCGACGATCAGGGTGGCGTCGGCGATGTCCACACCGGAGATGAAGACCTTACGGCCGCTCAGCACCCAGCCCGTGCCCTCGCGGCGGGCGGTGGTGGTGATCCGGTGCGAGTTCGACCCGGCGTCCGGCTCGGTGATGCCGAACGCCATCGTCACGCTGCCGTCCGCCAGCCCCGGCAGCCAGCGGGACTTCTGCGCCTCCGTGCCGTACCGGGCGATCACCGTGCCGCAGATCGCGGGCGACACGACCAGCATGAGCAGCGGACAGCCTGCCGCGCCCAGCTCTTCGAGCACGATGGACAGCTCGGCTATGCCGCCACCGCCGCCGCCGTACGCCTCCGGGAGGTTGACGCCGAGGTAGCCGAGCTTGCCCGCCCTGGTCCACAGGTCGGGGGTGGAGGTGTCGAGGTTGTCCCTGCCGAAGGCCGCCACGGCGGCGCGGAGGTCGGCCTGTTCCGGGGTGTCGACGGGAGTGTGCGCCTGGGCCTGGCTCATGTGCGGCTCCGTCCGGGGTTCGTGGTGGTGGGTTCTTCCTCCTCCGCCGTGACGACCGCGAGCAGCGCCCCGACCTCGACCTGACGGCCCTCGGCGGCGTGCAGCGCGGTGAGCACCCCGGCGGTGGGGGCCGTCACGCGGTGCTCCATCTTCATCGCCTCCAGCCACAGCAGCGGCTGGCCCGCGCTTACGTGGTCGCCCACGGCGACGTCGGCGATCCGCACCACCGTGCCGGGCATGGGCGCGAGCAGGGAGCCCGGCGCGGTGCGGGCGGTGGGGTCGGGGAAGCGGGACAGGGGCGTGAGGGCGTGCGCGCCTATGGGCGCGTCGATATATATACGGTCACCGTGCCGCGAAACGTCGAATTGCCGCCGAATGCCGTCTGCTTCGAGGACCACATGGCTCGGGGTCGCCTTCAGCAGCCGCAGGTCCGGGAAGCCCTCCGCGGCGAGGCCGTCGCGGGTGAGCCGGTAGCGGACCTCGTGCTCGGTGCCGTCCGCCGCGCGGTACGTCTTGATCTGCGGCTGCGACGGTACGTTCCGCCAGCCGCCGAGGCGCCCCGCCACGGTCGCGGTCGCGGGCCGCTGCGCGGCGTCGGCCAGGGCGGCGGCGAGGGCGGCCAGCGCTACGCCTTCCCCGTTCTCTTCGGTGAGGGCGTCGAGGTGGCGTTCGAGGAAGCCGGTGTCCATGCGTCCGGCCTCGAACTCCGGGTGCCGCAGGGCCCGTACCAGCAGCTCACGGTTGGTGGCCGGGCCGTGGATCCGGGCGCGCTCCAGCCCGTGGGCCAGCCGCCGCAGTGCCTCGGCGCGGGTGGGTGCCCAGGCGATTACCTTGGCCAGCAGGGGGTCGTAGTGGACGCCGATCACATCCCCGTCCGCGATGCCGGAGTCGACGCGCGGGCCCCTGACATCGAGGCGGTGCATCACGCCCGCCTGCGGCTGCCAGCCCCGGCCCGGGTCCTCCGCGTAGAGCCGCGCCTCGACCGCGTGGCCGCTCGGGGTGGGGGGCTCGGCGGCCAGGGGCTGGCCCTCCGCCACCCGCAGTTGCAGCGCCACCAGGTCCAGCCCGTACACCTCCTCCGTCACCGGGTGCTCGACCTGGAGGCGGGTGTTCATCTCCAGGAAGTACGCCCGGCCCGCCGACGAGACCAGGAACTCGACGGTGCCCGCGCCCTCGTACCCGATGGCCCGCGCCGCGCTCACCGCAGACTCCTCCAGCAGGCGCCGCAGTTCGTCGCCGAGCCCCGGCGCCGGGGCCTCCTCGATGACCTTCTGGTGGCGGCGCTGGAGCGAGCAGTCGCGGGTGCCGAGGGACCAGACGGTGCCGTGCGTATCGGCCAGCACCTGAACCTCGACGTGCCGGGCGCCCTCGACGTACGGCTCGACGAACACCTCGCCGTCCCCGAAGGCCGATGCCGCCTCCGCGCGGGCGGAGGTCAGCTCGGCGGCGAGCGCTTCCAGGTCCCGTACGACGCGCATGCCGCGCCCGCCGCCGCCCGCCGCCGCCTTGATGAGGACGGGCAGGTCCTCGGCGGTGACCTCGGCGGGGTCGAGGGAGCCGAGGAGCGGCACGCCCGCGTCGCGCAGCAGCCGCTTGGCGCGGGTCTTGGAGGCCATGGCCTGCATCGCCGCGGGCGGCGGCCCGACCCACAGCAGCCCGGCGTCGCGGACGGCCTGGGCGAAGGCGGCGTCCTCGGAGAGGAAGCCGTAGCCGGGGTGGACGGCGTCGGCGCCCGCCGCCAGGGCGGCCTTGGTCAGCAGGTCGCCACGGAGGTACGTATCGGCGGGGGCGTCACCCGGCAGCCGTACGGCGGTGTCGGCCTCCCGTACGTGCGGAGCGTCGGCGTCCGCGTCGGAGTGCACGGCGACCGTGGCGATGCCGAGTTCGCGGCAGCTGCGGATGACGCGGCGGGCGATCTCGCCGCGGTTGGCGACGAGGAGCGATCGAATCACGGGTTCCTCACTCACATCCGGAAGACGCCGAAGCCACCGCGCGCCCCCTCGACGGGCGCGGTGTGGAGGGCGGAGAGGCAGAGGCCGAGGACGGTGCGGGTGTCGCGCGGGTCGATGACGCCGTCGTCGTACAGCCGCCCGGAGAGGAAGTGCGGCAGCGACTCGGACTCGATCTGCTGCTCCACCATGGCGCGCAGCGCGGCGTCGCCGTCGTCGTCGTACGGCTGCCCCTTCGCGGCGGCGGACTGGCGGGCCACGATCGACAGCACCCCGGCCAGCTGCTGCGGGCCCATGACGGCGGACTTGGCGCTGGGCCACGCGAAGAGGAAGCGGGGGTCGTACGCGCGGCCGCACATCCCGTAGTGGCCCGCGCCGTACGAGGCGCCGATGAGGACGGAGAGGTGCGGGACGCGCGAGTTGGAGACCGCGTTGATCATCATGGCGCCGTGCTTGATGATCCCGCCCTGTTCGTAGGCGCGGCCGACCATGTAGCCGGTGGTGTTGTGGAGGAAGAGCAGCGGGATGTCGCGCTGGTTGGCGAGCTGGATGAACTGCGCGGCCTTCTGCGACTCCTCACTGAACAGCACCCCCTGGGCATTGGCCAGGATGCCGACCGGATAGCCATGGAGCGTGGCCCAGCCGGTGGCCAGGCTCGCCCCGTACAGCGGCTTGAACTCGTCGAAGTCGGAGCCGTCGACAATCCGGGCGATCACCTCGCGCGGGTCGAAGGGGACCTTGAGGTCGCCGGGGACGATGCCGAGCAGCTCGTCGGCGTCGTACTTCGGCGGCTCGGCCGGGCCCGGATCGGGGTGCGCCTTGCGCCAGTTGAGGCGGGCGACGACGCGGCGCGCCTGGTGGAGGGCGTCGGGCTCGTCGGTCGCGAAGTAGTCGGCGAGCCCGGAGGTGCGGGCGTGCATCTCGGCGCCGCCGAGGGATTCGTCGTCGCTCTCCTCGCCGGTGGCCATCTTGACCAGCGGCGGCCCGCCGAGGAAGACCTTCGACCGCTCCTTGACCATGATCACGTGGTCGGACATCCCCGGGATGTACGCGCCTCCGGCGGTGGAGTTGCCGAAGACGACCGCGACGGTCGGGATCCCGGCGGCGGACAGCCGGGTCAGGTCGCGGAAGATGGCGCCGCCGGGGATGAAGATCTCCTTCTGGGAGGGGAGATCGGCACCGCCGGACTCGACCAGGCTCACGACGGGGAGCCGGTTCACGCGGGCGATCTCATGGGCGCGCAGGATCTTCTTCAGCGTCCACGGATTGCTGGCGCCGCCGCGTACGGTCGGGTCGTTCGCGCTGATCAGGCACTCGACGCCGGAGATCACCCCGATGCCGGTGACGACGGAGGCGCCGACCGGGTAGTCGCTCCCCCAGGCGGCGAGCGGGGACAGCTCCAGGAAGGGCGTATCGGGGTCCAGGAGGAGTTCGACGCGCTCCCGGACGAGCAGCTTGCCGCGCTTGCGGTGCCGCGCGGTGTACTTCTCACCGCCGCCCGCCAGTGCCTTGGCGTGTTCGGCCTCCAGCGCGGTGAGCTTGGCGAGCATCGCCTCGCGGTGGGCCGTGTAGTCGGCGCCTGCGGGGTCGAGCGCGGACGCGAGCACGGTCAAAGCAGTACCTCCGGTATGTCGAGGTGTCGCGAGCGCAGCCATTCGCCGACGGCCTTGGCCTGCGGGTCGAAGCGGGCCTGCGCGGCGACGCCCTCGCCGAGCAGGCCGTCGAGGGTGAAGTTGAGGGCGCGCAGGTGGGGTAGTTGGTGGCGGGTGATGTGCAATTCGGCTCCCTCCGGGAGGAGTTCGCGAAGCCGATCGACGGTGAGCGCGTGGGCCACCCATCGCCATGCATCGTCCGTGCGCACCCACACGCCGACGTTCGCGCTGCCGCCCTTGTCGCCGCTGCGCGCCCCGGCGACCGCGCCGAGCGGGGCGCGGCGGGTGGGGCCGTGGAGGGGTGGCGGCAGCGGCGGTTCGTCGATGGGCATCAGGTGCCGGGTGTCCGGGGCCGGGGGGATCGCGGTGCGGGTGCCGTCCGGCAGGACGGCGATGTGCGGCACTGCGGCCTGTGGGACATACGCCGCCTCGAACACCCCGTACGGGGTGCCCTTCCCGGGCGGGGCGGTGACGTGGAAGCCGGGGATGCTGGCCAGCGCCAGCTCCACGGCCGCGCCGCTGACCGCCCGCCCCACGGTGTCGGGGTCGCGGTCCCGCACGACGAGCCGCAGCAGGGCGCTCGCCTCCTCCTGCACGGCCGCGTCGGCGTGATCGGTACGGGCCAGTTCCCACCGCATCTCGGCGGGGCGTCTTTCGGCGAGGGCCGCCTCCATCTGCCCCCGCAAGAGCGCGGCCTTGGCCTCGATATCGAGCCCGGTGAGGACGAACACCACCTCGTTGCGGTGCCCTCCGAGCCGCGTCAGCCCGGCCTTGAGCGTCGGCGGCGGCGCCTCACCCCGTACGCCGTCGATCCGCACCCGGTCGGGGCCGTCCTGGGTGAGCCGTACGGAGTCCAGGCGGGCCGTGACGTCCGGCCCGGCGTAGCGGGCGCCCGCCGTCTCGTACAGCAGCTGCGCGGTCACGGTGCCGACGGTGACGGCACCGCCGGTGCCGGCGTGCTTGGTGACGACGGCCGACCCGTCCGGATGGATCTCCGCGAGCGGGAAACCGGGGCGGCGCAGATCACCAATCTCATGGAAGAACGCGTAGTTGCCGCCGGTCGCCTGCGTCCCGCACTCCAGCACATGCCCGGCGACCACGGCCCCAGCCAGCGCGTCCCAGTCGTCCGCCGCCCACCCGAAGTGCGCGGCGGCGGGCCCGGTGACGAGCGCGGCGTCGGTGACCCGCCCGGTGACGACGACATCCGCCCCGGCCAGCAGACAAGCGGCGATCCCGCCGCCCCCGAGGTAGGCATTGGCACTGACCACCCCGGGCCCCCAGTCCCGCGCCCCCAGCAGATCGTCCCCCTCCACATGCGCGACCCGGCACCCGACCCCGACCCGCTCCGCGAGCCCCCGGATCGCCTCGGCCAGCCCGCCCGGATTCAGCCCACCCGCGTTGACGACGATCCGTACCCCGCGCTCGACGGCGAGCCCGAGGGTGTCCTCCAACTGCCGTAGGAAGGTAGTGGCATAACCCCGCGCCGGATCCTTGGCCCGGTCCCGGCCGAGGATGAGCATGGTCAACTCGGCGAGATAGTCCCCGGTCAGCACATCGAGCGGCCCACCGGTCAACATCTCGCGCACGGCGTCGAATCGATCCCCGTAAAACCCGGAGGCATTACCGACCCGAAGGACCCCCGCCGCCGTCACGCGCCACCCCCGCCCGGCCGTCGCCCCCTGCCCGGCGGGCCCGCGAAGGCCTGGGCGATGTCCAGCCAGTGGTCCGCGTCCGCGCCCTCGGCCCGTACCGCCACGTCGTCACGGTGCACGCGCTGGGTCACCAGCAGGCAGAAGTCGAGCGCCGGGCCCGTGACGCGTTGGGGCGCGTCCTCGGGGCCGTACGTCCACACCTCACCACCCGGGGCGGTGAGTTCGACGCGGAACTCCTCGGCGGGCGGCTCCAGGCCGTGCGCCGCGTAGGCGTACCCCCGGGCCCGTACGCCGATGCGGGCCACGTGGCGCAGGCGGGCGGTGGGGGTGCGGCGCACGCCCAGCGCGTCGGCGACGTCCTGGCCGTGCGCCCAGGTCTCCATCAGCCGGGCCGTGATCATCGACATGACGCTCATCGGCGGCCCGTACCACGGGAGCCGGGCGCCCGGCGGCTGCGCGGCGAGCACCCGCGTCAGCCGCTCCCGCCCCTCCCGCCAGCGCCGCAGCAGCACGTCGGGCGGGTCGGCCGCGCCGCGCTCGGCGCCCTCGTCCACGAACCGCTCCGGCGCGGCGAAGGCATTCCGCACCTCGTCGGCGAACCCCTCGGGGTCCTCGGCCGCCTGCACGGCCCGCGCGTCGGTCCAGGCGAGGTGGGCGATCTGGTGCGCGATGCTCCACCCGGCCGCCGGTGTGGACGTACGCCACGCCGCGTCCCCGAGCCCGGCCACCAGACCGTCCAACTCCTCGCCCTCGGCACGCAGATCGCCGAGCAGAGCTTCCGTATCGGACACGCGGGACTCCCGTCGCCGTGCGGGTGTGTGGGGTGTGCGGGGTGTGCGGAGCGTTGGGAGTGAGCGTGGCAGCGCCGCGAGAAACAATCAAGCGTGCTTGCATGATTTTTGACGGACCCCCGCCAGCGCGTTAGCCGGGTGTTAGCGGCACGGCAGCCCTTCGGTAGCGGCCCCGACCAAAGTGGTGGACGTACCGAAGAGACAACGACACCGACCACCCCGGGGGGACCCGAAATGCGCTCCAACACCACTGCCCGTACCGCTCGTAGCCGCACCCTGCGCGTCGCCGCCGCGGCCCTCATCGCCGCCGCCGGGCTCAGCCTGACCGCCTGCTCCGGCTCGGACACCGCCGACGCGAAGCCCGCGGCCTCCGCCGAGTCCTCCACCGGGGCCCAGGGCTCCGACGCCAAGGTCGGCAACAAGGCGGGCACCGCGAACAACGCGGCATCGCCGTCCCGCACCCAGAAGCTGGTGGACGGCAGCACGGCCGAGATCTACAAGCTCGGCGACCTGCACTACCGCGTCAAGATCGTCAACGGTGGCGACGAACTGGCCACGCTGGAGGCGAACGAGCGCGACGCCGGTCTCGACGCCAACGGCATGTACGTCGTGGTCACGACGGGCGGCGAGGTCCGCTCCTGGATGGGCGGCGAACACCAGGGCCCGGGCACCTTCAAGATCGCGGGCGGCTGGACGGCCAAGGTCACGAAGGTCGGCGAACTCCACTACCGCGCGCAGATCCTCGGCCACGACGGCGAGGCCGCCACGATCGAGGCCAACCAGAAGGACGCCGGTCTCGACGCCAACGGCAGCTCCATCGTGCTCAGCGCGGGCGGCGTGATCAGCGCCCACCAGTAGAACCCGGTCAGCGCAGCCGGTCCGCCAGGAGTTCGGCCAGGTGGCGGGACGGGCGGTCGGTGAGGTGGTCCAGTTGGGTGCGGCAGGAGAAGCCGTCGGCCAGGACTTCGGCGTTCGGGTCGGCGTTGCGTACGGAGGGGAGCAGCTGGTCCTCCGCGCAGGCGACCGAGACGTCGTAATGGCCCGCCTCGAAGCCGAAGTTGCCCGCCAGGCCGCAGCAGCCGCCGCTCAGTTCGCCGGTGAGGCCCGCGCGTTCGCGGAGGCGGCGGTCGGCGGCGTCGCCGAGGACGGCGTGCTGGTGGCAGTGGGTCTGGCCGACGACCGGGCGGTCGATCTGTGGGGGCTGCCAGTCGGGGGCGTGGGTCTCCAGGGCCTGGGCGAAGGTCTGCACGGACGAGGCCAGGCGGGCGGCTCGGGGGTCGGCTTCGCCGAGGAGTTCGGGGAGGTCGGTGCGGAGGGCGGCCGTGCAGCTGGGTTCGAGGCCGACGACCGGCAGACCGGCGTCGAGGGCCGGGGCCATGACGTCCAGGGTGCGCCGCATGACCGCGCGGGCGCGGTCCAGCTGGCCGGTGGAGACCCAGGTCAGGCCGCAGCACACCGGTTTGGGGGGTACGACGACCCGTAGGCCCGCCGCCTCCAGTACCGCGACGGCGGACCGGCCGACCGACGGGGAGAGGTAGTTGGTGAAGGTGTCGGGCCAGAGGACGACGGTACGGGCCGACTCCGGGGCTCGGGGCGCGGTGCGGGCGTGGCCGCGCCACCACCTCGTGAACGGCTCGCGGGCCAGCTCCGGGATGTCGCGCTCCGGGGCGATGCCGCCCATCCGCTTCGCCAGGGTGGAGAGAAGGCCGACGCTGGAAGCCGCGTTGGCCACCGGGGCGGCCCGAACAGAGGCCGCCGCCCGGAGCCATACCGGGAGCCAGCCCATCGAGTAGTGGCCCGCCGGGCGCACCCGGCCCTCGTAGTGGTGGTGCAGGAACTCGGCCTTGTACGTGGCCATGTCCACCCCGACCGGGCAGTCGCTGCGGCAGCCCTTGCAGGACAGGCACAGGTCGAGCGCGTCCCGGACCTCCTCCGAGCGCCAGCCGTCGCGGACCACCTCGCCCGCGAGCATCTCGTGGAGCAGGCGGGCGCGGCCGCGGGTGGAGTGCTGTTCCTCGCCGGTCGCGCGGTACGAGGGGCACATGACAGAGGCCCCGGACACCGACTCGTTGCGGCACTTGGCGACGCCGACGCAGCGGCGCACCGCGGCCGAGAAGTCGCCGCCGTCGTGCGGGTAGCCGAACTCGACGTCGACCGGGCGCCTCGGCAGGACGTCGAAGCGGAGGTCCTGGTCGAGGCGGCGGGGGCGGGCGAGGACGCCGGGGTTGAGGCCGTTCGCCGGGTCCCACAGGTCCTTGAAGCGGTGGAAGAGGCCGACCATCTCGTCCCCGTACATGCGGGGCAGCAGCTCGGCGCGGGCCAGGCCGTCGCCGTGTTCGCCGGAGAGCGAGCCGCCGTGGGCGACGACGAGGTCGGCGAGGTCGGTGGAGAAGTCGCGGAAGACCCGCACCCCGGCCTCGCGCAGGTCGAAGTCGATGCGGACGTGGATGCAGCCGTCGCCGAAGTGCCCGTACGGCGTGCCGCGCAGCCCGTGCTGGCCGAGCAGGGCGCGGAAGTCGCGGAGGTACGCGCCGAGCCGGGCGGGCGGTACGGCGCAGTCCTCCCAGCCGGGCCAGGCCTCGCTGCCGTCCGGCATGCGGGTGGCGGTGCCGGAGGCGTCCTCCCGGACCCGCCACAGCGCGCGCTGCCCGGCCGGATCGGCGACCACGGTGTGATCGGTGGTGGCGTGCGCGGCGGCGCGCGCTATCTCCTCCGCGCGGGCGTACGCCTCCTCGCGCCCCGCGCCGCCGACCTCCACGAACAGCCAGGCGCCGCCCTTGGGCAGCCCCGACGCGCCCACGACCAGGTCGGCGGCCATGCCCTCGACGGTGAGTGGCCCGTACGGCAGCAGGGTGTGGGCGGCCTCGGCCGCGGCGGACTCGTCGGGGTAGCCGAGCACGGCCAGCGCCCGGGCGGCGGGCGCCTCGACGAGCCGTACGGTCGCCTCGGTGAGCACGCCGAGCGTGCCCTCGCTACCGGTGAGGGCACGGGCGACGTCGGCGTTCTTCTCGGGCAGCAGCTCGTCCAGCGCGTAGCCGGAGATGCGGCGGGGCAGCTCGGGGAAGCCGGTGCGCAGCAGCGCCAGATGCTCCCCGGCGAGGGAGCGCATGCCGTCGCGGAGCCGGGCGGGGAGCGCGTCGAGGCCCTGCGCGGCGCGGACCCGCTCGCCGCCGTACGTCACGACGTCCAGAGCGTGGACGTTGTCTGCGGTGGTGCCCCAGGCCACCGAGTGGGAGCCGCACGAGTTGTTGCCGATCATGCCGCCGAGGGTGCAGCGGCTGTGGGTCGACGGGTCGGGGCCGAAGGTCAGGCCATGGGCGCCCGCGGCGGTCCGCAGGTCGTCCAGGATGACGCCGGGCTGGACGACGGCGGTGCGCTGCTCCGGGTCGAGGGACCGGATGGCCCGCATGTGGCGGGTGAAGTCGAGGACGACCCCGAGCCCGGTCGCCTGCCCGGCGATGGACGTCCCGGCGCCGCGCGCCACCACCGGCACGCCGTGCTCCCGGCAGACGGCCAGCGCCGCCGCCACGTCGTCCGCGTCGCGCGGGGCGACGACACCGGTCGGCACGCGCCGGTAGTTCGACGCGTCCATGGTCATCAGGGCCCGGCTCGCCGCGTCGAAGGAGACGTCCCCGTGGACGGCCCGGCTCAGCGCCCGCTCCAGCTCGCCTGCCTGTGCCTCGTGTGCCTGTGCCTCGTCCGCCTGTGCCTCGTGCTCAGCCATACATCCCATGTTCCCCGGCGAGGATCCCCAAGAGAACGTCCAATCTGTGTTTCCCGGACGTGATCACGGATCACTTTGCACGGACCCGATGACGGCCGCCGCGTCAACATGAGAGCGCTCACTGTCCCCATCCGTGGACGGTTCGTCTCAGCGAATGGACCCTCTACTGAATGCCGGGTTCCGACGGATTAGGCTTCGGTCGTGGCTGAGATCCGGATTCCCGAAGACATCAAGCCCGCCGACGGTCGCTTCGGCGCGGGCCCCTCCAAGGTACGCACCGAGGCGCTCAGCGCCCTCGCCGCGACCGGCAGCTCGCTGCTGGGCACCTCCCACCGGCAGGCCCCGGTCAAGAACCTGGTCGGCCAGGTGCGCGACGGCGTGCGCGAACTGTTCCAGCTCCCCGAGGGCTACGAGGTCGTCCTCGGCAACGGCGGCTCCACCGCCTTCTGGGACGTGGCGACCCACGGCCTGATCGACAACAAGTCCCAGCACCTGTCCTTCGGCGAGTTCTCGTCGAAGTTCGCGAAGGCGGCCAAGCTCGCGCCGTGGCTGGCCGAGCCGACCGTGATCTCCTCCGACCCCGGCACCCACCCGGAGGCGCGGGCCGAGGCGGGTACGGACGTCTACGCCCTGACCCACAACGAGACCTCGACCGGTGTCGCGATGCCCATCCAGCGGGTGGCCGGGGCCGACGAGGGGTCGCTGGTGCTGGTCGACGCGACGTCCGGCGCGGGCGGTCTGCCCGTCGACATCGCCGAGACGGACGTCTACTACTTCGCGCCGCAGAAGTCCTTCGCCTCGGACGGCGGGCTGTGGATCGGGATCTTCTCCCCGGCCGCGCTGGAGCGCGCCGCCCGGATCCACGGGTCGGGCCGCCACGTCCCGGAGTTCTTCTCGCTGCCGACCGCGATCGACAACTCGCTGAAGAACCAGACGTACAACACCCCGGCGCTCTCGACGCTCTTCCTCCTGGCCGACCAGCTGGAGTGGATGAACGGGCAGGGCGGCCTGGACTGGGCCGTGCGGCGCACCGCCACCTCCTCGCGCACCCTGTACGGCTGGGCCGAGGAGTCCAAGCACGCCACCCCGTTCGTCACCGACCCGGCCAAGCGGTCGCAGGTCATCGGCACGATCGACTTCAGCGAGGAGATCGACGCCGCCGCGATCGCCAAGGTGCTGCGCGCCAACGGCATCGTGGACACCGACCCGTACCGGAAGCTGGGCCGCAACCAGCTGCGGGTGGCGATGTTCCCGGCCGTCGACCCGGCCGACGTCGAGGCGCTGACCGCCTGCGTGGACTACGTCATCGAGCACCTGTGAGGCGTACGCAGCGTACGTGGCGTACGTGGCGTACGTAGCGACAAGGGCCCGGGGCACAGCGCCCCGGGCCCTTCCGCATGCCTACTGCGGACGTACGCCTACTGCGGGCGGCGGCGGACCAGCCGCTTCAGCCCCAGGAACAGCGCCATCGCGGCGCCGAAGGTGAGCGCCCCCTTCAGCAGGGTGCTGTTCTTCTCGTCCTCGGAACTCTGATCCTTGCCGTCGGGACGCGAGGAGTACTCCCCGTCCTTCTTCTGCTTCTTCGCCGTCGCGTCCGGCAGCAGGTCCCCGCCCAGGTCCACCGCGGTGACCTTGCTGCCCGGGCCCTCCGTGCCGTACATGAGCGTGCCGCCGTCGGGGGTGAACGTCACCGACTCGCCCTGGCGCTGGATCGGCAGCCCCGGTTCGTCCTTCAGCTCCTTCAGATCCTGCGGCTTGCCGTTCGTCCAGCGGTATTCGGACGCCGCGAAGTAGCCGCGCAGCACCAAGCGGCTGCCGTCCGGGGCGAACGCGCCGTCGGTGACCTCCATGTCGAGGTCGGCGACCCGGCGGAAGACGTTGGTGCCCTGCGGGGAGAGCGTGGCGGGCGCCTCGTACAGCCCGGGGTTCTCGTCGCTCTTGCTGGCGATGTAGACCCGCCCGGTCTTCGGGTGGACCATCATCGCCTCGGCGTTCCGCGCCCCGCCCTCGTATTTCACGGTGAACTGGGTGGCGGTGACCGTGGTGTCCTTCAGGACCTTGGGCTCGGGGAAGCGGTAGATCCATACGTGCGGCCAGGTGCCGCCGAGGTTGTCGCCGATGTCGCCGACGTACACATTGCCGTCGGGGCCTATCGAGATCGCCTCCACGTCCCGGGGGCGGCCTATGCCGCGCAGTTCGACCCGGGCGACCGTCTTTCCGGTCTTGCTGTCGACGGCGTAGACGTACGCCCCGTCCGAGCTGTCGTTGTGCGTCCAGTAGACGCCGGGATGGGCCCGGCTCGCGGCGAGCCCGCTGGACTCGGTGATGCGGGGGTCCTCGATGGTGAACGAGGACGGGGACGAGTCGTCGGCCGCCGCGGGAGCGGGAACGGCGACGGGCAGAGCCGCCAGCACGGCGGCACCGAGGACGTACGCATACGGACGCATGGGCCCAAGCCTGCCATCCCGGCGGGGCACCGACAGCGCGTTACGGCCGCCCGGGGCGCGTTGCCACGGTCCGGCACGCCCCCTCGTGAATTACGGACGGATCACGTACGTAAATAATTCGTGGCGGTCGGGGCGCGTAAATAACCCGCGGATTATTTGAATCCATCCTGGGATTACGTGCGACAGAAATTTATCGGGCATTGACGGCAAAGCGGGCGGCGCCATTGCTTTCAAGAATGGCCGCCTCTAACGTCTCTACCCATGAGCGAATACAGCCATTCCTCTTCTGCGCAAACCGCGCCACCGCCGATGCATTCCGCCGGAAACCCGGGCGGAGGCGCGGCGGCCGCACCGCCGAAGAAGTTCGCGGTGCTGGGGGCAGTCGGTGCGGTCATCGCACTGGCGGGCTCCTGCGTCAACTGGGTCGTGTCCACCTCCGACAGCGCCGACGGAGGTGTCAAGGGCATCGACGGCGACGGTGTGATCACGCTGATCATCGCCGCTGTCGGGGCGGTGCTGATGCTCGCCGCCCTGGCCACCAAGAAGGGGGTCGTCTATCTGATCGGCGCGGCCACCGGGCTTGCCACGGCGATCATCCTCGCCATCAACATGGCATCTCCCGAGCGGCTGCTCGCCCAGAAGCTCCAGGATGACGAAGGGGTTTCCGCCAGCGTCGCCGAAAAGGCGGCCGAGCAGGCGGCCAAGCTGTACGACCTCACACCCGGACCCGGAATCTACATCGCCCTGATCGGCGCGCTGATGATTCTCGTCTTCGGTGTCCTCGGATTCCTGAAGACCCGCTCCGGGCGCTAAATCCGGAAACTGAAACAACCCGCATTCCGGAGATTCCGGTAGCCCGCTTTTTGACCGCGACGGGGGGCCAAAAAGCGGGCCTCCGGGGTTTCTGGAATCAAGGGGCCTGGAATCAAGGGGCCTGGAACATCGGGGCCCTTGATTAGAGCGCACTCCAAGGGATTGGCTGGGTCTCATGGAGTACACGCAGCTCGGACGTACTGGTCTCAAGGTCAGCCGACTGGTCCTCGGCACCATGAACTTCGGCCCGCAGACCGATGAGGCCGACAGCCACGCGATCATGGATGCTGCGCTCGACGCGGGCATCAACTTCTTCGACACCGCCAATGTGTACGGCTGGGGCGAGAACAAGGGCCGCACCGAGGAGATCGTCGGAAGCTGGTTCGGCAAGGGCGGCGGACGGCGCGAGAAGACCGTCATCGCCACCAAGGTGTACGGCAACATGGCCGCCGACGGCGAGCCCTGGCCCAACACCGACAAGCTCTCGGCGCTCAACATCCGCCAGGCCGTGGACGCCAGCCTCAAGCGGCTGGGCACCGATTACATCGACCTCTACCAGTTCCACCATGTCGACCGCGCGACGCCATGGGACGAGATCTGGCAGGCCATCGACGTCCTCGTCCAGCAGGGCAAGATCCTGTACGCCGGGTCCTCCAACCACGCGGGCTGGCACATCGCCCAGGCCAACGAGACGGCCCGGCGCCGCGCTTCGTACGGCCTGGTCAGCGAGCAGTGCCTCTACAACCTGGCCGAGCGGCGCGCCGAGATGGAGGTCATCCCGGCCGCGCGGGAGTACGGCCTCGGCGTCATCCCCTGGTCCCCGCTGCACGGCGGGCTGCTCGGCGGCGCGATCCGCAAGGAGCAGGCGGGCGGCGCCGGTGCCCGCACCTCGGGCGGACGGGCCGCCGACGCGCTGAAGAACGCGGCGGTGCGCGAGCAGGTCCAGGCCTACGAGGACCTGCTCGACAAGCACGGCCTGGAGCCCGGCGAGGTGGCCCTGGCCTGGCTGCTGACCCGGCCCGGGGTCACCGGGCCCATCGTGGGTCCGCGCACGGCCGAGCAGCTGGCCTCGGCGGTACGGGCGTCCGAGCTGACGCTGAGCGACGAGGTGCTGGCCGGGCTGGACGAGATCTTCCCGGGCCCGGGACCGTCGCCCGAGGCGTTCGCCTGGTAGTCCCACCGCGCCCTGGTAGTCCTACCAGGCACCGGCAGGCAGTACGCAGGGGGTGTGACCGTGTGCGGTCACACCCCCTGACGGTTCGGACCGCCCCGGCGGCTCATCCTCCGAAGGCGGCCGCGACGGCCACCACGACGAGGATCATCACCAGGGCACCACTCATGATCATGTTTCGGGTCTTCGGATTCACACTCCGAGGTTAGCCGGACCGCTCAGCCGCCCAGCGGCCAGGCCGCCACCACCTCGTACCGGGGCTGCGCCCCGGGCGCCCCGGGGGTCGGCGGATGGCTGCGTACGAGGCTCAGCTCCCCCACCGTCCAGCCGCGGCCCTCGAAGCCGGTGAGGCCCTCGGCGAAGGGCGCGAGGCGGGTGGCAGTGGCCCCGGGGGCGCCGGAGCGGTTGCGCGCGATGGTGAGATGCGGGTGGTACGGGCGGTCCCGGTTCGTGGCGATCCCGGACCGCCGGGCCCCCGCGGCGACGGAGTCGGCGAGCCGCCGCAGGGCGGTGTGATCGCCCGCCACCCCCGCCCAGAGGGCCCGGTCGGCGAACCGGCCGCCGCCCGCCAGCCGCACCTCGTGGGGGTGGTGGCGGTGGGCGGCGCGGGCCAGCCGGGTGTCCAGCTCGGGGCGGACGTCGTCGGTGACCTCGCCGAAGAAGGCGAGGGTCAGATGCCAGCCGGGGCGCTCGGTCCAGCGGAGGGTGTCGGCGCCGGGCAGCCGGTGCAGTGCGTCGACGTACGTCCCCAGCTCGGCCAGGGCCGGTTCGGGCGGCAGCACGGCGGCGAAGAGTCTCATCGGTGTCACGCCCTCATCGGTGTCACGACTCATCCGTGTCAGGCCCTCATCGGCGTCGATCCCTGCCAAGGCGTCTCATGGCACCTCACGCCGCCGGAGCGAGCCGGTCCTCCGTCTGCACCCTCGGCACGAAGGCCACCTGCGGATGGCCACGGCGCCAGGCCACCTTGAGCCGCAGACCGCCCGCGCGGGCCAGGGCGAGGCCCACCACGACCGCCGCGATGGCGGAGATCAGACCGCCGACGGCGAAGCCGACCCGGGCGCCCCAGGTGTCGGTGACCCAGCCGATCAGCGGGCCGCCGATGGGGGTGCCGCCCACGAAGACCATCATGAACAGGCTCATCACCCGGCCACGCATCTCGGGGTCGGTGGCGAGCTGGACGCTGGAGTTGGCCGTGACGTTGAAGGTCAGGCTGAAGATCCCGACCGGCACCATCAGCGCGGCGAAGAGCCAGAAGAACGGGGTCACCGCGGCGGCCATCTCCAGCACGCCGAACAGCAGCGCGGCGCCGACCAGCAGCCTGCGCCGGGTGGTGACGCGGCGCGCGGCGAGCAGGGCGCCGGTGACAGAACCGGCCGCGATCAGGGTGTTGAGCAGGCCGTACGTACCGGGCCCGGCGTGGAAGACATCGTCGGCGAAGGCGCTGAGCCAGATCGGGAAGTTGAAGCCGAACGTGCCGATGAAGCCGACGAGGACGATCGGCCACAGCAGATCGGGACGGCTGCCGACGTACGCGAGACCCTCGCGCAGCTGGCCCTTGCCGCGCGGCGCGCGCTTGACCGGGTGCATTTCACCGGTGCGCATCAGCAGCAGGCCGATGAGCGGGGCGCCGAAGGAGAGTCCGTTGATGAGGAAGGCCCAGCCGCTGCCGACGGCGGTGATCAGGACACCGGCGACGGCGGGGCCGATCAGCCGGGCGGACTGGAAGTTCGCGGAGTTGAGGCTGACCGCGTTGCGCAGGTCGCGGGGGCCGACCATCTCGTTGACGAAGACCTGGCGGGTCGGGTTGTCGACGACGGTGACCAGGCCGAGCAGGAACGCGATCAGGTAGACGTGCCAGACCTGAACGTGGCCGCTCAGGGTGAGGGCGGCGAGCGCCAGACCGCACAGGCCCAGCGCGGCCTGCGTGAAGAGCAGCAGCTTCCGCCGGGGGTACCGGTCGGCGATCACGCCGCCGTACAGCCCGAAGAGCAGCATCGGCAGGAACTGCAGCGCGGTGGTGATGCCGACCGCGGTGGAGGAGCCGGTGAGGCTCAGAACCAGCCAGTCCTGGGCGATCCGCGACATCCAGGTGCCGGTGTTGGAGATCACGGCACCGGTCGCGAAGAGCCGGTAGTTGCGGACCCTGAGTGAACGGAACATTCCGCCCTTGGCGGGGCCCGCCGTGGTTCCGGCGGAAGGTGAGTCGGTGTTCGGTGCGGGTGCGGAGTCTGCTCCGGGTCCCGTACTCAAATTTCGTTCGCCTCCTGGCTGCTCGACCTGCTCTTACATATGCGCGAGCTTCTCCAGGACGGGCGCGGCGGCGCGCAGCGTCTCCCACTCGTCCTCGGACAGCTGCCCGACCATGTCGCTCAGCCAGGCATTGCGCTTGCGCCGGCTCTCTTCGAGCATGACCTCGGCCCGCTCGGTCGGCGACACGACCTTCTGCCGCCGGTCCTCCTGGTGCGGCTCCAGCCTGACCAGTCCCTTGGCCTCCAGCAGAGCCACGATGCGCGTCATCGACGGCGGCTGGACATGCTCTTTCCGCGCCAGCTCGCCGGGGGTGGCGGAGCCGCACCCGGCGAGGGTGCCCAGCACCGACATCTCCGTGGGGCTCAGCGACTCATCGACGCGCTGATGCTTCAGCCGTCGTGACAGACGCATCACGGCCGACCGCAGAGCGCTCACCGCGGCCGCGTCATCGAGGGGCGCTTCCGTCGCGGACGACGGAAGGCGGGACGGATCCGGCATGGTCTTTAGCATAACTCATTACCTCGTCTAATGAAAACCCCGATACGGGTGTCCTGGGCCACTCACCCATGCGAGTGATGGGTGAGCGCCGGGACACACCCGGATCACACCGGATCACACCACGCCGAGCGCCTGCTCGATCGGGTGCAGCAGGAAGTAGACCAGGAAGCAGAACCCCACGGCGGCCAGCAGCCACGGGATGTCCCGGACCCGCCGGGTCGCGACGCGCAGCAGCAGGTACGACAGCACGCCGAGGCCGATGCCGTTGGTGATGCTGTACGTGAACGGCATCGAGATCATGGTCAGGAAGGCCGGGACCGCGATCGTGGAGTCGCTCCAGTCGATCTCCTTGACGTTCGCCGCCATGATCATGAAGCCGACGACCACCAGCGCGGGGGTCGCGGCCTGCGAGGGGACGACCTTGGCGAGCGGGGTGAAGACCAGCGCGAGCAGGAAGAGCCCGCCGGTCACCACGTTGGCGAGACCGGTGCGCGCACCCTCCCCGACGCCCGCCGTGGACTCCACGAAGCAGGTGTTGGCGGAGGCCGAGCCGAAGCCGCCGCCCGCGACCGCGACGCCGTCCACCATCAGGATCCGGCCCATGCCGGGCAGCTGGCCGCGCTCGTCCGTGAGCCCGGCCTCCTCGCCGACGCCGATGATCGTCCCCATCGCGTCGAAGAAGCCGGACAGCAGGACCGTGAAGACGAAGAGGCAGCCGGTCAGGACGCCGACCTTCTCGAATCCGCCGAACAGGCTGACCTGGCCCACGAGCCCGAAGTCCGGGGTCGACACCAGCGTGTCCGGCACGTTGGGCACGGTCAGGCCCCAGCTGGCGTCCGGGGTCTTCGTGACGGCGTTGATCGCGATCGCGGCCAGCGTCATGACCACGATGCCGATGAGGATCGCGCCCCGGGTCTTGCGGACGACCAGCACGAACGTGAGCGCCAGACCGGCCACGAAGATCAGCACCGGCCAGCCCTGCAGCTTGCCCTCGATGCCGAGGCCCAGCGGAACGGTGGTGTGCGCCGCGTCCGGGTTACGGGTGACGAAGCCGGAGTCGACCAGTCCGATCAGGGCGATGAACAGGCCGATGCCGATCGCGATCGCGCGCCGCAGCCCGCCGGGGATCGCGTCCATCACGCGCTGCCGCAGCCCGGAGGCGACCAGGATCATCAGCACCACACCGGCGAGGACGACCATGCCCATCGCGTCCGGCCAGCTCATCTTGGGGGCGAGCTGGAGCGAGACGACCGCGTTGATGCCGAGGCCCGCGGCGAGGGCGATCGGGACGTTGCCGATGACGCCCATGAGCAGCGTGGACAGGCCCGCCATCAGGGCGGTCGCGGTGACCAGCTGGCCGTTGTTCAGATGGTGCCCGTACATGTCCTGACCCGATCCGAGGATGATCGGGTTCAGCACGATGATGTACGCCATCGCGAAGAAGGTGGCCAGGCCACCGCGGATCTCCCGGGACGGGGAGGAGCCGCGCTCGCTGATCTTGAAGTACCTGTCGAAGAAGGCAAGGCGGTTCATGGGAGGTGTCGGTGCCTGCTGTGCGGCATCGACCGGCTCGCTGGCCGAGGGAGACATGGATGGACCCCAGAGGTGGTGAACTTCGGGAAGCGGGCCTCTTGGAGGATCGCACAGGACATTCCACCCAGACCCAGAACGGTTCAGTATGAATATATGAATCGCGGAACACCAAACCGCGTCCGCCATCCTGCCCGGCAGCGCACCCGACAGCACGCCCGACAGCGCGCTCGAAGCCCCCGGCCAGCGCCCCCGTAAGCTGGCCACATGACGAAGTGGACACCCCGGCACGAAGCGCCTGCACCCTTGGAGGGCAACGTCGTCGCCACCATCATCGGCGGCACCCTCGTGTGGTTCGTCCTCTTCCTCGCCCAGCTCCCGTTCTACGGCTGGTACGCCGACCATGGCCATCTGTGGTGGCTGTGGACCTGCCTGGCCGGGGCCGGACTCGGACTGATCGGCATCTGGTACGTACGAGCGCGGGAAGCGGCGATCAAGCGCTCATCGGAGAACAGCGCCAGCGACTGACCAGCAAGACCCGGGCCGCCACCGACGGCGGCGGCCCGGCTCCCTTATTTCTCGGCGTGTGTTACTTCACATCCACGTAGTCGCCGCCCGCCTTCACCGGCGGGGTGGTGCTGGTGCCCGCGAAGTTCCAGCGGAACCAGCCGTCCTGGGCCGCCTTGACGGTCGTCTTGAGCGCACCCCCGCTGCCGGACTTCACCGTCTTCACGGCGGTGTACGTGGAGCTGTTCGCCTTCCGGAACTCAAGCTTCACCTGCTGGACGGTGTAGCCGCCGTACTTCCCGGTCTCCCAGTTGGCGCGGGTCAGGGCGCCGGTGACCGTGATGGTCTTGCCCTTCTTGACCGGCTCCGGCGCGGCGTTGACGGTCAGCTTCGCGGCGCGCTGCACCGCGAAGGACCCGGCCTTGTCGGAGGTCACATAGTCGCCGTCCTTGGCGTCGACCCACACGGCGGCGTACCACCGGCCCGCCACGCTGTTGTCGATGAAGTCGACCTGCGGGTCCAGGATGAAGGTCGCCTTGCAGGTCGAGGTGGTCGGGTCACCGGCCACGGCGGCGCACTTCACGGCGCCGGTCGGGGTCGCATACCCGTACGACGGGCCCTCCAGGTACAGGTCGGCGCCCTGGATGCCCGAGTCGTCCTTCGCCGTCACCGAGACGGTGAAGGTCTTGGCGCCCGAGGTGCCGAGGACGGCGTTGCCCACCGACACCTTGGTGATCGTCGTGTCGCCGGAACCGGCCGCCTGTGCCGCCGGTGCGGCGAGCCCCCCGAGAGCGGCCGCGGTCGCGGTGGCGAGCACGGCGAAGCTCATGCGCTTGCGCATCTGTATCCCCCACAAGATGAAGCGGCTCCGCCGCGTTGACCTGCGTCGAGATGGACACCGACGCGAACTTGGAGCCGAGTGTGGCGCAACTGTACGATTTTCACCTGGTGTTCACAACATCATCGGAGCTTCACGGAGGCTTAAAGTTGAGGGAGCGTCAGCTATGACGCCCAACCGCTCAGTAACATGCGCGGTATGACCGGTCACCGTTTTCGCTCCGCCGAAATCGACACCAGCAAGCCGCACTCGGCCCGCATGTACGACTACTTCCTGGGCGGCAAGACCCACTACGCCGCCGACACCGAGGCCGCCCGGCAGGTCGAGGCCGTCTGGCCCGCCGTCAAGCCGTGGACCCGCGCCAACCGGGCGTTCATGCACCGGGCGACCCACTGGCTGGCCGCCGAGGCGGGGATCCGGCAGTTCCTCGACGTCGGCACCGGCATCCCCACCGAGCCCAACCTCCACCAGATAGCCCAGAAGGCGGCCCCGGACGCGCGGATCCTCTACGCGGACAACGACCCCATCGTGCTGGCCTACGCCCAGGCCCTGCTGCTCTCCTCCGCCGAGGGCCGCACCGCGTACATGCACGCCGACATCACCGACCCGACCGGCATCCTGGCCGCCGAAGAGCTGCACGACACGCTCGACATGAGCCAGCCGGTCGCGCTGTCGCTCAACGCGGTGCTGCACTTCATCGCGAACGAGCAGAAGCCGTACGACATCGTGCGGCAGCTGGTCGAGGCGCTGGCCCCCGGCAGCTATCTGGTCCTCTCGCACGGCTCGCTCGACCCCCGGGGCGGGGTCTCCGACGCGGTCACCCGGCTCTACCGGGCCAGCGGCATCCACGTCCAGGGGCGCACCTACGAGGAGATCCTGCCGTTCTTCGACGGCCTGGAGCTGGTCGAACCCGGCGTCGTGATGCCGCACCGCTGGCGCCCGGAGAACGAGCGGTCCAGGGCCTCGGCGGAGGCCCTGGACCTGTGGATCTACGCGGGCGTGGCCCGCAAGCCGTAAGGCTCGTCGTAGCTCTAGCTCTAGCTCTAGCTCTAGCTCATAGCTCTAGTCGAACCAGCGGGCCCGGGCCAGCTCCTCCGTGCGGCTCAGGTCCTCCAGCAGCGCGGCCACCTCGAAGCGGCGGGACCAGTGGCCCGCCGCCCAGGACAGGCCCGCCGCCACGCCCTCCACCGTCGAGGCGTGCAGGGTGGCATCGGGTCCGCTCACATAGCGCCAGTCAAGCTCGGTGCCGCCCTCGATCAGCAGCTCCTCGTGCTCGACGTACGACAGCGGCGCGTCCGGCAGCAGTTCGCGGACCGCCGCCGGGACCTCGTACGTCTCGCCCCGCGAGGTCACCTGGGCCGGATACGCCTCGCTCAGCCGCCGCACCTGGAACAGCTCCGCCAGGTCCGCCGCCCGCGCCGGGCGCACCGGCAGCAGGGCGCGGCCGTCCGCCTCGGCCAGCGGCATCAGGTCTGGCGCGTCGGCGACCAGCACCCCGTCCGCGTCGACCACCCGAGGCTCGCCGTCCACCACGGCGCGCAGCTCGTCCGGCAGCGTGACCTGATCGGGGTCGAGGTCGGCCAGGTAGCCGTAGAGCGCGTGCAGCTGGGCCGAGGTCACCGGGCGGTCCGGGTCGGCCAGCCGCGCCAGCAGTTCGGCCGCGCCGCCCGGTTCGTCCAGCAGCGCCGCCACGGACGTCCGTACGCCGAGCGCCCGCAGCACCTGCTCGTCCTCAAACCCGGCCGCGTCCACCGGCTCGTACAGCCCGGCCAGCAGCGGGTCGCCCCCGGCGGCGCGCAGCCCGGCGGGGCGGCGGCCGTCCAGCACCGGGTGGCCGCGCAGCCACCACGCGGTGTACGAGCGCACCGACTCCGTCGTGCCGTCCGGCAGCAGCACCCGCACCCGCTGGGTCAGGGCGTCGCGCAGCGGCGGCTGGGCGAGCATCGCCAGGGCGCGCGGCCAGGCGTCGTCGTCCACCAGGTCCAGGTCGCGCACGGCGACGATCTCGGTGGCCACCGGCGGAACCGGGGTCTCCGGCAGCCGGTCGAGCGCGTCCTCGCACCACACGTCCACGGCGTCCAGCACGCCGACGTCGTCGGGCTCGGCGAAGTCGCCCTCGCGCGGCTCCAGTTCGTCCGGGTCCAGCACCACATCGGTGGCCCGGACCAGGGTGAAACCGGCCAGCACGCCCACCGCGGACAGCGGCTGCTCGCCCCAGCGCTCGGCGAGGTCCGCGTCGCACGCGGCCAGCTCGCCCTCCCGCATCACCTGCTCGAAGGCGCCGCCGGGGAGAACCAGTTCACCGGCGGGCGCCAGCTCCCCGTCCTCGTCCGGCAGCGCGAGCGCGGCCAGCCACGGCTCGTCGCCGGGCGCCAGCCGGGCCTGCTGGACGAGGCCGAGGACGGTGTCGGCCAGGGTGTCCGGGTCCAGCGCGGCGCCGGGCGCCCCGCCCTCCTCCGCGAACGGGTCGTACTCGTCCTCCGCCTCCAGCGAATGCGCGACGGCGGCCCGCACCTGCGGGGTCCGCAGCACGGCGCGCGGGGTGGCGGGGGTCGCGCCCAGCTTCTCCAGCAGCGGATGCGCGGCCTCCGGATGCGCGACCTTCAGGCCGAGGCGGGCCAGCGTGCGGTGGGTCTCGCCCGCCGAGCCGTCGCTCTCGGTCCCGGTCCCTGCGTCGACGTCGCCCGGCAGCGGAAGCAGCACCTGCCGGGGCCCGACCGTCGTCCGGCCGTCCGCCAGCGGCACCGGCAGCCCGCTCAGCCGGTCCGGGTCGGTCCCAGCCAGCGCGTCGTACAGCCGCCGCCACCAGACCGGGGCGCGCTCGACGCCCGCCAGCCGGTCGATCACCTCGCCCAGCGGCACCCGGGCCACGTCCAGCGCCCGCAGCTCCTGGCGCCGCTCAAGCCCGGCGGGCAGCAGCGTCGGGAACAGCTCGGCCAGCACCTCCACGGTCTCCGCGCCCGCGCCCTCCACCAGCTCCGCGTCGCGCGGGCGCAGCGCGTACGGCTCGCCCTCGAAGGTGCCGCGCGCGAGGATCGCGTCGTCCCAGCCGAAGCCCGCGTCCGCCTCGGCCGCCGGGGATTCCGGTTCCAGGGTGTCCGGCGCGGCCGCGCTCGGCAGGAACGGCACCCTCGGCAGCCGCTCCAGCACCCGCGCCCGCAGCTCCCCGTCCAGCTCGCCCTTGCCCAGCGGGCCCGGGACCAGGCCGATCGTGCCCGTCCCCACCGGGTGCCAGTCGCGCAGCAGCGTCGCGTACGCCTCGGCCGCGCGCTCCACCAGGAAGGCGGTGAGCGGGCCGGGCGCGGTGTGACGGCGGGTGGGCTCCAGCGGGAACGAGGCGATCAGCAGCGCGGGCAGCCCCAGCGGCTCGTCGGTCGGCGTCGGCGCGTGCACGACCGGGGCCGTCGCGGGCCGCACCGGCGCGCCCTCGGCGTCCACCGGCACCGCCCAGGTCACCGACCACACCGGGCGCAGCCGCTCCTCCACCGGGCGGTCGGCGAGCAGTTCCGGGTCGAGCTGCCCGCTGGCGCGCTCGGTGCGCCAGCGCGTAGTACGTCGCTCCGTCTCGCCGTGGTCGTTGTCATCGTCGATGACCGCGTACGGCCCCTCCTCGCCGCGCCGCAGCGTCCGTACGCCCTCGACCGTCTCGACCACGACCTCGGCCAGCCCCGGCAGGGTCAGCAGCAGCGCGTCGTCGACCGCCGCCAGCAGCCGTTCCGCCACGTCCAGCGCGGCGCCGTCGCGCAGCGGCAGCACCACGACCGTGTCGTACCCCTCCGGCGCGGAGCCCTCGGCGGGCAGCGGCAGCCGCAGCAGCGGTACGTGACCATCGCGGCGGCGCAGCTCATCGGCGAGGCCGGGGCTGCGCAGCGCCGCCTTGTGGGCCAGCTCGCGGGCCTCCGCCAGCGACCAGCGCACCCCGCCGGAACGGCCCACCACCGCGGGCTCGTCGCTCACCGCGAGCACCGCCGCGAACCCGACGCCGAACCGGCCCACGGCCCGCCCGGGGTCCTCGTCCCGCTTGGCCGACGCGCGCAGCGTGGACAGCGACTCGGCCCCGGCGGCGTCCAGCGGGGCCCCGGTGTTGGCGGCGACCAGCACGGCCGGTTCCCCGTCGGTCGCCGGACGCAGCGTCAGCCGCAGCCGCCCGGGCACGCCGAGCCGGGCGGCGGCGTCGGCCGCGTTCTGCGCCAGCTCCACGACCAGCCGGTCCCGGTGCCCGCCGAGCGCCAGGTCCTCCTCGGCGTTGGCGTCCTCCCGGAACCGGGCGGGCGACGCGGCCCAGGCGTCCAGCACGCCGCGCCGCAGCCGCGCGGTCCCGAAGGGATCCGCGTCCTCGGTCGCGCCCCGCACCATCGCCGTGCTGCTCACGTATCGCCTCCGGGTCCTGTGGGTGCCGCCACATTCCACATTGCTAGACCGCGAACGTACCCCCATCCACCCCCCGCACGCGTCCCGCCCTCCCCCGGCAAGCACGGGGACACCTCACGGACGCGCCGCGGGGTACGCCGGTGGGCGACCGGTTCGGCTGGGTGCTCAGCGCGGCGGGCGCCAGCGACACGGCGGTTGGGCCCCGGCCCCACGGCAGGCGCGCGCCCCGAGCGCGGGGGCGCGCCTTGCGGACGCGCTGGGGCGGTTCGCGGTGGCACGCCGGTGGAGCGGGCGCGGCCGGTTCGGCCGGGGGCTCAGCAGGGTGGACGCGAACGGCGCTACGTCCGCTGCCCCGCGCCCGGGGCGGGCGTCGGGCGCAGCGGGGCCGGTGGGCGCGACCGGTGCGGGCTGCGCGACCGGCTCGCCCGGGGGCCGGGGCGATCGGGAGGTCCGGGAGTCGGGGCGCCCGGGGGACGGGTGCCCGGGAGGTTCGGGGCCGGGGCGCCCGGGCGGGGCGCCGGGTCCTGGGTCAGGAGTGGCCCAGTTCCTCCGCCGGGGCGTCCGGTTCCACCGAGCCGCCTGTGCGGTCCGGGTGGAGGGGCATGGGCTCGACGAGGGTCTCGTCGATCACCGGCTCGGCCGGGCGCGGGGGCTTGGGCATGACCGCCGCCTCGGAGTGGGCGCCGCAGCCGTAGGCCAGGGAGACCACCCGGCCGTCCGCCGGGCTGAACTCGTTGGCGCACACGCCGAACGCCTGCCGCAGCGAGCCCGCGAGCGGCATCAGGAAGCCGCAGGTCACGCACGTGCCGGGGGCCGCCTGCGCCATCGGGGCCTTGGCGCCGTACGCCTCGTCCCAGCGGTCGGCGGCGACGTGCAGCCCGTAGCGGGAGAGCACCCGGGCGCGGCGCATGCCCAGCTCCTCGGCGAGGGCCGCGATGGTGCCGGTGACGGGCGCGGCCGGTTCGGCGGACGGCGGACCGGGCGTCACGTCGGCCTCCTCCACCGCCGCGAGCTGCTGCATCTCCTCGGAGACGGCGGAGTTGGGCGGCGGGGCGTCCTCGCCCGTGTAGCCGGGCTCCAGGCGCAGGTCCTCGGCCTCGGTGGGGAGCAGGTCGCCCGGGCCCATGTCGCCGGGGCGGAGCCGCTCGCTCCACGGCACCCACTCCGGGGCGAGCAGCGCGTCGGAGCCGGGCAGCAGCACCGTCTCGGCCAGGGTGACGATCTTCGCGCGGGAGGCGCGGGTGACGGTGACCGCCCAGCGCCAGCCGCGATAGCCGGGTTCGGCGCTCTCGAAGAAATGCGTGACGACGCGGTCGCCCTCGGCGACCGCCTCCACGTACTCACCGACCGTTCCGGGGTGGGCCGCTTCCGCCGCCGCCTCGCGGGCGAGTTCGACCGCCTCGGCGCACAGGCGGTCGGGGGTACGGCTCCGCATCGCAGCACTCACAGGATCGATTCTCTCTTCCACGCCGTCTCAGCCGTCGTTTGACGAGTGCGCCAGCCGTACGGCCGGACGGCGGGACTGCGGACGGAGCGGACCGTAGGACCGCGTCGACGTCCACACCCGATCCGGCCTCGGGCGCACCTTGTACGTCCCATTCTGCGGGACAGCGACTCGGCGCATGGCCAGGAACGACCGTGGGTGGCGCGTAAAGCACGCTACCTTGTCCGGCCGCGCCGCCCCCACCCCCGTCTCATGTCCGGCGTTCGTGGAAACACCCGCCTGAAGGTCGTTTTCGCTGGCCAGAAGGGGGATGCGCGGGTGAGAGAAGAGGACGCCTTGGCCGGAAAGCCGTCGTAGGTCTCACGTTGCGGGCAGCTTGGCGGCACCATGGTCGGGTGGCAGCAACGCGGTTCCACGATGGCGGTCCGATCAGACGATCGGGCCGTCTGCTCGGCCGCGCGCTCCACTTGCCGTTCACCGCGACCGGCCGCGGCATCCGGCGGGCGACCCACGCGCATGGCGCGGGCGAGTCCGGGCTCGGCAAGCTGATCGAGCTGCACGCGGTCAACTCGGCCGGTGACATGCTGATCACGGTCGCCCTCGCCTCGACGGTCTTCTTCTCCGTCCCGACGGACGAGGCACGCGGCCGGGTCGCCCTCTACCTGGCGATCACCCTCGCCCCGTTCGCCGTCCTCGCGCCCGTGGTCGGCCCGCTGCTGGACCGCATCCCGCACGGCCGCCGCGCGGCGATGGCGGGCTCGATGCTGACCCGCGCGCTGCTCGCGCTGACCATGGCGGGCGCGGTGGCCGACGGCGACCTCGAACTGTATCCGGCGGCGCTGGGCGTGCTGGTGGCGTCCAAGGCGTACGGGGTCGTCAGATCGGCCGTCGTACCGCGGCTGCTGCCGCCCCGCTTCTCGCTGGTCAAGGCGAACTCCCGGGTGACCCTGGCCGGGCTGCTGGCCACCGGCGTGGCGGCCCCGGTGGGCGCCGGGCTGCATCAGCTGGGGCCGGGCTGGCCGCTGTACGGGGCGTTCGTGGTCTTCATGGGCGGGGCGTTCCTGTCGTTCACGCTGCCGCACAAGGTGGATTCGTCGAAGGGCGAGGCCAAGGCGCGGCTGACCTCGGGCGAGCACCACCACTTCGGACACCGAGGGGGCGGGCACCGGGCGGGCGGGCACCGAGCGGCGCGGCCGAAACCCGTGCCCGGCGTGGTGACGGTCGCCGCCCCGAACCCGAACCCGACGCCGAACCCAGGCAAGGACAGGGGCCGGTTCGGCCGGTGGTTCAGCGGGGCGTTCGGCGGGCGCGGCACCCGGAAGCCGGGGCTCCGGACCGTCGGCCCGTCCGTCCTGCACGCCCTCCAGGCCTGCGCCTCGCTCAAGGCGCTGTCCGGATTCCTCACCCTCTTCCTCGCCTTCCTGCTCCGCGAGCATCCGGTGGGCGGGCTGTCCCCCGAGTTCTCGCTCGGCCTGGTCGTCGTCGCGGCGGGCGGCGGCAACGCGCTGGGCACGGTGATCGGCGCCTGGCTGCGGGAGCGCGGCCCGGAGCGGATCATCGCGGTGGTGCTGACCTCGGCCCTCGGCGTGATCGTCTTCTCGGCGGTGCTGTACGGCGTGGTGACGGTCACCGCGGTGGCCGCCACCGCGGGCGTCTCGATGGCGCTGGGCAAGCTGTCGCTGGACGCGCTGATCCAGCGGGACGTGCCCGAGGAGGTCCGCACGTCGGCGTTCTCCCGCTCCGAGACCACCCTGCAGATGGCGTGGGTGGCCGGGGGCGCGGTGGGCATCTCGCTGCCGCTGAGCGGGGTGGTGGGCATGGCGGCGGCCGCGACGATGATCGCCCTGGGCGTGGCCCTGAGCGTCCGGGGACTGCTGTCCGCCGCCCGGCACACCACCGCGCACCCCCGGGTGGCATGACGCACCGGGTCGGCGTGGCCCGCGCCGCTGATCCGCCACCCCGGCGCCGCGCGGCCGGGCGGGCCCGATAACCTGCCCGCATGACCGCTGCGCTGTTTTCCAGGGGCAAGGGCCGCCGGGCCACCACCGCCGCCTGCGCCGTTGCCCTCGGGCTCATCGCCCTCTCCGCCTGCGACAAGCCGACGCCGCTGGCGACGGTGACGGTCGGTTCCAGCACCGTGACGGCGGAGGCCAGCAAGGGCTGCTTCGGCGACGGCGAGAACCTCGCTCAGGCCACGTTCAAGAAGTGCCTGACCGCCAAGCCCGCCCACACCGTCAAGGTGGGCGCCGGGGACAAGGTGCGGCTCGGGGTGGACCCGGAGATCGCCGAATCCAGCTGGGGCCTGATCGCCAACAGCCCGGTCATGGCCGAAGCGAGCAAGGAGACGTACCGCAGCTTCGACAGCGACCAGCTCTTCGCGCAGCAGAACCCGCAGACCGGGCAGACCACCATGTCGAAGAGCGTGACCATCACGGTCGCCCAGCTCGGCGGCGGCAGCCAGAGCGTGAAGGGCATCTGGCGCTTCAAGCTCGAACGGGACAGCTGACGTCACCTCGTCCCACCGTTCAACCTGCGGCACACGGCACACGGCACGACTGCCGGGAGGCGCTGATGCGCGTACTGATCGTCACCGCCGTCCCCGCCGAACGGGACGCCGTGGTGCGCGGATGCGGTGCGGCGGACGCCATTGCCCCAGCCCAAGCGGCTGAAGCGGCTGAAGCGGCTGAAGTACCCGTGCCCGGCGGGGTGCTGCACCGGATGCGGGCGGGCGGCCCCGGCGGGCCGCCGCTCACCGTCGACGTGCTCGCCGCCGGGGTCGGCCCGGCCGCCGCGGCGGCCGGGACCGCCACCGCGCTGACCGTCGCGGCCGTCCAGGGGACGCCGTACGACCTCGCCGTATCGGCCGGTATCGGCGGCGGCTTCGCGCCCCGCGCCCCGCTGGGCTCGGTCGTGGTCGCCGAAGCCATCGTCGCCGCCGACCTGGGGGCCGAGACCCCCGACGGCTTCGCCGCCGTCACCGATCTGGGTTTCGGGACCGTCGAACACCGGCCACCGCCCGCGCTCGTCGCCGCCGTCGCCGGAGCTACCGGAGCTACCGGAGCTACCGGAGCTACCGGGGCTACCGGGGCCGTACGCGGTACCGTGCTCACCGTCTCGACCGTGACCGGCACCGCTGAGCGGGCCGCCGCGCTGCTGCGGCGCCATCCGGGCGCCGCCGCCGAGGCGATGGAAGGCTTCGGGGTGGCCGAGGCGGCCGCCGCCCAGTCCGTTCCCGTACTGGAGGTACGGGCCGTCTCCAACGCGGTCGGCCCGCGCGACCGGGCGGCCTGGCGCATCGGCGACGCGCTCGACGCCCTGGCGGAGACGTTCACCCGGGCCGTACCCGCGCTCGCCACCGCCCTCCGCACCCCGTCGCACGTGGAAGGAACCCAGCAGTGACCCCCCAGTCGGCAGCACAGCCGCTCTCGATCGCCTACTCGCCCTGCCCGAACGACACGTTCGTCTTCGACGCCTGGGCCCACGGCCGCGTCCCGGGCGCGCCCTCGCTCGACGTCACGTTCGCCGACATCGACATCACCAACGGGATGGCCGAGCGCGGCGAGTCCGACCTGCTGAAGGTGTCGTACGCGGTGCTCCCCTGGGTGCTGGACGAGTACGCGCTGCTGCCGTGCGGCGGCGCGCTCGGGCGCGGCTGCGGTCCGCTGGTGCTCACCCGGGAGCCGGGTGGGGCGAAGGACCTCGCGGGGAAGACGGTCGCCGTGCCGAGCGAGCGCTCGACCGCGTATCTGCTCTTCCGGCTCTGGGCCGCCGCCGAGGTGCCGGGCGGGGTCGGGGAGATCCGGGTGCTGCCGTTCCACGAGATCATGCCCGCCGTACGGGACGGCCTGGTCGACGCCGGACTCGTCATCCACGAGGCCCGGTTCACCTATCAGAACTACGGCCTGCACCGCCTCGCCGACATGGGCGAGCACTGGGAGCTGACCACCGGACTGCCCATCCCGCTCGGCGCGATCATCGCCAAGCGCTCGCTGGGCGCGGAGCGGCTGCGGGAGCTGGCCGAGACGATCCGTACGTCGGTCCGGATGGCCTGGGACGACCCGGAGGCGTCGCGTCCGTATGTCCTGGAGCACGCCCAGGAGATGGACCCGGCCGTCGCGGACCAGCACATCGGGCTGTACGTGAACGAGTTCACCGCGGACCTCGGCGAGGACGGCTACGCGGCGGTGCGCGGACTGCTCACCCGCGCGGCGGCCGAGGGACTCGTACCGCCCCTCGGCCCGGACGCGCTGGAATTCGCGTAATTCCGTTCGCCACTGCGTTCGCCGCTGCGTTCACTGCCGCGTTCGCTTCTACGTTCGTTTTTACGTCGCTCAGCGGATGCGGTGGCGCTTACGCCTCATGCGCCTCATACGTCGAGCTGGTCCGCCACCGCCCGCAGCATCCCCGCGATCTTGTGGCCGTGTGTCTTGTCGGGATAACGGCCGCGCTCCAGTTGCTGCGTCACGTTCTCCAGCAGCGTGGTCAAATCCTGGACGATCGACGCCAGCTCATCCGGCTTGCGCCGCTGGGCGGCCGCCACGGACGGTGTCGGGTCGAGGAGCGTTACCGAAAGCGCCTGGTCACCGCGGTTTCCCGCGACAACACCGAATTCAACGCGCTGCCCCGGCTTCAGCGCTTCCACGCCTTCCGGAAGCACCGACGAGTGCACGAAGACGTCGCCGCCGTCATCGCGGGAGAGAAAGCCAAAGCCCTTCTCACTGTTGAACCACTTGACCTTGCCGGTAGGCACGTCTGTCCTCGTCCTCGTCGCTCGTCGGAAAACACGGAAAAACAGCTCTGGATAGCACTACAGCGGGTCGTAAGACCCGCCACCACCAAGGCTAATGGTCCCGAGCCTGGTGACAAGACGTACCCGGGTGGTTCCGGGTAGTTGGTATGCGCGCTCTGGCACCGATCTACCCTGGTGCGGTGAGCAACGAAACCCCGCGCCCCGGAACCACCGACAATGCCCCCGGCGACCGGCTCGTCCGCATCGGCGTGATCGTCTTCGCCATCGGCGCGATCGCCACCCTCGCGACCGTCGCGCCCCTGTTCCTGGGCGCCGATCCGCTGCCGTCGGTGGCGTACTTCGTCTGCATGCTGATGGGCGTCGGCTTCGCCCTCGCGGCGGCCGGGATGCTGAAGTCGATCGCGGCGCAGCGGCGGGAGGCCGCACGGGTCAACCGCGCGGCCCAGTAATCGTCGTAGCTACTTCGCGGTGTGGCCCGCCAGCCACGCCGGGAACGCGGTCAGGTCGTCGAGCACGACGTCCGCCCCCGCCTCGCGCAGTTCCGCCGCGGCGCACGGCCCCGTGGCGACCGCCACCGACAGCGCCTCCGCCGTCCGCGCGCCCCGTACGTCACCGGTGTGGTCGCCGACGTACACCGACGCCCCGTACTCGCGCAGCGCTTCCGCCTTGGCCTCCGCCCACAGCCAGCCGACGACCGCGTCCGCCTCGATGCCCAGGTGGGTCAGGTGCAGCTTGGCGTTCGGCTCGTGCTTCGCCGTGACGACGATGGCGCGCCCGCCCGCCTCCTGCACCGCCGCTATCGCCTCGCGGGCGCCGCGCATGGCGAGGGTCGGGGCGATCGCGAAGTCCGGGTAGAGCGACCGGTACAGCTCGCCCATCTCCTCGATCCGCTCGTCCGGGAACCAGTGCGCCAGCTCCTGTTCCAGCGGCGGGCCGAGCCGGGTGATCGTGAGGTCGGCGTCGATGTAGGTCCCGGTCCGGGCGGACAATTCCTCGTAGGCGGCCTTGATGCCGGGGCGCGAGTCGATGAGCGTCATGTCGAGGTCGAAGCCGACGGTCAGGGCGGGAGTGCTCGATGCAGCCATGCCCGTCATTGTGCCTGCCCCTTGCATACACTAAGCGTCGCCTTACCTGCGTCGATCTCACGCGCGAGAACCGAACGAACGAACTAGTGAACGAACGGACCGAACGGAACCGATGTCTGCCGACCGGGCCAGCAGCCGAAGTCCCAGAGCCGCGTTGGTCCGGCGCCGCGTCGGCTGGACGGCCGCGGCCGTCGTCGCCCTCCTCTTCGCGGTGCTGCTCAGCCTCGCGCTCGGCAGCCGCCCGATCGCGCCGAGCCAGGTCGTGGACGCGCTGCTGCACGGGGGTACGAGCGACGCCGCCGACATCGTCCGTTCGCTGCGGCTGCCCCGTACCGTCATCGGCCTGATGGTCGGCGCCGCCCTCGCCATGGCGGGCACCGTGATGCAGGGCGTCACCCGCAACCCGATCGCCGACCCCGGCGTGCTCGGCACCAGCCAGGGCGCGTCGGTGGGGGTCGTGCTCGCGATCGCCTTCGCGGGGGTGCACACGCTCTCCGGGTACGTGTGGTTCGCCTTCGCGGGCGCGGGCCTCGCCTCCGTCGCCGTCTACGCCATCGCCGCGGGCGGGCGGGGCGGCGCGAGCCCGGTCAAGCTCGCGCTGGCCGGGGCCGCCGTGAATGCCTTGCTGGTGTCCGTCACCTCGGGGGTACTGACGACGAAGGCGGCGGCGCTGGACGAGTTCCGGTTCTGGCAGATCGGCTCGCTGGCCGGGCGCGACGCCGACATTCTCGGCCAGATCTGGCCGTTCCTGCTGGTGGGCACGGTGCTGGTGGCCTCGGTCGCCCGAGGCCTGGACGCGCTCGCGCTCGGCGAGGACGTCGCGAAGGGGCTCGGCCAGAACATCGCGGTCGTCCGCGTCCTCGCGGCCCTCGGCACGACGGTCCTCACCGGCGTCGGTGTCGCCGCCGCGGGCCCGATCGCCTTCGTCGGCCTCGCCGTACCGCACATCGCGCGCGCGATGGTGGGGACGGACCACCGCTGGGTGCTGCCGATGGCGGCCCTGATCGGCCCGGTGATGCTGCTGATATCGGACGTGGTGGGGCGGCTCGTCTTCCCGCCGAGCGAGGTTCCGGCGGGTGTGATGACGGCGCTGCTCGGCGTCCCGTTCCTGGTCACGCTGGTGCGGCGCAGGACGGTGACGGCATGAGCGCGGCTGAGAGCACCAGCACCCGTCCCCCCGGCTACGGCCTCCTCCGCACCGGCCCCCGCGCCTCGTTCCTGCTGCACCGCCGCGCCGCCGTCGTCGCGCTCGCGCTGGCCGCCGCCACGGCGGCCGCATGCGTCGCGTACCTGTGCCTCGGCGAGAGCTTCATCGCCCCCGGCGACGCCGTGCGGGCCGTCCTGCACACCCAGTACGGCATCGGCCAGCCCACCCCGAACGACCTCGTCGTCGGCACCCTCCGCCTCCCCCGCATGACCCTCGGCCTGCTGGTCGGCGCGGCCTTCGGCATCGCGGGCGCGCTCATCCAGACCGTGGCCCGCAACCCGCTCGCCAGCCCCGACATCATCGGCGTCACGCAGGGCGCGAGCGCGGTCACGGTCGGGGCGATGACGTACGGGGTGACCGCCTTCGGCGTGCTGCCGTACGTCTCCGTCGCGGGCGGCCTGGCCGCCGCCGCCCTCGTCTACGTCTTCGCCTGGCGCGGCGGCCTCCAGGCCACCCGCTTCGTCCTCATCGGCATCGGCGTCGCCGTCGCGCTCCGTTCCATCACACAGCTGTTCCTCACCAAGGGCGACTATCTCGTCGCGCAGCAGGCCAAGGTGTGGATGACCGGTTCCCTCAACGGGCGCGGCTGGGACGTGGCCACCCCGCTCGGCTGGGCGCTGCTGTTCCTGCTGCCCGCCGTCCTGTGGGCGGCGCGGGCGCAGCGCACCGTCTCGATGGACGATGACACGGCGACCGCGCTGGGCGTACGGCTCGGGCGGGTCCGGCTCGGGCTCGCCACCCTCGGCATCGTCCTCGCCGCGATGGCGACGGGCGCGGCGGGCCCGGTCGACTTCGTGGCGCTGCTCGCCCCGCAGATCGCCCGCCGGATGACCCGTACCGCGCAGATCCCGCTGCTCTGCTCGGCGCTGACCGGCGCGTTCATCGTCGTCGCCGCCGATCTGCTGGCGCGCAAGGCGTTCGCGCCGACCGAACTGCCAGTGGGGGTGCTGACCGCCGCGGTCGGCGCCCCGTATCTGATCTACCTGCTGCTGACGTCCGGCGGACGGCGCCGCAGCGGCCGCAACGGAGGCACGACGGCATGACCGCAACACCCTTCGCGTCCGGCAGGCTCGCCGCCCGCGAGCTGACCCTCGCCTACGAGGACCGGACCGTCGTGGACGGCCTCGACCTGGTGATACCCGACGGCGAGGTCACGGTCATCGTCGGCCCCAACGCCTGCGGCAAGTCCACCCTGCTGCGCGCCCTCGGCCGCCTCCTCAAGCCGCGCGGCGGCGCCGTGCTCCTCGACGGGACGGACCTCGCCCGCATCCCCACCAAGAAGATCGCCCAGTCCGTGGGACTCCTCCCGCAGACCCCGGTCGCACCCGACGCGATCACCGTCGCCGACCTCGTCTCACGCGGCCGCCAGCCGCATCAGCACTGGTGGCAGCAGTGGTCGGACGAGGACGAGCGCGCGGTCGGCGACGCGATGGAGCGTACGGATGTGGCGGCGCTCGCCGACCGGCTGGTGGACGAGCTGTCCGGCGGCCAGCGGCAGCGCGTCTGGATCGCGATGGCGCTCGCGCAGGAGACGGGTCTGCTGCTGCTGGACGAGCCGACGACGTACCTGGACATCTCCCACCAGGTGGAGGTGCTGGACCTGGTCCGCCAGCTCAACCACGAGCGCGGCCGCACGGTGGTGGCCGTACTGCACGACCTCAACCAGGCGGCGCGGTACGCGGACCACCTGATCGCGATGAAGGCGGGCCGCGTCGTCGCGCGCGGGCGCCCGTCGGAGGTGGTCACGGCGGAGCTGGTGCGGGAGGTGTTCGGGCTGGAGTCGGTCGTCGTACCGGACCCGGTGACGGGCAGCCCCCTGGTCGTCCCGGGCGCACCATGGCGGGCGACGGACGACGCCGTAGCGGACGCGCCAGCCAAGGCGGAGCACGGCTGACGGCCGGGCGGCCGGATGGGCAGGCGGGCGCGCTGGCGGGCTGGCGGCCGGATGGGCAGGCGGGCGCGCTGGCGGGCTGGCGGCCGGGTGAGCAGGCTGACCGCCGGACTCTCGGTCTGACGACCGGGCGGGCGGCAGGGCGGACGGCCGGGCTCGCGGGCTGGCGGGCTCACGGGCTGACGGCCGGAGGGCCGGGCTCATGGCAGGGCGGGCGCCCGGACTCGCGGGCTGGCCACCGGGCGACCGGGCGGGCTGGCGGCTGGGAGGGCGGGCTCACGGCCGCACTGACAACCCCAGGCGGCCAAGCTGACGACCGGGCTGGCAGGCAGGCGTGCTGGCGGCCGGGCTGACCGCCGGACTCGCGGGCTGGCGGCCGGGCGGCCGGACTCGCGGGCTGGCGGGCGGGCTCGCGGCCGGGCTGACGGCCGGATGGCCCGGCTCACAGCCGGGCGGGCTCACGGCCGCGCTGACAGCCCCGGGCGGCCGGGCTGACGACCGGGCTGGCAGGCGGGCTGGCGGCCGGGTGAGCAGGCTGACCGCCGGACTCGCGGGCTGGCGGGCGGGCTCGCGGCCGGGCGGGCGGGCTCGCGGCCACGCTGACGACCGGGCAGGCAGGCGGGCTGGCGGCCGGGCTGCCCGGCTGCCCGGCTGACCGCTCAGCCTTTACGGCGGGCCCGCCACACCAGGAACAGCACCGTGGCGACAGCCGCGCCGCGCACGGCCACCGGCCAGGTCTCGGTGAGCACGTCCTTCATCCCGTCCTCCGGGATCCGGTCGCCCCACTTGCCGCTGGCCCGGCCCCACAGCCAGACCATCGCCCCGACCACCACCAGGCCGGGCATGCCCATCACCGCCCACTTCGCCTCGGCGCGGGACAGCTTGCCGGTGGCGTACGTGAGCACCCAGCCGAAGGCGAGCACGACGACGTTGCCCATCACGGCACCCGCGATGAGCAGCACGATCGCGAGCAGCAGCACCGGGCTGAGCCCCGCCGCCCAACCGGCCCGGGCCGCCTTGCCGGTGTCGCCCTCAGCGGCGGCGGACTTGCCGGGGCCGAGCAGGGCGCGGCGCATCAGGCCGCGCCGCCGAGGCCCCTTCCCCTTCTCCGCCGCGGCGGCCTCTTCCGCCTCGGCCGCCTCCTCCTCCGCCGCCCGCTTCTCGGCCTCCTCCTTCTCCCGCTTCTCCCGCTGTTCCTGCTGCTCCTGCTCGACCGTCTTGCCGTTGCCGAGCAGTTCGGGCAGCTCGATGCCGCCGACGAAGCCCTCGACGAAGCCAAACTGGCCGTCCTGATGCTCGGGCTGGGCGAACGGGCCCGGCTCCACATGCCACCAGTCGGGGTTGGACTCGCGCGGGCCCAACTCGTCCTGGCCCGCCAGATGGGGCCCGGACCAACGGCGGGGGGCCGGGGGCGCTTCGGGGGTGTCGGGCGTGACGGGCGTGACGGGCGTGTGCTTGGCGAAGGAGACAGGAGTGTCCTGCGTACCGTTCGGCCCGTTCGGCCCGTTCGGCCCGTTCGGCCCGTTCGGCCCGTTCGGCCCGTTCGGCCCGTTCGGCTCGCGCGGCGAGGGGACCTTGTTGCTGAGCCCGGTGCGCTCGGCGAGCCCGGCCAGCTTGTCGCGGGCGGCCCGCGCCGCGCCCGAGGTACGCGTACCTCCGCCGACCGATTCGCCGCCGTCCCCGCCGCCCTCGGCACCCTCCCCGCCGGACGGCCGCCCGCCCGCGGCGGCGACCACCTCAGCGGGCGTGCCCAGCTTGGACAGAATCCGCTTCACCCCGGCCGCGCTGTCCGAACCGCCCGTCGACCGCCGGTGATCGATATCGGCCCGCAGCCCGGAGACCAGCCGCATCCGTTCACCGGACGGCAGCCCCTGCTGCTGAGCCAGGTCCCCGACACGGCTCAGATAGTCGTAGACGAGCTTTTCGCTCTCGATCCCCACCAAGACCCCTGAGAATGCGCACGGTCGGCCTGCCAGACGGCTCCGACGGTACCGTGCGGAGGCTGGATTCCGCCGCACCCCCGACGCCCGGCACCCCCGGGTACTGTGGATCGAATGAGCAGCTCGCGTAATCGGGAGGCATGCGTGACCGCAGGGACCGGCCCAGACGCCAGCGGCCGCGCGGCGCCCCGCACCCTGGCCGAGGAGCTGCGCACGCGCCCCGACGAGGCGCTGGCCGCCCTGCTGCGCGCCCGCCCCGACCTGCTGTCCCCGGTCCCGGGCGACCTCACCCAACTCGCCACCCGAGCGGGCACCCGCGCCTCGGTCGTACGAGCCGTGGAACGCCTCGACCGCTTCGCCCTCCAGACGGCCGAGGCCCTGGCCGTAGCCCCGGACCCCTGCCCGTACGAAACCCTGCACGCCCTGATGACGGGCGCCCCCACCCCGGAGGGCAAGGCCACCGCCGACCTCATCGCCGCCGAGCTGCCCCGGGCCGTGGCCACGTTGCGGGCGCAGGCGCTGGTCTGGGGTGGGGACGACCGGTTGCGGCTCGTCCGTACCGCGCGGGAGCTTCTGGCGCCCTCGCCCGCCTCACCGTCGCCGACCGGGCTCGGGCCCACCGTGCACGAGGCCACGGCGGGGATGTCGCCGGGGCGGTTGCAGGAACTGCTGACGGCGGCCGGGCTGGCGGCCACCCACGATCCGGTGACGGCCGTCGCCGCGTTGACCGAGCTGTTCAACGACCGCGACCGGATGGCCGCGCTGCTCGCCGGTGCCCCCGACGACGCGGCCGCCGTGCTCGCCAAGCTGACCTGGGGCCCTCCGTACGGCGAGGTGTCCGTCGCCTCCCCCACGCCGCCCGTCGCCTGGCTGCTGGACCGCGGACTGCTGCTGCCGTCCGGGCCGCGCAACGTCGTCCTCCCCCGCGAGGTCGCCCTGCATCTGCGCGGCGGCCGCGCCCACCGCGAACCCGAGCCGGTGGCCCCGCCGCTGGCGTCCGCCGCGCAACACGATCCACAGGCTGTGGACAAAGCCGCGGCGGGGCAGGCGTTCACCGCCCTGGCCACCATCGAGGAGCTGCTGGGCGAATGGGAGAGCGCCGGTCCGCCCGTGCTGCGCGCGGGCGGCCTGAGCGTGCGCGAACTCAAGCGGACCGCCGTCGCGCTCGACGTCTCCGAACCGGTGGCCGCCTTCTGGATCGAGCTGGCGTACGCGACCGGGCTGCTGGCCTCGGACGGCGAGACCGACGAGCGGTACGCGCCCACCCCCGCGTACGACGACTGGCTGCGGCTGCCCGCCGAGGAACGCTGGGCCGCCCTCGCCACCGCCTGGCTCGCCGCGACCCGTACGCCGGGCCTGGTCGGCGGCCGTGACGCCAGGGGCCGTACGCTCTCCGCCCTCGGCGCCGACCTGGACCGTTCCCCGGCCCCCGAGGTCCGCCGCCGGGTCCTCGGACTCCTCGCCGCCCTCCCGCCCGGCGCCGCCCCCGACCCGGACGCGCTGCTGACCCGCCTGCGGTGGGAACGCCCGGCCCACCGAGGCCCAGTGGGCGCGGCGGGCCCGGCCGGGGCCAGGCCCGCCGGGGGCACGGGGGCAACGGGCCCTGCGGGCGGCCGGGGCGCGGGAGCCACGGGCCGCGCCGGATCGGGTGCCACGGCCGACGGGGTTACGGGAGCCACCGGGACCTGGGCCGCCGGGGCCGCCGGAACGGCCGCCGTCACCACGGGTGCCGGGACCACGGGAACCGCTGCGGGCTCTGCGGGCGCCAGGGGCGCCGGGATTACGGGAGCCACCGGGACCTGGAGCGCCGGGAGCTGGAGCGCCGGGAGCTGGGGCGCCGCCGGAGCGGCAGATCCGGCCGCCTCCTCCCCCACCACCCGGGACGATCTACGGTCGCGGCTGGCCCGCTGGACCCTCAGCGAGGCCGAAATGCTCGGCGTCACGGGCCGCGCCGCGCTCTCGGCCCACGGCCGCGCGCTCCTGGGCCCGGCCGCCGCCGAAGCGATGGCTTCGGCAGCCGGAACCGCCGAGGCGGCAGCAGCCGACGCCACCTCCGAGCCACCCGCCACCACCCCCGCCGAGGCCGCCGCGCTCGCCGCCCAGGCGGCCCGGCTGCTCGCCCCGCTCCTCCCCGAACCGCTCGACCACGTACTCCTCCAGGCCGACCTGACCGCCGTCGCGCCCGGCCCGCTGGAGCGGCCGCTCGCCGACGCGCTCGGCATCCTCGCCGAGGTCGAGTCCAAGGGCGGCGCGACCGTCTACCGGTTCACCCCCGCCTCCGTACGCCGCGCGCTCGACGCCGGGCAGGCCGCCGACGACCTGCACACCTTCCTCGCCGCGCACTCCCGCACCCCGGTGCCGCAGCCCCTCTCGTACCTGATCGACGACATCGCCCGTAAGCACGGCCACCTCCGCATCGGCGCGGCCTCCGCCTATCTGCGCTGCGACGACGAGGCGCTGCTCGCCGAGATCCTCGCCGACCGCCGCTCCGCAGGCCTGCGGCTGCGCCGTCTCGCCCCCACCGTGCTGGCCGCCCAGGCGCCGCCGGACGCGCTGCTGGAGGGCCTGCGCGCCATGGGCTACGCACCGGCCGCCGAATCCGCCGAGGGCGACGTCCTGGTCACCCGCGCCGAGGCCCAGCGCACCCCGCCCCGTACGGCCCCCGCCCCGGTGCCGGACGGCCCGCCCGTCCCCGACACCACCCTGCTGGGCGCGGCGGTACGCGCCATCCGCGCCGGGGACCTCGCCGCGACCGCACCCCACAAGCCCCCGGCCACCACCGACGGCGAAGGCGCCACCGGTGCCACCACCGGCGGCCGCCTCCCCCGCACCACCTCCGCCGACACGCTCGCCACCATGCAGGCGGCGGCCCTGACCGGCTCCGCCGTCTGGATCGGCTACGTCAACGCGGACGGCGCCGCCAGCCAGCGCGTCATCGCCCCGGTCCGGGTCGAGGGCGGCTACGTCACCGCGTACGACCACACCGCCGACGAGGTCCGTACGTACCCCCTCCACCGCATCACGGGCGTCGCGGAACTGGCCGACGAGCCGGGTTAGGACAAGCCGGGTTAGGACAAGCCGGGTTAGGACAAGCCGGGTTAGGACAAGCCTGGCTAAGCGGACGTGCGCCCCCGCTGCCACCAGTGACGGCGGCGCGGGTGGAGGGCGTGACCGAGGCGGCGGCCGATCAGGAAGTAGCCGAGCAGCGCGCCCGACGTGTTCAGGATGACGTCGTCGATGTCGAAGGCCCGGCCCTCGACGATCGCGCCCTGAGCGATCTCGACCAGCACCATCACCAGGGACGTCACCAGCACCACCCGCACCGCGCCCCGCGCCTTCGGTACGAGCATCGGCAGCAGCACCCCGAAGGGCGTGCCGAGCAGCACGTTGCCGCCGATCTGCTTGACCGTGTCCCGGATGGCGGGCTGGTCGAGGTAGGCGCGCAGCGAATCGCCCGGCCGCAGATTGGTGTGCACGAGGTCGCTGGACCCCGGCGACGGCACGAGCGTGGCCTTGGCGAGCGCCGCCGCGAACCCGACCATGCAGACGAACGCCAGCAGCAGCACCAGGGTGCGGGCCACGCGGGAGCCGAACGAATCACGCTGCAACGGCGCCGACGGCGCCACGGGCGTCCTGGGCGCCTTCTTGCGGGGGACGCGCTTGGCCGTGGCCTTGGGCTTGGCCGCGCCCTTCGCCCCGCCTTTCGGTGCGGCCTTGGGCGTGACCTTGGGCTTGGGCGTGACCTTGGGCTTGGCCTTGGCCGTACTCTTCGCCCCGCCCTTCGGCACGGTCTTCGCCCCGCCCTTCCCTGCCGCCCCCTTAGGCGCCGCCCCCTTCGGCGTCGCACTCTTCGTCTTCACACCCGCCGCACTCCGCCAGCTCTCCCACCAAGCGACGCTGACCACACGGACCGACCTCCCACTGTCGTTCTGGCCCTCCTGTGCTCCCGGTTGCCCCTAGCCGTGCGGAGTATCCCTGTGGCCCTCCGCCCGGCCCGGCCGATGAGGGACACTAGGTGTTTGGCCCCGGCAACACGATGGCCCCCGGCGACACGGAAGGACTCAGGCGCGTGAACGGACCGCTCATCGTCCAGAGCGACAAGACGCTCCTGCTGGAGGTCGACCACGAGCAGGCGCAAGCATGCCGCCGCGCCATCGCGCCGTTCGCCGAGCTGGAGCGCGCGCCGGAGCACATCCACACCTATCGGCTGACCCCGCTCGGCCTGTGGAACGCCCGCGCCGCCGGGCACGACGCCGAGCAGGTCGTCAACGCGCTCGTGGAGTACTCCCGCTACCCCGTACCGCACGCCCTGCTCGTCGACGTCGCCGAGACGATGGCCCGCTACGGGCGGCTGCGCCTCCTCAAGCACCCCACCCACGGTCTGGTCCTGGAGACCAGCGACCGCCCGGTGCTGGAGGAGATCCTGCGGTCGAAGCGGGTCCAGCCGCTGGTCGGGGCCCGTATCGACCCGGACACGGTCGTCGTCCACCCCTCCGAGCGCGGGCAGATCAAGCAGACGCTGCTCAAGCTGGGCTGGCCCGCCGAGGACCTGGCCGGTTACGTGGACGGCGAGGCGCACGCCATCGACCTCCACGAGGACGGCTGGGCGCTGCGCCCGTACCAGCAGCAGGCCGTCGAGGGGTTCTGGCACGGCGGCTCGGGCGTCGTCGTCCTGCCCTGCGGCGCCGGAAAGACGCTGGTCGGGGCGGGTGCGATGGCCACCGCCAAGTCGACCACGCTGATCCTGGTCACCAACACCGTCTCGGCCCGCCAGTGGAAGCACGAGCTGGTGCGCCGCACCTCCCTCACCGAGGAGGAGATCGGCGAGTACAGCGGTACGCGCAAGGAGATCCGCCCGATCACCATCGCCACGTACCAGGTGCTCACCACCAAGCGGAAGGGCATCTACCCGCATCTGGAGCTGTTCGACTCCCGCGACTGGGGGCTGATCATCTACGACGAGGTGCATCTGCTGCCCGCGCCGGTCTTCAAGTTCACGGCCGACCTCCAGGCGCGGCGCCGCCTCGGCCTGACCGCCACGCTCGTACGGGAGGACGGCCGCGAGTCCGACGTCTTCTCCCTCATCGGCCCCAAGCGCTTCGACGCGCCCTGGAAGGAGATCGAGGCGCAGGGCTACATCGCGCCCGCCGACTGCGTCGAGGTCCGCGTCAACCTCACCGAGACCGAGCGGCTTGCGTACGCGACGGCCGAGACCGAGGAGAAGTACCGCTACTGCGCCACCACCGCGTCCAAGCAGCGGATCACCGAGGCGCTGGTGGCCAAGCACAAGGGGCAGCAGACGCTGGTCATCGGCCAGTACATCGACCAGCTGGACGAGCTGGGCGACCATCTGGACGCGCCCGTCATCAAGGGCGAGACGACGAACGCGCAGCGCGAGAAGCTGTTCGACGCCTTCCGCCAGGGCGAGCTGTCCGTCCTCGTCGTCTCTAAGGTCGCCAACTTCTCCGTCGACCTCCCCGAGGCCACGGTCGCCATCCAGGTCTCCGGCACCTTCGGCTCCCGCCAGGAGGAGGCCCAGCGCCTCGGCCGGGTGCTCCGCCCGAAGGCCGACGGCCACCCGGCGGTCTTCTACTCGGTGGTCGCGCGCGACACGATCGACCAGGACTTCGCGGCCCACCGCCAGCGCTTCCTGGCCGAGCAGGGGTACGCGTACCGCATCGTGGACGCGAGCGCGCTGCTCGCGGACGAGGACGTCTGACGAGGCCCGAGCCGGGCGCGCTCACTGGGCACGCGGGCTAAGCCGCAGCGGGGACGAGCGCGGCGGCGGCACTGCGGGCCTGGCGGGCGGCTTCCGGTATGCAGCGGGTGGCGGCGGAGACGGCGACTCCCTCGTGGAGCAGCATCAGCGTCCTGCCGAGGTGCTGCGGCTCCGGGGCGCCCGTCGCGGTGGCCAGGTCGGTGAGGTAGCCGAGAAGCCACGTCTTCTGCTCGACGACGATGGCGTGCCCGGGATGTTCGGCCGCGGGGAGTTCGGCGAGGGCGTTGACGAAACCGCAGCCGCGCGGGTCCTCCCGCTCGATCCACTCACCCATGGCGTCGAACGTGGCCAGCAACCGGTCCCGAGGGGACTCGGCATGCCCGTCGACCCATTCGGTCAGCCAGCCGCGCCAGCGGAGATCCCTCTCCCGCAGGTAGGCGGCCACGAGCCGGTCCTTGGAGCCGAAGCAGGCGTAGAGCGTCTTCTTCGTGACACCGGCCGCGGTGGCGATCGCCTCGACCCCTACGGCGTGGATGCCCTCCCGGTAGAAGAGCCCTGAGGCGACGCCGAGCACCCGACGCCCCGCAGGGGTGAGCGTTTCCGACGGGCTCGCTTCCGACGGGCTCGTTTCCAACGGGCGTTCCGACGGGCTCATCGCTGCCTCCCTGAGCACTATACCGACCGGTGTGTTGACTATACGCGAAGCCGGATGTAACCATACCGGTCGGTATACCCATGGCCTATGCATGACCTATGGAGGAGGCGAAGTAAATGCGTGCTGTGCTGCTCACCGGCTTCGGCGGTCCCGAGAAGCTCGTCTACCGGGAGGACGTACCCGAGCCGAGGCCAGGCCCCGACGAGGTGCGGGTCCGCGTCGGCGCCACGGCGCTGAACAACACCGACATCTGGACCCGCGAGGGCGCCTACGGTTCGGCCGACGACCCGGGTTCGAGCGCCGGATGGCGCCGGGAGCCCCTTGCGTTCCCCCGCATCCAGGGCGCGGACGTCGCAGGACGCATCGACGAGGTCGGTGCGGGCGTTCCGGCGTCGAGGGTCGGCGAGCGGGTCCTCCTCGACCCGATGATCTACCAGGGCGGCGAGCGGGAGCTGGTCACCACCGAATACCTGGGCAGCGAACGCGACGGGGGCTTCGCCGAGTTCGTGACCGTACCCGCGGGCAATGCGCACGCCGTGGACACTCCGCTGAGCGACGCCCAGCTCGCGACGTTCCCCACCGCCTACGCGACCGCCATGCGGATGCTGAACAGGGCCGGGGTCCGGCCGGGCGAATCGATCCTCGTCACCGGCGCCTCGGGCGGCGTGGGATCGGCACTGATCCAGTTGGCCACGATCCGGGGTGCGCGGGTGGTGGCCGCCGTGAGCGGTGGCAAGCGGGAGCAAGCCCGCGAGCTGGGCGCCGACGCCACGATCGACCGCGAGAAGCTGAGCACCGAGCTGCCCGCCGCCTCCGTGGACGTCGTGGCCGATGTCGTGGCCGGGCCGGGCTTCCCGTCACTTCTGCGAGCGCTGCGGCCGCTGGGCCGTTACGTCGTGGCCGGAGCCATCGCCGGACCCCTGGTGGAAACGGACCTGCGCACGGTCTACCTGAATCAGCTCCAGCTCATCGGCTCCTCCTTCGGCAGCCACGAGGACTTCCGCGCGCTCCTGGCCCACATCACCGGCGGCGAGCTGCGGCCACTGCTCGCCGCGACCTATCCCCTGCGCGAGCTCCGGGCCGCACAAGAGCACTTCGTCAGGAAGAACTTCTTCGGCAAGCTCGTCGTGACCCCCGGGGAGCGGTAGTCGTGTCCTTCGACGGCATCCGGGTCCTGACCTTCGACGTGGTCGGCACCCTCATCGACTTCGAGACCGGAATCCTGGACTGCCTCCGGCCGGTGGCCCGGGTCAGCGACGGCGAGCTGCTGGAGTCCTTCGGACGCGGCGAGGCCATCCAGCAGCGCCTCACGCCAGAGCTTCCGTTCACGCAGATGCTGGCGCCGATCCAGCAGCGCATGGCCGACGAGCTGGGGTTCTCCGGCGACGTCGGGCTGCGCGAGTCGATTCCGCACTGGCCCGCCTTCCCCGACGCACCGCCCGCGCTGCGCTCGCTGGGCCGCCGCTTCCGGCTCGTCGCCCTGACCAATGCCGACAACTGGGCGCAGGAACAGATGGCCGCCACGCTCGGCTCACCGTTCGACGACGCGGTCACCGCCGAGGACGTCGGCGTCAACAAGCCCGACCCGCAGATGTTCGCCTACTGTCTCGGACGGCAGAGCACTCACGGCTACACCCGGGCCGAGTGCATGCACGTCGCACAGAGCCAGTACCACGACATCCAGGTGTCCAAAGGCCTCGGCTACCGGACCTGCTGGATCGAACGCCGCCACGGGCTGCCAGGTTTCGGCGCGACGCCCCGCCCCCACGAACTCACCACACCCGACCACCACTTCACCTCCCTCGAAGAACTCGCGAGGGAGGCGGCGTGAAGATCTGCGCCGCCGCACGCCCGACATAAATCATTCGCACCCCGTCCACGCACTGGCTAAAATCCCCCGTCTTGCCGCCTCCCGCTCGGGAGAGCCGTCGGCCGGACGGAAACCGGCTGGCATCTCGTCCGTACCGCACCTCTGCTTCGTGTACCCGCCGGAGGCTACGCCGTGCCCTCGCACGCCCCTGAGCACGCCCCTGACCAGCCAGAACCACCCCTGACCGACCCTCTCGCACGGGAACGCGCCCACCTCGCCGCCTCCCGCGCCGCCCTGCGCGCCATGCGCGCCGACGTCGAAGCCCTCGACCTCCAGGACGTCGCCGCGAACTGGGTCAACGCCGAGGCCCTGCACCACCAGGTCAGCGAGCGCATCAAGGCCCTCGCCGACCTCTCCCACACCCCGCTCTTCTTCGGCCGCCTCGACTATCTGCACGCACCGGACGCGGAGGCGGCGGAGGGGGCCGAGGGGGAATCGTTCTACATCGGCCGCCGTCACGTACACGACGGTGACGGCGACCCCATGGTCATCGACTGGCGCGCCCCCGTCTCGCAACCCTTCTACCAGGCGTCCAAGAAGGCCCCCATGGACGTCGGGCTGCGCCGCCGCTTCGGCTACACCGGCGGTGAGCTGACCGCCTACGAGGACGAGAAGCTCTCCGACCCGGACGAGGCGGAGCAGACCAGCAAGCTGCTCCAGACCGAGATCGAGCGCCCGCGCGTCGGCCCCATGCGGGACATCGTCGCGACGATCCAGCCCGAGCAGGACGAGATCGTCCGCGCCGGAATCGGCGGCACAGTCTGCGTCCAGGGGGCACCGGGAACCGGGAAGACGGCGGTCGGCCTGCACCGGGTCGCGTACCTCCTCTACGCCCACCGCGAGCGGCTGGCCCGCTCCGGCACCCTCGTCATCGGCCCGAACCGCTCCTTCCTCCACTACATCGAGCAAGTGCTGCCCGCGCTGGGCGAGTTGCAGGTCGCCCAGGCCACCGTCGAGGACCTGGTGGCCCGCCCCGCCACCGGCGTCGAGGTACGCGGCGCCGACTCCGCCGACGTGGCCCGTATCAAGGGCGACGCCCGCATGGCCGAGGTGCTGCGCCGGGCCCTGCGCTCGCACGTCACCCCGCCCACCGAACCGTGCGTCGTGGTGCGCGGCTCGCGCCGCTGGCGGGTCCCGGCGTACGAGATCGAGGAGACCGTGGCGGAACTGCTGGCCCGCGACATCCGTTATGGCGCGGCCCGCGACGCCCTGCCGCAGCGCATCGCGCACGCCGTACTCGTCCGCATGGAGCAGGCGGGCGAGGCCCCCGACGACCGCGTACAGGACGCGGTGGCCCGTAACCCCGCCGTGAAGGCGGCCGTCAAGGCCATCTGGCCGCCCGTCGACCCGGCCAAACTCGTGCTCCGCCTGCTCTCCGACGCCGACTTCCTGGCCGCCCACGCGGACGGCGTCCTCGACGCCGACGAGCAGAAGACCCTCCTGTGGACCAAGCCGCCGCGCAGCGTGAAGTCCGCGAAGTGGTCCCCGCAGGACGCGGTGCTCGTCGACGAGGCCACCGACCTCATCGAACGCACCCATTCCCTCGGCCATGTAGTCCTGGACGAGGCGCAGGACCTGTCCCCCATGCAGTACCGCGCCGTCGGCCGCCGCTGCACCACCGGCTCCGCCACGATCCTCGGCGACCTGGCCCAGGGCACCACCCCCTGGGCGACGTCCAGTTGGCACGAGGCCCTCACCCACCTGGGCAAACCCGGCTCCACCGTCGAGGAGCTGACCCAGGGGTTCCGGGTGCCGCGCGAGGTGATCGCGTACGCGTCGCGGCTGCTGCCCGCCATCGCGCCCGGCCTGTCCGAGGCCACCTCGATCCGCGAGGCGGCGGGCGACTTCGCCGTACGAGCCGTAAACCCGGCCGATCTGGACGCGGCCGTGATCACCGCCTGCCACGAAGCCCTGTCCCACGAAGGCTCGATCGGCCTGATCGCGGCCGAAGCCCGCCTCCCGGCGCTGTCCGCCGCCCTCGCGGAGGCGGGCCTGCGGTATCTCTCCCCCGGCGAGGAGACCAGCCCCGAGGCGAGGCTGACCCTGGTACCCGCGACGCTGGCGAAGGGCCTGGAGTACGACTACGTGGTCCTGGACGAACCGGCCGCCGTGGTCGACGGCGAACCCGACGAACGCACGGGCCTGCGCCGCCTGTACGTGGCCCTGACCCGAGCGGTCTCGGGCCTGACGGTGATCCACGCGGCCCCACTCCCGGAGCGCCTGACGTAACCCTGCGGGTGCGGCTGCGCTGGGTGGTGGGTGCGGGCGCCGGGGCCTCCGGGGCAGGGCCCTGGACTCGTATATTTACGGCGCCGCCGCCCGGGAACGTGGGGTGGGCCGGAAGTCCACGGCGCCACAAATACACGTCGTCGTCCAGGACCCCACCCCTCCGACCCCGTCCTCCTCCCGCATCATCGCCGACCGCGCGTCAGCGTCACGCCCCAGCGGCGGGCCCCAAGCGGGGGGCGTCGCCACCGTCACCGACCACAACCCGGCGGCGGGCGACGGGCCGGGGGCGGGAGCAGGCCCGCCCCCCATGCTCCAAGGGCCTCAGCCCACCGGCACCGGTGCGTCGAGCGCGATGCGCCACTGCCCCACGGCGGCCGCGTCCACCGGGCCGTGCCAGCCGCCCGGGCGGGCCGCGCTGCCGATGTGGAAGGCGGTGATGCCCGTGGCGCGCAGTTCGGGGAGGTGGTCGAGGCGGAGCCCTCCGCCGACCATGATCCGCGCCTCATACCCCGCCGCCCCGGCCCGCGCGGCCTCGGCCCGGAGCGTCGACAGGCCGTGGTCGACGCCCTGGGCCGAACCGGCGGTGAGGTACGTGTCCAGGCCGGGCAGCCCGGCCAGCTGCCGACGGAGCACGTCGCGGTCGGAGGCGCGGTCGATGGCCCGGTGGAACGTCCAGCGGCTCTCGTCCACGCCCGCCCCGGCGCCGATGACCTCGACCAGCGTGGAAACGGCAGCGAGATCGGCCAGCCCATCGGCGGCCAGAAAACCGAGTACGAACTCGTCCGCGCCCTCCGCGTACAGCGCGGCGGCCCGACGGCACAGCGCGTCGACGGCCGCGGCGTCTCCCGCCGCGAATCCATCGGCCGCGCGGAGCATCACCCGCACCGGCAGATCCACCGCCGAACGGACGGCGGCGAAGGTCTCCCGGGAGGGCGTCAGCCCGTCGGCGGCCATGTCGGTGACCAGCTCAAGACGGTCCGCCCCTCCGGCTTCTGCCGCGATCGCGTCCTCCGCATGGAGGGCGATAACCTCGAGAATTGGTCTAGACATGCCGCATAGCTTGCCATACCCCACTTTCCCCGCAACCCGCACCCCGGAGAATGGGCGCATGTCCGACCACCCCGCGCTCCTCACTCGCTGGACGCTCCTCCTCAACGGCGCCCGCGACACCACCACCCCCGACCCGGCCCCCTACGGCCGCGACCTGCTCTCCCGCTGGGCCGAACCCCAGCGCCGGTACCACACCACCGACCACCTGATCGCGGTCCTGGATCGCATCGACGAGCTACTTCCCCACGTCCAGGCCCCCGACCCCGACGCGATCCGCCTGGCCGCCTGGTTCCACGACGCCGTCTACCTCCCCGACCGCTCGACCAACGAGGACCGCAGCGCCCGCCTCGCCGAACGCGCCCTCCCGGAAGCGGGCGTCCCCGAGGCCCGCGTAACCGAGACCGCCCGCCTCGTCCGCCTCACCACCGACCACGACCCCGCCAAGGGCGACACCAACGGCGAAGTCCTCTGCGACGCCGACCTGGCCGTCCTGGCGGGCACGCCCGAGGCCTACAGCGCGTACGCGGCGGCGGTCCGCGAGGAGTACGGCTTCGTCCCGGACGACACCTTCCGCGAAGGCCGCGCGAACGTCCTCCGCCACCTCCTGGGCCTCCCCCGCCTGTTCCGCACCCCGGTAGCCCACGACCGCTGGGAGACGGTGGCCCGCCACAACATGACCACGGAGCTGGAGCTGTTGGGATCTGCCTCATCATGACGCGCGCGTGGATCCTGCCGATATTGCTCGCGGCCTCCGGCGCCCTCATCGCGACCACGCTGGCCGCCAAGGGCTCCCCCGGAACCGCCGTCGCCCTCCTGCTGTTGTTCGTCGGGCTCGCAGGACTGAACTCGCCGCTGGTGTTCCCCCGGTCGATCGGCGCGGCGGAGGCACAACGCCGCAGCGCGGCCGACGGTCGGCCGATCGTCTACTGGCGGCCGGGCTGCGCGTATTGCCTGCGCCTACGGATCCACTTGGGCCGCAGCGCCCGCCAACTGCACTGGGTCAACATCTGGCGCGACCCGGCCGGGGCAAGTGCGGTGAGGGAAGCCAACGATGGCAACGAGACGGTGCCCACGGTCGCGGTAGCGGGCCGCCCGCACACCAACCCCGACCCCGCCTGGGTACGCGAACAGCTCCCTACATCTCCGTAAGCGCGGAGACGAACGATGCCCAGCCCTCTGCCGGGAAGATGAGCGCCGGTCCGTGCGGGTCCTTGGAGTCGCGGACCGGGACGACGCCGTGAGTCTGGGCGAAGGTGCGGGAAAACTCCACGCACTGGCCGCCGTTGGCGCCGCTGTACGAGGACTTGATCCACTCGGCAGCGGCGACGAACGACGCCCAGCCCTCCGCCGGGAAGCTCAGCGTCGGCCCGTGCGGGACCTTGGAATCACGGACCGGGACGACGCCGTGGGTCCGGGCGAAGGTACGGGAGAACTCCACGCACTGGCCGCCGTTAGCGTCGCTGTACGAGGACTTGATCCACTCGGCAGCGGTCAGATCCAGGTCGGCGCTCATGCGCGGTACTCCTTCACCAGAGTCTTGATCAGAGCCGTTGACTGATCCGGGGACAGCGCGTGCGCCCTGAGCAGATCATAGTCATCGAGGGCTGCGGCGACCGTCTGAGGAGAGTCGTGCATCCTCCCTCCTACCCGCGTCTCGGTGTACAGCACCGTGGGCGAGTCCGGAAAGCGCAGCAGCGTGAAGGGCTTCGTGGAAGCGGCTGGAACTCCGGCCGAGAACGGCAGGACTTGAAGCGTGATGTGGGGTGACGCGGCAGCCGTCACCAGATACTCAAGTTGCCCGCCCATGACATCGGCACCGCCTACCACCGTGCGCAGGCACGCTTCGTTCAAGATCACCCAGAGGTACGGCGGTGTCTCCTGCTCGAACACCTCACGCCGACTCAGTCGCGTGGCGACCTTGCCCTCGATCGCCTCGGCTTCGTTCTTCGAGAAGTACGCGCGGAAGACGGCCTCCGCATAGTCCTTCGTCTGAAGGATGCCGATCACGACATTCGCCGAGTAGTCCAGCACCCGCGACGCCTTGCGCTCCAGATTCAGATAAGGGGTGAACCACGAGGGGTGGTCGCCCTCATCGATCCTGCGGAGCATGTCCGCGAACAGGTTGGCCGTGCCGAACGCGGTGTCGCAGCCCTTCGCGAACTTGTCGCTGGGCCTGGGCAGGAGCTTCCCCGCCTCCACCCTGCTGACGTACGCCTCCGAGTACCCGGCGGCCTGCCCCAGCCGTTTCTGGGTGAGCTTGCGGCCGAGACGCACCTGTTTGACGTCAAGGCCGAATCGCTGGAGCGGATTCAAGTTCGCGGATGGGGTCGTCTCGTCCAATGCTGTGACCTCTCGCTATGTGATCACGGCCAGCATCGCGGCAGCTCGCAGACTTGCGCAGTGCGGCTAAAGGCGTCTCATTCTATTGGCCGGAGCGTTCCCCTGGTGACCAATTGACTACATACGGTGCCCGCCCAGGGCGTCCAGGGAACAGCCGAGTGGAGCTGATGTCATGAACGGCCTACGCCTCCTGCCGTGGTCCGACCCAGAGGGCAAGCCCTGCTACTTGTCGACGGACGACGACAACAGCCGGTTGAGCCGGAAGGCAGACCAGATCGAGACACTGCAACTGGGCATGGGCACCCAACTGCTGGAGCACTCCAAGGCGTTGCTCACCAACGAGAAGGTCGGCGTCGTAGAGCTTCGCTTCCTGGCCTGCCGCCTGACGGAGGCGTTGAGGGACGCATTGCGCATCGCGGAGAGCAGGGGTGGACGGCTCCTTGAGTATGTCGAGGACGGCGCCGATCAGTTGGACGCGGATCATCCCGAACGGCGGCCCGGGTAGCGATACGTTTTGCGGCAGTCGGGAGCAGTGGTGGGTGGCAACTGGCCGTCGAGCGCATAGCACAGGGCTGCGTGCAGGTGCTCGGCAGCGGTAGGGCTCAGTCGCAGTTCGGAGGCACCAAGGAGCTGGCCGCCTCTGCTGATCTGGAGCGGGAGGGCAAGGCTGCCGTCGTCCAGGCGGCGCACCTTCCACTCCGGGACGTGGTTGATCTGCCAGTCCGTCATGAAGATCACTCACCGGTAGTCGTGAGGGCGATTGGTGTAGGTGTGACCGGTCGGGGCGGTCCAGGTGGTGGTGCCGGACTCGGAGTCGCGTTTCAGGGCCCAGCCGGGGTGGTGGGTCTTCATGAGGTGGTGGCGTCTGCAGAGGGTGGTGAGGTTGTCGGGTGTGGTCGGGCCGCCTTTGGTGGGGTCGGCGTGGTTGAAGGGTTCGACGTGGTCGAGGTCGCAACGGTGGGCGGGCATGCGGCAGGTGGGGAAGGCGCAGTGGGCATCGCGGGCGATGACGTGCCGCTCCACTTCGGCGGTGGGTTTGTAGGTGGTGGGATCGGTTTTGATCAGCATCCCGGTATCGGGATGGGTGATCAGGCGGCGCCAGACGGTGCCTTCGGCGAAGGCGACTCCGCGAGCCTGGTCGGCGGTGATAGGGCCGTAACCCTTGAGGTAGGCGGGGTCGTCGGTGTCGCCGATCAGGACGTCCAGCGGAACGGTCACCTGGACCACCGCCGCTGAACGGCCGCCCGAGGATTCGGAACTGCTTACGGTGCGGTTGACGATGAGGTCGTAGAGGGCGTCGACCCGCTTCTGCTCCAGCGTGCGGCCCTCATCGGGGAGGGTGGCAGCGTGGGAGTCGACGGCGGCGGTCATGGCCGCTGCCTGTTCGGCCGGGAGGACCGCGCCCCACATGGCCATTCCGTCATCCTGCGGATAGTGGACCATCTGCCGCTGTCGCTTGCGGGCTTGGTGCCGCTCTTCAGCGCCGTCCGGATCGGCTCGGACGATCTCGCGGGCCAGGGCGCGGCGGGTCTGGCCGGTGGTCATGGTCGGCAGCCTGTGCAGCAGGGCCGCCTCGACCTGTCCCGCGACCTCGGGATCGAGGACGGCGCAGGCTTCGGTTACTGCTGCGGCCTGTAAGTAGGAAATGTCTCCCTGGGCCAGGAGGGCTCGTGTGGGCGGGTAGCGGCTCGCCAGCTCACGGGCGACTTCCAAGCGGCGGGCGGCCGTCGTGCCGGACAGCTTCAGGGCACAGGCCACTTCCTCGCAGGTGAAGTTCCATGCGGCCTCGGTATTGCGATCCCATCCTGCCGGTGGGCCCTCGGCCCAGACCTCGGCTTCCAGGGCGGCGAGGATGTTTGCCTGCTGGGCCTGGATCCAGGCGGTGTGGCGCTCCAGGGCCTTCAGCGCGTCGATGCGGCCGGTACGGGACAGCTTCTCCGCGTGCAAGACCGGCAGTACGGATGCGGTGTGCGGGCCCGGTGCGGTGGCGGCCAGATGGGCGGCCCACTCGTCCGGGGTGATCGGATCGTTCAGGTCATTGATCGTGTTCTCGGTCATGACGGCGGTCATGGCGATCACTCCCCCTGTGATGCTTCAACACCCGCCTCCCCTTGGCGGGCTCACACCTCGACTATCCATCACTCTCCGTGACATCGCCAGGCCGCAGCCGCCGAGCCATCACTTCGAGTGAACGTTCGGGAGATAGGGAACGCCCCCGGGCGAGGAATGGCGGACCGAGCATGGGCGTTGACGTCGGCATGCCCATCGCCGTGTATGTACTTGGCCTGTCCGTCTTCGCTCTCGGGACCTCGGAGTTCATGCTCTCCGGGCTGTTGCAACCCGTCGCCCGGGACATGGGGGTGACGATCCCCACGGCCGGGCTGCTGATATCGGCGTTCGCTATCGGGATGGTGGTTGGGGCGCCGCTGCTGGCAGCGGCCACGTTGCGGTTGCCGAGGCGTACGACGCTGATCGCGTTGCTCGCCGTCTTCGGGCTCGGGCAGGTCGCGGGGGCGGTGGCGCCGTCGTATGGGGTGTTGTTCGCGTCGCGGGTGGTGAGCGCGCTCGCGTGTGCCGGGTTCTGGGCCGTGGGGGCGGCGGTGGCCGTGTCGTTGGTGCCGGTGAACGCGCGGGCGCGGGCCATGGCGGTGATGGTCGGCGGGCTCAGCGTCGCGAACATCGCCGGGGTTCCGGCCGGGGCGTTCCTGGGCCAGAACGCGGGATGGCGCGCCGCCTTCTGGGCGGTCGCCGGGCTGTCGGTGCTCGGGCTGATCGGCGTGATCGCGCTCGTACCGCGTACGGAGGTGCCGACCGGGGAGGACCGGCCGCGGCTCCGGGCCGAGCTGCGCATCTACCGCGACCGGCAGGTCTGGCTCGCGCTGGTCACCACCGCGCTGAGCGGAGGCGCGGTCTTCTGCCTGTTCTCGTACCTCTCGCCGCTACTCACGGACGTGGCCGGGCTGGACGAGGGCTGGGTGCCGACCGTGCTGGCGCTGTTCGGGGTCGGCGCGCTGATCGGTACGGCGGTCGGCGGGCGCATCGCGGACGCGCACCTCTTCGGGACGATGTACGGCGGCATCACCGCCTCGACGGTCGTGCTGACGGTCCTCGCGCTGACCGCGCACAGCCCGATCGCGGCCGTGGGCCTGGCGCTGATGCTCGGCTTCACCGCCTTCTTCACCGCGCCCGCGCTCAACGCCCGTATGTTCAACGTCGCGAACGCCGCCCCGACGCTCGCGGGCGCGACCACGACGTCCGCCTTCAACATCGGCAACACGGTGGGCCCCTGGCTCGGCGGCCTGGTCATCGACGCGGGCTGGGGCTACCCGGCGGTGGCCTGGACGGGCGCGGCCCTGGCCGGTACGGGCATCGTGACGACGGCCCTCGCGGCCCGGCTGCATCGTACGGAGGGGGCCTCGCGGGTGATCGCCTCCGGTCAGGCCGCCACCCCCGCACACGAGACGGTCCGGTAAGACGAGCGAGACGGTCCGCCCTCAGCCCCGCGCCACCGGCTTACGGCGACGCAAGCCCGCCGCCGTAAGCCTGCGCAGCAGCTCCTTGCTGCCCACCTCCTCCGCCCCCGCCCGCACCGCCCGCGCGTAGAGGTCGCTCGGGACGTCGTAGTGGTCGCGGTCGAAGCCGCGGCGCGGGGCGCCGATGCGGGTGGCGAAGGCGTGGAGTTCGTCGTACGAGACGTCGCTCACCAGGTGGGACCACATCCGGCCGTGGCCCGGCCAGGAGGGCGGGTCGATCAGTACGGCCATCAGATCAGCCCGGAAAGAATCAGCGCCGCCATCAGAGGGTGGTCCCCAGCGAGCCCACCGGCGCCACCGCGACCGCCGTCTTGCCGCACACCCAGTGCGGATCGGGGCCCAGTTCGGGTTCCACGTCGAGGGCGTGGAGGTCGCCGCCCCGGGTGCAGACGGGGCACAGGGGCCAGCGGCCGTAGCGCTCCAGCAGGGCGTCCTGGACGTCCTGGGCGACCAGCCCGGACACGAAGGCCACGCCTTCCGGCCATTGCTCGACCCACCAGCGGCGGTGCGCGATGGCGTCCTCGACGAGCGAGACGATGTCGGCCTGGGCGACGTCTCCCGCCGCGAGGTCGGCCAGGACGAGCGCCCGTGCCGCGTGCAGTGCATGTTCGAGCTTCATGGGTCCCATTGTCACCTTTGCTTCGTCGCGCCGCCTTCCCGCGTACGGAATGGCATCGCGCGCGGTCTTGACTGACCTCGTGGCCGGAAATAGTTTTCAGATGTGAGCAGTAAGTTGAAGGAAACTTTCACTCCCCTCACCGACCCCGCCGTGCCCGCCCCCGCCGCCCTCGCGGCGAAGGTCCGCACCCTGGGCCCGTCCATGACCCGCTCGATGCAGCGCGTCGCCGAGGCCGTCGCGGGCGATCCGGCGGGCTGCGCGGCGCTCACCGTCACCGGTCTGGCCGAGCGTACGGGCACCAGCGAAGCCACCGTCGTCCGTACCTCCCGACTGCTCGGCTACCCCGGATACCGCGATCTGCGCCTCGCGCTCGCCGCGCTCGCCGCGCAGCAGGCGGCGGGCCGGGCACCGGCCGTCACGGCGGACATCGCGGTCGACGACCCGATCGGGGACGTGATCGCCAAGCTCGCCCAGGAGGAGCAGCAGTGTCTGGCCGACACCGCCGCCGGGCTCGACCCCGGCCAGGTCGAGGCCGCGGTCGCCGCGGTCGCCGCCGCCCGCCGGATCGACGTATACGGCGTGGGCGCGTCGAACCTGGTCGCCCAGGACCTGGCCCAGAAGCTGCTGCGGATCGGTCTGATCGCGCACGCGCACGCCGATCCGCACCTGGCCATCACCAACGCCACCCAGCTGCACTCCCGCGACGTCGCCCTCGCGATCACCCATTCGGGGCGGACGACGGACGTCATCGAGCCGCTGCGCGTCGCCTTCGAGCGCGGGGCGACCACCATCGCGATCACCGGCCGCCCGGACGGCGAGATCGCGCAGTACGCGGACCTCGTGCTCACCACCTCCACCGCGCGCGAGAGCGAGCTGCGCCCGGCGGCGATGTCCAGCCGCACCAGCCAGCTGCTGGTGGTGGACTGCCTGTTCATAGGCGTGGCGCAGCGCACGTACGAGAGTGCGGCGCCCGCCCTGTCCGCCTCGTACGAGGCCCTCGCGCACCGGCACGACCCCCGCCCCAGCCACCGCTGAGCCGGGTCCCGCCGAGGGACCCGCGCCCGCACCGCCATCCCCCACCGTCACGCTTACGTAGGGAAGAGCCGCTTCGCCATGACTTCCGCCGCCGATGAGCAACAGCAACAACAGCAGCAGCAGGAACGACAGGAGCAACAGCTCCGCGCCCAGCTGGAGACCCTGACCACCGAGGCGTTCCGCCCCGAACTCGCCGAGATCGACCGGCTCGACACCGTCGAGATCGCCCGCATCATGAACGCCGAGGACGCCGGGGTCCCCGCCGCCGTCGCCGCCCAGCTACCCCGGATCTCCGCCGCCATCGACGGCATCGCCGCGCGCATGGCGGGCGGCGGGCGGCTGATCTACGCGGGCGCGGGCACCGCCGGGCGGCTCGGGGTGCTCGACGCGAGCGAGTGCCCGCCCACCTTCAACACCCCGCCGGACCGGGTGGTCGGCATGATCGCGGGCGGGGCGGACGCCGTGGTGTCGTCCGTCGAGGGCGCGGAGGACAGCGCGGAGCTGGCCGCCGAGGACCTGGACCGGCTCGGGGTCGGGCCGGGCGACGCGGTCGTGGGCGTCTCGGCGTCCGGCCGCACCCCGTACGCCGTGGGCGCCGTCGAGCACGCCCGCCGCCGGGGCGCGCTCACCGTCGGGTTGTCGTGCAACACGGGCTCGGCGCTCGCGGCGGCCGCCGACCACGGCATCGAGGTCGTCGTCGGACCGGAGCTGCTGACCGGGTCCACCCGGCTCAAGGCCGGTACGGCGCAGAAGCTCGTGCTCAACATGATCTCGACCATCACCATGATCCGGCTGGGCAAGACCTACGGGAATCTGATGGTCGACGTGCGCGCGTCGAACGAGAAGCTGCGGGCGCGCACCCGCCGCATCGTCGCTCTCGCGACCAGCGCGACCGACGCGACCAGCGCGACCGACGCGACCAGCGCGACCGACGCGACCAGCGCGACCGACGCGACCGACGCGACCAGCGCGACCAGCGCGACCAGCGCGACCGACGAACAGATCGAGAGCGCGCTGACGGCCACCGGCTGGGAGGCCAAGAACGCCATCCTCACCATCCTCGGCGGCGTGGACGCGCCCACCGCCGAGAAGCTGCTCGCCGAGGCGAACGGCCACCTGCGAGCCGCCCTCGAAGCGGCCACAGAATAAGAAACGGCGGCGGGGCGGCACCCCTTGGGAGAAAGGGTGCCGCCCCGCCGTCGTCAGTGGACGGTATGACCGACCGGCGCGCGGGGCGCCGAAGCCGATCAGAAGTCCATGTCACCGCCCGGCATGCCGCCCGGGGCGCCCGCCGGAGCGGACTTCTCGGGCTTGTCGGCGATGACGGCCTCGGTGGTGAGGAACAGCGCGGCGATCGACGCGGCGTTCTGCAGCGCGGAGCGCGTGACCTTGGCCGGGTCGATGATGCCCTCGGCGATGAGGTCGATGTACTCACCGGTCGCGGCGTTGAGGCCGTGACCCGGGGTCAGGTTGCGCACCTTCTCCACCACGACGCCGCCCTCAAGGCCGGCGTTGACGGCGATCTGCTTCAGCGGGGCCTCCAGGGCCAGGCGCACGGCCTGGGCACCGGTGGCCTCGTCGCCGTCCAGCTCCAGCTTCTCGAAGACCGAGACGGTCTGGAGCAGGGCCACGCCACCACCGGCGACGATGCCCTCCTCGACGGCGGCCTTGGCGTTGCGCACCGCGTCCTCGATGCGGTGCTTGCGCTCCTTCAGCTCGACCTCGGTCGCGGCACCGGCCTTGATGACGGCCACGCCGCCCGCGAGCTTCGCCAGGCGCTCCTGGAGCTTCTCGCGGTCGTAGTCCGAGTCCGAGTTCTCGATCTCGGCGCGGATCTGGTTGACGCGGCCCTGCACCTGGTCGGTGTCGCCGGCGCCGTCCACGATGGTGGTCTCGTCCTTGGTGACGGTGACCTTGCGTGCGCGGCCGAGCAGGTCGAGACCGGCGTTCTCCAGCTTGAGGCCGACCTCCTCGGAGATGACGGTGCCACCGGTGAGGATGGCGATGTCGCCGAGCATGGCCTTGCGGCGGTCACCGAAGCCCGGAGCCTTGACGGCGACGGACTTGAAGGTGCCACGGATCTTGTTGACGACCAGGGTCGCCAGCGCCTCGCCCTCGATGTCCTCGGCGATGATCAGCAGCGGCTTGCCGGACTGCATGACCTTCTCGAGCAGCGGGAGGAGGTCCTTCACGCTGGTGATCTTCGAGTTGACGATCAGGATGTACGGGTCGTCGAGCGACGACTCCATGCGCTCCATGTCCGTCGCGAAGTACGGGGAGATGTAGCCCTTGTCGAAGCGCATGCCCTCGGTCAGCTCAAGCTCGAGCCCGAAGGTCTGCGACTCCTCGACCGTGATGACGCCTTCCTTGCCGACCTTGTCCATCGCCTCGGCGATGAGCTCGCCGATCTGGGTGTCGGCGGCGGAGATGGAGGCGGTGGAGGCGATCTGCTCCTTGGTCTCCACGTCCTTGGCCTGCTCAAGGAGCTGGGCGGAGACGGCCTCGACGGCCTTCTCGATGCCGCGCTTGAGGGCCATCGGGTTGGCGCCCGCGGCTACGTTGCGGAGGCCTTCCTTGACCAGCGCCTGGGCGAGGACGGTCGCGGTCGTCGTGCCGTCACCGGCGACGTCGTCCGTCTTCTTCGCGACCTCCTTGACCAGCTCGGCGCCGATCTTCTCGTACGGGTCCTCGAGTTCGATCTCCTTGGCGATGGAAACACCATCGTTGGTGATCGTGGGGGCGCCCCACTTCTTCTCGAGGACGACGTTACGGCCCTTGGGGCCGAGGGTGACCTTGACGGCGTCGGCGAGCTGGTTCATCCCGCGCTCGAGGCCGCGCCGCGCCTCCTCGTCGAACGCGATGATCTTGGCCATGTGAAGTGGTCCTCCCAAGACGGGGTGGATTGCTCCGGACCGCGCCTGGCGCCCGCGACGGACGGCCTGCCTGCCGTGCGGTTCCTTGCCCCGCACGACGTCGGCTTGCCTCACCGACCCGATCCTTCTGTCACTCTCACCTTCAGAGTGCTAACGCAATAATTAGCACTCGCCCCATGAGAGTGCAAGCGCCCGAGGGGCGTCAAGAGAGCCGACCGGGAGGGGCGGAGGGGGCCCTCGCGGACATGCCAGAGGGCCCGCCCCCTCGCGGGGTGCGGGCCCTCCGGCGTTTCAGTCAGCTGCCTCGCGTTCGGCGCGTCAGCCTACGGCCACGCGGACCATGTCCGCCTGCGGGCCCTTCTGGCCCTGCGAGATCTCGAACTCGACCCGCTGGCCTTCCTCGAGGGTGCGGTAACCGTCCATCTGGATCGCACTGTAGTGGACGAACACGTCCGCACCACCGTCGACCGCGATGAAGCCGTACCCCTTCTCCGCGTTGAACCACTTGACGGTGCCCTGAGCCATTCCTAACTCCCCTATTGCTGGCCCTTGCGCAGGACCGCACTCCGCGGACCCGGGTCAGACCTCACCCCCCGAGTCGAGGGGGGTGTGCGCCGGAACGCGTCGACCGCCGCTGAATGTATCCGTCCCAACGCCCTCTGCAACAGGTCAATTGGACGAGAATTCTGGGCACGGCCGATCGGTAAAAAGTGGAGAATTCCCGTGAAGCTCGGGCAAACCCGGCGGGACATAGGGCGCCAACCCGACAAATCGCGCACACACTTTGCGCACAAGTTGACGAGTTCTCATATGCGGTTCCGGCGCCGGGGCGGATGAGGTAGCCCGGGCCCATTGAGGGAAGCGGGGCAACTCTATCGCGATTCCAAACACGGAATCGCCCCGTCCGCTTTTCCCGGACGGGGCGATTTCCTGAGGTGAGCGGGGTGATGGGGCGTCAGCAGACACCCATCACCGCGGGGTCAGCCACCCGCGACCGCGGGGATGATCGACACCCCGGCGCCGTCCGGCGTGGCCGTGTCCAGGCCCTCGGCGAAGCGCACGTCGTCGTCGTTGACGTAGACGTTCACGAAGCGGCGCAGCTTGCCGGTGTCGTCCAGGACGCGGGCCGCGATGCCCGCGTGGTTCTTCTCCAGGTCCGTCAGAACCTCGGAGAGGGTCGCGCCCTCGGCACTGACCTCGGCCTGGCCGCCGGTGTAGGTACGCAGGATGGTCGGGATTCGGACGTTGACGCTCATGCGAGGCCTGCCTCTCGGAACGAGTCAAGGGTGGGGCGGATGATGGCGGAGGGGCCCGTGGTGGGGGCCACCGCGTCGAGGGTCTTGAGGCCGTCGCCGGTGTTGAGGACAACGGTCGTCAGGGACGGGTCGAGGAGCCCGTCCTCGATCAGCTTCTTGGTCACGCCGACGGTCACGCCGCCCGCGGTCTCCGCGAAGATCCCCTCGGTGCGGGCGAGCAGCTTGATCGCGTCGACCACCTGCTCGTCGGTGACGTCCTCGACCGCCCCGCCGGTGCGGCGCGCGATGTCGAGGACGTACGGGCCGTCCGCCGGATTGCCGATGGCCAGCGACTTGGCGATGGTGTTCGGCTTCTGCGGGCGCACCACATCGTGGCCCGCCTTGAAGGCGGCGGAGACCGGGGAGCAGCCCTCGGCCTGGGCGCCGAAGATCTTGTAGGGCTTGTCCTCGACCAGACCGAGCTTGATCAGCTCCTTGAGCCCCTTGTCGATCTTGGTGAGCTGGGAGCCGGAGGCGATCGGGATGACGATCTGGTCCGGCAGCCGCCAGCCGAGCTGCTCGCAGATCTCGTACGCCAGGGTCTTGCTGCCCTCGCCGTAGTACGGCCGCAGGTTGACGTTGACGAAGCCCCAGCCCTCGCCCACGGGGTCGCCGATCAGCTCGCTGCAGAAGCGGTTGACGTCGTCGTACGTGCCCTCGATGCCGACCAGCTCACCGCCGTAGACGGCGGCCATGACGACCTTGCCCGCCTCCAGGTCGTGCGGGATGAAGACGCACGAGCGGAAGCCGGAACGCGCGGCCGCGGCGCCCACCGCACCGGCCAGGTTGCCGGTGGAGGAGCAGGAGAGGGTGGTGAAGCCGAAGGTGCGGGCCGCCTGGACGGCGATGGCGACGACCCGGTCCTTGAAGGAGTGGGTCGGGTTGCCGGAGTCGTCCTTGACGTGCAGCTCGCCGGTGACGCCCAGCTCACGGGCGAGCCGGTCGGCCTTGACGAGCTGGGTGAAGCCCGGGTTCAGACTGGGGAGTGTGGCCACGTCCGCGGGGACGGGCAGCAGCGGCGCGTAGCGCCAGATGTTGTCGGGGCCGGCCTCGATCTGCTTCCGCAGCCCCTCCGGGTCGCCGCTCGGCAGCTCGTACGCCACCTCGAGCGGCCCGAAACACGATCCGCACGCGAAGATCGGGCCGAGGTCGAAGCGCTCACCGCACTCGCGGCAGGACAGGGCGACGGCGGGGCCGAAAGCGGCGGAGGCGGCGGAAGTGGTTGAGCTTTCGACAGATTGCACAGCCATGGAGGCGAGGCCCTTTCTCCTCATCTTCCTCGGGACGCATTTCGCCACGAGACGGAATTGGCACCTTCCCGAGCTGGGAGCCTCGCTACAGAACGCGAGACCAGCTGGATGGTTGCCGGGGCTTCAACGGGCCGTTCCCTCTGCCCCTCTGGATGAGCGGTATGGCCGCCGGGCCGGACCCGGGGCGTTTGTCCGCACGGTGCCCCCGACATACGAAGGTCATGTGCGCTGTTCAAGACTGTAACCGACGGCCCGGAGGGTTGAGCCAGCCGTCCGAACCGCGAGATGGATCACAACGATCATCACGACGATCATCACGACGATCACGCCGAGCGATCACAGCAGGGAGACGAAACAGGTGCTGGATGAGGTGGAGCGCTGGCTGGAGCACCGCTCCTGGTCGGCCGACGACCGTCCGCTGGACCGCCTGCTGGCCGCGAAGCGCGACACGGCGACGGCGGGGACGGCGACGGCGGGGACGAGCGTCAGCGTGGTGCTGCCCGCGCTGAACGAGGAGGCGACCGTCGGCGAGATCGCCGCCGCGATCCGCCGCGATCTGATGACCGAGGCCGTGCCGCTCGTCGACGAGCTGGTGGTGCTGGACTCCGGTTCCACCGACCGCACCGCCGAGGTCGCCGCGGCCGCCGGGGCGCGGGTGGTGCACCGCGACGCGCTGCTGCCCCGGCTGCCCGCGCTGCCCGGCAAGGGCGAGGTGCTGTGGCGGTCGCTGCTGGCGACCAGCGGCGACATCGTCTGCTTCATCGACGCCGACCTGCGCGAATTCGACGCGCGCTTCGTCTCCGGGATCGTCGGGCCGCTGCTCACCGACCCCGGGGTGCAGCTGGTCAAGGGCATGTACGACCGTCCGCTACGGGATACGGCGGGCCAGGGCGGGCGGGTCACCGAGCTGGTCGCCCGGCCGCTGCTGAACCTGCACTGGCCGCAGCTGGCCGGTTTCGTCCAGCCGCTCGGCGGCGAGTACGCGGCCCGGCGCTCGCTGCTGGAGCGGCTGCCGTTCCCCGTCGGGTACGGGGTCGAGCTGGGCCTGCTCGTCGACGCGCTGCACACCGTCGGGCTCGACGCCCTCGCCCAGGTCGACATCGGCGTGCGCAAACACCGCCACCAGGACGGCAAGGCGCTCGGCCGGATGGCCGCGGCGATCTACCGCACCGCCCAGCTGCGGCTGGCCCGCGGCCATCTGGTGCGGCCCCGGCTGACCCAGTTCGAGCGCGGCGAGAACGGCTTCGAGCCCCGGACCACGGCGGTGGACACGGAGGAGCGGCCGCCGATGATCGAGATCCCGGAGTACGCGGAGCGGCGCGCCGCCTGAGTCCGCCGACTCTTCCGGGGCAAGAAACCGTACGTACGTTTGCGCGGCATGCCCGATGGCTAGGCTCGCGACATGGCCGTTGAGCGCGCCGTCGAGCGCAGCGCACCGATCCTCGTCGCGTCCAACCGCGGCCCGGTCTCGTACGCGCTGGGCGCGGACGGTTCGCTCACCCCCAAGCGCGGGGGCGGCGGGCTGGTCTCCGGGCTGAGCGCGATCGGGCCCGACGCGGGGGCCGTATGGGTGTGCGCCGCGCTCGGCGACGGCGACCGCGAGGCCGCGCGCCGCGCCGGGGCCGGGCACTTGACCTCGGCCGACACCGGCGGGCAGCAGGTACCGCCACACCGGACACCCCCGCAGGACCGGACCGGCCATCTGCCCACCGCCCACACCGGCGGCCAGCAGGTGCGGATGCTGGACATCGCGCCGGACGTCTTCGCCGCGGCGTACAACGGCGTCGCGAACTCGGTCCTGTGGTTCGTCCACCACCTGCTCTACCAGACCCCCATCGAGCCGGTCTTCGACGCGGAGTTCGCCGCCCAGTGGGAGGCGTACGAGACGTACAACGCGGCCTTCGCCGACGCGCTCGCCCAGGAGGCGGCCGAGGGCGCGGTGGTGCTGGTGCAGGACTACCACTTGGCGCTGGTCCCAGGACTGCTCCGGGCGCGCCGCCCCGACCTGCGGATCGGCCACTTCTCGCACACCCCGTGGGCGCCCCCGGACTACTACCGGCTGCTGCCGGACGACGTCGCGGCGGGCGTGCTGCGCGGCATCCTCGGCGGCGACCGCGCCGCCTTCCTGACCGGGCGCTGGGCCGCCGCGTTCGCCGACTGCTGTGCGGCAGTGCTGGGCGCGGAGGTCGTCCGCGCGGCCGACGGTTCGGCGGCCGCCGTGCGCTTCGAGGGCCGGGAGACCCGGCTCGGGGTGCACGGCCTCGGCGCCGATGCCTCCTTCCTGCTGGAGCGGTCGCGGGCGGCCGATGTCGGCGAGCGGCTGAGCGCGCTGCGCGAGCAGATCGGACCGGACCGGAAGACGATCGTCCGAGTGGATCGCACCGAGCTGTCGAAGAACATCGTGCGCGGGCTGCTGGCCTACCGCCGCCTGCTGGAGACCCACCCCGAGTGGCGCGAGCGCGTCGTCCACGTGGCCTTCGCCTACCCGTCGCGCCAGGACCTCGCCGTCTACCGCGACTACACCGAGCGGGTACGGGTCCTCGCCGACGAGATCAACGCGGAGTACGGGACGGAGGGCTGGCAGCCGGTCGCGCTCCATGTGAAGGACGACTTCGCCCGCTCCCTGGCCGCCTACCGGCTGGCCGACGTGGCCCTCGTCAACCCGATCCGGGACGGCATGAACCTGGTCGCCAAGGAGGTCCCGGTCGTCTCCGAGCGGGGCTGCGTGCTGGTGCTGTCGCGGGAGGCGGGGGCGTACGAGGAGCTGGGCGCGGATGCGGTGGTGGTGAACCCGTACGACGTGGAGGCCACGGCCCGCGCCCTGGACGAGGCCCTGCGCACCCCGGACGGCGAGCGCGCGGACCGCACCAAGCGGCTGGCCGCAGCGGCCACAGCCCTCCCACCCCGAGACTGGTTCCTGGCCCAGCTACGGTCCCTGCAAGAGGCCTAGAGTCCCCCACCCCGCCCCTTCCCGAACCGGGGACTCCGCCCCGGACCCCGACCCGGCACCCATCCCCAGGGCTCCGCCCTGAACCGCTGCGGGCGAGCGGGGCGCCGCCGACGCGCCCCCCCCGGCGACCTCCCCGACGCCGGGGCGCCGTACGCGGCTCCGCCCCGACCCGCCCCGAGCACACCGGCCCGCGCACCGCTCACCGGGCTTCGCCACCAGCCCCCGCGTCCCGGCGCTCCGCCACACCCGGGCGCCCTTCGCGGGCTCCGCCCCGCCCGCCGGGCGCACCGACCCGGGCACCGTTCCGCAGGATCACCACCCCACTCGGGGGCCGCTCACCGGGCTCCGCCCTGAACCGCTGCGGTCGGGGCGCGCCCGCCGGGGCCGCGCCTTCCCGTCGGCGTTGCCGCGCCTCGACGTCGGGGATGGCACACCGCCGACCGGTGGGCCGGGGGTCCAGGGGGCTTGCCCCTGCCACGCGGCGGAGCCCCACGCGGCGGAGCCGCACATCGGGTGCTGCTCGGATGCTGCGGGAAGGGGCGAGGTGGGGGACTCTCAGCGCAGCGCCGCCGCCAGGGACTCCAGCAGGGCCACCACCCCCGCCGGGCCGTCGACCACCAGGTCCGCCCGCTCCGCCAGCGCCGTCACCTCCGTGCTGCCGCTGCACACCAGCAACCCCGGCACCCCCTCCCCCCGCAACCGCTCCACGGCCGCGAACGCGGCCAGATCGCCGAGGTCGTCGCCCGCGTACAGCACCGCGCCCGCGGCGGTCTCGCGCACGTACTCCAGCAGCGCGACGCCCTTGTCCATGCCCGGCGGGCGCAGTTCCAGGACCAGCCGCCCCGGTTCGACGATCAGGCCGTGGCGCTCGGCCAGCGCCCGCAGCGGGGCGCGGAGCTGGTCGAAGGCGGCCTGCGGGTCCTCGGTGCGGCGGGTGTGGACGGCGACCGCACGGCCCTTGTCCTCGGTCCAGGTGCCCTGCCAGGCACCGTTCGCCTCCAGGACGCCCGGCAGTTCGGACCGCACGGCGCCGATGCCGGGGTGGGGTTCGGGGGTCTGGACGGCGCGGCTGGACGCGTCCCAGCGCTCGGCGCCGTACAGGCCGAGCACCACGAGGTTGGCCGGGGCACCGCTGTCCCCGAAACCCCCGTAGCGGACGGCGACTTCGGCCGGGCGGCCAGTGATCACCGCGAGGGAGCGCAGCCGGGGGCCCAGCGCGGCGAGGGCCGGGACGGCGCCGGGGTGGGCGCGGGCCTGGTCGGGGTCGGGGACGATGTCGGCGAGGGTGCCGTCGAAGTCGACCCCGAGGACGGCCCGGTCGGGCCGTTCCAGGAGGGCGGCGAGGCCCTGACGTCCGGCGGCGGTGGCGGGTACGGGGAGGGGGTGGCTGCCCATGCGGCGACCCTACCCGGCCCCGCCGACAGCCACCCGCAGCGGCGAACGGCGTCAGCCACTCAAGGGAAAGTCCCACCCCACAAAAACTCAGCGGCGTTCGCGCCGCTCCGCCCGCACGCGGCGCAGCCGGTTGACCGTCACCGGGTCGTGCTCCAGCGCGCGCGGGTCGTCCAGCAGAGCGTTGAGCAGCTGGTAGTAGCGGGTCGGGGTGATCCCGAGCCGCTCCCGTATGGCCCGCTCCTTGGCGCCCGGGCCCGGCCAGCCCTCGCGCTCCACGGCGAGCACGGCCAGGTCCTCCTCGGAGAGTGGTTCGGTCGTCACGGCTTGGCCGTCTCCATGGCGTCCGCGGCCCGCTGGATCTCGCCGAGGACGCTCGCCGGGTCGCCGCCGTCGGCCACCGTCGAGCCGATCTTCTCCTTGACCATCTGGCTGATGGACGCCCACGAGGTCTTGTCCGCCGGGTAGAACTGGGCTCTGTCCATCTGGTCGAGGAAGCGCCACAGCTTCTTGTGGTCCTCCTCGCGGCGCATCGTCGCGGAGACGGACGTGGTGACCGGCAGCAGGTCGTACTGGTCGGCGAAGTCGAGCACGTTCTTGTCCTCGTAGACGAAGTCGAGGAACTCGCCGATCTGCTTCCGCTTGCCGTTCGCCTTGAAGGCCATGAGCCAGTCGGCGACGCCCATCGTCGAGGACGACTTGCCGTTGCGGCCGGGCAGCGGGGCGGTGGCGTAGTCGATGTCGTGCCCGGCGGCCTGCTGCATCAGCGTCGGGTGGCCGTTGAGCATGCCGACCTCGCCACGGGTGAAGGCGTTGAAGACGTCCTGCCGGTTGGTACGGGCCGGGGAGCGCGAGCCGGTGAGGCCCTCGCCGACCAGCTCGTCCCGCAGCCACTGGAACGTCTCGATGTTGGCGTTCGAGTCGATCGTGTAGCTGCCGTTGGTGTCGGTGTAGCCGCCCCCGCCGCTGAGCATCCACATCAGGGTCTCGGCCTGCGACTCCTCGGGGCCGAGCGGCAGCCCGTACGGGATCTTCACCCCGGCCGACTTGAGCTTCCGCGCGGCGTCCTTCAGCTCCGCCCAGCTCTCGGGCGCGGAGGATATGCCCGCCTCGTCGAACAGCTTCTTGTTGTAGAAGAGCAGCCGCGCGCTGGAGACGAAGGGCAGCCCGTACAGCACCCGGCTGACCTCGCCCGCCTGGGCGATCGAGGTGATGAACGAGGCCTGGGTGGGGATGGAGAGCATCTGGTCGGCGCGGTAGAGCTTGCCCGCGGCGGCGTAGTCGGCGTACGCGCCGATCTGCGCGATGTCCGGGCTCTCGCCGTCCTTGACCATCTTGGCGACCTTCTTGTCGACTTCGGTCCAGCTGTAGACCTTGACGTCGACCTTCATACCCCCGTGCTTGGCCTCGAAGGCCCGGGCCAGCTTGTCCCAGTACTTCTGGGAGGTGTTCTCGCCGCTGTCGCCGTAATCCGCCGCGATCACCTTCAGGGCGTTCCCGTCCGATGCGGAGCTGTCGTTGCCGCACGCGGACAGCGTGGGCATCGCCACCGCCGTCGCGGCCCCAGCCGTCGTCAGACTCAAGAACCGTCGCCGCTGCACTGCGTTTTCCCACCCTATGGCTTGATTCATCCTCCGCGATGCTTCTCGCGAAGGTCGAGCGAGTCTGCCTTGCAAACCTCCACAAGGTCTACACCATGGGCGTATCGCTTCGGTATCGGACCTCTCCTTGCCAGGTCAGACGTATCGCACACCCCTACGTGGCGTGTGTCACGTCATCACAACTCGCTTACCTGCGAAGAAGAACCGCCGGGCGAGTGGACTAGACCTCTCACGGCCGAACGCGGGAGACTGTCCCCTGTGAGACACGTCATCGCCCTCGATGTGGGCGGCACCGGCATGAAGGCCGCCCTGGTCGGGGCGGACCACACGCTCCTGCACGAGGCCAGGCGGCCCACCGGGCGGGAGCACGGACCCGAGGCCGTGACCGCCGCGATCCTCGACTTCGCCGCCGACCTGCGCGCCCTCGGCGAGCGGCGGTTCGGCGAACCGGCCGCGGCCGCCGGGGTCGGCGTGCCCGGCGTACTGGACCAGGAGCGCGGCGTCGTCGTCTACGCCGCCAACCTCGGCTGGCACGACGTACCGCTGCGCGCGCCGCTGTCCGAGCGGCTGGGCGGCATCCCCGTCGCGCTCGGGCACGACGTCCGGACGGGCGGGCTGGCCGAGGGGCGGATGGGGGCGGGCCGGGACGCCGACCGGTTCCTGTTCGTCTCGGTGGGCACCGGGATCGCGGGCGCCATCGGCATCGAGGGCCGTCTCGAACCGGGGGCCACCGGCTCCGCCGGCGAGATCGGCCACGTCGTCGTACGCCCCGGCGGCCCCCGGTGCAGCTGCGGCCAGTACGGCTGCCTGGAGACGCTGGCCTCGGCCGCCGCCGTCGGCCGCGCCTGGGCGGCGGCCGGTGGCGGGCCGGGCGCGGACGCGGCCGACTGCGCCAAGGCCGTCGAGTCCGGCGACCCGCGGGCCGAGGCGGTGTGGCGGGAGGCGACCGGCGCGCTCGCCGACGGCCTGGTGACCGCGCTTACCCTGCTCAACCCCGAGCTGATGGTCGTCGGCGGCGGGCTCGCGGAGGCCGGGGACACGCTGTTCATCCCGCTGCGCGCGGGGGTGGAGGAGCGGGTCACGTTCCAGCACCTCCCCCGTATCGTCCCGGCCGCGCTCGGGGACACCGCCGGATGCCTGGGCGCGGGCCTGCTCGCCTGGGACCTCGTCGCGGAGCAGGCCGAGCAGTCCGAACAGGCCGAACAGGCCGAACAGGCCGAGCAGGCCGAGCAGGCCGGGCAATCCCCTACCACGGAGGTATCCGACTGATGGCCCAGCGAACGGTTCTCACAGGCGCCCGGGTGGTGCTGCCGTCCGGGGTCGTCACGGACGGACGGCTGACGATCGAGGGCACCCGCATCGCCGGTACGGACACATCCCCCAGCGACACCGTCCGCGACCTGTCCGGCTGCTGGATCGTCCCCGGCTTCATCGACCTGCACCTCCACGGCGGCGGCGGAGCCTCGTTCACCACGGGCACCACCGAAGAGGCGGTGACCGTCATCCGGGCGCACCGCGCGCACGGCACCACCACGATGCTCGGCTCCACCGTCACCGGCGACCTCGACGACCTCGCCCGGCAGGCCGCCGTCCTCTCCGAGCTGACCGAGCAGGGCGAGCTGGCGGGCGTCCACTTCGAGGGACCGTTCATCTCCCCGCACCGCTGCGGCGCCCACCAGCCGTCGCTGCTGCGCGACCCCGACCCGGCGGACGTACGGAAGCTCATCGACGCGGCGCGCGGCACCGCGCGCATGATGACGCTCGCGCCCGAGCTGCCGGGCGGGCTGGAGTCCGTCCGCCTGCTGGCCGACAGCGGCATCCTGGCGGCCGTCGGCCACACCGACTCGACGTACGAGGCGACCCGGGAGGCCGTGGAGGCGGGCGCGACCGTGGCGACCCACCTGTTCAACGCGATGCCGTCGCTGCTGCACCGCGAGCCCGGGCCGGTGGCCGCGCTGCTGGAGGACGAGCGGGTCACCGTCGAGCTGATCAACGACGGGACGCATCTGCACCCCGCCGTGCTGCAGCTGGCCTTCCGGCGCGCGGGCGCGGACCGGGTCGCCTTCATCACCGACGCGATGAGCGCGGCGGGCATGAGCGACGGCAGCTACGCGCTCGGCCCGATGGGCGTCGAGGTCAAGGACGGCGTGGCGCGGATCAGCGACGGGCCCACGGCCGGTTCCATCGCGGGCTCCACCCTCACCCTCGACCACGCCTTCCGGCGGGCCGTCACGGTCGACGGGCTCGGCGTGGACCAGGCGGTCCGGGCCCTGTCCGCGACTCCCGCGAAGGTGCTGGGTCTGGACGACCGGGTGGGGTCGCTGGAGGCGGGCAAGGACGCGGATCTCGTCGTCCTCGACGCGGACTTCCGGCTGCGGGGCGTGATGCGGCGCGGCGACTGGGTGGTCGACCCGCGCTAGAGCCACCACCCCTCCCCCCTCACCGGCCCCGCTGATCCCAATTGGCCGATTTCGCACCATGATTGGGCGTCCCGGTCATCCCAAAGGGGTGGGCCGGGCGCCGAGCCTTTGGCATGATCGCTCAGGCGCGGGCGCCGCTCGGCCCCCAGCCACACGCTTTCAGCACAGGAATCTCCGTCCGGCGGGGGGACGGGAGAGGAGATGCCGGGTGATCCTGACGGTCACGCTCAACACCGCCCTCGACATCACCTACCGGGTGCCCCGACTGCGCCCGCACGCCAGCCACCGCGTGACCGAGGTCACCGAACGGCCCGGCGGCAAGGGCATCAACGTCGCGCGCGTCCTCGCCGCACTCGGCCACCACACCGCCGTCACCGGCTTCGCCGGAGGGGTGACCGGCACGGTGGTCCGTGAACTGCTGGCCGGTGATCAGGACACAGCCTCGGGCGGCGGCCGGATCACCGACGCGCTGGTGCCGATCGCCGGGACCACCCGGCGCACCCTCGGCGTCGTCGACACCGCGTCGGGCGACTCCACCCAGCTCAACGAGCCGGGCCCGGCCGTCACCGCCGCCGAGTGGGCCGCCTTCATGGACGCCTACGCCACGCTGCTGCGCGAGGCCTCGGCGGTCGCGCTGTGCGGCAGCCTGCCGCCCGGCGTCCCGGTCGGTACGTACGCCCAGCTCATCCGCGAGGCCCGGGCCGCGGGCGTCCCCACCCTGCTGGACACCAGCGGCGAACCGCTGCGCCGAGGCGTCGCCGCCCGCCCCGACATCGTCAAGCCCAACGCCGAGGAGCTGGCCGGGCTCACCGGCTCCACCGAGCCGCTGCGCGCCGCGCGCGACGCCCGGCGGCGCGGGGCGCGCGCGGTGGCCGCCTCGCTCGGCGCGGACGGGCTGCTCGCCATCACCGCCCAGGGCGCCTGGCGCGCGGCCCCGCCGGAGCGCCTGCCGGGCAATCCGACGGGCGCCGGGGACGCGGCGGTGGCGGGGCTGCTGTCCGGTCTGGTGGACGAGGTGCCCTGGCCCGAGCGGATCGCGCGCGCGGTGGCCCTGTCGGCGGCGGCCGTACGGGCACCGGCGGCGGGCGAGTTCGACCGGGCGGTCTACACGGAGCTGCTGGACCGGATCGAGGTCACCGAGCACCCGGCGGCGGCCTGAGTGAAGGAAGAGAGGGTGGCGGCGCGGAGGCGCCGCCACCGTCGCGCTCTCAGCCCCGCTTCAGCCACATCTGGTCGAGATTGACATCACACTTGTCACCGTCGCCGCAGGACAGGGTGATCGTGTTGCTGCCCTGGCTGAGCTGGACGATGGACCACGAGTACGTCCAGCCCTTCTCGAAGTCGCCCTTGGGCGCGTTCGAGAAGTTCTTCATGCTGATCGGCCGGTCCGACTTCTTGCCGTTGACCGTCAGCGACAGGCTCTGGTCCTCGCCGGGCACGCCGTAGCGCACGTACAGCTTGTACGCCTTGGCCCGGTCGACGTCCACGTCCCAGGTGGCCGAGGAGCCGGGGCTGTTGAAGCCGCCGACGTAGGTGCCGCCGTCGCCCTTGGCGCCCTTGATGTCGCTCGCCGGGGCCGCGCCGCCGCCGAGCTGCATCTTGGCCGCGTCCTCCTTGGGCAACCTGGTGGCGGGCTTCTTGGAGGGCTCCGGCTTCTCGCTGGGCTCCACGCTGGACGCCGCCGTGGGCTTGCCGCCCGCCTGGTCGCCCTGGTCCTTCTCGTCGTCACCGTTGGTGAGCATCGCCACGCCGATGCCGATGACGACCACCGCGACCACGGCGACGGCGCCGATCAGCAGCCCCCGGTTGTTGGGGCCGCGGCCGCCACCGCGCGGGGCGGGGGCGGGCTGGCGGGGGCCACCGCCGCCGGGCAGCGTCTCGGGGGCGGCGTAGTGGGCGTTCTGCTGCCCGTAGCCCTGCTGACCCTGCTGGCCGTAGCCCTGCTGCTGCTGGTTCGGGATCTGCTGGCCGTAGTTGCGCTCACCGACCGCGCGGACGTGGTTGTACGAGGTCCGGGGCACCCCCGGCTGCTGCGGTGCGGCCGGACCGGGGTAGCCGTACCCACCGGTGCGTGCGGAACCCGGCTGACCCGACTGGCCGCCCTGCCCGCCCTGATCGCCCTCCGAGCGGTACAGATAGGCGAACGGGTCGTCGTTCTCCGGTGTGTCCGAGCCGTTGTTGCCGGCCGTCATCCCTGGTCACTCCCCTATGCATATGGCCATCGGCGCTCAGGTGTGCGTACGCGCCACGACAGCTCATATCAGGGCCGACAGGGCCTCAACAGGGCGTGGGCTGTCCGGATGGCCAATATTCATGATCGGTTCACTGTCGGCGGCAGGGCCGCATCGACGCAGCGTACCTCGATCGGGGCAGGGTGGGCTGCCGCCCGTCTCGGCCACGGCCCGCCCGGCCCTTATCCGGCCCGTCTGCGCTCCTTCGAACGGGATCGCTTCTCGACGTACATACGCTGGTCGGCGGAGTGCAGAACCTCCTCGGCCGACATGCCGCAGCCCGCCCAGCCGATCCCGAAACTGGCCCCTACCCGGACCGCCCGGCCATCGACCCGGATGGGCGGCAGGATCGCGTTGCGCAGCCGGACGGCCAGGTCCTGGGCGTCCGCCCGGCCGAGGCCGTCGGCGAGGACGACGAACTCGTCACCGCCGAGCCGGGCGACGGTGTCGCCGTCCCGCACCCCGCTGGTGAGGCGGCGGGCGACCTCGATGAGGACCGCGTCGCCCGCGTGGTGGCCGAACCGGTCGTTGATCGACTTGAAGCCGTCGAGGTCGCAGAAGAGGACCGCGAGCCCCTTGTGGCCGTCGTCGACGGCGTCGTCCTCGTTGGGCGCGAAGGTGTGCACATGGTGGTCGAACTGGACGCCGCCCGCGGCGAGCGGGGGCAGCGGGCCGAAGCCCTCGAACTCGTCGAAGCCGGGCGGGAAGCCGCTCGCGGCCGGGACGGCCGGGGCGCCCGGACCGTCGCCGCCGTCCGCTCCCGGCGGCCTGTCCAGCCCGCCCAGCCCGTCGGGGAACTCCGCCCGGCCTCCCGGCGGCGGATGGGCGCACAGCCTGCTGCCGAGCCGGGCGCGCAGCTCGGCGCTGTTGGGCAGACCGGTCAGCGAGTCATGGCTGGCGCGGTGGGCGAGCGCCAGCTCATGGCGCTTGCGCTCCTCGATGTCCTCGACGTGGGTGAGCAGGAAGCGCGGGCCGTCGGCGGCGTCGGCGACCACCGAGTTACGGAGCGACACCCACACGTACGTGCCGTCCCGGCGGGCGAGCCGCAGCTCGGAGCGGCCGCCCTCGTGGGAGGTGCGCAGCAGGGTGCCGATGTCCTCGGGGTGGACGAGATCGGCGAACGAGTAGCGGCGCATCGCCGAGGCGGGGCGGCCCAGCAGACGGCACAGGGCGTCGTTGGTGCGCAGCAGATGACCGTTCTGATCGGCGCCCATCTCGGCGATGGCCATGCCGCTGGGGGCGTACTCGAACGCCTGACGGAAGGATTCCTCGCTGGCCCGCAGGGCCTGCTGCTCGCGCTCCAGCCGCAGCAGGGCGCGCTGCATGTTGCCGCGCAGCCGGGCGTTGCCGATCGCGATGGCGGCGTGGAAGGCGTACATCTGCAGCGCCTCGCGCCCCCACGCGCCGGGGCGCCGCCCGTTGCGCGGCTTGTCGACGGCGAGGACGCCGATCAGCTCTCCGCCGGAGCCGCCCGCCGCGTGCAGCGGGGCGAACAGGCGGTCCATGGGGTGCCACTCGTCGGCGAAGCGGGGCGCGGGGCCGGGGGTGTGCCACTGCGGCACGTCGTCATCGTCGAGGACCCAGCCCTCGGTGTGCGGGATGAAGCGCAGCTCACCCCAGCTGTCCCCCATCGACAGCCGCCGGTCCCATGAGGTCCGGGAGCCGACCCGCCCGGCCATCAGCGCCTCGGCGCCCGCGCTGCCGCCCACGGCGGCAACGACGAGGTCACCGTCCGGACGGACCAGATTGACGGCCGACAGCTCGTAGCCGAGCCCGGCTATGACGCCGTCGGCGACGGTCTGCACGGTGTCGGCGAGGCTGCGGGCGGTGTTCAGATCGGCGACCACCTGATGCAGCTGCCGCAGGGTCGCAAGGCGGATATAGGGCTCCGACTCGGCCTCCATCGCTCGCACTCCCCCGAGACCTCGACAGCAACTCCTGGCTTCCTGTGTCGTCCGATTGCCAACGGCCACTGAATCACAGCGAGCTGCCCACCCGGTACACAGGGTCAACAATTACTGGCTGCTGTGACTCATGTCACAGACCGTGTTCGAGGCCCATCAGAACCGCGTGGGAGCGCTCCTACTTTTTCTGAAAGCAAATCCGCAAGCGGTCCGCCTACGTCCGGAGACCTACGTCCGCACTGGTCCGGCGGCCCGATGCGGAGGGCGGCGCGACGCGGCTAGCGTGTAGAACGTGTTTCAGACGAAGCCTTCCGCTCCCACTCCCGCCCACGACCCGACCGGACCCGCCGTCCCGCATGCTGGTGGGGTGAGTGAGGACGACTTCCGCGCCGCCCTGGCGCGACTCGCGGCCGGTGTGGTGCTGGTGACCGCGCACGACCCGGAGGAGGGGCCGAGCGGTGAGGACGTCGGCATGACGGCCACCGCGTTCATGTCGGTGTCACTTGACCCGCCGCTCGTGATGGTGAGCGTTCGCAACGAGTCCCGGCTGGACGAGCTGCTCGAACGACAGCCGCTCTGGGCGGTGTCGGTCCTGTCGGAGAGTCAGCGGACCACAGCGGGACGATTCGCCATGAAGGGGCGCATCAGCGACCGGCTGCTGTTCGCGGACATGGCGGTGACGCACGGCGCGGAGTCGGGCGCTCCGCTGGTGTCCGGGGCGCTGGCGACACTCGAATGCCACACCGAGCAGCGGGTGACGGCCGGGGACCACACCCTGGTGGTCGGCCGGGTGCTGTCGGCGACGACGCCGAGCGCGGAGGGCGGGCCGCTGATGTACTTCCGCGGCCGCTACCGCACGCTCGAATAGACCGCTCTCTCGAAGAGAACGCGCACAAAGAAAAGAGGGGCCGAGCGCTCAGCCCCAGTCGCGCCCCGAGCGCCCGCGCTTGGTGTCGCTCTGCCGCTTCTTCTCCCGCAACCGCCGCTCATTGATGCCGCGCGGGATCCGGGTCGGACGGCGCGGCCTGGGCGGCGGCGCGGTCGCCTCGGCGAGCAGCGAGGCGAGCCGGACGGCGGCCGTCTCGCGGTTGCGCCACTGGGAGCGGTGCTCGGACGCCCGTACGGTCAGCACCCCGTCGGCCAGCCGCCCGGCCAGCCGCTCCAGCGCGCGCTCCTTCCATACGGGCGGCAGCGCGTCGGTGGTGGCGAGGTCGAAGCGCAGCTCGACGGCGGTGTCACTCGTATTGACGTGCTGCCCGCCGGGCCCGGACGACCGGGAGAAACGCCAGATCAGCTCGGCCTCCGGCAGGGAGACCGAACCACGGATGACATAGGGGCCGGACATGGCTCCATGGTCACCTGCCGACCCCCGCGCCGTCATCCCGTTTTGCCGGGCGCCGGGGCGGGCGCCGGGGCAGGCACCGGGCGCGGCCCCAGGGACGGCCATCAGGGTTTGGCAAAGAAAGTAAAGGTACCTGGAACCTGTGGGTGCCCTGATGGCGTTGTGGAGGATGACGGCGACTTCGCCCGGAGCCAATGGACGAAGCCCGCCGCCTCGAACCATCGAGACCACGAAAGGGACTCCCCATGGCTGTAAGCCTGTCCAAGGGCGGCAACGTCTCGCTCACCAAGGAGGCACCGGGCCTGACCGCCGTCACGGTCGGCCTCGGCTGGGACGTCCGCACCACCACGGGCACCGACTTCGACCTGGACGCGAGCGCCATCGCCGTGAACACCAACGGCAAGGTCTACTCCGACCAGCACTTCGTGTTCTTCAACAACAAGGCCACGCCGGACCAGACCATCGTCCACACCGGTGACAACGTCACCGGTCAGGGCGAGGGCGACGACGAGCAGATCAACATCAACCTGGCGGGCCTGCCCGCCGACATCGAGAAGATCGTCTTCCCGGTCTCGATCTACGACGCCGAGACGCGCAGCCAGAACTTCGGCCAGGTGCGGAACGCGTTCATCCGGATCGTCAACCAGGCCGGTGGCACCGAGATCGCCCGCTACGACCTGAGCGAGGACGCCGCCACCGAGACCGCCATGGTCTTCGGCGAGCTGTACCGCAACGGCGCGGAGTGGAAGTTCCGCGCCGTCGGCCAGGGCTACGCCTCGGGCCTGGTCGGCATCGCGCAGGACTTCGGCGTCAACGTCTGAGGTTCCACACTCGGCGCCCAGCGCTGAGCGCTCCACGCGGCGAGGGCCGCCCCCACCAAGGGGGCGGCCCTCGCCGTGTTTCTGAGCACATCCCCCTCAAAGGGACATTGCCGCAGCATGCCTCACTGACCGAATTTTGCCCTGTTATAACAACGGACGGTCAAATTCTTGTTACGTGCCTATCCGAACGGATCGTTCGATGACAATCTCTGCTCGGCTCGCCGCGCGTCGCATCTGACTCCGCGGTAAGTCCTGGTTCCGCGCGCACAGCGGCGCGGGACCCAGCGCTTGGCACCTCACGCACCACTCCTGCTCTACCGGGCAGCCCCACCCAAGGCTGCCCGCACCCCCTACGCAGGGCCGCGAGCCAGCGGCCCCTCAGCAAGGAGACCGAGTGAGACCTCACGCTTCCTCTCCCCGTAAGCAGGCCATCCGTGCGGCCGCGTTAGTCGCCTCCGCCGCCATGGTCGTCATCGGCGTCCAGACCGGCTCGGCCAGCGCCCAGCCGGACAACGCCCGCGAGGCCGGCGCGACCGCGCTGCAGCTGACCCCCGCGGAGCGCACCGCCTCGATCAAGGCGGCGCAGGCCGACGCTTCCGCCCAGGCCGACCACCTGGGGCTCGGGGCCAAGGAGAAGCTCGTCGTCCGCGATGTCATCAAGGACGCCGACGGAACCGTGCACACCCGCTACGAGCGCACCTACGACGGGCTGCCCGTCCTCGGCGGCGACCTGGTCGTCCACGAGAAGACCAGCGGCGCCCGCACCGTCACCAAGGCGACCAGCGCGAAGATAGCCGTGCCCGGCACGGCCGCCGAGGTGTCCGCCTCCGCCGCCTCCAAGGCCGCGCTGAAGGCCGCGACCACGGCCGACTCCGGCGAGAAGGCCACGTCGCCGCGCAAGGTGGTCTGGGCCGAGAGCGGCAAGCCCGTGCTGGCCTGGGAGACCGTCGTCACCGGCACCCAGAAGGACGGCACGCCGAGCGAGCTGCACGTCGTCACCGACGCCGCCACCGGCAAGAAGCTGGCCGAGAACGAGACCGTCCACACCGGGACCGGCACCAGCAAGTACAGCGGCACGGTGCCGCTCGGCACCACCAAGAGCGGCACCACGTACAACCTCACCGACGGCGCCCGCGGCAACCACAAGACGTACGACCTGAACCAGGGTTCGTCCGGCACCGGCACCCTCTTCACCGACGCCGACGACGTCTGGGGCGGCAGCCGCCAGACCGCCGGGGTGGACGCCCACTACGGCGCCGCCGAGACCTGGGACTTCTACAAGGAGGTCCTGGGCCGCAACGGCATCAAGAACAACGGCGTGGGCTCGTACTCCCGCGTCCACTACGGCAACAACTACGTCAACGCCTTCTGGCAGGACTCCTGCTTCTGCATGACGTACGGCGACGGCTCCGGCAACGCCAACGCGCTCACCTCGATGGACGTGGCCGGCCACGAGATGAGCCACGGCGTCACCGCCGCCACCGCCAACCTCAACTACAGCGGCGAGTCCGGCGGCCTCAACGAGGCGACCTCCGACATCATGGCCACCGCCACGGAGTTCTACGCCGCGAACGCCTCCGACGTGGGCGACTACCTCATCGGCGAAAAGATCAACATCAACGGCAACGGCACCCCGCTGCGCTACCAGGACAAGCCGAGCAAGGACGGCGCGTCCCGCGACTACTGGTCCTCGACGCTCGGCAACATCGACGTCCACTACTCGTCCGGGCCCGCCAACCACTTCTACTACCTGCTGTCCGAGGGCAGCGGTGCGAAGACCATCAACGGCGTGAGCTACAACAGCCCGACGTACGACGGCTCGACGGTCACCGGCATCGGCCGGGACAAGGCCACCAAGATCTGGTACAAGGCCCTGACCACGTACCTCACCTCCACCAGCAAGTACGCCCAGGCCCGCACCGCCACCCTCAACGCGGCGTCCGACCTGTACGGGTCGACGAGCACCGAGTACAAGGCGGTCGCCGCGGCCTGGACCGCGATCAACGTGAAGTGACTGACTGATCTGCCGTAAGACGCGGTAAGCGGAACGGGCCGCACCGGCGATTCCGGTGCGGCCCGATGCGGTCACCCAGAGTTCCTGTCGTAGCCCCTGATCGGCGCTTACGCTGCTCCCATGACTCAACACGTACGCGGCGTGGTGGCCCCCGGCAAAGGCGAACAGGTACGGATCGAGACGATCGTGGTGCCGGATCCCGGCCCCGGCGAAGCGGTGGTGAAGGTCCAGGCGTGCGGCGTCTGCCACACCGACCTGCACTACCGGGAAGGCGGCATCAACGACGAATTCCCGTTCCTCCTCGGGCACGAGGCGGCGGGCGTCGTGGAGTCCGTGGGCGACGGCGTCACCGAGGTGGCCCCCGGCGACTACGTCATCCTCAACTGGCGTGCGGTGTGCGGCCAGTGCCGGGCCTGCCGCCGCGGCCGCCCCTGGTACTGCTTCGCCACCCACAACGCGTCCCAGCCCATGACGCTCACCGACGGCACCGCCCTGACGCCCGCCCTCGGTATCGGCGCGTTCGCCGAGAAGACGCTCGTCGCGGCGGGCCAGTGCACCAAGGTCGACCCGTCCGCCTCCCCGGCCGCCGCCGGGCTGCTCGGCTGCGGGGTGATGGCGGGCATCGGCGCCGCCATCAACACCGGCAACGTGGGGCGCGGCGACTCGGTCGCCGTCATCGGCTGCGGCGGGGTCGGCGGCGCGGCGATCGCCGGATCCCGGCTCGCCGGTGCCGCGAAGGTCATCGCGGTGGACGTGGACGACCGGAAGCTGGAGCAGGCGCGCTCGCTGGGCGCCACCCACACCGTCAACGGCAAGACCGCCGACGTGGTCGAGTCCATCCGCGGCCTCACCGACGGCAACGGCGCGGACGTGGTGATCGAGGCGGTCGGCCGCCCCGAGACGTACCAGCAGGCCTTCTACGCCCGCGACTTGGCGGGCACCGTCGTCCTGGTCGGCGTGCCCACCCCGGAGATGAAGCTGGAACTGCCGCTGCTCGACGTCTTCGGACGCGGCGGCGCCCTCAAGTCCTCCTGGTACGGGGACTGTCTGCCGTCCCGCGACTTCCCGCTGCTGATCGACCTCTACCAGCAGGGGCGGCTCGACCTCGACGCCTTCGTCAGCGAGACCATCGGGCTCGACGACATCGAGGCGGCGTTCGACAAGATGCACCGCGGCGACGTCCTGCGCTCGGTGGTGATGCTCTGATGACCCCTGGTGGTGACTCCGCGATGACCCCTCCGCCCGTCCCTCCGCCCGTCCGTATCGACCATCTGGTCACGTCCGGCACCTTCTCGCTGGACGGCGGCACCTGGGAGGTCGACAACAACGTCTGGCTGGTCGGCGACGACCACGAGGCGTACGTCATCGACGCCGCCCACGACGCGGACGCGATCGTCGAGGCCATCGGCGACCGCCGCCTGCTCGGCATCATCTGTACGCACGGCCACGACGACCACATCGACGCGGCCCCGGAGGTCGCCGACCGCACCGGCGCCCCGATCCTGCTGCACCCGGACGACGAGGTGCTGTGGCGAATGCGCCACCCCGACCGCGCCCCGGACAAGCCACTGGCCGACGGCGACGTGCTCACCGTCGGCGGTACGCAGCTGCGCGTCCTGCACACCCCCGGCCACTCCCCCGGCGCGGTCTGCCTGCACGCGCCCGCGCTGACCACGGTGTTCTCCGGGGACACCCTCTTCCAGGGCGGACCGGGCGCGACCGGACGCTCGTACTCCTCTTTCGAGACGATCATCGAGTCGATCCGGGAGCGGCTGTTCGCCCTGCCGCCGCAGACCGTCGTCCGCACCGGGCACGGCGACCCGACGCTGATCGCGGACGAGGCGCCGCACCTGGAGGAGTGGATCGCGCGCGGCCACTGAGGCCCGCTGAGGCTACGCGCCGTAGGGCGCCCGGGCCCGATCCCGGCGCCCTACCCCCTCTCCCCCAAACCCCCCGATCCCCCATGACACCATCAACTCGTGATCGACCTGGGCTACTCCCTCTCCCGCCGCTTCCCGGACCCGCCGCAGACGGACTACCGGAGCGCGGACACCCGCGCGCTGCGCCACGACCTCTTCTGCGGCGACGTCTATGTCGCCGACACCGTGGCTGACCGCGAACTGTCCACAGCCTGGGGATGGGTGCCGGTGCTCGACTTCGCCTGGGCGCTGTGCGACATCGTGGAACGGCTGGACCGCGACCCGCGCGGCAGCCGCTCCCACCGGCGCATCAACGAGGAGCTGGACTTCACCGAATCGGCCGACCGCATGCTCTTCGAGCGCCGCTTCGGCTGGGTCGACATCACCGCCGACTGGGTACCGCTCGAAGAGCCCCCGCTGACCTTCCAGCACCGCGCGCTGCGCCGCGAGGCCCGCGACTTCCTGCAGGACCTGATCGCCGACTTGGTCGACATGCACGAGGGCCTGGGCGACAACCCGGCGATCTGGGACCTCCAGGCCCGCTACCCCCGCGTCTGACGGCTCGGCCCCTGCTCCGGCCTACTTCGCGCTGGCCGCGACATCGTCCAACACGGCGTCCGTCAGCAGCCCGGTGTCCTCCAACACCTCCATGTGGTCCATCACGGTCTCGTTGGTGATCTTGGCCAGCCGCCGGACCGTGTGGTTCTTGGTGGCGGCGCGGACCTCGCCGATGACGATGAAGATCTTCCCGTGCGCGGCGCGCAGCAGATCCACGAAGAGCTGGTCGAACTTCTCGCCCTTCGCGTTCTTCATCTGCTCGACCCACTGCTGCTGTTCGGCCGATGCTTCGTCCGGTATGGACGAGGACAGCGCCTTGGCGTCCTCGCGCACCAGCTGGTCGAGCCTGCTGTGACCGTCGAGCAGATGCGTCCCGGCCCGCTTGATCGCCTCGCTCGACGCCTGGGTCTGCGCCATCCGCCCGGCCGGGATCTCCCACAGCCCGGCCTGCCGGACCTTGACCATGAACGTCTTGTCCAGCTCGCTCAACGGCCCCGAGTTGGCGGCCTCCGACCCCGACGCGGCCGCGGCCCCGGCGTCCCCGAGACCGCCCTGCGCGGACGGCATCCCGCTGTCCGCCACCGACTGGCTCCCCCCGTCATCCGCCTGGGAGACCCAGATCCCCGCCCCCGCCACCACCGCCGCCAATGCGACGCCGACGGAGATCATGCGGGTGCGGTTCGACGCCGCGCCGTGACTGTTGCGCCCATGAGTGGTCATCGTGCCTCCAGGTGGGGGTGCGGGGAGTACGCGAAACACTAAACTTTGCCTGCTGCAAAAAACTGCGTTCGTCAGGAGTGCACAAATCCACCCGCGCCCAGCGCGAATTCCCCCTACACTCCCCCGCCCACACGGTTTTTCGACCGCATGGCTCCGCGAGGCGCGTACCTACGAGATGGGCACCTACGAGACGCGTGACTACGAGATGGGCGCCTACCGCCCCACCGCGGGCGTCTCCCGATGCGCCGCGTCCATGATCTGGCGCATCTCGGCCAGCGCCGACCCCAGGGCCTCCCGGTCCGTGGCCTCCTCCGCCACGACCTCCAGCTCCCGCAGCCGCGCGGCCCGCTCCGGAAACCGCTGAATGGCGACGAACTCGCCCCACCACTGCAGGAAGGTGCGCAGCGGAGCGATCGTGCCGTTCCGCGCGGCCTGCTCGACCGCCCGGTCCAGATGCTCGACGAAGGACGACAGCTCCCCCGGAGCGATCCGGGCGACCGCCGCCCGCAGCGCGGACGGCGTGAGCGCGGGCATCGGGATCAGGGGCCCGTCCTGGGCGGAGGACTGCTCGGTCATCTCTACGCTCCTGACACACCGGGATCTGCGCCCACGACACTCGACGGCGCGAAGCCGCGGCGAGCCTACGCCCGCGTCCCACCCGCCACTCGCCCCTGACCTCTATCGATCAATCAAGCACCACTCCAGATCACAACTGCCTCCCCCTGACCCCCGTTCGCCCACTCACGCCAAAACCGACAACACCCGCGCCCGCTCCCGCGCACGCGCGCGCGTACCGCTGCCGGTTATCCCCCGCCGAACACGGTAGTCCCGGCGCGGTGAGTGAAGCGCCGGAGAACACTGCACGTCGCATCCCCAAGGCTTTCCGGAACGACGCCCCCGCTCTATCCGGAATGCCCGCGTCTGTCCGGGCTGAGCGGCCCGCGAGGGACGTAGCGTGAGCCGCCCGTGGCCGTCCCGCCCAAGGTCGCAACCAAGGTCGCGCCCAGGTTCCGTCGGTTCCCCCTCGTGAGGATGACGCAGGTCTGATGCAGGTCAGGTTTCAGCAGCCGCTCCCCCCGGCCGTCGAATCGGCCGCCGAACCGGCCGTCGTATCGCTCGGAGACGGCACCCGCGCAGACGGCGCCCGCGGCGGCGTCGCCGTAGCCGAGCCACCGCCGCGAACGGCCCCGCCCGCCCCGCCCCGGAAGGTCCCCAGCGCCCCGCGGGCCCGGCCCCGGCTGTACGTCATCGACGGCATCCGCCTGGTCGCCGCGCTCATGGTGGCCCTGCACCACTACGTCGGCACCAACCGGGCCAACCAGCCGGGCAACGCGACATGGGGCCGTCCGGTCTCCGAGATCATGCCCACGGTGTTCCACTTCGCGTCCTTCGGCTGGATCGGCGTGGAGATCTTCTTCGTGATCAGCGGCTTCGTCATCTGCATGTCGTGCTGGGGCCGCACCCCGAAGGACTTCTTCGTCTCCCGGGTGATCCGCCTCTACCCCGCGTACTGGGTCGGCGTCATCTTCACCACCGTCGCCCTGTTCGTCCTCCCGGGCGTATGGGAACGCCCCCAGGGGCGGGACATCCTGCTCAACTTCACCATGCTCCAGTCGGGCTCCAACGTGCCGGACGTCGACATCGTCTACTGGACCCTCTGGTCGGAGCTGCGCTTCTACCTGCTCTTCATGGTCGTGGTCGCCATGGGCCTCACCTACCGCCGGGTCGTCGTCTTCTGCTGCGTCTGGGGCGCGGCCGCGATGCTCGCCCCCGTCTCCAAGTTCCCGCTGCTGGTGCTCGCGGCCGACCCCAGCGGCGCCTGGTACTTCATCGCGGGCCTCGCCCTCTACCTCATGCACCGCTTCGGCCAGGACCTCCTGCTCTGGGGAATCCTCGCCATGGCCTGGCTGATGGGCCAGCGCGAGCTGGGCCTGCGGGTCGCGTACGAAGACGTCTCCAGCTGGCGCGGCGCCGTCGTGATCTTCACGGTCTTCCTGCTCATCATGGTCGCCGTCGCCCTCGGCTACACCGACCGCATCCGCTGGAAGTGGCTGGTCACCGCGGGCTGCCTGACCTACCCGCTCTACCTGATGCACTACGTCGCCGGTACGGCCCTGATCAACCGCCTGCACGACGCCATGGACCCCCGCCTCCTCGTCGCCCTCCTCATCACCGCCTTCCTGGCCCTGAGCTGGCTGGTCCACCGCTTCGTGGAACGCCCTGCGGCCCGCCTCCTGAAGCGCGGCCTGGAGTCCTCCTTCACCCGCCTCCGCTTCTTCGGCCGCGCGGCCTGAGCCGACTCAACGGCCTGAGCCAACTCAGCGGCCTGAGCCGACTCAGCGGCGCAGCAGATCGATCACCCCGGCCGTGCCCTCGTCCCCGTACCCCGCGGCGAGACGACGCTCCATGAGCGCCATGAAGGGCTTGAGCACCTCCGGGCTGACGCCCTGCTCCTCGGCGGTACGCAGCAGCGTCCCGTTGCCCTCCACCATCATGGCGAGGTTCGACGTCACGCCCAGGGTGTAGTCGCCGGTCTCCAGCTGCGCGGCGACCCCGTACGCGGCTGGCGCCATGGCCGTGAGCCACTCGACGAGCAGCCCCGCGAACTCCTTCGGCACCACCTCCGCCTCCGCCCCGCGCATGAGCGCGAAGGCGTGCGCCATCCCGGCGAACATCCCGGTCATGGCGCTCAGCAAGGCCACGTCGTGCAGCGCGGCCGAGCCGAAATCCTCCCCGACGTACCGGGCGGCCGCCGGAACGGCCAGCACATCGCGGTGCGCCGCGAACAGCTCCGGCGACCCGCTGTAGAAGACGTACGCACCGGAGTCCGGGGAGCCGATCATCGGCGGAACGGCCATGATCCCGCCGTCCAGATACCGCGCACCGCGCGCGGCCGCCCACTCAGCCCGCTCGCGGGCCTGCCCGGGGGTGCTCGTGGTGACGTTGACCAGATCCTTGCCCCGCAGGTCGGCCTCGTCGAGCACCTCGCCGACCGAGGCATCATCGAGCAAACAAACAACCACAAGATCGCTGGCCCCCACCGCTCCGTCGACGGTCGCCGCGACCTCAGCCCCCTCCCCGAGGAGCGCCTCCGCCCGGCTCCCCGTGCGGTTCCACACACTCACCTCATACCCCGCGGCCAGCCACGCCCGGGCGAACGCGGTACCCATCGCACCAAGGCCGAGCACAGAAATCCTCTTCGCGTCATGTGTCATGCCGCAAAGCCTCATCGCTGAGCACGAGAGGCTCAAGTACCCACTTTGAAGTGGGTAGTTACCCTGACGTAAGCAACGAGCTGGAGGGCTGAAGCATGCGGACCACACGCAGACCCGGTTCCTACGTCTGCGGAATCGACGCGGCGATGGACGTCATCGGCGGCAAGTGGAAGGTCCTGATCCTCTGGGCCCTCCACGTACGCCCCCGCCGCTTCGGCGAACTCCGCAGGGAACTCCCCGGGGTGACCGAGAAGGTCCTCACCGACCACCTGCGCCAGCTGGAGCTGGACGGCATCGTCCACCGCGAGGTCCACGACGAGGTCCCGCCGCACGTCGAGTACTCCCTGACCCCACGCGGCACCTCCCTCAACGAGGCCCTGGCCCCGCTAGGCGCCTGGGGCCGCGAGAACCTCCTAGATCACGCGCCCCAAGCCTGACTCCACTCCCCGGTGCCCGCAGTCGGCATCCGCCCGTGTCCGTACGGCGGAGGCGAGCAGGGCCAGCTTGTCGGCGCTGTCGGTGCCGGGGGCCGGGTGGTGGATGACGAGCACCTGGCCGGGCGCGGCACTGACACCCAGCCGCTCCACTTGCAATCGCATGACACCCACCTGGGGATGGTCGAGCCGCATGGACGCGCCCGCACACGTACGTACGTCGTGCCGGGCCCAGAGGCGGCTGAAGCGAGGGCTGGCGAGGGAGAGTTCGCCGACCAGCTCGATGAAGCGCGGGTCATCCGTGTCCGTACCGACGGACTCGCGGAAACCGGCCACCAGATCCACGGTCGCGCTCTCCCAGCCCGGGTAGAGCGCGTGCTCGGCGGGGTCGAGGAACAGGTCCCGCATGCGGTTGGCGCCCACCGCGAGCCGCGGTGACAGGGCGGTCGCCAAGGCGTTGGCGGCGAGTACGTCGAAGTAGCGACCCTCGACGTGCGCGGGCAGCGGAAGCGTGGCGACGAGCTGGACGATGCCCGACGGAACGGTCTCCCGCCGGGGCCGACGCCGGGGCCGACGAGGCTTCGCGGCACCGAGCCGCAACAGGTGCTCCGTCGCCTCGTCGTCGAGCCGCAGCACACGGGCGAGCGCTTCGAGGACCTGCACGGAGGGATTGCGGTCGCGCCCCTGCTCCAGCCGCAGGTAGTAGTCGGCGCTGATCCCCGCGAGCATCGCGACCTCTTCCCGCCGCAGCCCCGGCACCCGCCGTAGCCCCACGGCGGGAATGCCGACCTGCTCCGGGGTGACGAGCTCGCGCCGGGCGCGTACGTAATCGCCCAGCGGGTTCGGTTCGTCGCTCATGCGTCGACGGTAGCCGCGCCGTCGCACACGTGCCTGTCCCTGCCACCCCCAGGAACGCGGGGACTCTGGCACGCCCGGCGCCCGGGCGGCAGCGTGACACTCATGTCAACGTATCTGCTGGTACACGGCGCCTGGCACAGCGGAGAGTGCTGGGAGCGCGTCGTCCCTCTCCTCACCTCAGCCGGACACCGCGCCCTCGCCCCATCCCTCACCGGCCACGGCGACCGCGCGCATCTGCTCAGCCCCGACGTAGGCCTCGACACCCACGCCGACGACATCGTCAGGCTGATCACCGACGAGGACCTCACCGACGTGATCCTCGTGGGCCACAGCTACGCGGGCCTGGTCATCTCCGCCGCGGCCAACCGGATACCGGACCGGATCGCGCACCTGGTCTACCTCGACGCGATGGTCCCGCAGGACGGTGAGAGCGCGGCCGACGTCATGCCCATCACCCAGGACCTGATCGACCGCGCCCTCCGCTCCGAGAGCGGCTGGCGCGTCCCACCCCTGCCCGAAATGCCGCGGCCCACGGGCCTGTTCGGCGTCACCGACCCGGCCGATGCCGCCTGGCTGCGTACGACCCTGTCGGACCAGTCCGTACGCTGCCTCCAGCAACCGGTCCGCCTGGACAACCCGGCCCTGAACGCCATCCTCCGGACCCACATCCACTGCGTAGTAGGCGAACCAAAAGGCTGGCCCCGCCGCCCCGTCCCCCCAACCCAGCCCAACGGCACCCCATCCCAGGTATGGCAACTGCCCACCGGCCACGACTGCATGATCACCACCCCAACCGACCTGACCGAACTCCTCCTCAAACTCGCCTGACGTCCACCGCCACGAGCAGTACCCTGCAAGCGGCCTTGCGTCGGTCGGTGCGAACTCTTCCCCATAGCACCGGCCCGTTGTGGAGGGGACCAGCCCGTTCGAGCCGGGCCAAGGAGGGGAATCCACTCAACTACCGTCGGCCGGGTCCTGCCAATACCAGGGCACCTCTGGCGGCAGCCAGGCGTTGCCATCTCTCCGCTCAAGTGCGGGCGGCTCGCAATCCTCGGGCAAGGGGCTGGAGTCGATCACAGCTTCCAAAGTGAACTGGACGTAGCGCAGGTATCCGCTTACGTCCCGAATCTGGCGCTTACGGTTGCCTTGGCCGATGCATCGCCATCCGACGTCGAAGCACAGCCGTACCAGAGTCCTATAGCGGGCCCGCACCCGATCGTCGGCTATGGAGAGAAGGTCGGTTCGCATGCCGTGACGGACCGAATCGACGGCTGAGGCACAACGCTCACGAGCCTGCGCGCTCAAGTAAGGGCGCTCCAGGCTCAGATCCGGCAAAGAAGGCAGCCAGGCGTTAAGCATCGCCAGCCGTTCCAAGAGCCGCTGCGCAGCCTCGGCGGAGCGTTGCTGCGTCCATTGACTGCGTGCCAGTGCCGCGTTGGCAGCCTCCTGCGAAGCGGCGAGTTCAGCTTGGGCCTGTATGGCCCTCGCGGTCTGCCACCGTGCCACATGCAGCGTGATGGCTCCCCCGGCCAACGTCCCTATCAACGTGCTGGCCGTTTGGCCCGCCAGATCTCCCCAGCCGCTCATGCTGGGATCCTGGCACCCGGCGAGAGCGTCAAACCCCGGCGTTGGACCGATGCCTGAGGTCGTTCAGAGAGGAGCAGGTACAGCAAGTCGACCAACTCTCCGCTGTTGACGATCCCGAGGTCGCTCCCCCGGCCCAACCGAACCCCGTCCAGGAGGCGATTCGGTCGAACCACTTCCTGGACGGGTGAGACGTACGACGCGGCACTCGCGCCTACACGGCGAACGGCGAGCTCATCTTCTGGCGAGAACGACGGCAGAAATCGCTACACCCCTGCCGCCTGGAGCGAAGGTTCCACCTACGCCTTGACACGGAAGTAGCCATAGAGGCAGACCCGTTCCGAGCCCTTCACCAGGCACACGTCGAGGGTGTACGGACTGCCCTCGATGAGGTTGCCGGTCTGCCACGGGGTTGTGTACGGGGACGAGTGCCCCCGCGTGGAAGCCTCGCGGACCAGCCAACCGGGCTCCGAGACGGTCCCCTCGACGCCCCACCCGTCGGCCGCGTCGTCCTTCGCCCGCAGCGCGTCTCCGGGGTCGTTCCCCTCCGGGTCCGCGTTCCAGTTCACATATCCGGCGTAGTCGCCGTCGGCGTAGAGGTAGACGACCACCGATTTCCCCGACTGATACCAGCTCGACTGGTAGGTGAGCTTGGGTGCTGCCACTGCGGTGCCCGCACCAGTCCCGAGAGAGACGCCGACCATCACGCAGTCGCCGCCAGCAGGGTGGCTAACCGCTTGCTCCAGTTGGACATTTGAAGCCCTTCCGTATCAGAGCGATCAAAGTAGGTCATGATCTTAGACCTCCATGGCCACCATGGCGACACGCCCGCCCGCAGGAGCAGGGGTGGGGAACTACGTGCCCCCAACCCGCGCGCTGGGAAAAGGGTGCTGCGCTAGCCGGTGGTTCTGGTGGCTCGTCCAGGAGCAGGTACAGCAGACCGACCAGGCTGCCGCTGCTGACGATCTCGCGGCGGTCGATCATCTCGCGGATGTCCGCGAGCGGGGATCCACTCGATGTGGTCCTTCAGGGGCTCCCGACCAGCGGGGGCGTCGGGCATGGGCCCAGCATGGTGTCCGGCTGATGTACGCCGGGGATGGCGAACGCCCCGGACGATCTTTACGTCCGGGGCGTCCCCCGCATTGGGGCCAGAGGTTCCACGAGTCCGTCGAGGATTTCCGCAGAAGAGTAGGGAGCCGTAAGTCTGTGCCCCTTGTGTGGCCTGCGGGCCGGGCTAGGGGGCCTTCGTCATCCTCGGCGGGATGCTCCGTCCGGCCAGACGACGTCCACCGGGATGCCTGCCTCGTGGGCCTGGTGCACCACATCTGCCGTGCCGCCGCCCTTGCCGGTGGGCGGCTGCCCGTTCCACACCGCCACCAGCCGGTCAGCACGTTCCAACAGCACGGCGTTCGCCGCTTCGTACGCCTGCCGGTTCGCCGTCTCGTGCGGCATCACCAGGACCTCGTTCGCGGCCTCCACCAGGCGGTCAAAGGTGGCGGCGTGGTCCGGCTTCACCTTCGCCTGCCGGTAGTCCTGGGACGGAATCACCACGACCAGGCTCCCCCTGGCCGCTAGGACCGCTTCGGCGAACAGGCTGTCGCTGCCCTTCGCGATGCATGACACGCCGACCAGGCCGGAGGGCTCGTAGGCGGCGAGGACCTTGTCCAGCTCGGCTCGTACCAGCGGGACCGACGCGTCGGTGAGATCCATGTGCCCGGTCACAGCGATCGTCGTCATCGCGCCCTTCCTCGTCACGTGGTGAGCAGAGTGCGGATGCTACCGCGCACATCGGCGACGGCCGGGGCACGCCATCCCCCACCGTGTACAGGTATAGCTGCGCCAGTTGAACGCGCACGCGCCCGGAGCGGATGCCGGAGGCGACCTCGACTGTCGGTGGTTCTCACGACGAGGGCACCCGCTTCTTCGGAGTATCGGCGTGGGTCGTCTGCCTGGCGGCCTGCGCCGCGATGCCGGTCGCGCTGCTGACCTATACGTACGCCAGCCGCTGAGGAGCCGAACAGGCCGTAAAGGCCGAACGCCCCGGACGGCAGGCCGTCCGGGGCGTTCGCGCAGCTCGTGCGCAGAGCCGACTGTCGGGTTCGAACCGACGACCTTCGCTTTACAAGAGCGGTGCTCTACCAGCTGAGCTAAGTCGGCGTCCCCAGCAGTGTACCCACCACACCGGGGTGCTCCGTTCGAAAATTCTGGTGTCCGGAGTAGAGACAGGGCGGGGGTGGGCGGTATAGCGTCACGCCAATCCACCTGCAGTGGACTAGACCCCTACCTTTACTCGGATCGTCCGGCACGTTCCTGCCGGTGAAGGGACCAGATCACCATGGCCACGGTCACGTATGACAAGGCGACCCGGATCTACCCGGGCACCGAAAAGCCCGCTGTCGATCAGCTGGACATCGGCATCGAAGACGGCGAGTTCCTCGTTCTGGTCGGCCCCTCGGGCTGTGGGAAGTCCACGTCGCTGCGGATGCTCGCGGGGCTGGAGGACGTCAACGGCGGGGCGATCCGGATCGGCGACCGCGATGTGACGCACCTGCCGCCGAAGGACCGGGACATCGCGATGGTGTTCCAGAACTACGCGCTGTACCCGCACATGACCGTCGCGCAGAACATGGGCTTCGCGCTCAAGATCGCCGGGGTCAACAAGACCGAGATCCGGCAGAAGGTCGAGGACGCGGCGAAGATCCTCGACCTCACCGAGTACCTGGAGCGCAAGCCGAAGGCGCTGTCCGGTGGTCAGCGGCAGCGGGTGGCGATGGGGCGGGCCATCGTGCGGGAGCCACAGGTGTTCCTCATGGACGAGCCGCTGTCGAACCTGGACGCCAAGCTGCGCGTGCAGACGCGTACGCAGATCGCGAGCCTGCAGCGGCGGCTGGGGATCACCACGGTGTACGTCACCCACGACCAGGTCGAGGCCATGACCATGGGCGACCGGGTGGCCGTCCTCAAGGACGGGCTGCTGCAGCAGGTCGACACGCCGCGCAACATGTACGACCGTCCGGCGAACCTCTTCGTGGCGGGCTTCATCGGGTCGCCCGCGATGAACCTGGTCGAGGTGCCGATCACCGACGGGGGTGTGAAGTTCGGCAACAGCGTGGTCCCGGTCAACCGCGAGGCGCTGTCCGCCGCGTCCGACAAGGGCGACCGTACGGTCACCGTCGGTGTGCGGCCCGAGCACTTCGACGTGGTGGAGGCGAACGGCTCGGCGGCGAAGTCGCTGACCAAGGCCAGCGCCGACGCCCCGGCCGGTCTCGCGATCACCGTGAACGTGGTCGAGGAGACGGGCGCGGACGCGTACGTCTTCGGTTCGGCCGAGGTCGGCGGCGAGAGCAAGGACCTGGTGATCCGGGTCGGCAGCCGCCAGGTGCCGGAGAAGGGCGCGCAGCTGCACGTCGTGCCGCAGCCGGGCGAAGCCCACGTCTTCTCCACCTCCACCGGGGAGCGGCTCAGCGACTGAGCTGAGGTCACGTTCTAAGACGAGGCGTCGTCTGCCGCGGTTGCGGCGGGCGGCGCCTCACCGCATGTGGCGCTGTAGTGGCGTTGTGGTGTTGTCGATAAATTCCCCGACATTCCGGGCTTTTCGATTTCGTTCGTCAACCTGCCCACAGCCGAAACCGGGTTTCCATCACCCGGCATGGTGACTCAATGTCGCCAAATCATCGCTCCTCGCTACGATCCCTCCCGTGAACACCGCAGCCCGCCGTATCGGCAGAACCCTCGCGCTCGTCCTCCCCGTCGTGCTCGTCCTCTCCGGAACGCTCGCCGTCACCCGCGTCCCGTGGGCCTCGCCGAGCGCCGAGTCGCAGATCCTCACCGCCTCCTCCGACCACGCCTCCACCCGCGCCGTCCACCGCGCCCCGCACGAGCTGCTGCGTGACCGGCTGCTCGCGGAACTGCAGGAGAAGGACCCGGGAGTGGCCCTCACCCACCTCCAGGTCGCCACGGACGAGCGGCCCTCGCTGGCCCGGCACTGCGCGGACATCGCCCGTGCGCTCGGCCGCGCCGCGGTCGCCAAGTACGGGGGGACGAAGGGGGCGCAGGCGTACGCCCGTCCCGTCTGCGACACCTCGTTCGCGTCCGGCATCACCCAGGCGTACCGCTGACGGCGCCACCCACACCGCAGTCGATCACCGTCAACTCCCCGTGCGGTCCCCGCGCCACCGCATATGGTGCGGTCCATGACCGATGACCTCCACCGGCGGGGGCACCACGCTCACCACCACCCGCACGCCCCGCGCCCCACGCAGGCCGTCGTCCTGGCCGGAGGCCAGGGCTCGCGGCTGCGTCCGTATACCGACGACCGCCCCAAGCCGATGGTCGAGATCCCGGGCACCGGGACCCCGATCATCGGCCATCAGCTGGCCTGGCTGGCCGCCGAGGGGGTCACCGACGCGGTCGTCTCCTGCGGCCATCTCGCCGCCGTCCTCCAGGACTGGCTGGAGTCGGCTGAACTGCCGCTGCGCGTGACGACCGTGGTCGAGAAGGAACCGCTCGGCCGCGGCGGTGGCCTGAAGTTCGCCGCCGCCCGGCTCCCCCACCCCGACCAGCCCTGGTACGCCACCAACGGCGACATCTGGACCCGCTTCTCGCTGCGCGAGATGGCCGACTTCCACCATGAGCGCGACGCCGTCGCGACCCTCGCGCTGGCCCGGCCGCGCATCCCCTGGGGGGCGGTGGAGACGGACGAGTTCGGTCACGTCCTCGACTTCATCGAGTCGCCGCCCTCCCCGTACCTCATCAACGCGGGCGTGTACGTCTTCTCCGCCACCTTCACGGCCCTGCTGCCGGGGCGCGGCGACCATGAGCGTACGACGTTCCCACGGCTCGCCCGGGAGCGCCGGCTGGCCGGGTTCCCGCTGCCCCACGGGGCGTACTGGCGGGCCATCGACACCGCCAAGGACCTCACCGAGGCCGCCAAGGAACTCTCCGCGGGCCCACCGCCGTCCGGTCGCGGGTCGCTGGAATCGACGCCGGTCCGGCCCCCGTTGCACGACTGAGCCCCCACGTACAGCGGAAGGCCCTGCGCGCCGCATTCCAGCGCGCAGGGCCTTCCGCGTACGTACGGGACGGCCTGCGTACGGTTCAGCCGAGGAGGCCGCCCAGCGCCGCCTCCTCCTGGGGCGGTTCGCCCTCGTCGTAGGAGTCGGCCGCCGGGGCGCCGCCGCCCGGGCCGATGCCCTCCGCGCCCGTACCGCCCAGGCCCGCGCCCGTGCCGCCGAGGTCCGGCGGGCCCGGTTCCGTCATCGGGGCCTCGGGGCGGCTCGGGGCGCGGGGGGTCGTACGGTCGCCGCGCCGCTCCTGGCCGGGGCTCCCGGTGCCGCTCGCCGAACCCGTCGCGCTGGGCCTGCCCGACGTGGCGGACGCCGACGGCGAGGCGGACGGGGTCGGACGGCTCGACGGGGCGCGGTGCGAGGGCGACCCGGGGGTGTCCAGCGCGCCGCCGACCCCGCCGCGCGGGCTGGTCTCGGGCTTCCGGGGCAGCGGCGAGCCGGGGAGGCTGTTACGCGGCACCTCGTGCGGCTCGGGCGCCCGTACCGTCTCCGAGGACCGTACGGCGCCGCCGATCATCGAGCCGAGCAGCAGGGTCAGCCCGGCCACCACCATCGCCATCACGGTGCCGCGGCGCAGCACCCGCCGCCGCAGCGCCCCCAGTTCGACGCGCGGGCCGAGCCGCCGCCAGGCCTCGCCCGCGAGTCGGGCGTCGGCCGAGTAGACCGGGGCGCCCGCGATGACCAGCGGGCTCCAGGCGGCGAGGTAGATGATGTCGGGCGCGTCGTAGACCGGTACGGTGCGCCAGCTCACGGTGAGGATCAGCGCGGCGGACAGCACCGCGCCGACGCAGGCCGCGAGCCGCTGCCACAGCCCGAGGACGGTGAGCACGCCGACCACGATCTGGAGGAACGCCACGGTCAGCCCGGCGCCCACCGGGTGTTCCAGGGCCAGGTCCCGCAGCGGCTCGGCGATCGGCCAGGGGTGCAGGGACTGCAGCCAGGTGACCATCGAGCCGCGCTCGCCGCCGTCGAAGTAGACGGGGTCGGACAGCTTGCCCATGCCCGCGTAGACGGAGATGAAGCCGAGGAAGATACGGAGCGGGAGGAGGACGACGCCCAGGTTCATCCGGCGGTCGGGGTAGTACGCGTGCTGCCGCACCTGCTCGGAGGGGCGCCGGGGGCGCGGAACCTGGGGTGTGCGGTGCGTCTGGGGCGCCCGGTGCGGCTGAGGCGCCTGGTGGGGCTGCCGGGCCTGGTGGGCGGCGTGGGACGGCCGGGGGACGCGTGGCGTCGGGCCGGTACGGTGCGTGGCGTCCGACTCCCGTGGCCTCGGCGGGCGCCCGGACTCCGGCCCCGGCCCCGTCTCCCGGCGCGGACCGCGCGGGTTGCGCGGCCCGATGACCGTGGGCGGGCCGTCGTCGAAGGTGACCCGTGGCAGCACCTGCGTGGTGCCCACGTCCTCGGAACCGGAACCGGGACCGGAACCGGCACCAGCACCAGCACCAGCACCGGCACCTGGGCCGTCCACCGTTTCGGAGTACCGCACGGCCTGCAGCAGTCGGGTCGCCGCCGTGTCCCCGCCGGGCCGGGTGCGGCCGCTCCACACCACGGGCGGGCGGCGCCGGGGCGCGGCCCCGGCCCCGATACCGGCGAGCCGGGCCGTGTCCGCCAGCGCGCTGCTCACGACCGGGGAGCCGAGCTGCACCCGGAAGCTGGGGGGATTGAAGGCGACCTTCGCAGGATCACACGGCACTTTGGCCATGGTCAGCTGCGGTTCGTCCTCGAATCCCCGCGCGCGTCCCGCCAGGGGCGTGCGGAATGTTCTGGTCTCCACGCCCAACTAACCGACTGACCGGCGGGAAAGACACTGCCGGGGCCGGTGTGATCTGTCGGGGGACCGTCAAGATCGTCCAGGCCGGGTACGAACCCGCCCCGCCCCCTCGTTACGGGACGGGGCAGGAGGCACGCGATTACGCCCGGCGCCGCGTCGTTTACGCCCGGCGCCGCGACGCCTCGTACAGCACCACGCCCGCCGCGACCCCCGCGTTGAGCGACTCCGCGCCGCCCGGCATCGGGATGCGGACCCGGAAGTCGCAGGTCTCGCCGACCAGTCGGGACAGCCCCTTGCCCTCGCTGCCGACGACGATCACGACCGGGCCGCCCAGCGCCTCCAGGTCCTGCAGCTCCGTCTCGCCGTCCGCCGTGAGGCCGACGACCGTGAGGCCCGCCTTCTGGTAGGACTCCAGCGTCCGGGTCAGGTTGGTGGCGCGCGCCACCGGGGTGCGGGCGGCGGTGCCCGCGGACGTCTTCCAGGCACCGGCGGTCATCCCGGCCGCGCGCCGCTCCGGTACGACCACGCCGTGGCCGCCGAACGCGGAGACCGACCGCACCACGGCGCCCAGGTTGCGCGGGTCGGTGACGCCGTCGAGGGCGACGATCAGCGGGTCCTCGCCGTCGTCGAAGGCGGCCGCGCTGAGGTCTTCGGGGTGGGCGTAGTCGTACGGCGGGACCTGCAGCACCAGACCCTGGTGGTTGAGCCCGTTCGTCATCCGGTCCAGCTCGGCCTTGGGGGCCTCCATGAGGTGGATGCCGCCTCGGTCGGCCGCGATCTTCAGCGCCTCACGCACCCGTTCGTCGCTGTCGATGAACTGCTGCACGTACAGCGTGTTCGCCGGGACGCCCTCGCGCAGCGCCTCGAACACCGAGTTACGGCCCACCACCAGCTCGTTCGTGCCCTTGGCGCCGCCACGGCGCGGGGCCGGGCGCTTGGCGGCCTGCCGGGTGCGGGCGTTGGCGATGCGCTGCTTGGCGTGGCCCTTGCGCGCCTCGGCGGGCGGGGTGGGGCCCTTGCCCTCCAGGCCCCGGCGCCGCTTGCCGCCGCTGCCGATCTGCGCGCCCTTCTTGTTGCTGGTACGGCGGTTCCTGCGCTGGCTGTTGCCGGCCATGAATGTCACCTATCTCTTCACTGCTCAGCGCGGCTCGGCGCACGGCAACGGAAAACGTCGACGTCCCACGCGTATACGGTCTTATGTATGGACACCAGTGTGCCGCCCGGCCCAGCGGGCGGCACAAAGGGCCAGGTCAGCGGGTGCCCAGCTCCCAGCGCGGACCCGACGGGGTGTCCTCGATGACCAGCCCCGACTGCTGCAGCTGGTCGCGGATCGCGTCCGCCGTCGCGTAGTCCTTGCGGCCGCGCGCGGCCTGGCGCTGCTCCAGGACCAGCCGGACGAGCGAGTCGACCACGCCGTGCAGATCCTCGCCCCGGTCCGAACCGCCCGACCAGTGCTCGTCGAGCGGGTCCAGGCCCAGCACGCCGAGCATGGCCCGCACCTCGGCCAGCCGCGCGACCGCCGCCTCCTTGTCGTCGGCGGTGAGGGCGGAATTGCCCTGGCGGACGGTGGTGTGGACGACCGCGAGCGCCTGCGGCACCCCGAGGTCGTCGTCCATCGCCTCGGCGAAGGCGGGCGGCACGTCGGCGGCGGGCTCGACGGGCCCGGCCTTCTCCATGACCCGCTGGATGAAGCCCTCGATGCGCGCGAAGGCGGACTCCGCCTCGCGCAGCGCCTCCTCGCTGTACTCGATCATGGAGCGGTAGTGCGGGGTGCCCAGGTAGTAGCGGAGCACGATGGGGCGCCAGCGCTTGACCATCTCGGAGACCAGCACCGAGTTGCCGAGCGACTTGCTCATCTTCTCGCCGCTCAGGGTGACCCACGCGTTGTGCGCCCAGTACGTGGCGAAGTCGTCGCCGAACGCCTTGGCCTGCGCGATCTCGTTCTCATGGTGCGGGAAGATCAGATCGACGCCGCCGCCGTGGATGTCGAAGGCGCTGCCCAGGTACTTGTGCGCCATCGCCGAGCACTCCAGGTGCCAGCCGGGGCGGCCGCGCCCCCACGGGGTCTCCCAGCTCGGCTCGCCGGGCTTGGCCGCCTTCCACATGGCGAAGTCGCGCGGATCGCGCTTGCCGGTCTCGCCCTCGCCGCTGGGCTGGCGCAGCCCGTCCAGGTCTTGGTTGGAAAGCTTCAGGTACTCGGGGTACGAGCGCACATCGAAGTAGACGTTGCCCTCGGCCGCGTACGCGTGACCACGGTCGATCAGGCCCCGCATCATCTCGATCATCTCGGGGATGTGACCGGTCGCGCGCGGCTCATAGGTCGGGGGCAGGCAGCCGAGGATGTCGTACGCGCTGGTGAACGCGCGCTCGTTCGCGTAGCCGATCGACCACCACGGGCGGCCCTGCTCGGCCGACTTGGCGATGATCTTGTCGTCGATGTCCGTGACATTCCGGACAAACGTGACGTCATAGCCGCGGTACGCGAACCAGCGGCGCATGATGTCGAAGTTCAGTCCCGACCTGATGTGCCCGATATGCGGGGCAGCCTGCACCGTCGCGCCGCACAGGTAGATCGAGACACAGCCCGGCGTGAGCGGGGAAAAGTCACGGATCTGCCGGGCACCGGTGTCGTACAGGCGAATAGTCACGCGTCAAGGGTAGTCGGAATCCGGCAGTGCCCCGCGACCCATTGGCCGCAGGGACACAGAAGCGTGACACTTCCCGGCGAGGACCGCCGCTCAGAGGCTGCCGACGACCTTGCGGGCGGCGATCCGCACGACGATGCGCTCGTCGTCCTGGGCGGAGGCCGGGTTGAACTCGGCGTACTTCTTGCCCGCGTACTTGAGCGACAACTCGTCGATCAGCTTCTGGCCGCCCTCGGTGGTGTAGGTCGCGGTGCCGCGGATCTCGGCGTACGTGTACGGCGCGTCCGCGGGCTGCACCAGGACCGTGACGCGGGGGTCGCGGTCGATGTTCTTCTGCTTCCGCCGTCCCATGGTGGTCGAGAACAGCAGCTCGTCGCCGTCCCGCTTCACCCACACCGGTGACAGCTGAGGGCTGCCGTCGGGCTGGGTGGTACCGATGATGACGAAGACGGGGGTGTCGAGGACGCGCTTGAGGTCGTCGGAGAGTGTGGTGGCCACGGGGTGCTTCCTTTCCTCGCGCTGAGCGGGGCGGTGGTACGGACGGGTTGCCCCGATCCGTACCCCACACTCCGTCAAGCCTTCGGTCCCGGCGTGAGGAACGGCCCGTACGGCGGAGGGTCAGCCCCGGACCACCAGCGCGGTCGCCACCGCCGCCAGGCCCTCGGCCCGGCCGGTCAGGCCCAGCCCGTCGGTCGTCGTACCGGAGACCGAGACCGGGGCGTCGATCGCCGACGAGAGCGCCTTGACCGCCTCGTCGCGGCGCTTGCCGATCTTGGGGCGGACGCCGATCACCTGGATCGCCACATTGCCGATCCCGAACCCCGCCGCCCGCACGATCCGGGCCGCCTCCGCCAGCAGCGTCACCCCGGAGGCGCCGGACCACTCGGGGCGGTCGGTGCCGAAGTGGGCGCCGAGGTCGCCGAGGCCCGCGGCGGAGAAGAGCGCGTCACAGGCGGCGTGGGCGGCCACGTCGCCGTCGGAGTGCCCGGCCAGGCCGTACTCCTCGCCCTCCCACAGCAGACCGGCGCACCACAGCTCGCGGCCCTTCTCGAACGCGTGGACGTCGGTGCCGATGCCCACCAGCGGGATCGCCACGGGAACGTCAGAAGCCATCGTTCTTCCTCCTGCGCGCGAGAACCGCCTCGGCCAGCACCAGGTCCAGCGGCCGGGTCACCTTGAACGCCTCCTCGTGGCCGGGCACGACCACGACCTCGACGCCCATGCGCTCGACCATGCCCGCGTCGTCCGTCGCGCCGTCGCCCTCCAGGACGATCTTCTCGTGCGCGGCGGCGAGCGTGGCCCGGTCGAAGCCCTGCGGGGTCTGTACGGCGCGCAGTACGGCGCGCTCGGGGGTGCCGACGACGGGCTCGGGCTCACCGGCCCGCTCGCCGGTGCGCGGCTCGACCCGCTTGACGGTGTCGGTCACCGGCAGCGCCGGTACGACGGCGGGCGCCCCGTCCCGTACGGCGGCGACGACCGCGTCCACGGTGTCCACGGGGACGAGCGGGCGCGCCGCGTCGTGCACCAGGACCGTCGTGACGCTGTCGGGGACGGCGGCCAGGCCGAGCCGCACCGAGTCCTGGCGGGTCTCACCGCCGGGGACGACGACCACTTCCGTGGTCCCGGTGAGCGGGTACGCGTCGAGCAGCCTGCGGACCTCGTCGGCACCGTCCGGCGGGGCGACCACGACCACCAGCGAGACGGCGCGGGATCCGGCCATCGCCCGTACGGCGTGCACGAGCATCGGCGTGCCGCTCAGCGGGCGCAGCGCCTTGGGGGCGCCCGGGCCCAGCCGCACACCACGGCCCGCGGCGGGGATCACGGCGGCGGTGCGGGCGGGGCGCTCGGAGTCGACAACGGATGGGGTTACGGACTTTGCGTTGGCGTTCAGGTTTGCTTCCTCGGCCGAAATGGGTATGGCCACAGCGTGCCGGGCGCGATGCCCCGACCGGCCCCTTCCGTGACGACTGGTCGTGCCAGCTGCCCGGGCCCGGCACACCTTGCACCACAACAGCGACGTGCACCACAACAGCGACACCACAAACGGTCTTGCGCCTCGGGCTTCGATGTGGTGGGCTGAGGTGCCTGTGCGCGCACATGCCGCAGCGCCCGGCGAACAGACTTACGGGGAGCAGGTCTGAATCACTCGGGCACCGCGGCATTATGTGTCAGGACGCGAGTACCTCATCCAGCAGGGCCTCGGCCTTGTCCTCATTGGTGCTCTCGGCGAGGGCGAGTTCGCTCACCAGGATCTGGCGCGCCTTGGCGAGCATGCGCTTCTCACCGGCGGACAGACCGCGCTCCCGCTCTCGGCGCCACAGATCGCGAACGACCTCGGCAACCTTGATCACATCACCGGAGGCGAGCTTCTCGAGATTTGCCTTGTAACGACGGGACCAGTTCGTGGGCTCTTCCGCATACGGTGCGCGCAGCACCTCGAAGACCCGGTCCAGCCCGTCCTGGCCGACCACATCACGCACACCAACGAACTCCGCATTGTCCGCCGGTACACGAACCGTCAGGTCACCCTGAGCGACCTTCAGCACCAAGTAGGTCTTGTCCACGCCTTTGATCTGACGAGTTTCGATGGCCTCGATCAGCGCGGCCCCGTGATGGGGATAGACCACGGTGTCGCCAACCTTGAACGTCATGTGACAGGTACCCCTTCCGTGGCTATCCAGGGTAACACGTGAACGCCTTCTTCTGAATGGCGTTTTCGCAGGTCAGGGCATATCTCGGGGCTTGACAACAGCGACCGGGACGTGCTGGGCAAGGCGGGCGGAACCGGGTATTCGCAGGTGGGAGCGGTTGTCCGGGCGGCGTGAAACCGACGCGTTACATGCCCTGGGAACATCATGCGGGTGGCCGTACGTCCCGTTTTGCCGGAGTCCGGTCGATGGACTTCCGCTACTCCGTTCGGCCGAGGAGCGACAGATCCGGCCCTGATTCCCGAATTGATCACGGCCGTACTGATCATGTCTGTGAGACATCTGTGGTCAAGTGCGTGATCAATTCTTCGGACGTCCACGGATTCCTTACCGATAATCTCCCCGATCCGTCACCGAACCGATATTCAGGGTGGTCCGGGAAGGGGTGTGAGCGGCGTGTTGGCCGCGCGCGCCGCCGTGGGAGGCGGGTCGGGTGCGGGGCCGGGAGGGCGGATCGGTAACCTAAGCGCGCTGATCCAACTTTTTTCCTCGTCCTAGGAGATGCCGCCGCCGTGAGCAGCAGCCTTCGACGCGGCGTCCTCGCCGCAGCCGCCATCGTCGTCTCGGTCGCCCCGCTCTCCGCCTGCGGAGCCGGGAACGACGCGCAGACGCTGGAGGTCAAGCCCGACAACGCCGCGACGTCCGTCGGCGATATCAAGATCCAGAACGCCACCGTGGTGACACAGCCGGACCGGACGGCGAAGGGCCCGGCCGTGGTCACGGCCAGGATCTTCAACAACGGCGACCGGGACGAGACCCTTACGGCCATCACGCTGCCCAACGCGGGCGCGACGGCGAAGCTGCACCCGGCCAAGGGCTCGGGCAAGGCCGCGAGCAAGATCGTCGTCCCGGCGGGCGGCTCCGTCGCCCTCGGCGGCGAGGGCAACGCCTCCGCCGTCATCTCCGAGGGGCGCGAGGCCGCCAAGGACGGCGACACCCAGCGGATCGTCTTCGACCTCAGCTCGACCGGCGACGTGCCGATGACGGCCTTCGTCGTGCCCGCCACGAGCTACTTCAAGGGCTGGGGCCCGTCCGAGCTGCCGACCCCGACCCCGTCGGCCACCCAGGGCGGTACGCCCTCCGGCAAGCCGGGCCAGACCACCCCGGGCCAGCCGGGGCAGTCGGGCCAGCCGGGGCAGCCGGGGCAGAGCAAGCCGGGCGACAAGCCGTCCGACGAGGCCTCCGGCACGGCGAGCGACAAGCCGGGCGGCGGCCAGAGCAACGGCATCGCCCCCGGCGAGCCGACGCCGAACGACGAGGACTGAGCGCACGCATAACGCGAGGGCGGCCCCGGGATTCCCGGGGCCGCCCTCGCGTTGTGTTCCAGGCCGCGCGCTGCGCCGGACTCCGTCCGGCGGGCCTCCGGGCCGGGCCGGTTTACGGCTCGAACTTGGCCCCTCCCCCGTGCGCACCTCGCACCGATCGGCCCTAGCGGGCCTCACGGGCTTCGGCGCGCTGCGCCGGACTCCGTCCGGCGGGCCTCCGGGCCGGGCCCGTTTACGGCTCGAACTTGTAGCCCAGGCCGCGCACCGTCACCAGGTAGCGCGGGGCGCCCGGGTCCGGCTCGATCTTCGCTCGCAGGCGCTTGACGTGGACGTCGAGGGTCTTCGTGTCGCCCACGTAGTCCGCGCCCCACACGCGGTCGATCAGCTGCATCCGGGTCAGCACCCGGCCCGCGTTGCGCAGCAGCATCTCCAGCAGGTCGAACTCCTTCAGCGGGAGGTCCACCTTGCCGCCGCCGACCGTGACCACGTGCCGGTCCACGTCCATGCGGACCGGGCCCGCCTCCAGGGCCGCGGGGGTGACCTCCTCCGGCTCGCCCCGGCGGCGCAGGACGGCCCGGATCCGGGCCACCAGCTCGCGCGACGAGAAGGGCTTGGTCACGTAGTCGTCGGCCCCTATTTCCAGGCCGACGACCTTGTCGATCTCACTGTCCTTGGCGGTGACCATGATCACCGGGACGTTGGAGCGGCCGCGCAGCTGGCGGCACACCTCCGTACCGGGCAGTCCCGGCAGCATCAGGTCGAGCAGCACCAGATCGGCGCCGTTCCGCTCGAACTCGTCGAGCCCCTCGGGCCCCGTTGCCGCGATGGCGACCTCGAATCCCTCCTTGCGGAGCATGTACGACAGCGCGTCACTGAACGATTCCTCGTCCTCGACGACCAGAACTCGGGTCACGGAAGGACCTCCGGGGCAGAAAGTTGATCATTAGTGAAGGTCTCGTACGGTCGGTCGCCGTCCTCCCCATCGAGGTCGGATCCGGAATCGTACGGCTCACCCGGCCCACCGGCCGAGCGATCCCGGTCCCGAGCCGCACCGGCCTCCGGGAGCCTCAGGGTGAACGTGGAGCCCTGTCCCTCAGCGCTCCACACCGTGACCTCCCCGCCGTGCGAGGCGGCCACATGCTTGACGATGGCGAGACCGAGTCCGGTTCCGCCGGTCTGCCGCGAACGGGCCGGGTCTACCCGGTAGAACCGCTCGAAAATCCGCTCGCGGTCCTTTTCCGAAATGCCGATCCCCTGGTCGGTGACGGCGACCTCGATCAGATCGCCGCCCGTCGCGGGGATGCGGCGGGCCGCGATGCCGACGCGGGTGCGGGCCGGGCTGTAGTTGACGGCGTTCTCGACCAGGTTGCCGAGGGCGGCGGCCAGCTGGCCCCGGTTGCCCCACACCCGCAGATCGGCGGTGCCGCCGGTGGCCATCGTGATCTGCTTGGTGCCCGCCTGATGGCGGCAGCGGTCGATGGCCTCGGCGACCAGCTCGTCCACCCGGACCGGCTCGGCGTCCTCCAGCGGGTCGTCGTTCTGGACCCGGGAGAGGTCGATCAGCTCCTGGACCAGGCTGGACAGCCGGGTCGCCTCGACCTGCATCCGCCCGGCGAAGCGGTTGACCGCCTCCGGGTCGTCGGACGCATCCATGACGGCCTCGGAGAGGAGGGAGAGCGCGCCGACCGGGGTCTTCAGCTCATGGCTGACGTTCGCGACGAAGTCGCGCCGTACGGCCTCGATCCGGCGGGCCTCGGTGAGGTCCTCGACCAGCAGCAGGACCAGCCGGGAGCCGAGCGGAGCCACTCTGGCGGACACGGCGAGGGCGTCGCCCCGGCCGGTGCCGCGCCGCGGCAGGTCCAGCTCGATCTGCCGGATCTCGCCGTCCCGCCGGGTGTCGCGGGCCATCGCCAGCATCGGTTCGACGGCCAGCTTGCCGCCGCGCACCAGTCCCAGTGCGTACGCGGCCGAGCTGGCCTTGACGACGGCGTCCGCCTCGTCCAGGACGACGGCCGAGGAACGCAGTACCGAGAGCACGGTGTCCACGCCGGGCGGCAAGACGGCATCGGTATGCAGGGATGAGCGCGTAGGCTTCGCCTGTTCGCGCTCGCTCCAGCGGAACGCCAGCATGGCGATGACACCGGTGCACAACCCGGCGAGCGCCGCCACTGCGGCGATCGCCGCGTTCACGTTCATGCATCCAGGTTATGCGGGCGGGGAGCGGCCTCCACAGCCCCGCACGGGATCCCTCGAACAGACGTTGCCGAGAGTTCACCGTCAGGTTGGCGCCGGTTCACTCCCGACGCCTCGGCGGACCCCCGCCGCACGGGGTGGCGTGGGGAGCGTTGCCGAGAGTTCACCTGGACGTCCGGGGTGGTTAACCGTGGGGCGCCGAGCCGGACGCGTTCCGATCCGAACGTGGCAGGGTGGGGCACACGAGTCCACGAAGATCCGTCAGCGAGAGTCAGTGAGAGAAGGTCAGTGATGCGCGACGCGTACCACGAGGAGCTGGATTCGATCGGGGAGGGCCTGGTCGATATGGCCCGGCTCGTCGGTTCGGCCATCGGCCGCGCCACTACATCCATCCTGGACGCGGACCTGAAGCTCGCCGAGAGCGTCATAGCCGCCGATGAGAAGGTCGACGATCTCCAGCGCGACCTGGAGAACCGAGCGATAGCTCTGCTCGCCCGGCAGCAGCCGGTCGCCACCGATCTGCGGATCGTCGTCACCAGCCTGCGCATGAGTGCCGACCTCGAACGCTCCGGTGACCTGGCGCAGCACGTCGCCAAGCTCACCCGGCTCCGTTTTCCGGGCAAGGCCGTACCGGGCGACCTCCACGCCACCATCCTGGAGATGGGCCAGCTCGCGCAGCGGCTGATGGCGAAGGCGGCCGAGGTCATCGTCACCAAGGACGTCGACCTCGCCGCGCAGCTGGAGCAGGACGACGACGCGATGGACCTGCTGCACCGCACCCTCTTCCAGCACCTGATGGACGACCGCTGGAAGCACGGCATCGAGACGGCCGTCGATGTCACCCTGCTGGGCCGCTACTACGAGCGGTTCGCGGACCACGCGGTGTCGGTCGCCAAGCGCGTCATCTACCTGGTCACCGGCGAGTACGCGGACGAGATCGCCCAGGACGGCGCCCAGCAGGCCTGACGCCCCGGGGTGCCGCAGCGCCGACGGCGTGCGGCGACGGCGTGCAGCGCGACGGCGTGCCTCCGCGCGCCGTCGATGCGCCCCTGTGGGCGGGCCGTGGACCGGGACCATGAGCAGCAGTGACCCCTCTCCGAGGAGGCGACTCATGGCGGACATCACCCGTCGTCCCGAACCCCATCCCACCCACCCCGTCGGCGCCTGCGGCTGCGGCTCGGGCTGCGGCTGCGGCTGCCAGTCCGGCGGCTCCTGCTCGTGCGGCGGCAACTGCGGCTGAGCTGATCCGAGGAGCGGGGCCCGGGGCCGTATCGAACGGCCCCGGGCCCCGTCCCGTCTCCCCTCCCCGAGGTGCGAGCGGCAGTCCCTGCGGCGAGCCTGGTCATATGAACGATGGGACCCCGGCCCGGCCGCGCGTAGTGGTGGAAGAGCCACACGACGGCCGCCGCCGTGTGCGAATCGACGGCCAGGACGTGGGCGTCGTGGTGAACGCCGACGAACTCCGCGGCCTCCTGACCCGCGCGGGCCTGACCACCGCCATCGACGACCCTCGCCAGATCGACTGGCAGGGCGGCGGCCCGGACGACTGGCCCGCCGCGTAGGCCCTGAGCGCTTCTCAGGCGTTCTCAGGCGTTCTCAGGCGTGCTCAGGCGTTCGAGGACCGGCGCGTCAGTTGCTGGATGTGGTAGTGCTGAACCCGCGCCGTGCGCTGCAGGGCCATCACCGCGATGAGGAACTGATCCATCTCGGTGGCCCGGGTGAGGATATCGTCGGGCACGTGTTCGTCCCGCAGGCAGGCTTCCGCGTCCTGGCTGAGCACGGCCCGCGCCCAGCCATGGGTGATCGGCTTGAACAGGCCCGGGTGGTTGGCCACGATCCGCGCCCGGATGGCCAGATCGTTCTCGGCGGCCTCCACGTGCAGCCCCGTGTCCTTGTTACGCGCCCCGAACAGCGGCTCATGGATGTGGTGGGCGTCGAAGCCGTGCTCGACACAGCCGACCCAGAAGTCCCAGTCCTCTCCGGCCCGCATGCTCTCGTCGTAGCCGCCGACGGTCTGCCACACCTCCCGGCGGAACAGCGAGCAGTAGAACATGATCAGCCGCTGCAGCATCAGTTCCCGGCTGTAGGCGGGGAGGGACATCGCCTGCGGGGGCAGATCATCGTCGGTGAAGGTGAAGACGTCCGTGGAGGCGATCGCGATGCCGGGGTCGCCGTCCAGGACCGCGACGGTCTTCTCCAGCATCGTGGGAGCGATCACGTCGTCGGCGTCCAGCGGAAGGACGTAGCGACCGGTGGCCGCCTCGATCCCGGTGTTACGGGCGGCCGAGACGCCGCCGTTCGCCCGCTGGACGAGGCTGATCCGCCGGTCGGGGTGGCGGGCGATCAGGGACCGGGCCACCTCGACGGTGTTGTCGGTGCTGCCGTCGTCGACGATGAGCAGCTCCCAGTCCGGATAGGTCTGGGCGAGGACGCTGGCCACGGCCTCGGGCAGATAGCGGGCGTAGTCATGGCAGGGGATGACCACCGAGACCACGGGGTCGGGGTTGTGTGACATGCGCGGTCTTTCGGCTCGGGGCGGGTGTGGGCATGAGAGTGGGGCACCGGCCGTCCCCCGGGGGCCACTTCCGCGGGCCCACGGCCGGGCGTAGCGACGGAGTCGTGCGCTAGCTGTGCTCGCGCTCCGCGCGGTGGTGGCTGAACCCCTGGCTGAACCCCTGCTCACGTCCGGGGTCCTGATCGGTCACGCAGATCCACCCCCAGTCGGGGATGGTGACGTTGCCGACGTTGCAGCAGTGCCCGTAGTCCGTGATGGTGATGTTGCCTACGGGCGGGCAGCAGTGCCCGTAGTCGGTGATCGTGACGTTGCCTATCGGCTCGCAGGGGTGCATGGTCCCGGGAGTGAGGGTGGGGTCGTCGCCTATCGGCTGTCCTGCGGACCCGTACGCCGCCGTCCCTGTCTGCGCGTCCGGAGTGATGGCGGCGTAGGCCGCCTCCGCGGTGCCGAGCAGTCCGGCCGTGGCCAGCGCGGCAGGCAGAGCCAGTGAGGTCATGACACGGGATTTCACGGTGGCACCTTTCTTTTGGGTGCGGTGCGGGAGAGCTGCCCGGACATACCGGTGTAGACATACCGGCGTATTTCATGACAGGGGCAGCAAAGCCACCGTAAGTTTTGTCACTCCATGCGTCAAAACGATTACTCACTGTGCGTGACAGCCAGGGTGGCGGGCTTCGGCTGGGATGCGCCGTGGTGCGGATGAATCACTTCCAGATCGGGCAGAGCCCAGCAGGCGGTTCCCATGTCCAGGGCCATCGCGGCCAGCCCCTCGGTCTCGATGAACTGCCGGTAGGGGAAGGACGGGAAGTTGAGGCCGTCGCGGTGCAAGTCCGCACGGACCAGCAGCGCGGTTCCGCCGACCGAGTCGACGCGGACGAGTCCCCGGCCGCGCAGCTCGTCGAGGTACGTCCGGCCGAACCCCCTGGGCGGCTGAAGGATGCCGTCGCGCAGCCACTGCGTCCAGTTGAGCGCGCCCGCTCCGGGCTTGAGGACGAAGGTGTTGAGGTCGTACGTCGGCCCGCCGGGTGCGGTGGCGCAGTGCGGGACGACGATGTCCTTGCGCGCGCCGAGCAGGCGCTGGATGAGGTCCGCCGGGTAGCCGGTGACGTCGACGTCGAGCCACAACACCCATTCCTCATCTGCGCCTGCGCCCCCGTCGGACAGGGCTCGGGTGAGGAGATGGTTGCGCACCTTGGCCAGCACCGACCGGCGCCGCCGCTGGACGCCCTGCTCCCAGCGGGGTCCGGCCAACTGGAGTCCGTAATCGCGGTGGACGAGGGTCACCCGCCGGAACTCCGCCTCGATGGTGGGCAGGACCTGCCGCAGCAGTTCCGGGGTCGCGTCCCTGCTGTCGCCCTCCAGCAGGCCCAGCGAGATCGCCTCGCGCGGGTAGTCCAGCGCGCGCAGACGGTCCAGATAGCCGGGCAGGAACGCGGCCGCGTCCTTGAGCGGCGTGAGCACCAGCACGCGGGGCCGCTCGCTCGCCGGTGCCACGGCGGCGGGCCCGGGGACCGGCTGCGGCTGCCGCTCGTACGTCTCGGGGACCTCGGGGGTCTCGGCGTGCGCGATGTCCCCCGGTTCGAGCGGCAGCCGGGCCGCCATGGCGAGCAACTGCTCGGCGTAGGGGCCGGGTTCGTCCCACGACTGGGTCGCCACCTGGAAGTGCTCCGCGAAGTGCGACTCGTCGAAGGTGTTGTTCCCGTGGCATACGTACGTGTACAGGGCGGGCGCGTCCACCGAGACGACCCGGCAGCCGCGGACCAGCTCCTCGGCCACCGGGGTGTCCTCGCCACGGCGCTCGGCCGGATAGCGCGGCAGCCGGTCCTTCGCGCACACCATCGACCCTTCCCAGACCCGCGCGCAGGAGATGGCGAGCTTGCGGCGGGCGGGCCACCACAGCCGCTCACGGGCGAGGAAGCACGCGTCGGCGCCGAGCGCGAAGATCGCCGCCATCTGGGCTTCCACCCGCTCCGGGTCGTACAGATCGTCGTCGTCCCACTGGCATACGTACGCCCCGGTGGCCCGGTCCACCGCCTCGTTGCGCAGCTCCCCCAAGGTCCGTCGCTCCGGGGGCAGCCGGTGATGGCGGATCCGCGCGTCGCCCAGTTCACGGATGTGCTGCTCCAGGGCGTCGTCGGTGCCGTCCTCCAGCACGACCAGCTCCAGGTTCGGGTAGGTCTGGGCGGTGAAGCACCTGATCGCGCGGCGTGCCGTCGCCGAGCGGTCCTTGGTCACCATCAGGCAGGACACGGTCGGCGCCGCCGCCCCCGACGCCCAGCGGTTGCGCTGCGCCTCCAGACTGAGCAGCCCGTCCGCGACCGGCTGCCGCTCCTGGCTCGCCCAGAACGGCAACCGCCTGCCCGCCGAGACCCTCGGCGCGCTCGCCGTGTCGCAGGCCCAGCTGCCCGACCAGTGGTGCACGGCGTAGGCACGGCCGTAGTCGGCCTCCTGCGGACCGAACAGCTCCGTCGCGTACGGGCTCACCTCCGGATACAGAACCTCCGGGCCGACCACCGTGATCGACTCCGGCTCCGGCGCACTGTCGACCGCCCTGGTGAGGAAGAACGGCCCGGTCGTATCGAGCGTCCCCGGCAGCTTGTGGGCCCCGACCAGCCGTCGGTGCACATGGGCCGCCCAGAAGGGATGCCCCGGCCGCGACGCGATGAACGCGTTGCCGACGATGCGCGCGAATCCGCGCTGCCGGGCCAGCAACAGGCGCGTATGCACCTCGGGTTCACACCCGAGGACGAGTTCGCGCCCGTCGAGGAGTTCGGAGACCGGCTTCAGGCACTCGAAATCCAGATCCACGTAGAGCCCGCCGAAATGGTCGAGCAGAAAATAACGGATCGCGTCGGCCCGCATGATCGGTTCGGGATAGCCGTCGTAGACCGGCAGGAACCACGGATAGTGCTCCTGAAGAAAGGCCCGATTATCCGCATCCGTCCACAGCCGATACCCCCAACCGGGGTGGTGCGCCCGCCAGGACTCGGCCCACGTCTGCCAGGCCGGGGGGAGGTCGGCGTCTTTCCAGGTCTGGTGAATCAAGGGCGGAATTGTCTTTTGTGCAGTCATTAGCACAGTATGTCCAGCTCCCCGCCAAGCCGGATATCCGGCGTTGCCCGGCGCCGGATACCTTCACCCGAACGGCGGGCTCGGCGCCTCGGGCACCGCGTAGCCCCTGCGGGCCCCAAAGCACACCCGGCTCAACGGCCTGTGGAGAGCATCCAGATCGCGACGGCCGTGAACGTGACGCCCATCCCGAGAGGAAGCACAATGCTCCACAGTCGCTTTGAGGCGAGGTCGAGTCGTGCGATCTTCGGGTTGCCGGGCAGGTAGATCACTGGGGCATTACGGCCGACGGGCAGGCCCTCGACCCCGGATACGTTGGCCTGGAACTCGTGCCGATTTCCCTGGGCATCAACGAAGTTGACCACCGCGAAGTCGTTGGTCGTCTTCCCCGGGCCCTTCGTCTTGTGGTGGCGGACCACCAGGCCGTCGGTGCGGTTCCCTTCACGTTGGAGGCGGTTCCGGTGCGCGGCCTCCCAGATGCCGAGTCCGATGAGGACGGGACCTGCCAGTAGCAGCACCGGCAACCACAGGGTCATCTCTACGCTCAAATCCTCTTGGTTCGTCGAGCGAAGGTGAACGGATCATTCGCTTCCCTTGGGGTGCGAACGATCCGTTCATCATCCGCTCCGCAGGTCACACGCTGGGGGCTCAGGTCACGCGCCGAGCGTCCAGCAGGCTCCCCGCATCAATCAGAAGACGCGCAGCGTATACAGCCCCTTCTCGTTCAGATTACAAACCCATCCGTCGGTGCGTGGGGAACCGAGGTAGAACAAGAAGCTACCCATCGCGTTGCACTGGGCCTTGGTCTTGAAGTTCGTACCCACGATCGCCTGCGCTCCGACAGTGGTTTCCGTGTGCTGGGCGGACGCCGATGCGGTGCCCGCACCCGCCATTCCGATCGCCGCCACGCACCCGAGTGTGATCAATGCCTTGCGAAGAAACACGCGTTCCCCCCTAGAAGTCGATTGCAGCAGACAGCGATGGCCGCCCACTGCTGAGTTCAGTTCGCGGTGACCACAACAGAACATCACGTAGATCCGCCGGGATCATCAGTCAAAATTGTTCTGAACCATGCGCCCGCCCGGCTACGCGCTGGATGTTCCGAGCCACCTGCCGGTGCGCGACGAGCTTGCCGTCGGCTCTGGCGGCCACCGGCCTGCATGAGCGGGCCCAGTACCATCGAACGAATGCGTTCTGATCCCGCAATCCCTCATGGCGCTGAGCGGAGCGTGGCATCAAGTGGAGGTTCGATGGAGATCCGCCTGCTGCGCTACGTGGTGACTCTGGCCGAGGAACTGCATTTCGGGCGGGCGGCCCAACGGCACCACATCTCGCAGCAGCCCTTCGGGCAGTACATCCGGCGTCTCGAACGCGAGGTGGGGACTGCGCTGTTCGAGCGGACCAGCCGACGGGTGACCCCGACCCCGGCGGGTGTGCGGTTCGTGGCCGAGGCCCGGGTGCTGCTCGACGCGGTGGATCAGCTCGCCGAGCACGCCAGGTCCGAGGGCGTGGAACGGGACGGGCGGACGCTGCGCCTCGGGGTGCTCGGATTCGGAGCGGCACAGAGGTGGGATGACCTGCGTGAGGCGCTGAGGGCTCAAGTGCCCGGGCTGCGCATCGATTACGTCGACCTGGACTGGGCCACGCAATTCAGCGCCGTACTCGACCACACCGTGGACGCCGGGATCATGTGGCACGCCGGTCCGATGGAAGGGTTGCGGTCCGACGTCGTCCTGTCGTCACCCCGCGTCGTGGTGGTGCCCGCCCGGTCGCTGCTTGCCGACGCCACCTCGCTGACCATGGACGACGTCGCAGACGGGCCATGGCTGGCGACTCCGCCCCTGAGCCCGGTGATGCGCGAATGGCTCGGACCCGCCGTCCAGCCGGGGCCGAACGCACCACTCGTCCGTCATCCGGCCGTCATCCCGACCGCCGTCGCCACCAGCGGATACATCGCGCTCGCACACGAGGAGGCACGCGACTTCTATCCGCGCCCCGACGTACGGTTCGTTCCCTTGGAGGGAGAAGCCCCTCAGATCGCCGTCGTCACACGAGCCAACGACGAGCGGCCGACCATCGCCGCCCTCCGGCGAGCGGCGCACTTCGCTCAGTCGGACGCGGCCGCAGCCGACCCGAGGTGCTGAGGGCCCACAGTGGGCCCAGGCCGTGAAAATGCCCCCGATCCGCGCCATACGCGCAGTTCGGGGGCATGATCACAAAGGTTACTTCTTCTTGCCCTGGTTCTTTACCGCCTCGATCGCGGCCTTCGCCGCCTCCGGGTCGAGGTAGGTGCCGCCCGGGTTGAGGGGGCGGAAGTCGGCGTCGAGTTCGTAGGAGAGCGGGATGCCGGTGGGGATGTTGAGGCCCGCGATGTCGGCGTCGGAGACGCCGTCCAGGTGCTTGACCAGGGCGCGCAGGGAGTTGCCGTGGGCGGCGACGAGGACGGTGCGGCCGCTCAGGAGGTCCGGGACGATGGCGTCGTACCAGTACGGGAGCATGCGGACGACGACGTCCTTGAGGCACTCGGTGCGGGGGCGCAGCTCCGGGGGGATGGTGGCGTAGCGCGGGTCGGCGCTCTGGGACCACTCGGCGCCGTCCTCGAGCGGGGGCGGCGGGGTGTCGTAGGAGCGGCGCCACAGCATGAACTGGTCCTCGCCGAACTCGGCGAGGGTCTGGGCCTTGTCCTTGCCCTGGAGGGCGCCGTAGTGGCGCTCGTTGAGGCGCCAGCTGCGGGCGACCGGGATCCAGTGGCGGTCGGCGGCCTCCAGGGCGAGCTGCGCGGTGCGGATCGCGCGCTTCTGGACGGAGGTGTGGACCACGTCGGGGAGCAGGCCGGCGTCGCTCAGCAGCTCACCGCCGCGGACTGCCTCCTTCTCGCCCTTTTCGTTGAGGTTCACGTCCACCCAGCCGGTGAACAGGTTCTTCGCGTTCCACTCGCTCTCGCCGTGGCGGAGGAGGATCAGCTTGTACGGTGCGTCGGCCATGCGGTCGAGCCTACTGGACGGGTTCGGGGCGGTCGGTTGACGGACCTGGTCAATTGAGTGGCGGTGGGGGGCGTGGGGTCGTAAGTTGCGAGGGCTGTCAGCGCCTCTTACATGGGGGTGCTCATCCGTGGGGGGTTCGCGATGTCCGTCGTCCGGTGGAGATTGGCTGCGAAGGAGAGCGTTTCGGGGTTGCCCCGGGCGTTCTGGTGGTTGTGGACCTCCACGCTGGTGAACCGGCTGGGCGGGTTCGTGGCCACCTTTCTTGCCATGTACCTGACGGTGGAGCGCGGCTACTCGGCGACGTTCGCCGGGCTGGTCGGAGCGCTGCACGGGCTGGGCGGGGTGGTGTCGGCGGTGGTCGCGGGGGTGCTCACCGACCGGCTCGGGCGGCGGCCGACGCTGCTGGTGGCGCAGGTGTCGACGGCGGTCACGGTGGCCGTGCTCGGCTTCGTGCAGCATCCGGTGGCGATCGCGGTCATGGCCTTCCTGGTGGGCATGGCCACCAACGCGTCGCGGCCCGCGGTGCAGGCGATGATGGCCGACATCGTCGCCCCCGAGGACCGGGTGCGCGCCTTCTCGCTCAACTACTGGGCGATCAACCTGGGGTTCGCGTTCTCGGCGATGGCGGCGGGGCTGATCGCCCGGAACGGCTATCTGACGCTGTTCCTCGCCGACGCGGGGATGACGCTGCTGTGCGCGCTGATCGTCTTCGTCAAGCTGCCGGAGTCCCGCCCGGAGGGGGAGAGCGCGGGGCGTGGGGAGAACGGGAAGGGGGCGGTCGGGCTCGGGACGGTGCTGCGCGACCGGCGGTTCATGACCCTGGTCTCGCTGACGTACCTGCTCGCGACCCTCTTCCAGCAGGGCTACGTGGCGCTGCCGGTCGCGATGGGCGAGGACGGGCTGTCCAGCACGGACTTCGGGCTCGCGATCGCGACCAACGGGGTGCTGATCGTGTTCCTCCAGCTCCCGGTCACGCGGTTCATCGAGCACCGGGACCCGGCGCGGCTGCTGGTCGTCGCCGCGCTGCTGACCGGGTACGGCTTCGGGCTGACCGCCTTCGCCGGGTCGGTGGGGATGTACGCGCTGGCCGTGGCCGTCTGGACGCTCGGCGAGATCATCAGCTCGCCGACCCAGATGGGGCTGGTGGCCCGGCTCTCACCGGTCCACGGGCGCGGCCGCTACCAGGGGATGTACGTGCTGGCGTGGTCGCTCGCCTCGCTGACCGCGCCGCTGGCGGGCGGCGCCGTGATCGACAGCTACGGGGCACCCACGCTGTGGGCGGCGAGCGCGGTGGTGGGCACGGTGGCCGCGATCGGTTACGCGGTGCTGGGGCGGCGGCTCGGGGACGACGACGTACCGGAGGCGGGCGTACCGGAGGCGGGCGTACCGGAGACGGGCGTACCGGAGGCGGACGTACCGGAGACGGGGGAAGCGGTGGGGATGGAGCGCGCGCGGGTGGCGGGCTGACCTGCGGGGGCGTACGGGCGCGGTGCGCAGCGCGGGGGTCCGCGCACCGCGCCCGTACGTCAGCACCGTCACCGTCACCGCAGGGCGCGCTGCGCCTCGTACAGGTTGCGGGGGCGGACGGACTCGGGGTGGGCGTAGGACTCCAGGCGGGTGTGGAGGGGGCCGGGGAAGTCCGGTACGTCGGTCTGGCCGAAGTCGCGGACCTCGCTGATGCCGACCGTCGCGCTGTACGGGGCGATGCCGTCGATCCTGACGCAGCCCGCGCGCTGATTGGTGACGGTGACGTTCCAGTGGGTGAACCGGGCGCCGTACAGCGGGCCCGCGACCGCGTCGCCGCCGTGGGAGCCGGTGTTGTCGACGGTGATCTCGGTGCGGACATTGGCGAACGGCATCCCGCGGTGGGTGTCGAAGGTGCCCATCTCCATGTGGCCGCGTGACCAGACGTTGTAGCTGGACAGGCCCTCGACGTTGATGCCGTGCAGCTGCGTCCCGGCGGGCGCGGGCACGGTGCGGCGCGCGAGGACGAAGTCCTCGACCAGGTTGTCGTGCGAGCCCTCGCGGCAGCAGTACGGATGGTGGCTGCCGCGCCCCGAGACGGTGACCCGGCGCAGGGTGCAGGCCTTCGCGGCGACGAGCAGGAAGCCGTTGTCGGCGTTGTGGACGGTCACATCGTCGACCCAGCAGTCCCACGCGCATTGCAGCGCGACGCCGTTGTAGCCCTTGTCGAGCAGGTGGGGGGCTTGGGGAGTCTCGTCCACGCGAAGGGTCAGGCCTTCGACTCCCGCGCCGGTCACCGGGCGGACCAGGGTGGTGAACCTCGGCTTCCACGCGGGCCGGGCGTCGAGCGGCAGCGGGCGGTCCAGGGTCACCCGGCGGCGGCGCCGGTCGACGGCGGTGATGCGGCACGGCCATTCGTACGGGACGTACGAGGTCAGCTTGGTCTTGTCGGCCCAGGGGTACGCGGCGGCGCCCTCGACGTCCCCGGCCATGTGCTGGAGCAGGGTGTGCGCGCCGTCGTCCGCGAGCTGGAACAGCACCCGGTCGCCACGGCGGAGGGCGGCGGTGCTCGCGACGGGCACGGTCCGGTCGCCGCGCCGGGCGGGGCGGTCGACGGCGGCCAGCGTGCGCCACTCGTCGCGCCGGTTGCCGGTCCAGCCCTCGAACGGCCACGCCTGGGCGCGGATCGCGGCGGTGAGGGAACGCCAGCGGGCCTCCGGGCACACCCAGATGAGGCCACCGGCCCAGGACCAGGACGACTTGGTGCCGCCGTACCGGCTGCCGTACGGCCCGATCAGCTCGGTGAGGTGGCGGGTCGCGTGCAGCGTGGTCCGCCCGCTGCCCGCGCCGCGCAGCACGACGTTGTCGTAGCCGATGCGGATGACGCCGTCGACGCGGTACGTCCCGGGCGGCACGACGACCGTGCCCCCGCCGCGCCGTCCGACGGCCTCGATGGCGCGGTTGATGGCGGGGGCGGCGTCGGCCGAGCCGTCGGGGCGGGCGCCGTAACGCCGTACGTCGGCGGCGACGGGGTAGCGGGGCAGCTCCGCGCGCCCGCCGAGGAATCCGGCGCGGCCGACGTAGGGGATCTGGGGGTGGCGGTACGGGTCGGCGCGGAACTCGCGCCAGAGGTCCGGTGGTTGTCCGGCCGCCGCGGCGGGGGTCGTGCTCAGCAGCCCCACCGCGGTGCCCGCCGCCGCGCCGAGAACCGTGCGTCTGCCGAGAGCCGTGCGTCTGCCGAGAGCCGGGCGTCTGTCGATTTCCCTGTCCATGAGGCCCACACCTTCCATGGATGTGAACGCCGTTCAGATGAGCGACGGCGTGAGCATGCCATGGGGTCGGCGGGTGCGGAAGGGGGTGGGAGGGCGTGGGAGGGCGTGAGAGGGGCGGAGAGCCGGTCAGGGGCGTTCCGTCGCGAGGCCCGTCGACACCAGCGCCGGTCGCCCTTCCCCGTCCACCAGGTCCGCCAGCGCCTCCACATACGCGCCGACGCCCGGGTTCCAGCCCACATACGTGGCGAAGTCGACCACGTGCGCGAGACGCCTGAGCGTGGCGACCCGGCCCAGAAGGGCGAGGTCCGGCGCGTCGTCGCGCGCCTCCAGCAGGGCCGCCGCCATGGCGTCGAAGGGCGGCAGCTCCGTCCGCCGCCCGGCCGGAACGTGACGGCGCCCGATGTCCGCCATCTCGGCCAGCTCACCGATGAGCCAGCCCGGGTCGAACTCCCACGGCCCCAGGGACAGCGTCTCCCCCGTCAGCAACACGGCGCCGGGCCCCGAACCAGGCCCGTCCGGGTCCGGCACCGGCACCGGCACCGACACCGGCACGACCAGGCCGAGCGACGGCTCACCGTGCAGCAGCACCGGCCGCCGGTGCGGTTCGGTCAGCTCCCGGCACCACTCGCGCAGCACGTCCAGGCGTGACGCACCCAGCCGGGAAGCGCACAGCGCGTGCAGCCGGGCCGAACCTTCCCCGTCTCCGCCCGCCCGCAGCCAGTGGACCAGGCGCGACAGGGCCGGGGGCGCTCCCGAGACGCCCGGGAACGCGGGGCGGCTCGCGGCGAGATCGCGCAGAGCACGACCGGCGGCACGCATGGCGGCCGTGGCCGGTTCCGGTGCTACGGGGCCCTGGCCGGGCGGCCAGACGGTGTGCGCCAGAGACCGGTCGGCGGGAGCGACGTAGTCGACGGTGTGCCCGCTCCGGGTGCCGAGCAGCACGTACGGGCCCACTTCGGGTGCGACGGGAGCAGCGTCCGGAACGGGGCCCGCCACCAGCCGCTCCCTGCTCCACCGGAAGCGGCCGTCCTCCCGCGACGTGATGCGGGTACGCAGCTGCCGGGTGCCGTACTCGCGGGCCCCGGCCGCCCCGGGCTCCTCACTCACGCGTTCGTGCCCTCCAGCTCCGCCCGCTTCCGTTCCAGGCGCTCCAACACCACCGGCAGCGGTGGTGGCGCGGCGCCGTCCTCCCGCCCGGTGGTGACGCTGCGTCCCGGCACGGGCGGGATGACTGTGACGCTCCTGCGGGTCTCCAGCGTCGCCAGATGCCCCTGGTACGCGTCGCTGTCCTGACCGCCCGGCGGCAGCGCCGGGGCGATGGCGACGGGCGCGCGGGTGCACTGGAGGGCGAGGGTCACGGGCGTGTCCGTGATGCCCAGGGCGAAGCGGCTGACGAAGTTCATGGTCGCCGGGTACACCGCCACCGCGTCGGCCCACTCGGCGAGTTCGACGTGGAGCGCCCCCGGCTGCGGCCCGTCGGGCCAGGCGTCGAGCAGTACCTCGCCTCCTCCGATGGCGGTGAGCGCGGCACGGGAGACGAAGCGCTCGGCGCTCCGGGTGATCACCGTCCGTACGTCGAGCGCGGGGTACGAGGCGCGCAGCCAGGTGGCCCATGTCGGCAACAGGGCGACGTGCACCGCTCCGGTGCAGACGAGCAGCAGCCGGTCGGCGCCGAAGCGCGGTATGGCGACCGGGGCGGGGCCGGTGGAGCCGACGGTCACAGCTCTTCTCCCTCAGGGGCGGGGGTACGGGGTGTCGGGCGGTATCCGAAGGGGGCCAGCGGGCGGGACAGGGCCTCCACGTCACCCACGACGACGCCGTGCGACGGACCGGCGCCGAAGATCTCCGCCGCGACGGCCGCGACATCGGCCGGGGTGACCTCCAGCAGGGCGCGCGGATAGCTCTCGATCCAGTCGAGGTCGATTCCCCAGCAGCTCAGCGAGGAGATGAGGTTGGCGAGGTCCGACTGGGACGCGGTCGCCATGAGGAGCGAGCCACTGAGGAAGCGTCGCGCGCTGTCGACCTCGCGCTCGTCCGGAGGTTCGGTGATCATGCGCCGCATGGCCGCCTCGGTCCGGGCGACCACCTGCTCGGCGGCGGCGGTGGCGCAGACGGCCTCCACCACGATCGACATCTCGCCGAGGGTCCGTTCGAAGCGCGACTGGGCGTGGTACGTGAGCCCTTCCCGTTCCCTGATGTCCGTCACGAGCCGGGACGAGAAGTACCCGCCGAACACCGCGTTCGCCACCGCCTGTGCGGGGTAGCGGGGGTCCTGCGGGCCGAGGGCGGGCAGGGACATCGCGATATGCGCCTGCACCGCGTCGGGCCGGTCGACGAGAACCCGGCGCTCCGGACGGTCCGCCGGGGCAGGGGCACGGGGTGGCGCGGCCGGGCGGCCGGACCAGTCCGCGAGCGCCCGCTGTACGGCGTCGGCGGCGGCCTCGCCCTCGGTGTCACCCTCGACGTCCCCCACGACCAGCACATCGGCCCGGTCCGGGACCAGGATCCGTTCATGAGCCTTACGCACGTCCTGTGCGGTGAGCCGGTGCACCACGTCGGCGGACGGCAGTTCCTCGAAACAGCCCAGCCGCCCGTACCGGCCCTGGTTGAGCGCACGCAGGACGGTCCGGCGCGGCTGGGCCCGGAGGATCCCGGCCGCCTCGGCGATCCGCCGCACTTCCTGCCGTACCCGCTCCTCCGCGTAGTGCGGACGGCGCAGCCGCTCGGCGAGCAGGCCGAGGAGCGCGGGCATCTCGGCCGCCTCGCAGTGGCCCGCCAGGATCAGCCACTCCGTGGTCCGCGCGGTCTGGAACCGGCCGGTGGCGAGTGCCGTGTCCCAGGAGACCTCCCGGTCCCCCAGCCGCGCCGTCCCCGCGAAGAGGACGGCGGACAGCAACTCGGCCACCGCCGTCTCCTCGGGGCCGGAGGCCACGAAGGGGAGCTGGACCCGCACCTCGACCGTCGACGCGCCGGAGACGGGGACGGTGACGATCCTGGGTCCCCCGCGCGGACGCCGTTCGACGGTCCGGGGGAAGGACAGCGCGTCGGGGGCCCCGAACGGCGGGAGCGGCCGAGGGCCCCCGCCGCCGTCCGCTATCTCCTCCGCCCGCCGATAGGCGCCGGACGGCATCAGCATCGGCTGTGCGTCCGTCATACCGGGGTTGCCGCTCATGCCGGGGTTGCCGCTCATGCCGGGGTCGCCGCTCATACCGGGGTCGCCGCTCATGCCGGGGTTGCCGCTCATACCGGGGTCGCCGCTCATACCGGGGTCGCCGCTCATGCCGGGGTCGCCGCCTTTCCGGGACGTACGGTGAGCAGCGCCGGAGCGCTCCCAGCCAGGTCCGCCGCCGCGCCCCGGATCGCTTCGGGAGCGAGCGCCCGCAGCCGCTCGGGGACGGTGTCCACGAGCGCGGGGTCGTCGTGCAGCAGCTGGTACGCGCCGAGCGCCCGGGTACGGGCGAGCAGGTTGTCGTGGGTACGGCGCCACCGCGCGGCGAGTCGGCCCGTCGCGTCCGCCAGTTCGCCGCGCGGCGTGCCGTCGGCGGCCAGGGCGTCCAGCGCGCCGCGCGTCAGGACCGGGAGCAGCTGGTGCGAACGCTCGGGATGGCGCGCGGTGATCACGAACGTATCGGGGTCCCTGGCGTCGAACGGACCGAAGAAGCCGCACTGCGCGGCGACCGCGGTGAGCCGGGCTCCCGCCGCGTGGGCGCGGTGCCGCAGGCCCAGCGGGCCGTCACCGGCCAGGAGGTGTGCCAGCACCAGGTGGGACAGATAGCCGTCCCGGTCCGGGTCCGTGGCGGTGCCGGGGAGCCGGTGGCCCAGCGCGGTGGCGGGCAGCGGAGCGTGCCGGTCGGTGTGCTCGTGGTGGACGGTCTCCGCCGGACGCGGCTCCGCGAGGTCCTGGGGAGCGGCCGCCGGGCGCGGCGGTATGTCGCCGAAGTGACGGTCCACCAGGGCGCGGGTGTGCTCGGGGTCGATGGCTCCGGCGATCGTGAGCACCGCGTTGCACGGGGTGTAGTAGGCGTCGAAGAAGGCGGCGCAGTCGTCCGCGGTGGCCTGGCCGAGGTCGCTGAACTCGCCGTATCCGTTGTGGGCGTTGGAGAACTTCCGGTAGAGCGCCGCGGGCAGGACCGTCCAGGGAAAGCCGCCATAGGCACGGTCGTGCACATGGAGCCGGATCTCCTCCTTGACCACCGCTGTCTGGGTGGCCAGCGCCTCCTCGGTGAAGCGCGGGGCGCGCATGCGGTCCGCTTCGAGGAACAGCAGTCGCTCCAGGGCCGAGGCCGGGGCGATCTGGTAGTACTCCGTGTAGTCCTGCCGCGTCGAGGCATTGGCCGCGCCGCCGGAACTCTGCACGATGCGGATATGTTCCGAGCGCGCCACATTCGCGCTGCCCTGGAACATCAAGTGCTCGAAGAGATGGGCGAAACCGCCGCGGCCCGCCGGTTCCGAACGGAATCCGACACCATAATGCACGCTGACGGCCGTGAGCGGGGTGAGCGGCCGGTGACAGAGAACGACCCGTAGCCCATTGGGCAAGGCGTAGCGGAAAAACGCGTCCGATGACATGTGCGGTAATTCGTCCCAGCGGTGCACGGGGTAAGAGAAACCTTCCCGGGCCGGGCTCCGGAATTCCCGGCCCGGGAGGATACCGATGCCTGGATCGGCGTCAGTGCGCCAGGATCAGCAGCTGAGGCCAGCCGTGAGGGTGACGCAGATCTCCGACGAGGTCACCGTGGTCGTGATGGCCGGTGCGTCGGTCGACTCCGAGGCGTTCAGCTCCTCGGGCGTGGTGTAGGCCGCGTAACCCTCGATCAGCTCTGCAGACTCCATGATTTTCCCCTCGTTAGAAAAGCACGCCTGAGAACCGCTCAACTCATTGGATGGGCGGCTCCCCTGACGGAAAGAATTAGATCACCTCTTGATCATTTACGCCAGTCACATTCGGATATCCGGAGAGTCCACATTGCGGTACACGGCGGCCGGGTCCACGTTGGCCTCTTTCAGCCGACGCACCAGGAATTCACCGGGAGAGGTGTCCTTCGCCGCGCTCTCCGCCGCGCTCTCCACCGCGTCGAACAGCGCGTCCACGACGGCGGCGGCACGGTGCTGGCCGAAGCTCATCCCCTGGCGGCCCGGGCGTTCGTCCCGTGGCTCCCAGGCGATGGCCACGCCCGGTGCGAGGTTCTTCGCGAACGAGGAGGCCAGATCGGACCGTCCGGCCTTCGCGGGCTGCCGTACCGCCGCCACCAGACCGGGGAGGACGCCCCTGGCTCCGTGGCCGAGGTACACCACCAGGCCGTCCCGGCGCGGGAAGAGCCGCGGTGAGGACGTCACCTTGGCCCGGTAGCGCACGGCGGCGTCTTCGAGGTGCCGCAGCGTCGCGCCCCACAGCCGTTCGGCCTCGTCGGGGTCGTCCAGGTGGAGGTAGACCCGCAGTACCGGGCCGGGCTCGACCGTTCCGCGCGAGCCGTCCACCAGGAAGAACCCGGGCGACAGACCGGGCCGGGCGGCGGGCAGCCGCACCGTGCCGTCGTCGGCGTACGCGACATCGTCCGGCAGCCGTAGCCGGATGCCCCGCACGACGGCGATACGGGAGTCCTTGGTGCCGTCGTCCCCGGGCCGGTACGGGACGGCGGGTACGGGGGTGGTGGTGTGCGGTGTGCACGCGGCCAGCCGCTCCTCAAGGCGGGCGTCGCGGAACGAGCGCGGGCGCTCCTCGTCGAACACATGGCCCACATGGAACGTCTCGTAGACGGCGCCGATGAGTTCTTGGCGAAGCCGTCGGCCGGTGTCCGCGCTCAGCGACCGGCCCGCGACGTCCGCGCGCAGACCGTCCGGTGACAGGGTCACCGCGTCGAGGACGGCGGCCAGGCCCGGGTCCGTGCCCGTGTCCAGTGCGCTCTCGGTGGAGGCGGTGTCGGTCGTCATGCTCAGTCCTCCAGTCCGAGGGTGGCCGCGAACCTGGCGGGCCGCAGGACGGCGGTCCGGCCGATTCCGGCGGCGGCCCGGTCAAGGGCCGTCAGTTTGGGGCGCTGCTCCGCCGCCGCGAACATCCGGTCCACCAGATGCCAGCCCGCGAACGCCGTGGCCCGCGCCGGGAGTCCGGGGTCGACGGCCCCGGCTTCCTCTCGGTAGCCCTTCCAGAAGGCGACGTTCCTGGTCCGCAGCCGCTCCAGCTCCCGCACGCCCCGCTCCACCACGTCCCGGTGGGACAGTTGCGGCGCCGGACCCGCGATGGCCGGGTCCTGGGACGGGATGTCCAGTACGGCGCGGTGCAGCCACTCCCCGACGAAGCCGCCGATGTCCCGGGCCGGGTCGGCGGCGGGCCGGAACTCCTCCCAGTCGCACAGATGAAGCGCGTCCCCTTGCCGGAGGAACTGATCGAGCCGCAGATCGCAGTGGGCCGGACGGTGTTCGGCCGCGGCTTCCTCCCGGCGCAGTTCCCGCAGTCCCGCGATCAGCTCGGCGTCGTTCTGCAGCAGCCCCCACGCTTCGAGGGAGGCTCCGCTGGCCTGGGTGTGGTAGGTGAGGGGCAGCGCATCGAAGAAGTCCAGCGGCGGCAGCAGCGGCTGGTCCTCCGTAGCCGGATCCGAGGGCGGATCCGAGGGCGGAGGGTCCGTCAGGGGCAGGGAGTGCAGGGCGCCCACGGCCCGGCCCGCCAGGTGGGCGAGGTCGTCGTCGAACGCCTCCTCCTTGGCCAGGTCGGAGCCGGACCGCGCGTCCCTCAGCCACGCGAAGACGACGATCAGCCCGTCCTCGTCCCAGCCCAGACAGGGCGGCGCCGTCAGTGGCCCGCTCACGGGGGCGTGCCGCTCGAACCGCACCAGCCTGCGGAACCGCGCGACCGCGTCGGGCTGCGCGGGATCGAGGCGTTTGATGAACACCGGCTGGCCGGTGCTCGTCACCCCCACGCGATTGTCATTACGACCGGCCCGGGACGCCCCGTCACCGACGTCCTCCAGCGCCCCCAGCCCCAGCCGCCGCAGAAGCGGATCCCATTCCGGCATGCTCGACCAACCCCCGTAGATCTTCTGATGTCTCAACTCGCCGGTGGCCGCGTCGTCGGCCACCGGTTCTCAGCCCGCGTACAGCCGGTGGGCCGTCCTGCGGACCCACCACACGCCCGCGGCGGCGACCAGCAGTGGCCACCCGAGCTGCAGCGGGTGGAGGGCGCCGCTGTGGGTGGTCCGCACCAGCACCGGGGCCGTCAGCACCAGGGCGGCGAGCGGCCCCCGCAGGTACCAGACGGCGGCCTGCATCGCCCCCGTGTTGCCCATCGGGGTCTCGGACCCGATCAGGATGTGCAGTGGGACGGTCCCCCGGTACGAGCTGACCAGCGCCGCCGCCACCAGCGCCGGGGCGCAGACGACGAGCAGCACGAGCCCGGGCCGGTACCAGCCGCCGAGCGCGGCGGCCACGCCGCCCACGGCCGTTCCGGCGAGCAGCAGGAGGCCGGGCACGAGCGCGTGCCACAGGGCGAGGGACCGGGCCGGGTAGGGCAGGTTCGCGGACCGGCGGACATCATCGCTCTCCCGCCGCGCGGGCTCGGTCAGCTGGGCCGCGGCGAGGTAGCCCGCCAGCAGCGCCCCGACGGCGGCGACGGCCTGGGCCCGTTCCCGCAGCTCGGGGGCCATGGCGGTCAGCGCCACGGCGGTGGCGGTCCACAGCGCCGCCCAGCCCAGCCGCCCGGGGGTGCGCAGCAGCCCGGTCGCGTCACGCCAGGGGACGACGAGCCAGCGGCGGCGCGGCATCGGCAGCCGCAGAGCGGGACGCGAACCGCGCTCCCGCAGCGCCGGGAGCCCCGCCTTAGCCTGCCGCAGGTCCAGTGCGAACAGTGACGCGCCGAGCTGCGAGGCGACGGTGGCCCGCAGCCGCAGGGCCCGCTGCGGGATGGCCGCCGCTTCCCGGCGCGCGTACACCAGCGCCACCACGACGAAGACGGCCGACAGCGCGGCGGCCACCGCCCAGCCGGGGGCCGGTCCGCCCGCGGCCTTCACGAGTGGCTGCGCGGCCCACCCCCACGGCCCCGACCACAGGTAAGCGGCGCCGAGCCACGAGGGGTACCGCCCCTGAGCCGCCGACACCGCCGCGACGGCGGCCAGGAGGGCGACGGCCACCCCGGCCGCGCCGAAGATCCGGGCGCCGTGGCGCGCCATCAGCCGGTCCCGGCGCTCCACGGCGGCGCCCGCCGCGGTGCCGGTCAGCGCGGCCACCGCCCCGGCCCACGCCCCGGCCCCGGTCGCCACGGGCCAGGAGCCCGCGCCCGAGGCGTACACCAGGAAGCCGAGGACACCGCCCGCGACCGCCCCCGCCGCCCCCGCCACCAGGGCGGACGACATCAGCCGGGGCAGCAGCAGAGGCGCGCGCGACAACGGCGCGGGCAGCAGCCACGAGACGGTCGGCAGGTCGAGGAGCACCGGCCCGCGCCAAACGGCGCCGCGCGCCATCAGCAGCACGATCAGCGCCACCACGATCGGTGCGGTCAGGGGCAGGCTGCTCAGGACGTGCGTGGCGAGGGCGCCGTGGTGCCCGCCCGCGCGGCCGACCCGTGCGGCCGAGATGAGCAGGGGTATCCCCCATGCCGCCCCGAGCAGGGCGATGGCGTAGAGCGTGAACGCCCCGCTCTTGCGCTTCTCCCGCCGGTAGTCGCTGCGCAGGGCGCGCAGATAGGCCAGCGTCTCGGCGGAGGTGTCGTAAGTCCCCTGCCCCTCCGCCGCGTCGGCGGTCGTCGTCCGCGTCGGCCCGGGGCTCATCGGGAGCCACGTCCCGACGGCTGGTCCGGCGGTGCGGTGACCGGCACTCCGCCGTCGAGCGTGAGCACCCGGTCGGCGACCTCGGCCAGCGCACCGTGGTGCGTGGCCAGCAGGACGGCGGTGCCACGGTCCCGGTGGTCGGCCAGCCGCGCGGCCAGCTCCTGCCGCGCGTGCGCGTCCAGCCGCTGTTCGGGTTCGTCCAGGACGAGCAGGTCATGGGGGCGTACGAAGGCGGCCGCCAGCAGCAGCGCCTGGGTCTGCCCCGACGACAGCGCCGAGGGCACCACGTCTCCGTGCCCGTCGAGGCGGTGGTCTTCCAGCACCGCCTGGACCGCGTCCTCGGCCTCGTCGCCGAGCCCGTGGGCGAGCGCCACCAGCATCAGGTGCTCGCGCACGGTCAGATCGGGGTAGTGCGCGCCGGGGTCCATGACCGTGGCGACGCGGGCACGCGTCACGGCGTCGTCCTCGTCGATCGGCACACCGTCGAACAGCACCTCACCCGAGGTCGGCCGTTCCCGCCCGGCGGCCAGCCGCAGCAGGGTCGACTTGCCCGAACCGTTGTCCCCCATGAGCACCACGCACTCCCCGGGTGCGACGTCCAGGGTGACCGAACGCAGCACCTCCCGGTCCCCGTAGGAGCGGCTGACGTCGGCCAGCCGCAGGAGCGCGGCATCGGTCTGCTCCGCCATGCGCGCGGTCACACGGATCCGTGCCGGTCGCCCTGGCCATCGGGCGCGTCGTCCCCGGCCGCCTCGTACACCGATACGTGGCGCTGGCTCTGCGGGCCGTACGGCTCGCCCTTCCAGCCGCCGAAACGGTCCACCAGGCGCAGCCCGGCCAGCCGGGCCATCATGTCGATCTCGGACGGCCACGCGTACCGGATGAGTTCCTGGGTCGGGCGCGGCTCGCCGCCGTCCACCACCGTGTGAATGACCAGGATCAGCTGCCGGTCACGCATCACATGGGTGCTGTCGATCATGACCGACCGGGGGGAGAGGTAGCGCGTGCTGGTCTTCTCCCCCTCCTGCTGGTGGTACGGGAGGGGGTCGAAGGCCTCGATGACCACCCGGCCGCCCTCGGCCAGCTGCTCGCGCATCCGGCGCAGGCACTCGACCTGCTGATCGGCCGAGGTCGGCGCGAAGAAGGTGTTGAGCGCGATGAAGACGGTGTCGTACGTCTCGCCGGTGGTGATCGCGGTGAAGTCGCCCGCGGTGGTGACGACCTTCCCGTCCGCGTCCCGCTCCGCGAGCTTGGCGAGCATCTGCTCGGAGCCGTCGATGCCGTGAACGGTCAGGCCCCGCTCCGCGAGGGGGAGCGCGATGCGGCCGTTCCCCACCCCGAGTTCCAGTACCCGCCCCGAGTCGGGGCTGAGCTTCGCGATGAAGTCGACGGTGTCGGCTATATCGGGCGACGCGATCGGGTACATCAGGTCGTACACATCGGCCAAAGCGTCGTACGTGACGTGCGAATCCATGGTGCCTCTTCCCCCGGCGACGGACAGGTCGTTCATGATCGACGCTACAACGCCCAGGTCAGCGGGTGCACAGCGGGCATGCCGTCAGGAGCCGGGGCAGCCGGTCGAGTTGAGGCGGAGCCACCCCTACTCGGGGGTGACGTCGCGGGTCAGGTTGGTGAATGCTTCGAGGTTGCGGGTGGACTCGCCGCGCGACGTCCGCCAGGCGTACTCCTTGCGGATGGCGGTCGCGAAGCCCATCTCCAGCAGGGTGTTGAAGCTGCCGTCCGCGTTCTCCAGCACCGTGCCCAGCAGGCGGTCCAGCTCCTCCGGGGTGACGGAGGCGAGCGGGAGGCGGCCGACCAGGTAGATGTCGCCGAGCTGGTCGATCGCGTAACTCACCCCGTACAGGCGGGTGTTGCGCTCCAGCAGCCAGCGGTGCACGGCCTCGTGGTTCTCGTCCGGGTGGCGGACGACGAAGGCGTTGATCGAGAGCGAGTGGCGGCCGACCCGCAGGGAGCAGGTCGTCGACAGCTTGCGGGTGCCGGGGAGCTTGACGACGTACGTGCCCGCCTCCGGGCTCTCCCACTCCAGCTCGGCGTCGTTCAGCGTCCGCTCGATGACGGTGTGGGAGTCGGCCTGGGAGGTGGTGTCAGCCATGAGCCGATCGTAGGTGACGCCGGTCCCGCATCGCGTCCGTGTACACCACAGTGTCAGCCATGGGCCGATCGAAGGCCTCGCCGGTCCCGCATCGCGTCCGTGTACACCTCCGCCGTGGCGGCCGCGGCCGTGTCCCAGCCGAAGGACTGGGCGTGGCGGGCGGCGGCCGCGCCCATCCGGGTCGCCCGGCCCGGGTCGTCCGCGAAGGGGCGCAGGGCGCGGGCGTAGTCGGCGGGGTTGTGGCCGTCGACCAGGGTGCCGCTGACGCCGTCCCGTACCGCCACCGGAAGGCCGCCCACCGAGGCCGCGACGACCGGGGTGCCGCAGGCCTGGGCCTCGACCGCGACCAGGCCGAACGACTCGCTGTACGACGGCATTACCAGCACCGAGGCCGCCCGGTACCAGTCCGCCAGCTGGTCCTGCGCGACCGGCGGCTGGAAGCGGACGACGTCGCCGATGCCCAGGCGCGCCGCGAGCTTGTGCAGCCGCTCGGGCTTCGCGAGGCCGGTGCCGCTCGGGCCGCCGACCACGGGGACGACGATCCGCTCGCGCAGCGACGGCTGCTCCTCCAGGAGGTGGGCGACCGCGTGCAGCAGGATGTCCGGGGCCTTGAGCGGCTGTATGCGGCCCGCGAAGAGGGGTATCAGCGCGTCGGGCGGCAGCCCGAGCCGGGCCCGGGCGGCGGCGCGGCCGTCGGCGGGGCGGAACCGGTCCAGGTTCACCCCGGGGTGGACGACGGCGGTCAGGTCGCGGTCCGCGTCGTAGTGGCGCACCAGCTCCTCCGCCTCCTCGGCGGTGTTCGCGATCAGCCGGTCGGCGGCGCTGACGATCTGCTGCTCGCCGATGACGCGGGCGGCCGGTTCGGGGGTGTCGCCGGTGGCGAGGGCGGCGTTCTTGACCTTGGCCATGGTGTGCATGGCGTGCACCAGCGGCACTCCCCACCGCTCGGCGGCCAGCCAGCCGACGTGGCCGGAGAGCCAGTAGTGGGAGTGGACGAGGTCGTAGTAGCCGGGCCGGTGCCCGGCCCACGCCTGCATCACCCCGTGGGTGAACGCGCACAGCTGCGCGGGCAGCTCCTCCTTGGCCAGCCCCTCGTACGGGCCCGCGTCCACATGCCGTACGAGCACGCCGGGCGTCAGCTCGACGGTCGGGGGGAGGGTGCCGGTGGTGGCCCGCGTGAAGATCTCCACCTCGATGTCGATGGCGGCGAGGCGGCGGGCCAGCTCGACGATGTAGACGTTCATCCCGCCCGCGTCGCCGGTGCCCGGCTGATGCAGCGGCGAGGTGTGCACGCTGAGCATCGCGATGCGGCGTGGACGCCGTGGGATGCGCCGAAGACGCTGGTGGGGCGGGCCGCCGAAGGGCGTATGGGCGCGGCCACGCAGGCCGCCGAGCCGGGACGCGTGCTGGCTCACCGCGCGATACCTCCTTCTTCGGGGCGAGCTTCCCCTGCCAGCCGTCAACACCGGAAGACTTCGTTCCATTTCCGTTTTGCCAAAGTGTGACCGTTCGAGGGCATCCGAAGGCGCTTCGGGGGCGTCCGAGGGCGCTCGGGGGGCGTCCGGAGGCGGCGACGCGCGGTCAGAATCCGCCCACGCACCGCATAGGGTGCTGCCCATGTATGCCCGTGTGCCGCCGCCGATCCGCCCCATCGGATCCGCCACGCGCGGGACCACCAACCCCAACCGGCTGCGCCGCATGGACCGCTGGATCGCCGCCGCCCACGGGCCCGTGCTGCGGCGCGCCGAGCCGGCGGTGGCCGTCGACCTCGGCTACGGGGCCGCGCCCTGGACCGCCGTGGAACTGCTGCAGCGGCTGCGCACCGTACGGCCCGGCGCCCGCGTGGTCGGGGTGGAGATCGACCCGGCGCGGGTCGCCGCCGCGCGGCCGTACGAGCGGGACGGGCTCGCCTTCGCGCACGGCGGGTTCGAGGTGCCCCTGCCGGGCGGCGTGCGGCCCGTGCTCATACGGGCGGCCAATGTGCTGCGCCAGTACGACGAGGACGAGGTCGCCGACGTCTGGCGACGGCTGTGCGCGCGGCTGGCGCCGGACGGCGTGCTGGTGGAGGGCACCTGCGACGAGGTCGGGCGGCGGCACGTCTGGGTCGCGCTCGGCCCGGCGGGCCCCCGTACGGTGACCTTCGCCGCCCGGCTCGGGTCCCTGGACCGCCCCTCCGACCTGGCCGAACGGCTCCCCAAGGCGCTCATCCACCGCAATGTGCCGGGCGAGCCGGTGCACGCCTTCCTCCGCGACTTCGACCGCGCCTGGGCCTCGGCCGCCCCCTACGCGGCGCTCAGCGCCCGGCAGCGCTGGATCCGCAGCGCCCAGGCACTCCACGCGGCGGGCTGGCCCCTGACGGACGGCCCCCGGCGGTGGCGCCAGGGCGAGATCACACTCCGCTGGGAGGCCCTGGCCCCGCGCGGCACGTGATCGCGGGGGCGTTATGTCGGGGCGCCCGCGGTGGCCTCGGCGGCCTCGGCGGCCTCGGCGGCCTCGGCGGCCTCGGCGGCCAGGATCGCCGCCAGGGCCCGTAGCGCCTTCTCACTCGCCGAGCCCTTCTCCGCCGTGTACGTGCACAGCACCTGGCCCGGGTCGGCGGGCAGCACCAGCGCCTCGTACGTCACGACCACCTCGCCCACGTCCGGGTGCTGGTACCGCTTCGTACCGCGCATCCGCTCCCGCACCGCCTGCGCCTCCCAGCGCTGCCGGAACTCCTCGCTCCGCTCCCGTAGCTCCTGGACGACCCGGCACAGCCGCGCGTTGCCCGGGGTGCGGCCGATCTCGGCGCGCAGGCTTGCCACCGTGTCGTCGGCGACCTCGAGCCAGTTCGGGTGCAGCTCCCGGGTCCGGGGGTCGAGGAAGATCAGCAAGGCGCCGTTGCGCTCGTCCTCCGCCATCTCGCCGAAGTCGAGGCCGATGCGGCCGCCGAGCCGGTTCCAGGCCAGGACGTCCATGCCGGGGCCGAAGACGAACGCCGGAGCCGTACCGGCGTCCAGCGCCTCCAGCAGCCGCAGGATCTCCGGCCGCACGCGCGGGCGCGGGTCAGGGGGCGCGCTGCCGTGCCGCCTCGGCAGGGTGATGTTGCGCAGATACGTGTGCTCGGACGGGGTCATCCGCAGCGCCCGCGCCAGGCCGTCCACGACGGAGTCCGAGACGGCCGGGGCCCGGCCCTGTTCGATGCGGGTGTAGTAGTCGACGCTGATCCCGGCCCGCTGCGCGACCTCCTCGCGGCGCAGGCCCCGCACCCGGCGCCGGACGACGCCCTCCGGCAGCCCCACCTCGGCCGGGTCGAGCGCGGCGCGCCGCGCCTTGAGGAACGCCTTGATCTCCGGTTCGGAATCGCCCATCGGTCCATTATCCCGGGGGTCTCCCCCGGGTGGTTCTGGCAGACCCAGGTTGGGTCGGGCCTGGTCCGGTACTCGTCACGGCCGGAGGCTGTGTCCAGTCGCTCCGGACCACCACCGGACCACCCAGCGAAAGGACCCCCATGAAGCGCAGGATTCTCGGCGGCACCGGCATCTCGGTCAGCGAATACGCCCTGGGCGCGATGATGTTCGGCGCCATCGGCAACCGGGACCACGACGACTCGGTACGGATCATCCACCGCGCCCTCGACGCGGGCATCAACTTCGTCGACACCGCCGACATCTACTCGCAGGGCGAGTCGGAGGAGATCGTCGGCAAGGCCCTCAAGGGCCGCCGCGAGGACGTCGTCCTGGCGACCAAGGCCCATGGCTCCATGGGCGACGACGACAACCACAGCGGGAACTCGCGCCGCTGGATCACCCGCGAGATCGAGAACAGCCTGCGCCGCCTCGGCACGGACTACATCGACCTCTACCAGATCCACCGCCCCGACCCGACGACCGATATCGACGAGACGCTGTCCGTCCTGTCGGACCTGGTCCGGGCGGGCAAGGTGCTGGCCGTCGGCTCGTCCACCTACCCGGCGGAGCAGATCGTCGAGGCCCAGTGGGTCTCCGAGCGCCGCGGCCACGTGCGGTTCCGCACCGAGCAGCCGCCGTACTCGATCCTGGCGCGGAGCGTGGAGGCGGCGGTGCTGCCGACCGCCCAGAAGTACGGCATGGGCGTGCTGAGCTGGGGGCCGCTCTCGGCGGGCTGGCTCTCGGGGCGCTATACGAAGGCGTCCGACATCGACCTGGCGGGCGGCAGCCGAGCGGCGATGGAGCAGTTCAAGTTCGACCCGTCGCGGCCGGAGAACGCCCGGAAGCTGGAGGCCGTCGGCGAGCTGAGCAAGCTGGCGTCGGACGCGGGGCTGTCGCTGCCGCACCTGGCGGTGGCGTTCGTACGGGCGCACCCCGCCATCACGTCGGTGATCATCGGGCCGCGCACGATGGAGCAGCTGGAGGACCTGCTCGCCGGGTCCGAGGCGGAGCTGAGCGCGGACGTCCTGGACCGCATCGACGAGATCGTGCCGCCGGGCACCGACCTCAACCGGGCGGACAGCTACTACGTCCCGCCGTCACTCGCCGACAAAACGCTGCGCCGCCGCTGACCGGGAGACGTCCCCCACCCCGCCCCTTCCCGCTGCCTCCGATGTGCGGCTCCGCCGCATGACGGGGGCACAGCCCCCAGACCCCCGGCCCCGCCGGGCCAACGGCGGCCGGGGGGCGCTCAGGCGACATCCACCCGCACGACCGCACCCTCGCGGACGCCCACGTGCACCCGCTCTGGCTTTCCCCAGCTGCGCGCCGCAACCGCCTCGCCGCGCGGCTCACGGCGCCGGGGGTCTGGGGGCTGTGCCCCCAGTTTCGGGAAGGGGCGGGGTGGGGGACACCTTCAGGACCGTGAGCCGCGCGGCCACCAGCGGGCCGCCGTGGGCGGTGGTCAAGGGGCGTTCAGGGTGGTGAGGAGCGCGTCTATCAGGGTGCGGTCGTGGTCGTAGGTGAGGCGGGTGCGCGCCGCGGCCGGGGGCAGCCAGAGCAGCCGGTCGACCTCCCGGTTCGGCACGAACACCTCGTCGGGGACCGCCTCGGCGGCCCAGTAGCGGACCTCCTTCGGGCGGCCCCTGGCGACGTAGCGCTGGGTGGGCAGCTCCGCGCCGGGCGTGCAGCCCATCCCGGTCTCCTCCACCACCTCGCGCACCGCGCCACGCAGCGCGTCCTCGCCGCGCTTCAGCTTGCCCTTCGGGTGCGACCAGTCGTCGTAGCGGGGCCGGTGGACGAGGGCGATCTCCAGCCCGTCCCCCCGCCTGCCCCGTGGCGTGTGGCGCCAGAGCACACAGCCCGCCGCCAGCACGGTGGTCGTCTCGTCGTCCCGGGAATCGCTCATCAGACCCGTCTCGCCTCCCCTGGCGTCGTCTGGCGTCCGTCGTCAGGAAGCCTGGCCCACGACCCGCCGCCACATCCGGCCGAACGCGAACCGGGCCGCCTCCACCTCGTGCCGCTGGTCCGCGTGCAGCACGCCGAGCGCGTACGCCGTCGCCGGGGCGATCCGCGGCGTACGGGCCGCCGCTGCCGCCGCCGCTGCCGCCTCGGCGGCGTCGCGGTGCCGCTCCAGCGCCTGCCCGGCGGCCAGCAGCCGGGTGGCGGTGGACGGCTCCGCGTCCGTCCCCGGCAGCTCTCCCAGCACCTCCAGCGCGTAACGCCGCATCCGCACCAGCCGCCGCACCTGATGCCACGGCGCGTCCTGCCGGTCGCTCGCGGGCGGCGAGTCGGCGGCGGGCGTCGCGGCGAGCCCGTGGACCAGCGCCTCCGCGTTGTACGGGTGCCCGGCACGGCCTAGCGGAAGCGCGTCCACCGCCTCCAGCAGCCGCCGGTTCGCCAGCTCGGCGAGCGGCGGCAGCACCTGCTCGGCGGGGCGCGCGGCGGTCGCCTCGTCGAGCGGCACCTCGGAGGCGAGGAGCGCGACGGTGTCGGCGACGGCGTGGAAGCGGGACGAGCCGAGCGCCTGGAGCGCGGCGGTGTGCGCGCGGGTCTTGGCCAGGGTGAGCTGACGTTCCAGCAGCGCCCCGGCGCGCGCGGCCCCCACGGTCAGCGCCCCGCCCCGGGCCTCCTCCGGGTCCCCGGCCCGCTGATGCGCCGCCGTACGGTCCTCCCCGGCGCCGCCGCCCCGGGCGCGCCGGGCGGTACGGCCCGTACGGCCGGAGGCAGCCGCGTCGCCGCTCGTCCGGGCCGCCGGGCCCGTCCCCTCCTCGTTCCCGGCGGGCTCCGCGTCCTGTGCGGCGTACGCACCCGGTGCGTCCGGGCGCTCCGCCGAGGGGGCGCCGCCCCACTCCTCGTACGGGCGGCGCGGCGCCTCCGCGTCCTGGTCCTGGGCACGGCCGCCCGAGGCCTCATCCGACGCCGGGGCGCCGCGATTCGCGCGGGGCGACGGGTCCGGGGCGCCGGTGGCCAGGGAGACGCTGCGGCGGGCGGTACGGGACGAACGAGGGGCGGCGGCGTCGACCCCCGCCGTGACCCCGCCGCGCCCGGTGCGGGCCGCGAGTGTGGTGGACCCGGAGGCCCCCACAGCCTCCGGATCCACGCCGGTGGCCGCCGGTTCCCCGGGCGCCGCGTCCCCTGGCGGCGTCCGGTCCGGCGGTCCCCCCGCGCCCGAGAGCCGGTGCAGGGCGTCGCGCAGCCGGGCGAGCCGCCCGGCGTACGCGTGCTCCAGCGCCAGCGTCCCCGACAGCCACGCCAGCTCGGCGCGCAGCTCGTCGGACCAGGCCGTGTCGGTGATCGGGCGGTAGACGGAGAGCGCGCCGCTGATCCGGCGCGCGGCCCGGCGCAGCAGGCGGGCGGCCTCGGCCGCCTCCTCGACGTCGGCGCCGCTCTCGCCGTGCAGCCGCAGGCTGCGCAGGAAGTCCCCGGCCTGGGCGTGCAGATAGGCCGACAGCACCTCCCCCGCGCTGGCGGGAGCACCGGTGGCGATCCCGTTCGTGGAGGGTTCCGGTGGCGCCGTCGCCACGGGCGACTCCGTCGCCCGGTCCGCCGCGTGCTTCGTCATGTCGAACCCCCCGTCGTACCCCCCGTCGTACCCCCCGGGACCCACGGCTGCCGCGGCGGCGGTGCGGGGCGGGGTGCCGGGTGACCCACCGCCCCCGGTAATCCCGACCAGCGGCAGGTCATGTCGTCGAACCACGCCGTCGCCTCCGGGCGTCTATGAGCATCTCCTGTACGTTCCGCAGCGGCGCTCCGTCCGCGTCCGTCGCATGCCGGGTCCAGCCGCCGTCCGGGCCCAGGTGCCAGGAGGAGGTGGAGTCGGACATACCGGTCTCCAGCAGACGGGTGAGCGAGGCACGGTGGCCGGAGTCGGTGACCCGCACCAGCGCCTCGATCCGGCGGTCCAGATTGCGGTGCATCATGTCCGCGCTGCCGAGCCACACCTCCGGCTCGCCCCCGTTCCCGAACGCGAAGACGCGCGAGTGCTCCAGGAACCGGCCCAGTATCGAGCGGACCCGGATGTTCTCCGACAGCCCCTCGACGCCCGGCCGCAGCGCGCAGATGCCGCGCACCCAGATGTCGACCGGCACCCCGGCCCGCGACGCCCGGTAGAGGGCGTCGATGACGGCCTCGTCCACCATCGAGTTGACCTTGATCCGCACGAAGGCGGGCCGCCCGGCCCGGTGGTGGGTGATCTCCTTGCTGATGCGGGAGACGAGCCCGTCGCGCAGCGACCTGGGGGCGACCAGCAGCCGCCGGTAGTTCTCGCGCCGCGAGTAGCCGCTGAGCCGGTTGAACAGGTCGGAGAGGTCCGCGCCGACCTTGGCGTCGGCGGTGAGCAGCCCCAGGTCCTCGTACAGCCGGGCCGTCTTGGGGTGGTAGTTGCCGGTGCCGACGTGCGCGTAGCGGCGCAGCGTGTCGCCCTCCTGGCGGACCACCAGCGACAGCTTGCAGTGGGTCTTCAGCCCGACCAGGCCGTAGACCACATGGCACCCGGCCTCCTCCAGCTTGCGCGCCCACTTGATGTTGGCGTGCTCGTCGAACCGGGCCTTGATCTCGACCAGCACCAGCACCTGCTTGCCGGACTCGGCGGCGTCGATGAGCGCGTCGACGATCGGCGACTTGCCCGACGTCCGGTAGAGCGTCTGCTTGATCGCGAGGACGTCCGGGTCGGCGGCGGCCTGCTCCAGGAACGCCTGCACCGAGGTCGAGAACGAGTCGTACGGGTGGTGCAGCAGCACATCGCGCTCGCGCAGCGCGGCGAAGATGTCGGGCGCGGAGGCGGACTCCACCTCGGCCAGGTCGCGGTGGGTGCCCGCGACGTACTTCGGGTACTTCAGCTCGGACCGGTCGGAGGCGGCTATCGCGAAGAGCGCGGTGAGGTCGAGCAGGCCGGGCAGCGGGTACACCTCGGCGTCGGAGACCTTCAGCTCGCGGACCAGCAGATCGAGGACGTACGGGTCGATCGACTCCTCGACCTCCAGCCGCACCGGAGGCCCGAAGCGGCGCCGCAGCAGCTCCTTCTCCAGGGCCTGGAGGAGGTTCTCCGTGTCGTCCTCCTCGACCTCCAGGTCCTCGTTGCGGGTCACCCGGAACATGTGGTGCGCGAGCACCTCCATGCCGGGGAACAGCTCCTCCAGATGCGCCGCGATCACGTCCTCCAGCGGCACATACCGCTGCGGGGAGGCCTCCAGGAACCGGGAGAGCAGCGGCGGAACCTTCACCCGCGCGAAGTGATCGTGCCCGCTGACCGGGTTGCGGACCACCACGGCGAGGTTCAGCGACAGCCCCGAGATATAGGGGAACGGATGCGCCGGGTCCACCGCGAGCGGGGTGAGCACCGGGAAGATCTGCTGGCGGAAGAGGGTGAAGAGGCGGGACTGCTCCTTCTCCGTCAGGTCCGCCCAGCGGATCAGGTGGATGCCCTCCTCGCCGAGCGCCGGGGCCACGTCCTGCTGGTAGCAGGCGGCGTGCCGGGCCATGAGCTCGCGGGACCGGGTCCAGATCAGCTCCAGCACCTCGCGGGGCTGCAGCCCGGAGGCGGAGCGGGTGGCCACGCCGGTCGCGATGCGCCGCTTGAGCCCGGCGACCCGCACCATGAAGAACTCGTCCAGGTTGCTGGCGAAGATCGCGAGGAAGTTCGCCCGCTCCAGCAGCGGGGTCGCCGGGTCCTCGGCCAGCTCCAGCACCCGCTCGTTGAACGCCAGCCAGCTGCGCTCACGGTCCAGGAACCGGTTGTGGGGCAGCTCGGTGCCGTCCAGGTCCGTCCCGCCGCCGTCCTCCTCCTCGTAGGTGTCCGGATCGGCGTCGAGATCGGGATCCAGCGCCCGGACGGGAGGGGCGGCGACCGCGTGCGGACGGTGCGCCGCGATGGACCCGACCGACGGCTGGGGCTGGGGGACGTTGACCGGTGCCTGACCGCTGGACTCGTTCATGACCTCATTGTTCCGCGCCGCGACGGAACGCGGCGTGGCGGAAGGCGGCGCGGGAGCGGCACGGAGCCTCCGGTTCGAGGGATCGGGCACAGCGGGCTGCATTCAGTGATGCTTGCAACCGAGATTGAACCGTCGGTAACGGAGACATGGCGCTTAGGAAATCGGGACTCGACCCACAGGAGTCCCGACCGCCCCTCCCGGATACCCTCTGACGCCCTTACCCCCCGACTCCGCTTACCCCCTGACTCCCTGCCCTCAGGTTTCGGTTCGATACATCAGATCCGTCTCATGCGTGACAAAGCCGATCCGGTCGTAGACGGACACGGCGGCGAAATTGTCCGCGTCGACGTAGAGCATCGCGGTCGGCAGCCCCTGCGCGGCCAGATGCCGGAGCCCGATCGCGGTCAGCGCCCGGCCGAGGCCGCCGCCCTGCGCGTCCGGCCGCACCCCCACCACGTACACCTCGCCGAGCCGCTCCTCGGCGTGCGTCTTCGTCCAGTGGAAGCCGACGATCTCGCCCGCGCGCTCGGCCAGGAAGAACCCGGCCGGGTCGAACCACGCCTCGCCCTTGCGGTCGTCCAGGTCGCGCTGGGTCAGCGAGCCCTGCTCGGGGTGGTGGGCGAAGGCGGCGGCGTTCGCGGCCAGCCACGCCGCGTCGTCCTCGCCGGGCCGGAAGGTCCGTACGGTCACGCCCTCCGGAAGCGTGGGCTCCGGGATGCCCAGCTCGTCCGGCGCCCCCAGCGGCCGCCGCATCTGCCGCAGCTCGCGGAAGAGCGTCAGCCCCAGCACCTGCGCCAGATGGCGCGCTGAGGCGTGGCCGCCGTGCGCCCACACCCGCAGCCGCTTCCCGGACTCCTTCAGCAGCGTCACGCCCAGCGCCCGGCCGTGCCCCCGGCCCCGGTGCGCCGGACGCACCACCAGCTCGGCGGCCGGGGCCTCCACCGGGTCGGTGTCCTCCAGCTGCGCGTAGCCGACCAGCTCCCCGCTCGGCTCGCGCAGCACCAGATGCCGCACCCCCTCCCGGCGCCCCCGCAGCTGCAACCGCCCCTGCTCGGACACCGCCTGCTGGCCGTCGGCGTGCGCCGACTCGGCGATCAGCCGCAGCACGTCCTCCACCACGGCGGGCGCCAGCTCGTCCAGCACCTCGATCCGGCGGGCACCGGCCGTCTCGTTCACCACGTCATCCATGGGACCGAGCCTACGACCGCCCCCTTCCCCGGCAAGCCGCCGGACTCCCTGGCTCCGGGACGGGTCACCCGGTTGACCACCGGCAACCAGCTCGTAACCTCCATCCCCCTGCCCCGCTACGCGCGTTGACCGTAAGCTGCCGCCCACCACACACCCACGGGGCACACAAGGGGACGACATGTCAGCGAGACTTGGGCGGCGCGGTGCGGCACGCCGGTTGGCCACGGGAGCCGCGGTGCTGGCCGCCGCGGCCGGGGTGCTGTCCACCGCGATCCCGGCGGGGGCCGACGCCAAGGGCGCCGACTCGAAGGGCTCCGAGCGGCACCGGCCCGCCCGCACCGTCGACGTACAGCTGCTGTCCTTCAACGACCTGCACGGCAACCTGGAGCCCCCGCAGGGCTCCTCCGGCACCGTCACCGAAGCCCAGCCGGACGGCACCACCAAGACCATCCCGGCGGGCGGCGCCGAATACCTCGCCACCGCGCTCCGCCAGGCCCGCAAGGGCCACGAGTACTCCGTCACCGCAGCCGGCGGCGACATGATCGGCGCGAGCCCGCTGATGTCCGGCCTCTTCCACGACGAGCCGACCATCGAAGCGCTCAACAAGCTCGACCTCGACGTGACCTCCGTCGGCAACCACGAATTCGACGAGGGCCGCGCCGAGCTGACCCGTATGCAGAAGGGCGGCTGCCACCCCAAGGAGGGCTGCTACGAGAAGGGCAAGACCTTCCGTGGAGCCGACTTCCCCTACCTGGCCGCCAACGTCACCGACGAGAAGACCGGCAAGCCCGTCCTCAAGCCGTACACCGTCTGGCGCCACAAGGGCGTGAAGGTCGGCTTCATCGGCGTCACCCTGGAGGGCACACCCGACATCGTCACCGCCGAGGGCGTCAAGGGCCTGAAGTTCCACGACGAGGTCCAGACGATCAACAAGTACGCCAAGGAACTGCAGCGCAAGGGCGTGAAGTCGATCGTCGCCCTCATCCACGAGGGCGGACTGCCCGCCTCCGCCGCGTACAACGCCGACTGCGACAACGGCGGTGCGGGCAAGGGCATCTCCGGTCCGATCGTCGATATCGCCAAGGACATCACCCCGAAGGTCGACGCCCTGGTCACCGGCCACACCCACCAGGCCTACGCGTGCACGATCCCGGACCCCTCCGGCACCCCGCGCACCGTCACCTCCGCCGCCTCCTTCGGCCGCCTCTACACCGACACCACCCTCACCTACGACCGCCGCACCAACGACATCGTGCGCACCACGGTGAAGGGCGCCCACGCGGCGAACCACGTCGTCGACCGCGACCGCGCCAAGGCCGCCGACATGACGTCCCTCATCGGCCGCTGGAACACGCTCGCCGCCCCCATCGCAGGCAAGCCCGTCGGCTACGTCTCCGCCGACATCAACGGCCGCGGCGCCTCGACCTACGAAACCCCGCTCGGCGACGTCATCACCGACGCCCAGCTCGAAGCACTCGCCCCGGCCGACAAGGGCGGCGCCCAGATCGCCCTGATGAACCCGGGCGGCATCCGCTCCGACCTCGCCCACAAGGCGTCCGGCGGCGAGGGCGACGGGGTCGTGACGTACGGCGAGGCGTTCACCGTGCAGCCCTTCACCAACATGATGAACGTCCTCGACCTGACCGGAGCCCAGCTCATCACCGCGCTCCAGCAGCAGGTCAGCGGCTCCAACGAGGCCTCCCCCAAGATCCTCCAGGTCTCGAAGGGGCTGACCTACACCCTCGATCTGACCAAGTCCGGCAAGGACCGGATCGTCTCCGGCACGGTGAAGCTGAACGGTGAGCCCATCGACCCCGCCAAGACCTACCGCGTCGCGATGAACGAATTCCTCGCGGGCGGCGGCGACGGCTTCCCCGCCTTCAAGGACGGCAAGAACAAGCTCGTCGGCGCCTCCGACCTGGAGGCCCTGACGACCTACCTGGGGGCGCACTCGTCGGCGTCCACGCCCCTGGCCCCGCCGAAGGCGGACCGCATCACCATCGTGAAGTAGTAGGCGCACCTGCGGCCCGGCCCGGCTGACGGGCCGGGCCGCAGGCATGTCCCGGGTGGGATCGCTGGATCAGACCAGCATCTCCTCGATCAGATCCGCGGCCCGCGCCGTCCCGCCCTCGGCCCGCACCTGATCCCGCAGCGCGGCCGCCCGCCGGGCCACCGCCTCGTCCGTGGTGAGGTCGAGCAGCGCGGTGCGCAGCACCTCGGCGGTCGCGTCCGCCGTGTCGACGCGGCGGGCGACGCCGAGTTCGACGAGCCGGTCGGCGTTCATCGGCTGCTCGGCCCCCTGCGGTACGGCGATCATGGGCAGCCCGCAGTACAGGCCCTCACCGCTGCTGCCCATCCCCGCGTGGGTGAGGAACGCGTCGGCCTGCTCCAGGATCGACAGCTGCGGCACCCACCGGTGGACCTCGACGTTGGCAGGGACCTGCCCCAGCTCCGCCGGGTCGACGTAACGGCCGATCTGCAGCACCACATGCCACCCGGGCAGCTCGCCGAAGGCGGCCAGGCACGCCCGGTAGAAGCCGGGCTGCCGGGTGTAGGCCGAGCCCAGGGAGACCAGCAGCACCTTCTCCGCGCCCCCGGGACGCTCCCACTCGCCCTGGTCGGCGCGGTCGCCGAGGCAGGGCCCGACGAACGTCACCACGTCCCCGTCCACCCGGTCGGCGTTCGGCTGCATGGCCCGGGGGATCACCGCGACCGCCCGCCCGGGCGGCCCGCAGAAGGCCTGCACATCGGTGGTCACCGCCCCGCAACCGGCCAGCCACGCGGCGAACTTCGCCTGGTACGCGTCGGCCCCCGGCAGCGCCATGAGGTGCGCCGCGACCTCCTGTTCGTAGCCCTCCCAGGCGACGAACGACGGCGAGATCTGCACCGCCGGACGCCCCTGCGCCTCGGCGAGGGCCCGCCCGGCGTACCCGCCGATGTCATACAGATAGAGGTCGGCGGGGTCGTTGTCGTACGCGGCGCGCAATTGCGGCAGCGCCTGGATCGCGTCGTCCAGGAAGACGGTCATCGCGGCGATGGGGTCCTCGGGCCAGTCGTTGTCGGCGACGGGCAGGGTCGATTCATAACGCACCAATGCGGCGCCGGTCGGCTTGATGACGTCCGCCAGGTACGAGTCATTCGCGTACGTCACGCGATGACCGCGCGCCACCAGTTCCCGGATGACTTCAAGGCCGGGCAGGGTGTGGCTGATGGCGGGAATGCCGACCATCGCGATATGGGCACGGCGACGGGACATGAGAGATCACTCGATTCAGGTCTGCGGCGAATGGGACACGGCGGCCCGGCGCAGCGGCATCTCACCGGTGCGCTGGAGGGAGCGGCGTGTCAGCCGTAGATCTGAAGAAACGAGTCCATGCGCGCACCGTACCCGGGCGGCGCACCCCACCGCGCCCCTTTTTCCGCCCCCTGCGAGCGGGTTCAGCCCGCCATAAGCGCCCGCTCAGCGCGCGGCCTTAGGGTCACCCCTGCGACGGGCCGCCCGTTCTCCCCCCTCTCCCGGCGGGCCGTCGCCCTCACGCCCCGCTCCCCGCCCGGCCCCGGGAAATGCCCCGGCCCATTCCTTATCCCGTATCCGCGCCTTTCAGGACTGAATGCGGCGGCATTTCGCCACGGCCCTGCGAGCAGAAGGCCCGCAGACGCGCCAGAACGGCCCAGGATGGCCCACAGGGGCCCGGAAGGGCCGCCGGACAGCAAAAGGGGCCGCTGGACCGTGCGAAACGGTCCAGCGGCCCCTCAGCCGCTCACAAGGTGACGCTCAGGCTTCCTTGCTCAGGTTCGGGCCTCCGCCGGCGGCGGACTCGATCGGCGGGGTGTCCGGCAGTGCCGACTTCTCCTCGCCGCGGAAGGTGAACTTCTTCTCTTCACCCTCGCCCTCGACATCCACGACCACGATGTGGCCCGGACGCAGCTCGCCGAAGAGAATCTTCTCCGACAGCACGTCCTCGATCTCGCGCTGGATGGTCCGGCGCAGCGGCCGGGCGCCCAGCACGGGGTCGTAGCCCCGCTTGGCGAGCAGCTTCTTGGCGTCACCGCTGAGCTCGATGCCCATGTCGCGGTCCTTGAGCCGTTCGTCCACCTTGTCGGTCATGAGGTCGACGATCTGGATGATGTCTTCCTCGGTGAGCTGGTGGAAGACCACGGTGTCGTCGACACGGTTCAGGAACTCGGGGCGGAAGTGCTGCTTCAGCTCCTCGTTGACCTTGTTCTTCATCCGCTCGTAGCCGGTCTTCACATCGCCCTGGGCGGCGAAGCCCAGGTTGAAGCCCTTGGAGATGTCCCGGGTGCCGAGGTTGGTGGTCATGATGATCACCGTGTTCTTGAAGTCCACGACCCGGCCCTGGGAGTCGGTCAGCCGACCGTCCTCCAGGATCTGCAACAGCGAGTTGAAGATATCCGGGTGGGCCTTCTCGACCTCGTCGAAGAGGACCACGGAGAACGGCTTGCGGCGCACCTTCTCGGTGAGCTGGCCGCCCTCCTCGTAACCCACGTATCCGGGCGGGGAGCCGAAGAGCCGCGAGACGGTGTGCTTCTCGCTGAACTCCGACATGTCGAGCGAGATCATCGCGTCCTCGTCGCCGAAGAGGAATTCGGCGAGAGTCTTGCTCAGCTCGGTCTTACCGACACCGGACGGGCCCGCGAAGATGAAGGAGCCGCCGGGGCGCTTCGGGTCCTTGAGGCCCGCACGCGTACGCCGGATGGCCTGGGAGAGCGCCTTGATGGCGTCCTTCTGGCCGATGACGCGCTTGTGCAGCTCGTCTTCCATGCGCAGCAGCCGGGAGGACTCCTCCTCGGTGAGCTTGAAGACCGGGATGCCCGTGGCCGTGGCCAGGACCTCGGCGATCAGCTCCTCGTCGACCTCGGCGACGACATCCATGTCGCCGGCCTTCCACTCCTTCTCCCGCTTCGCCTTCGCGGCCAGGAGCTGCTTCTCCTTGTCGCGCAGGCCCGCGGCCATCTCGAAGTCCTGCGAATCGATCGCGGACTCCTTCTCCCGGCGCACGTCGGCGATCTTCTCGTCGAACTCGCGCAGGTCCGGCGGCGCGGTCATCCGGCGGATCCGCATCCGGGAACCGGCCTCGTCGATCAGGTCGATCGCCTTGTCCGGCAGGAAGCGGTCCGAGATGTAGCGGTCGGCCAGGGTGGCGGCCGCGACCAGGGCCGAGTCCGTGATCGAGACGCGGTGGTGCGCCTCGTAGCGGTCCCGCAGGCCCTTGAGGATCTCGATGGTGTGCGGCAGCGACGGCTCGGCGACCTGGATGGGCTGGAAACGGCGCTCAAGGGCCGCGTCCTTCTCCAGGTACTTGCGGTACTCGTCGAGCGTCGTCGCGCCGATGGTCTGCAGCTCGCCCCGCGCCAGCATCGGCTTGAGGATGCTCGCGGCATCGATCGCGCCCTCGGCGGCGCCCGCACCCACCAGGGTGTGGAGCTCGTCGATGAACAGGATGATGTCGCCGCGGGTGCGGATCTCCTTGAGGACCTTCTTCAGGCGCTCCTCGAAGTCACCGCGGTAGCGGGAGCCGGCGACCAGGGCACCCAGGTCCAGGGTGTAGAGGTGCTTGTCCTTGAGGGTCTCGGGCACCTCGCCCTTGACGATGGCCTGGGCCAGTCCCTCGACGACCGCCGTCTTGCCGACGCCGGGCTCGCCGATGAGGACCGGGTTGTTCTTGGTGCGGCGCGACAGCACCTGCATGACCCGCTCGATCTCCTTCTCGCGCCCGATGACCGGGTCGAGCTTGGATTCGCGGGCGGCCTGCGTGAGGTTGCGGCCGAACTGGTCCAGGACGAGCGAGGTCGAGGGAGTGCCCTCGGCCGGACCGCCGGCGGTGGCGGCCTCCTTGCCCTGGTAGCCGGAGAGCAGCTGGATGACCTGCTGCCGCACCCGGTTCAGATCGGCGCCCAGCTTCACGAGGACCTGGGCGGCGACGCCCTCACCCTCGCGGATCAGGCCGAGCAGGATGTGCTCCGTACCGATGTAGTTGTGACCGAGCTGAAGGGCCTCGCGGAGCGACAGCTCCAGGACCTTCTTGGCACGGGGGGTGAAGGGGATGTGCCCGGACGGGGCCTGCTGGCCCTGACCGATGATCTCCTCCACCTGCTGGCGGACCGCCTCGAGCGAAATCCCGAGGCTCTCCAGGGCCTTAGCGGCGACACCCTCACCCTCGTGGATCAGGCCCAGGAGAATGTGTTCGGTGCCGATGTAGTTGTGGTTGAGCATCCGGGCTTCTTCCTGAGCCAGGACGACAACCCGCCGCGCGCGGTCGGTGAACCTCTCGAACATCGTTAATCGCTCCTCAGAGCGGTCAGAAAGATCGGGGACGATCCCCTCCCTGTCCTTCCGCATGCTAGTCCCGCAACCCGGGACAGCTCATTCCAACTGCCGACAACCGTCCGGATCGGCCCCACTCTCACAGAGCCCACAGCAGATGCCCTCCTGCCCGAACAGCCGACAACTGCTCCAACCCGATGGTGCGAGACGATGTTCCCGCAGGCCAGGCATATACGCCCACCGTCACTACGCCGATGGCGAACGCCCCTTTCTCCCGACACGCGGACCGCCCCTCCCACTAGGGATGTCTTACCCGCAAGGACGGACACTCCATGCCGGGAGGGCCGGTTCCCTCCGCTACGGGCGAACAACCTTGTGCCCGTTCACCACCCCTGCACGCCCCCATCCGATCACGCCGCGCGCTGATACGCCTACGGGACGTAACCTTCGGGGAGGGAGACAGTTTCTCTGGGCATGATCTCCACCGCCGCGGCACCGTGCGGCCGCTCACACGACCGCCCGGCCCCCGGGCCGTGCTCAGGGGAACCGGGCGCACCGGAACAGGGCACACCGGGGTGCGCGCGGTGGTACGAGCGGGAGCTGGGCTGGCCGACGACCGGCAGCGACCCCGTCGAGCTGCTCACGGGGGTGGCATTCGACGTACTGGAGCTGCCGGCCGCCGCCGGTTTCGCGCTGCTGCGGCGCGTACCGCGGACCGGTCCGGTCGCGGTGGAGGGCCCGTGGATGCGGCTGCTGGTGGCCGCGGGCGGCGCCGACGAGCTGCCGGGGCTGCTCGACTGGCTGGAGTGGGGCGGAATCCCGCTCGATCTGACCGCGCTCGGCGCCGGCGGCCGGATCACCGCTCCGTGCCCCTCCGCCTCCTGGCCTCCACCTGTCCGTACGCGGGCCGGGGAACCCGGGGCGCCCGGCGGACGGTGCCCGCAGGAGGCCGCCGTCTGGCTGCGGCCTCCCGAGCCGGAGGGCGGGGTGGAGCCGACGCTGCCGGTGACAGGCTTCGGGGGCGATGGGGGCGCCCCCGATCTCGTGCGGCTCGTGGGTGCGGCGGCCACGGAGTGCCACCGAGCCCGGTTGCTGCGCGCCCGGCCAGTGCCCGGACAGCGGCGAGCCGGGAAAGGGTGACGCGTTCAGCCGTTGGCCTTCTCGTACGCCTCACGAACGGTCGCCGGAACACGGCCGCGGTCATTGACCTCGTAACCGTTCTCCTTCGCCCAAGCGCGAATCTTCGCGGTGTCCTGACCGCCGCCCGACGCCGCACGCGCCTTGCCACGGCCACCGGAAGCACGACCGCCGGTGCGACGGCCGCCCTTGGTGAACGGCTCCAGGGCGTCACGGAGCTTGTCCGCGTTCACCGTGTTGAGGTCGATCTCGTAGCTCTTGCCGTCCAGCGCGAACGTCACGGTCTCGTCCGCCTCGCCGCCGTCGAGGTCGTCGACAAGAAGGACCTGAACCTTCTGTGCCATGGGGTTCCTTTCAGGGGAAACGGGGGGCTCGGGGGCGCGGCGTTAGCCGCTGATGTCTCACCCCCCAGGTAATTACACTACGGGAGAATAGGAAACCGCTTTTCCCGGAAAAACACAAACCCTCCGGGAAGGTTCGACCGATCGACCATGCGGGAAGGCTGATGGAACCCACTGTTCCGGAGCTATGTGATAGGGGCGCGATTCGGACATAGGGCCCGCGATCACAGTTGCAGAAGCATCCGGCTGTTGCCAAGGGTGTTCGGCTTCACCCGTTCGAGACCGAGGAACTCGGCGACGCCCTCGTCATAGGAACGCAGCAGCTCGCTGTAGACATCCCCGTCGACCGGCGTCTCGCCGATCTCCACGAAGCCGTGCTTGGTGAAGAAGTCGACTTCGAAGGTGAGGCAGAAAATGCGCCGCACACCGAGCCAGCGCGCCGTCTGCAACAGCTTGTCGAGCACCAGGTGGCCTACACCACTCCCCTTGTGAGTGGGATCCACCGCGAGAGTACGAACCTCCGCGAGGTCTTCCCACATGACGTGGAGTGCCCCGCAGCCAATGACCTCAGCGTCCTCGTCGCGCTCCGCGACCCAGAACTCCTGGATGTCCTCGTAAAGGGTCACCATGGCTTTGTCGAGCAGGATGCGATCGCTCACGTAGGAGTCGATGAGCCGGCGCACGGCTCGTACATCGCCGGTCCGGGCTCGGCGGACGGTGACTACTTTTGATAGTGCAGAGGACATGGCCGGACGCTATCGCCCCGGCTCATCGCCCCGACTCACCGGGGCTCTCCCCGGGCTCACCGAGTTGTGCGACGCGCATGGCATCCCGCAGTGCGTCTCGCTGCTCTTCGGACATCATCCCGAAGAACGCGACGAGGGCCGCCGCCGGGTTGTCACTGGTTGACCACGCTTCGTTCATCAGTGCGGCCGAGTAGGCGGCCCGGGTGGAGACCGCGGCATATCGATAGGCGCGGCCTTGCACCTCCCTGCGGAGCCAGCCCTTGTGATGGAGGTTGTCCATTACGGTCATGACCGTCGTGTAGGCGATCGAGCGTTCTCGCTGAAGGTCTTCCAGGACTTCTCGGACCGTGACCGGGCGGTTCCACTTCCACACCCGCGTCATGACCGCGTCTTCCAGCTCTCCCAATGGCCGAGGCACATGTGAATAATAGTGGGAGATGTACCGAATGTTGGGGGATGTGTGCGGCGAAAGGCCGCACGCCCCGGGATGCGGGTGCATCCCGGGGCGTGCCGGTGAAGCTGCGGGGGCCGGTGTCAGGACGCGTCGCGGCCCGGTGATGTACCGGCCGACGCCGTGCCGTCCGCCTCGGCGCGGGCGAGCGCCGCGTCCACCAGGTGGTCTTCTTTCGCCTTGTTGGCGCCACCCTGGCTCTTGATGATCGTCACGATCAGGAAGGTGAAGGCCACGGCCATCACCAGGGGCGGCACCAGCGCGGAGACGTAATCCATGGCTATCGGCCTCCTTATGCTCGATGCCCCCAGATTACGCGGCGCCCGCGTCGGCCCCGGCGCCGGGCCTGACCCCGGGACCGCCGATGCCGGGCCGCGCCCCCGGGACGAGGCGGGACTCCTGATCCGGCGGCGGGGAGGGGCGGCGGCGCTTGGGCGGGAAGACCTCGGCGGGCGTCGGCACCGGCCGCTGCGGCCGTCCGGTGCCACGGCCCGGCTCGCGCCGCTTCGGCTCCTCGCGGTCGCCGCGGTCGGGGGCGGGGGTGGGCTTCTTCCCCGGCTCCCGCTTCGGCTCCTCGTCCTTCAGGACCGGCCCGCCCGCCGATCCGGCCGACCCGCTTCCTGTTCCGGTTCCGGTTCCTGTTCCTGTTCCGGTTCCAGCGCCGGCGCCGATGCCGCCCGGCAGGGCGCGCAGCCGGGCCTCCACGGGCCTCGCGCCCGGCGGGACGGCCACGGCGCGCGTCGCGAGCCGGGCGCGCACACAGCGCTCGGCCAGGCGCTCACAGTGGCTCAGCAGCGCGCGGCGGCGCTCGGTCTCGCCGTCCGAGGCGGTGGCCCGGCACAGCGCGCGCAGCGCGGCCAGGTCCTCCGGGAGCGGCTCGTAACCGGCGGCCAGAGCGCCCTCGAGCTGCTCCAGATAGCCGACGGCGGCGCCGGGGAGGGCGGTGCGGTAGCGGGTCAGCTCGTCGAGCAGGAACGCTCGCAGCCGCCCGCCCTCGCGGACCGCCTCGTCCACGGCCTCGGCGAGCCGGAAACAGTCCTGGACCTCCTCCGCCCGGTCCGGGCCGAGGGGGCCGGGGGGAGTGACGGGTTCGGGTTGGAGGGCGATGGCGAGGGCGCGTCGGAGCACACGCAGCTCATCCGCACTGAACGCCATTCCGCCGCGGGATCCATAGGGCGTGGGCATGGGAGGACTTTAAGTGCTAAGCGGACAAATTTCGCTGAGCGGCGGGCGGTGCGGCGCGTTGCGGACGCGGCCATTCGGCGGTGGCGGCCCGGGTGCGGGACCGCCTTCGCATCGGCGTCCGCCCGGCCCCGGGCAGACGGCTCCGCCGGAGCGAACGGGCTCCGGTCGGGCGCACTCCGCTTGTCGGTGCCGAATTCGGCGCGACGGCATTCCTCGACTACGCCTCGGCAGTCGGTGGAGTGGACTCACCGGCCGTGCCGAATGAACAGTGCGCGGAATTCGTTTCGTAATGCCGCCAATACTGCCGAGTTCGCAGGTGAACGGTGTTTTCGCGGAGCGATCAGGCGTGATCGGGCGCGATCAGGCGCCGATGAACGCGATCCGCGCCGATCAGCCGCGCGCGACGTTGCGCTCGTAGACCAGCCGCAGACCGATGAGGGTGAGCCAGGGCTCGTGTTCGTCGATCACCGAGGCCTCGCCCAGCACCATCGGGGCGAGACCGCCGGTGGCGATGACCGTCACGTCCTCGGGGTCCTGGGACAGCTCGCGCGCCATGCGCCGGACGATTCCGTCGACCTGGCCCGCGAAGCCGTACAGGATGCCGGACTGCATGGCCTCCACGGTGTTCTTGCCGATCACGCTGCGCGGGCGGGCCAGCTCGATCTTGCGCAGCTGCGCACCCCGCACGCCCAGCGCCTCGACCGAGATCTCGATACCGGGCGCGATCACCCCGCCCACGTACTCGCCGCGCGAGCTGACCGCGTCGAAGGTGGTCGCGGTGCCGAAGTCGACGACCACGCACGGGCCCTCGTACAGCTCGACGGCCGCCAGCGCGTTGATGATCCGGTCCGCGCCGACCTCCTTCGGGTTGTCCATCAGGATCGGCACGCCGGTCTTCACGCCCGGCTCGACCAGGACGGACGGCACATCGCCGTAGTAGCGGCGGGTGACCTCGCGCAGCTCGTGCAGGACGGAGGGGACGGTGGAGCAGATCGAGATGCCCTCGATGCCGTCGCCCAGCTCCTCGCCGAGCAGCGGATGCATCCCCATCAGGCCCTGCAGCAGGACGGCGAGTTCGTCGGCGGTGCGGCGGGCGTCGGTGGAGATCCGCCAGTGCTCGACGATCTCGTCCCCGTCGAAGAGGCCGAGGACGGTGTGAGTGTTTCCGACGTCGATGGTCAGCAGCATGGGTCAGCTCGCCTCGGCGTCGCGCAGGTCCAGGCCGATGTCCAGGATCGGGGACGAGTGGGTGAGCGCGCCGACCGCCAGGTAGTCGACGCCGGTCTCGGCGTACGTACGGGCGTTGGCGAGCGTCAGGCGGCCCGAGGACTCCAGCGCGGCCCGGCCCGCGACCAGTCCGACCGCCTCGCGGGTGCGCTCCGGGGTGAAGTTGTCCAGCAGGATCAGGTCCGCGCCCGCCTCCAGGACCGGCGGGATCTGGTCCAGGGTGTCGACCTCCACCTCGATCGGCAGGTCCGGGAACTCGGCCCGTACGGCGCTGAACGCCTGCGCCACACCGCCCGCGGCGACCACGTGGTTGTCCTTGACGAGCGCCGCGTCCGACAGCGACATGCGGTGGTTGACGCCACCGCCGCAGCGCACCGCGTACTTCTCCAGGGCGCGCAGCCCCGGCGTCGTCTTGCGGGTGTCGCGCACCTTCGCCTTCGTCCCCTCCAGGGCGTCCGCCCAGGCACGGGTCGCGGTCGCGATGCCGGACAGACGGCACAGCAGGTTGAGCGCGCTGCGCTCGCCGGTGAGCAGGTCGCGGGTGCGGGTGCGGACGCTCAGCAGCCGCTGGCCGGGCTCCACCCGGTCACCGTCCTCCACATGGCGCTCGACCTCGAACTCGTCCGTACAGACGACGGACAGGATCGCCTCGGCGATCCGCAGCCCGGCCACGGTGCCCGCCTCACGGGCCGTGAAGTCGGCGGTGGCGAAGGCGTCCTCGGGGACGGTGGCGACGGTCGTCACGTCCACGCCCTGGTCGAGGTCCTCCTCGATCGCCATGTGCGCGATGTCCTCGACCTGGACGGGGTCGAGCCCGGCGTCGGCCAGCAGCTGGGCCAGGTCGGGGTCGAGGCCGCACTCCATCGGGTCGAGCCCGTACGCGCCGTCGTCGGCGCCGCCGCCGCAGCCGCAGGAGCTGCCGCAGCCGCCGCCCTCGCCGCCGCCGTCCGGAAGGCCGATCTGGAGCAGCGGAAGGGCCTGTGGGGGGCTCTGCTGGCGGTCGTCGGAGGTGCTGCTCACGGGTGGGACTCCGTCTCGGGTCGGGTGGTGGGTGACGGGAACGCCGCAGAGTCCGTCGTACGGACGCCGAGCGAGCCGTCGGGGCCGAGGGTGACCAGGAGGTGGCGCTGCCACGCCGCGTCGTCCCGGTCGGGGCGGTCCTCCCGCCAGTGGCAGCCGCGGGTCTCTTCGCGCCGGAGCGCGGCGGCCACCAGGACCCGGGCGACGAGGAGGAGGTTCGTCGCCTCCCAGGTCTCGACGCCGGGCTCGGCCGTCTTGCCGTCGCGGTGCAGGGTCTCGACGGCGTCGCCTTGGACGCGGTCGAGCTGCCCGGCGGCCCGGGCGAGGCTTTCGGCGGAGCGCAGGACTCCGGCGCCGGTGGTCATGATGCGCTGGACGGCGTACCGGGCTTCGGGGGCGAGCAGGGCCCCTCCCCCGCCCTGCCCCGGCCCTGGCGCCGCGTTCTGGGGCGCGCTCGCCGGTATGGAGGGCCGCTCGGCGATGTCCGCCGCTATGCGCTCGGCGAAGACCAGGCCCTCCAGCAGCGAGTTGGACGCCAGCCGGTTCGCGCCGTGCACGCCCGTGCAGGCCGTCTCCCCGCACGCGTACAGCCCCGGCACCGTCGTCCGCCCCCGCTGGTCCGTCCACACCCCGCCGCTGGCGTAGTGCGCGGCGGGGGCCACCGGGATCGGCTGGGTGACCGGGTCGATGCCGTGGGACCGGCAGGCGGCCAGGATCGTCGGGAAGCGGTGCTCCCACATCCGGGCGCCGAAGTGGCGGGCGTCCAGGTACATGTGCTCGGCGCCCCGCTCGCGCATCCGCCGCATGATGCCCTTGGCCACGATGTCACGGGGCGCCAGCTCGGCCAGCTCGTGCTGGCCCACCATGAAGCGCACCCCGTCCGCGTCCACCAGATACGCGCCCTCGCCGCGCACCGCCTCGGAGACCAGCGGCTGCTGCCCCTCGGCCTCCGGGCCGAGCCACAGCACCGTGGGGTGGAACTGGACGAACTCCAGGTCGCTCACCTCCGCCCCGGCGCGCAGCGCGAGGGCGACGCCGTCGCCCGTGGAGACGGCGGGGTTGGTGGTGGCGGAGAAGACCTGGCCCATGCCGCCCGTCGCGAGGACGACCGCGCGCGCGTGGACCGCGCCCACGCCGTCCCGCGCGCCCTCGCCCATGACGTGCAGGGTGACGCCCGCGGCGCGGCCGGAGGCGTCCTTGAGGAGGTCGAGCACCAGGGCGTTCTCGACGGTGTCGATCCCGGCCTCGCGCACCGCGCCGACCAGGGCGCGGGAGATCTCCGCGCCGGTCGCGTCGCCGCCCGCGTGGGCGATGCGGCTGCGGTGGTGGCCGCCCTCGCGGGTCAGCAGGATCTCGCCGGTGTCGTCGTCGGCGTCGAAGCGGGCACCGGTGGCGATGAGCCGCCGCACGGCGTCGGGGCCCTCGGTGACCAGCATCCGCACGGCCTGCTCGTCACACAGCCCGGCGCCCGCGACGAGCGTGTCGTCGAGGTGCTGGGCGGGGGTGTCGCCCTCGCCGAGGGCGGCGGCTATGCCGCCCTGGGCCCAGCGCGTGGAGCCGTCGTCGAGCCGGGCCTTGGTGACGACGGTGACCTTCGCCCCGGCGGCCGCGCAGCGCAGCGCCACGGTCAGGCCCGCGACGCCCGAGCCGACGACCACGACGTCGGCCTCGGTGGCCCAGCCGGGCGCGGGGGCGCGCAGGGCCGGGCGGTTCAGCGGTTCGCTCATCGGTTCGCTCATCGGTTCGCTCATCGGTTCGCTCCGAACCACAGCCGGATGTTGTCGATCAGCCGCGTGGAGCCGACCTTGGCGGCGACGGCCAGGATCGCCTCGCCGGTGTGGTCCTCGGGGGCCTCGGTGAAGTCCTCCGGGGCGATCAGGCCGAGGTAGTCGAGGACGAGCGGGGGTTCGAGGAGGGCCGCCTCCGCCAGCACGGCGCTCGCGGCGTCCCGTACGGCGCCGGGCGAGCCGACCCGGACGAGGCCGCCCGCGTCCCCGCCTGTGGCGCTCTCGGCGCTTCCGGTGGACCGCGCCGCCGACAGCCCCGCGTCACGCCCCGCGAAGAGCGCCCTGGGCAGGGCCAGCGCGGTGGCCCGCTCCCGCGCCGAGAGGTAGCGGTTACGGCTGGAGAGGGCCAGCCCGTCGCCCTCCCGGACGGTGGGGACGCCGACGATCTCCGCCGGGAAGTCCAGGTCCCGCACCATCCGGCGGACCAGGGCGAGCTGCTGCGCGTCCTTCTCGCCGAAGAAGGCGACGTCCGGGCGGGTGAGGTGGAGCAACTTGGCGACGACGGTGAGCATCCCGTCGAAGTGGCCGGGCCGGGAGGCGCCCTCGTAGCCCGCGCCCATGGACCCGGCGGCCATCCGTATGCGCGGCTCGCCGCTGCCGTACACCTCCTCGGCCGAGGGGGCGAAGACGATGTCCGCCCCGGCGGCGGCCGCGACCTCCAGGTCGGCGTCGAGCGTGCGCGGATAGCGGTCCAGGTCCTCGCCCGCGCCGAACTGCAGCGGGTTGACGAAGACGGTGACGGTGACCAGGCCCTTGGCGCCGACCCGGGCGCGCGCGGCGCGGATCAGCGCGGCGTGCCCGTCGTGCAGCGCGCCCATGGTCATGACGACGGCCGTACGCCCCGGCACGGCGAAGTGCGCCAGCGCCGCGTCGAAGTCCGTGCGACGCCCGAACAGCTCCACATCCGGCTCCCCGGGACTCGGCTTGGTCCACAGCTTCGGGCTCACGATCCCGCTCCTCCCCGGCCCCGGGCGTCCGAGATGTCCGACAGCACGCCCAGCAGGTTCTCCGCCAGCTCCGGCTTGAGCGTCCCGTGGGCGAGCGCCCGGTCCGCCGTGGCACGGGCCATGGCGAGATATCCGGCGACGGCCTGCGGTGCGTGCCGCCGCAGCTCCTGGACGTGCGCGGCGACCGTGCCCGCGTCGCCGCGCGCCACCGGGCCGGTGAGCGCGGCGTCGCCGCTGCGCAGCGAGTTGTCGAGGGCGGCGCCGAGCAGCGGGCCGAGCATCCGGTCGGGCGCCTCGACCCCGGAGGCGCGCAGCAGCTCCATGGACTGGGCGACCAGGGTGACCAGGTGGTTGGCGCCGATGGCGAGGGCCGCGTGATACAGCGGACGGGACTCCTCCGCGACCCACTCGGGCTCGCCGCCCATCTCGATGACCAGCGCCTCGGCCGCCAGCCGCAGCTCCTCGGGGGCGGTGACGCCGAAGGAGCAGCCCGCGAGCCGCTGAACGTCGACCGGGGTGCCGGTAAAAGTCATCACGGGGTGCAGCGCGAGCGGCAGCGCACCGGCCCGCAGGGCGGGCTCCAGCACGGCGGTGCCGTAGCGGCCGGAGGTGTGCACCATCAGCTGGCCGGGGCGCACCGCGCCGGTCTCGGCGAGGCCCTGGACCAGCTCGGGCAGGGCGTCGTCGGGGACGGTGAGCAGCACCAGCTCGGCCCGCGCCAGCACTTCGGCGGGCGGGACGATCGGGACCTCGGGGAGCAGGGCGGCGGCCCGGCTCACGGAGGCGTCGGAGACGCCGGAGGCGGCGACGGGCCGGTGCCCGGCCAGCCGCAGCGAGGCGGCGAGCGCCGGACCGACACGACCGGCGCCGACCACGCCGACGGTGAGCCGGGCCGGGCGGTCCTGCGGCTCGGGAAGTGGTTGTGCGTTCACGCGACTGCGGCCTTCCGTTCCAGTCCTCAGGGGGTACCGGACGATTCCCCGCCATGCTACGCGAGTGTCCCCGAGGGGCCGGGGGTGTACCAGGCCTGTGGATAACCGGCCTGTGGATAACTCCGGGGGTGACCTGGCCGTGGGTCATCATCGGGTCATGGCAGACATCGCGGATGCGGGGGGAAGTGGTGGATGTGACGGACGCGGCTGACATGACGGAGGCGGCGGAAGCGGTGGATGTGGCAGGTGCGGCGGATGCCGCGGATGTGGCGGATGCCGCCGAGCAGGCCGCGCGGGAGCGCAGGCTCGCGGCCTGGCACGGCTCCGCGCGGATGCTCGCTCGGGGCCCGCTGGAGCGGCGGATCGGTGAGCGGCTGGCGGACCTGACCGCCGCCGCCCCGGGCCTCGACGGCGCCCTCGGCGACTGGGTGGACATGTACGGGGACGGGGTGGTCGAGAAGCTGGAGCGGCGGGTCGCCGACCTGCTCGGCATGGAGGCCGCGGCCTTCTTCCCCACCGGCACCATGGCCCAGCAGGTCGCCCTGCGCGCCTGGGCCGGGCGCACCGGCAATCCGGTGGTGGCCGTCCATCCGCTGGCCCATCTGGAAGTGCACGAGCGCGACGCGTATCTGACGGTGAGCGGGCTGCGCGCGGTGCGGCCGACCAGCGCGCCCCGGCTGCCCACCGCCGCGGAGATCCGCGACCTGGAGGAGCCGTTCGGCACCCTCGCCCTCGAACTGCCGCTGCGCGACGCGGGCTATGTGCTGCCGGAGTGGGACGACTTGGTCGCCGTCGTGGAGGCCGCCCGGGAGCGGGAGGCCGTGGTCCATTTCGACGGGGCCCGGCTGTGGGAGTGCACCACGCACTTCGGGCGCGGACTCCCGGAGATCGCCGCCCTCGCGGACACGGTGTATGTGTCCTTCTACAAGTCGCTCGACGGCATCGCGGGGGCCGCGCTCGCGGGCCCGGAGACGTTGATCGCCGAGGCCACGGCCTGGCGCCACCGGTACGGCGGCCAGATCTTCCAGCAGTGGCCCACGGCGCTCGCCGCCCTGGCCGGGCTGGACCGCGAACTGCCCCGGCTGCCGTCGTATGTGGCCCATGCGGCCGTCGTGGCGCGGGCGATGCGCGAGGCGTTCGCGGAAGCCGGGGTGGCCTGGTTCCGGGTGCGGCCGGAGGCGCCGCACACCCATCAGTTCCAGGTCTGGCTGCCGTATCCGGCGCGAGTGCTGGACGAGGCGGGCATACGGCTGGCCGAGGAGACCCGCACGACGCTGTTCCGGCGCTGGTGGGAGGAGGGACCGCCGGGCCTGGCCGTCTCCGAGGTCACGGTGGCCGCACCCGCGCTGGACTGGACGGCGGAGGACGTGAAGGAGGCGGTCACGGCATTCCTGACCCGAGTGCGGGCGGTCCTGGCCGAGGACGACACGGCCAACACCTGACTACCGAGCCCGGCCCGGCTGACGTGCCGCACGCGCTGCTTGGCGCGCAGGCCGGGCGGGCTGGCACGAGGACGGCTCCGCGGCCGGGCGGACGGGCACATCCCCGCCCGGCGGCGCGCCAACAGGCGGGCGAGCGCGGCGGCTGGTGGGCTGGCGGCCTCGGCCGCGCTTGCCGGAGCTGCGTGCAGACAGGCGGGCGTGCGCCGCGTGCTGCTCGGCGCGCGGCTCAGGTGGTGGGCTGGCATGTGGACGGGTCGGCGGGCGAGCGGCGTACGGCCTGGGCGGCGCGGGATGTTGCCGTTCGTAGTGCTCGCCGCAGGGCGCTGCGGCGGCGCCGCCGGGCCGGGCGTTCGGCGGCCACGGACTGGAAGTCGCGGTACTCGCGCAGCGCCCGGAGGGCGCGCCAGTCGCCCTGGCCGGGGGCGGGCGGGGCGGGCTCACCGCGCTGGGCCGCCCGGTACAGGTCGAGTGCGTACTGCTGAGTGATGGACATGAAAGGAGCGTCGGACGGCGCACCGCCGCCCGTCACCTCGTTTGACGATCGCCGTCAAACGAGGTCGGGGCGCGGCGCGGCTGCCGCACCATAGGGGTCATGGCCAATGTCGTGGACATCACCGGGCTGCCGCCCGAGCGCATCGTCTTCTGTCCGTCGCCGCTCGCGGAACTGGGCGCGGCGCTGCACGTGCTGTCCGAGCCCGGCCACCATCCGGGGCAGCACGGCTGGGCGACCGCGACCGCCGCCTCGCTCAAGCCCGACCTCGCCGACCGGCTGTGCGAGGCGGACTTCCTGTGGGGCACGGCCCGTTCCGACCTCCTGCTCCCGTCCGCGCCCGGGGCGACGCTCGCGGAGGATCTGGACTCGCTGGACCGCATCGACGACGAGGCGTTCGTGGCGGCCGCGTTCGAGATCAGCTGCTCCGCCTCGTACGACCGGCCGACGCCGTCGCCGCTGGTCGACCGGGGCGAGCGGGACCGGGTCCGGGACATGGCGCGGGCCCGTGGGCCCCGGCAACTGGCGTTCGTGGACCGCATGCTGGTCGACCCGGACGGGCTGCGGGTGTGGCTGCGGCGGCTGCTGGAGGACTGCGACGAGGCGTTCTTCGCGGACACCTGGCGGCGGGTGCGGGTCCAACTGGCCGCCGACGCCCGCCACAAGGGCGAGCTGCTGCAGCGCAAGGGGCTCGCGGAGGCGCTGGGGGCGGCCTCGGCCGCGCTGTCGCTGGAGCAGGGGGCGGATGGGCGGTCGCGTGTCCTGGCCGACAAGCTGGCGGCGGGGCGGACGACGGCGGCCGGGTGCGGGCTGACGCTCATCCCGACGACGTTCGGCTGGCCCCATTTGCTGCTGGTGCACGCGCCGGGCTGGCACCCGGTGATCCAGTACCCGGTCGCCGGGCCGGAACTCGCCCCGCCCGCCGCCCTGGAGCTGGTCCAGCACCGGCTGGAGGCCCTTGCCCACCCGATGCGGATGCGGATCTGCCGGGCGCTGGCCCGGGGGGCGCACACCACGGGTGAGCTGGCCGAGGCGTACGCCATCACGCCGCCGGAGGTCTCCCGGCACATCGCCGTCCTGAAGAAGGCCGGGCTTCTGCAGACGCGGCGGCGGGGGCGGTATGTCCTGCACCAGCTGGAGCTGTCGGCGGTGGCGCGGCTGGGGAGCGACTTCTTGGAGAGCGTCCTCCGGTAGGCGGCGGCCTTTCCCCCCACCCCGCCCCTTCCCGAACCCGGGACCCCCGGACCCCCGCATGCGGGGCTCCGCCCCAGCACTCCGCCGCTGAGGCCCGGCGGGGGCTAGCCCGGGCGGGGTCAGCGGGGTGGGCCGCCTGCTCGGACCAGGCCCGTTTCGTAGGCCATGACCACCACCTGCACCCGGTCGCGGAGTTCCAGCTTGGTGAGGATGCGGCCCACGTGGGTCTTCACCGTGGCCTCGGACAGCACCAGGCGGCCCGCGATCTCGCCGTTCGAGAGGCCCTGGGCCACGAGCATCATCACCTCGCGCTCGCGGTCGGTGAGGCGTTCCAGCTCGGGGCGGGAGGGGGCGCCGGAGCGGGTGCCGCCGGTGCCCGGGAGCATGGGGGCGAAGCGGTTCAGGAGGCGGCGGGTGGTGCTGGGGGCGACGACCGCGTCGCCGCTGTGGACCGCGCGGATCGCGGCGAGGAGTTCGCCCGGCGGCACGTCCTTGAGCATGAAGCCGCTCGCGCCCGCCTTGAGGGCGGAGAAGGCGTACTCGTCCAGGTCGAAGGTGGTCAGAATCAGGACGCGGGGCGCGCCTTCGACCTCGCAGATGTGCCGGGTCGCCTCGACCCCGTCCAGCTTCGGCATGCGGACGTCCATCAGGATGACGTCCACCTCGGTGGAGCGCACCGCCTCCAGCGCCTCAAGACCGTCGCCCGCCTCCGCGACGACCTCCATGTCGGGCTGGGCGGCGAGCACCATGCGGAAACCGGTGCGCAGCAGCACCTGGTCATCGACGAGCATGACGCGGATCGACATCCGGTCGGGTCCCTTCCCTCGGCTCCCTCGGCGCGCGCTCCGTAGAGGAGGCGCTCACCGCGTACGTACGCGTGGACGCGGGTCCGCGGCTCACCCCGACGCCTTCAGCGGCAGCAGCGCGCTGATGCGGAAACCGCCGCCCGGGCGCGGGCCCGCGTCGAGCGTGCCACCGACCATGCCGACGCGCTCGCGCATCCCGATCAGCCCGTGGCCGCTGCCGTCCGCGCCGCCGTCCTCGTACAGCTCGCGCTGGGCGCCCCGGCCGTCGTCCTCGACCAGCAGGCCGAGCCCGTCGTCGAAGTAGGTGATGCGGACGCTGGCGCCGACGTCGGGGCCGCCGTGCTTGCGGGAGTTGGTGAGCGCTTCCTGCACGATGCGGTACGCGGTCAGCTCCACGCCGCTGGGCAGCTGGCGCGGGCTGCCGACGACCTTGAAGTCCACCCGGAGCCCGGAGCCGCGCGCCTGCTCGACCAGTTCGTCGATCTGCTCGACGTCCGGCTGCGGCACATAGTCGCTGGCCTCCCCCGGCTCCCCGGTGCGCAGCACACCCAGCAGCCGCCGCATCTCGGCGAGGGCCTGGCGGCCGGTGCCGGAGATCGTCTCCAGCGCCTGCCGGGCCTGGTCCGGGGAGGCGTCGAGAACGTACGCGGCGCCGTCCGCCTGAACGACCATCACCGACACATTGTGCGCGACGACATCGTGCAGCTCGCGCGCGATCCGGGCGCGCTCGGCGGCGACCGCGACCTTCGACTGCGCCTCGCGCTCCTTCTCCAGCCGGGAGGCGCGCTCCTCCAGCTGTTCGTAGTAGGCGCGGCGGGTGCGGATCGAGTCGCCGAGCACCCAGGCCAGGACGAAGGGGATGGTGACGAAGACCGTCGAGACCGCGGCCGCCCCCACCGACTCGTGTTCGTCGGGCCAGCGGACGGTGGCGAACGACGGGGCGCAGACCGCGGCGGCCAGAGCGGCCCGGGAGGTGCGGCGCCCGGCGTCGGACGCGGCCGTGTAGACGATCACCAGCATCGCGAAGTCGACGATGTTGATCCTGACGTCCAGCGCGAGCTGGCCGAGGCCGCACGCGATGACCAGCCCCAGCATCATCGCGGGGGCGCGGCGGCGCAGCGCGACGGCCGTGCACAGCGCCAGGGTGATCGGCACGGCCGCGAGCGGTGGTTCGTAGCCCGGGGTCGCCTGCACCAGCCACAGGAGACCGCAGCCGAAGAGGATGACGCCCCAGAAGGTGTCCACCCCTGTCGGATGGCGGCGGAGGAAGTCGTAGAGGCGCTGCACGTCACCCAGAGTAGGCAGTGGGGGTACCCGGGCGGGTCAGCCCGAGGGGCGATCCGTATCTCCCCGCCCTACTCCCCAAGGTGGATACCGGTCCGCTTTAGCGTGGGGGCGTGGCGAGTGAACAGCGGGAATGGTGTGGGTGGCGGGAAGCGGCCGAACGGGCGCTGTACGGGCCGGACGGCTTCTTCCGGCGGACGGAGGGGCCTGCCGGTCACTTCCGTACGTCGGTGCACGCCTCGCCCCTGTACGCGCGGGCGGTCACGGAGCTGCTGCGGCGGGTGGACGAGGCGCTGGGGCGGCCGCCGAAGCTGGCCCTGGTGGACCTGGGCGCGGGCCGCGGCGAACTGCTGACCGGGGTGCTGGCGGCGGCCGCCGGGCTGCCGCACGGGCTGGCCGCGCGGCTGCGCCCGTACGCGGTCGAGCGGGCGGCGCGGCCCGCCGGGCTCGACGGGCGGGTGGAGTGGCGGGAGACGGTGCCGGAGGGCTTCACCGGGCTGCTGTTCGCCAATGAGTGGCTGGACAACGTCCCCGTCGACATCGCCGAGACCGACCCCGACGGCGTCCCGCGCCGGGTCGAGGTCTCGGCGGCCGCCGACGGCGCCGAACGGCTCGGCGCCGAGGTGACCGGCGAGGACGCGGCGTGGCTGGACCGGTGGTGGCCGCTGGCGGGCGCCGAGCCGGGGCTGCGGGCCGAGATCGGCCGCCCGCGCGACGCGGCCTGGGCCGGGGCCGTGCGGTGCGTGGGCGCCGGGCTCGCGGTCGCCGTGGACTACGCCCATGAGCGCGCAGCCCGGCCGCCCTTCGGCACGCTGACCGGCTTCCGGGAGGGCAGGGAAGTGCGGCCGGTCCCGGACGGCTCGTGCGACATCACGGCGCATGTGGCGCTGGACGCGTGCGCCGCCGGGACGGACGCCCGTCTGATCCCCCAGCGCGACGCGCTGCGCCACCTGGGCCTCGACGCCGCCCGCCCGCCGCTCGCCCTGGCCTCCACGGACCCCACCGCCTACGTACGGGCCCTGAGCGCGGCGGGCGAGGCGGCGGAGCTGCTGGACCCGGGGGGCCTGGGCGGCTTCCACTGGCTGGCCCAGCCGGTGGACCTGCCGTACGACGCGCTCGCCCTCGCCTAGGGGGTGCCTTCCGGATCAGGCCGGATCAGCGAGCGGCGTCAGGGGGCACCTCCCAGCGGTAGCTGGGGGAGGCTCGCAACCCGCGTGAGGAGAGCGCAGCGGCGCTGCGTGCGACGAGCGCGGGGCGGCGAGGTGCCGTGCCAGGCGTCGGGAGCCCGGCATGATCCGGAAGACACCCCCTAGGGTCCAGGGGCTGGACCCGGTTTCTGGACGGGGCGGGGGTCGAGACAAACTGTTCCCATGACGGAGACGACAGTCGGCATCGGCGGCGCGGCGGAGAGCACCGACATGGTGCTGAACATCGGCCCGCAGCACCCGTCCACCCACGGCGTGCTGCGGCTCCGGATGGTGATCGACGGGGAGCGCGTGCAGCACGCGGAGCCGGTGATCGGGTACATGCACCGCGGCGCCGAGAAACTGTTCGAGGCGCGCGACTACCGCCAGATCATCATGCTCGCCAACCGCCACGACTGGCTGTCCGCCTTCTCCAACGAGCTGGGCGTCGTCCTCGCCGTCGAGCGGATGCTCGGGATGGAGGTTCCGGAGCGCGCCGTCTGGGTACGGACGCTGCTGGCCGAGCTGAACCGGGTGCTCAACCATCTGATGTTCCTCGGCTCGTACCCCCTGGAGCTGGGCGGCATCACGCCGATCTTCCACGCGTTCCGGGAGCGCGAGGACCTCCAGCACGTCATGGAGGAGATCTCCGGCGGCCGGATGCACTACATGTTCAACCGGGTCGGCGGCCTCAAGGAGGACCTGCCGGTGGGCTGGCTCGGCCGGGCCCGCGCGGCCGTGGCCGAGGTGCGGTCGCGGATGGACGTGTACGACGGGCTCGTGCTCGGCAACGAGATCTTCCGGGGGCGCACCCGCGGCGTGGGCGCCCTCTCCCCCGAGGCCGTGCACGCCTACGGGGTCAGCGGCCCCATCGCCCGCGCCTCGGGCGTCGACTTCGACCTGCGGCGCGACGAGCCGTACCTGGCCTACGGGGAGCTGCAGGACACCCTCAAGGTCGTGGTGCGCGAGGAGGGCGACTGCCTGGCCCGCTTCGAATGCCTGCTGGAGCAGACGCACAACTCGCTGGCGCTCGCCGACGCCTGCCTGGACCGGCTGGCCGAGCTGGAGCCGGGGCCGATCAACCAGCGGCTGCCGAAGGTGCTCAAGGCCCCCGAGGGCCACACCTACGCCTGGACCGAGAACCCGCTCGGCCTCAACGGCTACTACCTCGTCTCCAAGGGCGAGAAGACGCCGTACCGGCTGAAGCTCCGCTCGGCCTCGTTCAACAACATCCAGGCGCTCACGGAGCTTCTGCCGGGCACGCTCGTCGCCGACATGGTGGCGATCCTGGGATCGCTGTTCTTCGTCGTCGGCGACATCGACAAGTAGGCGGCGACACGCAGGCGACGCGCAGGGGCCGGAGGGGCCCCTACGAGATCGCGCTGCGCAGCTCCTCGATCCCGATGGGCTCGTTCTCCTCGTGCGCGGTCAGGTCGATGACCTCGCCGACCGCGCCCTTCCGGTTCTCTTCGAGGGTCTCCGCGCCGATCACATCGGCGAGGTCCTCCTCGGCCTCCGGCTCGGGCTCCTGCTGCTTCGGCGGGGTCTTCTGGGTGCCGAAGTAGTCGAAGCCGCCCACCGAACGGGAGGCGGCCCGGCGTGCCGCGGCATACGGCACCACGGCGGAGGCGGCCGTACGAGCGTGCGGAGGCGGCACCGGGGAGCTGTCCGGGCCATCACGCTCGTCGGCCGCCGGGCGCTTCCCCGGGACAGTCGCACCGTCCTCGTCCGGGTCCGCGGCCGCTCTTCCGGCCTTGCTGTCCTTCGCTTCCGTTTTCTCCTGGCCCTTGGCCTCGGCCTCGGCCTTCTCCCGCTCGACGGCCAGGGACCGCGATTCCGCTTCGGCCCGCTCGCGTTGCTGCCGCGCGCTGGCGACCAGGCGGCTGAGCGCCTCGTCGGCGCGGGCGTACGCGTCCAGGGCGAGCGCCTCGGATCCGGCGGACTCCGCCGACTCCGCCGACTCGGCCTCCGCGGCCGCCTCGTCGGACGGCTCCGCGGCGGTCAGCTCCTTCGAGGGGACCCCGGCCTCCAACGCGAGCCTGCGGCGCCCCTCCAGGGCGCTCGCGCGCTCGGTCTCGGCCGTGGCGTAACGGCGCAGCAGCTCGGCGTGCTCGTTGCGCAGCCGGGCGAGTTCGGCCCGCTTGGCGCGCAGCCGGGTGTTGAGCGCGGTGCGCAGCTCGGCCGCCTTCTCGGCGTCCGCTTCCAGCTCCGCGATCCGCTCTTCGTACTTCATCTCCTGGCGGGCGGTCTCACTCGCGGCCTCCGCGACCCGGCGGCCGGCCGCGCGGTCCCAACGGCGTGTCAGGACCGAGCCGACGACCGCGGCGGCGGCCGCGGTCGCGGCGAGTCCACGGATCACGACCGTATCGCCGACCAGCCAGGCACCGGCGGCGCAGGTTATTGACGCGGCTGCGACCGACAGAGGGGGAAGTAGCCTGTGCAGGGGTGGGGATTGGCGGTGGCGTCCACGTGGCATGGGCCGAAACTTACCGTGCGTACGGCTGGTTTGGGGGGTCGGCAGGCCAGATCCGTTGTCAATCCGTTGGCAAACTACTTCACGAGACCCTTCTCCTTGAGGTAGTCGGCCGCGACATCGGCGGGCTTGAGCCGCTCGGCGTCAACTTTCTTGTTGAGTTCGGTGAGATCGGCCGTGGTGAGCACGCGGCCGAGCTTGTTCAGCGCGTTTTCGATCTTGGGTGAACCGGCGGACTTCGCATTCACCACGGGAAGTACGTTGTCGGCATTCTGCAGATTTTTGTCGTCGTCGAGCAGGACAAGTCCGAACTGGTCCAGTGTGGCGTCCGTGGTGGTGGTCAGGAGCATCTGGTCCTTGCCGTCCTTGACCGCCTGCTTGGCCTGCACACTGCCGATGTCCAGCGGGTCGATGCCCGCGATGTCGATGCCGTAGCGCTTCTCCAGACCGGGCTGGCAGAACGGCCGCTTCGGGCATTCGTCGCCCGCCGCCAGCTTGACCTTCTGCCCGGACTTCCCCAGATCGGAGAGCGTCTTGAGGTCATGCTCCTTGGCGAACTCACCGCTCACCGCGAAGGCGTTCTGGTCGACCGCCTCGCCCGCGTCCAGCACCTTGAGTCCGCGCGGCTCGGCGAGCTTCTTCAGCGCCTTCACCGTGTCGTCCACGTCGGACGAGGCCACGGGCTTGGCATTCGGCCCGTTCTTCTTCTGGTTGAGGAATTCGGCGAGCGTCGCCGCGTACTCCGGTACGACATCCATCTGACCCTTCTCCAGGGCCGGTTCATAGAGTTCGCGGGTGTCGACCGTCTTGAGGGAGGTCGAGTATCCGGCGTGCTCCAGCAGACCCGCGTACAGCTCCGCGAGGATCTTCGACTCGGCGAAGGAGGCGGTCCCGATAACCAGCGATCCCTTGCCGGACTCGCCCGATCCTTCGCCGCCGGACTTCTCCAGGCTCTCGCCGCCGCACGCGGTCGCGCCGACCGCCAGCGCCACGGCGCTCGCCGCCGCCCCCGCCACTCTCCAGAACGTCCTCATGGGTTCCCCATCCATCGATATATGTACGGCCATAGATATGTACGCGCGGTTCGGATCAGCGTGCCGACGTCAGTGTGACGACGTCAGCGCGGGCGCCTTGGGCGTCTGGTCGGCGGGCGGGCGGCGGAACGCGGCCGACCGCCGCCCCGTCTTCCGCCGCATCGGGTCCAGCGCCAGCCCGAGAGCGACGAACACGCCCTCGACCAGCAGCGCGAGCGCCGCGACCAGCACCGCCCCGGCCACCACCTGGGGCGTGTCGGTGATCCGGAAGCCCGCCGTGATGATCCGGCCGAGCCCGCCGCCGCCGGGCAGCGCCGCCAGCGTCGCGGTGGCCACGACCTGGACGGCGGCGGTCCGTACGCCCGTCATGATGAGCGGGAACGCGAGGGGCAGTTCGACCCGGCGGATCAGCTGGCCACCCGTCATGCCCATGCCCCGGGCCGCCTCCACGACCTCCCGGTCCGCCTCGCTCACCCCGACGTACGCGTTGGTGAGCACCGGCGGGATGGCGAACAGCACCAGCGCGATGATCGTGGGCCACTGGCCGTGGGTGCCCAGCGGGCTGAGGAGCAGCAGCACCAGCACGGCGAAGGTGGGCACGGCCCGGCCCGCGTTGGAGATGTTGATCGCGATCGCGCCGCCCTTGCCGATGTGGCCGAGCAGGACGGCGACCGGCAGCGCGACCGCGCACGAGATCGCCAGGCAGACGAACGTCAGGAACAGATGCTGGCCGAGCCGGTGCCACACCCCGTCCGCGCCCTGCCAGTGCGACCCGGTGGCCAGCCAGGTCCACGCCTCGCCGATGACGCCCATCAGGCCCTCCTCCTCTTACGCGCCCAGGGCGTCAGCACCCGCTGGACGCCGAGCAGAGCCAGGTCCGCCACGACCGCCAGCGCCACGCACAGCACCGAGGCGGTGAGCACCTGCGCCTTGAAGAAGCCGCGCATGCCCTCGTAGATGAGGTTGCCGAGCCCTCCGTAGCCGATGATCGCGCCGACCGTGGTGAGCGAGACGGTGGAGACCGTGGTGATGCGCAGCCCGGCCATCAGGGCGGGCAGCGCGAGCGGCAGCTCGACGCCGAAGAGCAGCCGCAGCGGCCCGTACCCCATGCCGCGCGCGGCCTCCCTGGCGTCCTCCGGCACGGAGGCGAGGCCCGCCATGATGTTGCGCACCAGGATCGTGAGCGAATACAGCACCAGACCCGTGACCACGACCGCCTGGGACACCCCGAAGACGGGCAGCAGCAGCGAGAACATCGCGAGCGACGGCACCGTGTAGAGGATCGTGGTCAGCCCCAGCACCGGGCCCGCCACGCTCTGCCTGCGGCGGGCCAGCAGCGCGAGCGGAAAGGCGATCACGAGGCCGATCGCGACCGACGCGAGGGTGATCCCGACATGCTGCAGCGTCGCGTCCGTCAGCTCCTGACCGCGCGTGCGCACATACTCGCCGCATATCCATTCGTTACTGATCAGACAGTTCTGGTCCGCCATACGCTCACCTCCCCCGGGCACGTGGTCGTCCAATTCCTGGGTGACCCTATCCCCGGGAGATGACAATCTCGTCCGATCGCCACACAACAGCAACAATGTCTGCCACGAATGCGGCAACAATGGGGAGCCATGATCCGTTTCGAGCATGTCACCAAGCGCTACGCCGACGGCACGACCGCCGTGGACGACCTGTCCTTCGAGGTCGCGGAGGGTGAGCTGGTCACGCTCGTCGGACCCTCGGGGTGCGGCAAGACCACCACGATGAAAATGGTCAACCGGCTCATCGAGCCGACCTCCGGCCGGATTCTGGTGGAGGGCGAGGACATCGCCGAGACGGATCCGGTCGCGCTGCGGCGCCGTATCGGCTATGTCATTCAGCAAGTCGGTCTCTTCCCGCACAAGACCGTGCTGGAGAACACCGCGACCGTGCCGCATCTGCTGGGGTGGCAGCGGAAGAAGGGGCGGGAGCGGGCCGCCGAGCTTCTCGATCTGGTCGGACTCGACCCTTCCGTATATGGCGACCGCTATCCCGACCAGCTCTCCGGCGGCCAGCGGCAGCGGGTCGGGGTGGCGCGGGCGCTGGCGGCCGACCCGCCGGTGCTGCTGATGGACGAACCGTTCGGCGCCGTCGACCCGGTCGTCCGCGAACATCTGCAGACCGAATTCCTCCGGCTTCAGTCACAGGTGCGGAAAACCGTGCTTTTCGTGACGCACGACATAGAGGAGGCGGTGCGGCTCGGCGACCGCATCGCGGTGTACGGCTCCGGGCGCATCGAACAGTTCGACACCCCGGCGGCGGTGCTGGGCACGCCCGCCTCGCCGTACGTGGCCGACTTCGTCGGCGCGGACCGCGGGCTCAAGCGGCTCTCGGTGACCCCCATCGAACCCGGCGACCTCTGGCAGCCCCCGGTCGTCCACCTCGACGACCCGCTCACCAAGGCGGCCGCCCGGCTGGCCTCGGACGGCGCCCGCTGGGCCGTCGTCCTGGACGACGCGGACCATCTGCACGGCTGGATCCCGGCGGACGCCGCCGACGGATCGCAGGGCACCGTCCGGGACCACGCCCGCCGGATGGAGGCGTGGCTCCCGGTGGGGGCGCCGCTCAAGCAGGCGTTCAGCACGATGCTCCAGCACGACGCGGGCTGGATCGCCGTCCTGGACGGCGACCGCTTCCTCGGCGTCCTCACCCCGGCCCGCCTCCACGAGGCCCTGCGCCGCTCGATCGACGCCGACGCGGGCGGCATCGCCCGAGGCGACGTAGACCTCCAGACGATCACCGACGCGTAGCGAAGCCGCCTGCGGCGGGCCATTCCCCACCCCGCCGCTCCGGTAGCCGGTCCCGGTCCGCGGAGCGCGTGCGCCGCGCACCCCACGACCGGGGTCCGCGGCGGAGTCCGTCACGCGGCGGAGCCGCAGATCGGATGCTGCGGGAAGGGGCGGGGCTGGGGAAAGGTCAGTCCGCGTGGAGGCGGGTGCTCAGCCATTCCAGGGTGGGGGACACCTCGCGCTTCCAGGTGTTGAAGTTGTGGCCCCCGGTGCCGAGGATGATCGACGAGATGCGGGTCGGCTCGCCCCGGTGGTTCAGCTCGCGGACCTTCTCCACGAACCGCATCGTCGCCCGGTAGTTCTTCTCACCGCGCTCGCTGCTGCTCACCAGCAGCGAGACCGGCGGGGCAGGGCGGTGGTCGAGGCGCCACATCAGGTTGTTCTCGCGCTCCAGCCGGCGGCTGCCGCCGAAGAGGTCGCCCGTGGTCGCGTCGAGGGGGGCCTTGTAAAAGGGGGACAGCCCGGCGGCGGCGGAGAAGGCGTCGGGGTGGCGCATCGCCATCTTCAGGGCGCAGTAGCCGCCGGTGGAGTTGCCGACGACGCCCCAGTTACGGGCCTCGGTGCCCACCCGGTAGTGCGCGGAGACGGCCTTCGGCACGTCCTTGGTGAAGAACGTCTCGGTCTGCGGCCCGCCGGGGACGTCCATGCACTCCGTGTCCCGTGGCGGCGCCACCGTCGGCCGCATCATGACCAGGATGGTCGGCCGCATTCTCCCCTCTTTGACCAGCTTCTGGGACTTCTGGGGGTATTTCAGGCCATTGATAAGGGCCTCGGTGGTGCCCGGGTAGCCGGTCAGCACGAGGGCCGCCGGGAACCTGCGTTCGGCGTACCGGGGCTGGAAGTACTCCGGCGGCAGATAGACGTAGCCGGGGCTGGCGATCCGCGAGACCGGCCCCCGGAAGTGCACCTTGTCGACGCGCCCGCCGGTCTCCGGCGACGAGCCGCCCGAGACGTTGAGCTTGCGGCTCTCGGTGACCTTCACCCGGGTGCCGGGGTTGTCGTGGTCCACCACCACCCCCATCTCGTCCTCGGTCCCGAACAGGTCGGCCCAGGAGCCGTAAAAACCAAAAGACTGATTGGCGAACAATCCAAAAGCGGCGAACACCGCCACCTGAGTTGCCGCTAGCATGCCGACCCGGCCGAGCACGGCGGTCACCCCGCGTCCGGCCAGCCGCGGCCACAGCCATATCGTGGCCGTGAACAGCAGCAGCGCCGCGACGACAGCCATGATCACGACGTTGTTGCTCGTGAGACCCATCACTATCTTTCTGCCGGGCGGCCGGTCCTCCGTACCGCGGGGACGCCTCCCGGCGGGAGCCGGGGGCGGAACCCCGCCGCCTCGAACTGCATCTAGATAGACGCAAATCGTGCGGAAGCTGCGTCAGAGAACCAAAGATCCTTTGACCGAAGCGACGGGAATGCGAATGTCTGACAGTCCAGATGCCGAAAAGTCCGGAGGGGTTCCCAACCGGATACGGCGTGTACTGCGCGGGCCGCGTCCGGAGACGGTGCCCACGGCCGTCGGCACGGCCTGCACACTGATCGGGCTCGTGGACATCGTTTTCCCGCGGCTGCGGCACAGCAAGGTGCACGCGCTGGCGGAGGTGCTGCCCGGCGCGGTCAGCTCCCTGGCCGCCGCGGCGTCGATCGTGGTCGGGCTGCTGCTGCTCATGCTGGCGCACGGCCTCAAGCGCCGTAAGCGCCGCGCCTGGGTCGCGGCGGTGGTGCTGCTGCCGGTCGGCGCGGCGGCTCAGCTGCTGTACCGGCACTCCGTCCTCGGCACCGTCTTCTCGCTCGTCCTGATGGGCGTGCTGCTCCGCTACCGCCGCGAGTTCGCCGCCCTGCCCGACCCGCGCAGCCGCTGGATGGCGCTGGCCAACTTCGTGGTCATGGGCGGGGTGAGCCTCGGCGTCGGACTGCTCATCGTGCGCTCGCACCCGGACACCATCGAGGGCGCGCCGTCGCTGGCGGCGCAGCTGGAGCACGTGCTGTGGGGGCTGATCGGCTTCGAGGGGCCGGTCGGCTACCGCGACGGCGCGGACTACACGGTCGGCTACTCGCTGGGCGCGCTCGGTCTGCTGACCGTCGCCACCACCGCGTACCTCGCCTTCCGCCCCGAGCACCCGGCCGCCCGGCTGACCCCCTCCGACGAGGAGAAGCTGCGGGAGCTGCTGGCCACCCACGGACGCCGGGACTCGCTCGGCCACTTCGCGCTCCGCCGCGACAAGGCGGTGATCTTCTCGCCCAGCGGCAAGTCCGCCGTCTGCTACCGCGTGGTCTCCGGTGTGATGCTCGCCAGCGGCGACCCGGTCGGCGACGTGGAGGCGTGGCCGGGCGCGATCGCCGCGTTCATGGAGGAGGCGCGGGCGCACTCCTGGACCCCCGCGGTGATGGGGTGCAGCGAGACCGGCGGCGAGGTGTGGACCCGGGAGACCGGTCTGGACGCGCTGGAGCTGGGCGACGAGGCGATCGTGGACGTCGCCGACTTCACCCTCTCCGGGCGCGCCATGCGCAACGTTCGCCAGATGGTCAAGCGCATCGAGCGGGCCGGTTACGAGACGAGGGTGCGGCGCGTCGCCGACCTCGGCCCGGACGAGCTGGAGGCCGTCCGGCGCGCCGCGGAGGACTGGCGGGGCACCGACACCGAGCGCGGCTTCTCGATGGCGCTGGGCCGGATCGGCGACCCGGCGGACGGCGAGTCGGTGATCGCGACCGCCCACAAGGCCGCCGCCTACGACACCGCTGGGGACGGCGCCGAGGAGGGTCCGTACGGGGACCTCAAGGCCGTACTGCACTTCGTGCCCTGGGGCCCGGACGGCATGTCGCTGGACCTGATGCGGCGCGACCGGAGCGCCGACCCGGGCATGAACGAACTGCTGATCGTCGCCGCCCTGCAGGCCGCCCCGGCGCTGGACGTCACCCGGGTGTCGCTGAACTTCGCGATGTTCCGCTCGGCGCTGGCGCGCGGCGAGAAGCTGGGCGCGGGCCCGGTGCTGCGCGGCTGGCGGGGGCTGCTGGTGTTCCTGTCCCGCTGGTTCCAGATCGAGTCGCTGTACAAGTTCAACGCCAAGTTCCGGCCGCGCTGGGAGCCGCGCTTCGTGGTCTTCCGCAACACCCGGGACCTGCCGCGCATCGGCCTGGCCGCGATGCAGGCCGAGGGGTTCGTCTCACTCGCCCTGCCCCGGCTGCTGCGCCGCGGGCGGCGCGCCGAGCCCCGGCCCTGCGCACACCAGGCCCCGGCCCGCCGCCGCGAACTGGAGCAGGCCGCCTAGGGGGTGCCCGCACAGTCGCGTCGGGTCAGCCCGCGGCGCCTGGTGCGTGCGATCGCAAGGCGGAGGGTCGTCCTCGCGGGGGCACCTCCCGGACGGAGTCTGGGGGCGGGCCTACTTGGACGGGCCCGACAACGCAGCGAGCGTGCGTGCCAGGCGTCGCGGGCCCGGCGGGACTGTGCGGGCACCCCCTAAGAGCGCCCAGCCCCCCGCGTCCCGCGTCCGGGCTGCCGGTACGTCTAGCCTTAAGGTCATGAGGACGTTGCGCGAGCGGGGCCGAGTGACCGGACTGCCGGAATGGGACCGGTGTGCGGTCATGGGCGTGGTGAACGTCACGCCCGACTCCTTCTCCGACGGCGGCCAGTGGTTCGACACCGAGCTGGCCGTCAAGCACGGGCTTGACCTGGTCGCGGCCGGGGCCGACCTGGTGGACGTCGGAGGCGAGTCGACCAGGCCGGGCGCGGCGCGCGTCGACGAGGCCGAGGAGCTGCGCCGGGTGGTCCCGGTGGTCCGGGAGCTGGCCGCGGCAGGGGCCCTGATCAGCGTGGACACCATGCGGGCCACGGTGGCCGAGCGGGCGGTCGAGGCGGGCGCGCGGCTGGTCAACGATGTGAGCGGCGGCCGCGCGGACCCGGCGATGGTCCCGGCGGTGGCCGCCGCCGAGGTGCCCTTCGTGGTGATGCACTGGCGCGGCCAGTCGATCGACATGAACAACCGGGCGGTGTACGAGGACGTGGTCGGCGAGGTCGTCGCCGAGCTGCGCACCAGCGTGGAGGCGGCCGTCGCGGGCGGCATCGCCCCGGAGCGGATCGTGCTCGACCCGGGGCTGGGCTTCGCCAAGGACGCCGACCACGACCTGGCGCTGGTCGCCCATCTGGCCGCGCTGCGCCAACTCGGCCGCCCGCTGCTGGTGGCGGCCTCCCGGAAGCGGTTCCTCGGGCGCGTCCTGGCCGGGGACGGAAGCGCCCCGCCACCCGCCCGGGAGCGGGACGCCGCGACCGCCGCGGTGACCGCGATCGCCGCCCGCGAGGGCGCGTGGGCGGTCCGGGTGCACGAGGTGCGGGCGAGTGCGGACGCGGTGCGGGTGGCCCGGGCCATCGAGACGGCCGAGGCCGGATATCTCGACAACGCGGCGAACGCGGCGGGAGCGCTGTGACTTCCCTTACGGACAACGAGCGAGTGGCGCTGGTGAACACCGCGCTGTACGAGGCCATGGAGCAGGGCGACCACGGGGCGCTGGACCGGCTGTGGCTGGACTCCGCCGAGACCGACGTGTCCTGTGTGCACCCGGGCTGGCCGGTGCTGCGCGGCCGGGGCGAGGTGCTCCGTTCGTACGCGCTGATCATGGCGAACACGGACTACATCCAGTTCTTCCTGACCGACGTCGAGGTGTCGGTGATGTCCGACACCGCGCTGGTGACCTGCACCGAGAACATCCTCAGCGGCGCCCCGGCCGAGGAGGAGGGGCAGCTGGGCCCGCTGGTCGGCCAGCTGGTGGTGGCGACGAACGTGTTCCGGCGCACCGACGACGGCTGGAAGGTGTGGTCGCACCACGGCTCCCCGGTGCTCGCGGAGCGTGACGACGAGGGCCCGGAGGGTCCCGAGGACGACGACCGGCTGATGCCGGGCTGAGTCCCTGAACCCGGCCCCGCGATGGCTCGAATGGGGTCCGTTCGAGCCGCGCGAGGTGCGGGTAGGTGAAGGTGGCGCGGGGCTGAGGGAGGCATCCGCCGCGACCCCGTGGGCATGTGCCGCCGACATTCGCAGGTAGATTCGAGGAGGTTCCCCGCCGACGGCAGGGGGTCACTGGTGCGTTCCGGACCGGCCGGGGCGTGCCCGCGTAACCGACGACCAGCAGGAGTGATTCGGGTGGATCGTGTCGCGCTGCGCGGCCTGAGGGCTCATGGGCACCACGGTGTGTTCGCGCAGGAGCGCGAGGAGGGCCAGACGTTCGTCGTGGACCTCGTGCTCGGCCTGGACACCCGTCCCGCCGCCGCCGACGACGACCTGACCAAGACCGTCCACTACGGCGTGGTGGCGGAGGAGGTCGTGGCCGTGGTGCGGGGCGAGCCGGTCGAGCTGATCGAGACCCTTGCCGAACGGATAGCGGACACCTGCCTGAAGCATGATGTGGTGCGCGAGGTCGAGGTCGTCGTCCACAAGCCGCAGGCCCCGATCACCGTTCCCTTCGACGATGTCACCATCACCATTACCCGGAGCCGAGTATGAGCAGCAGCGACCCGACCGTGCAGCCCGTTCCCGCCTCCGTGGTGGAGAAGGTGGACGCCGCCGATGTGACCCTGTCCAACCCCAAACGGGCAGTGATCTCCCTCGGCAGCAACCTGGGCAACCGCCTGGAGACCATCCAAGGCGCGGTGGACGCGCTGGAGGACACCCCGGGCCTGCGCGTCAAGGCCGTTTCCCCGGTGTACGAGACGGAGCCGTGGGGCGTGGAGCCGGGCACCCAGGCGACGTACTTCAACGCGGTGGTGCTGGTGAAGACCACGCTGCCGCCGTCCTCGCTGCTGGAGCGCGGCCACGCCATCGAGGAGGCGTTCGAGCGGGTACGGGACGAGCAGTGGGGTCCGCGCACCATCGACGTGGACATCGTGGCGTACCAGGACGTGGTCTCCGACGATCCGCTGCTGACCCTGCCGCATCCGCGCGCCCACCAGCGGGCCTTCGTCCTGGTGCCGTGGAACGACGTGGACCCGCAGGCCGAGTTCCCCGGGCGCGGCGCGGTCTCGGCGCTGCTGGACCAGGTGGGCGAGGACGGCGTCCAGGTCCGCGCGGACCTGGAACTGCGACTGCCCGAATAGACGTTGACCAGTAGACGTTGACCAATAGACGTTGGCCAGTTGATGGTGACCAGGTGACCAGTTGATGCGTGGAGGGGCGACCTCTCGGTGAGGCAACTTCGGATCGGGGTGCTGGTCGGGCTGTTCGCCGTGGCCGGTGTGGTGTCGTGGGCGGGATCCCGGCTGTGGGACACGCTGGGCTCGCTGCCGAGCGTTCCGGTGGCGGCGCCGATCGTGCTGGCCCTGATCGCGGTCGTGCTGGTCGCGACCGCGATCTCGCTGCGGTCGCGGCTGCGCGCCCAGCGGGACCGGGAGCCGGACGCGAAGGGCGTGGACCCGATGGTGGCCGCCCGCGCGGTGGTTTTCGGCCAGGCGAGCGCGCTGGTGGCGGCGCTGATCTCGGGGATGTACGGCGGGGTCGGCGTCTTCCTGGTCCTGGAGCAGCTGGACGTACCGGCCCGCCAGGACCAGGCCATCTACGCGGGCGCTTCGGTGCTGGCCGGGGCGGGTGTGGTGGCCGCCGCGTTCTTCCTGGAGCGGGTCTGCAAGCTCCCGGAGGACGACGAGGAGAACGGCCGGGGCCCGGGCGCCTCGGCCCGCGCCTGACGCGCCTGAAGAGGCGCTGAGGGCGCTCTGAGCGCCCTCAGCGGGCCATGATGAGGCTCATGGCCTCGGCCCGGGTGGCCGGATCGCGCAGCTGGCCCCGGACGGCCGAGGTGATGGTCTTGGCGCCGGGCTTGCGCACCCCGCGCATCGTCATGCACATGTGCTCGCACTCGACCACGACGATCGCCCCGCGCGGTTCCAGTATCCGCATCAGCGAGTCGGCGACCTGGGTGGTCAGCCGCTCCTGGACCTGCGGGCGGCGGGCGAAGACGTCCACCAGCCGGGCCAGCTTCGACAGCCCGGTGATCTTGCCGTCGTGGGACGGGATGTAGCCGACGTGGGCGACCCCCACGAAGGGCACCAGGTGGTGCTCGCACGAGGACATCACCTCGATGTCCTTGACCAGCACCATCTCATCGTGGCCGAGATCGAACGTCGTGGTCAGCACGTCCTCCGGCTCCTGCCGCAGCCCCGCGAAGATCTCCTTGTACGCGCGGGCCACCCGCCCCGGCGTCTCCCGCAGCCCCTCCCGGTCCGGGTCCTCGCCGACGGCGATCAGAAGCTCGCGGATCGCGCTCTCGGCGCGCTTCTCGTCGAACACGCCGAGGGTGCTCTCGCCGTCCAGCGTCACCGGGTCCGTCATGGAGCTGCCTCGTTCCTCACGTGCACAAAATGCGGAATGCCGCGTCCCCAAGGCTAAAACCTGGGTGACGCGGCATTCATTCCGGGTCCTTCCCGAGGCCCGAGGGCCCCGGGAAGGCCGGGATCAGCTCTCGGAGCCGGAGCCCGACTCCTCGGGCTGCTCGGCGCCGTCCTCGGGCGTGGTGGCCTTGGTGAGCGAGGCCGCCGAGGTGGGCTGGGCACCGTTCGCCGGGGCCAGCTCCCGGGGGGAGAGCACCGGCGGGCGGGTGGAGGGCGTACGCCGGGAGGAGCCGGTCCACGCCGGGCGGGCCGGACGCTTGTGGATCGCGGCGAAGATCTCGGCGATCTCCTCCTTGTTCAGCGTCTCCTTCTCCAGGAGCGCCAGCACCAGGTTGTCGAGGACGTCGCGGTTCTCGACGAGGATCTCCCACGCTTCGTTGTGCGCGGCCTCGATGAGCTTCTTGACCTCCTCGTCCACCAGTGCGGCGACCTCTTCCGAGTAGTCGCGCTGGTGAGCCATCTCACGGCCCAGGAACGGCTCGGAGTTGTCGGAGCCGAACTTGATCGCGCCGAGCCGCTCGGTCATGCCGTACTGCGTGACCATCGCGCGGGCCGTCGCGGTCGCCTTCTCGATGTCGTTCGAGGCGCCCGTGGTCGGGTCGTGGAAGACCAGTTCCTCGGCCGCCCGGCCGCCCATCATGTAGGCGAGCTGGTCCAGCATCTCGTTGCGCGTGGTCGAGTACTTGTCCTCGTCCGGCAGGACCATGGTGTAACCCAGGGCCCGGCCTCGGGAGAGGATCGTGACCTTGTGCACGGGATCGCTGTTCGGAGACGCCGCCGCGACCAGGGCGTGACCGCCCTCGTGGTACGCGGTGATCTTCTTCTCCTTGTCGCTCATGATCCGGGTCCGCTTCTGCGGTCCGGCCACGACGCGGTCGATCGCCTCGTCCAGATAGTGGTTGTCGATCAGCTTCTTGTCGCCGCGGGCCGTCAGCAGGGCGGCCTCGTTCAGCACGTTCGACAGATCGGCACCGGTGAAGCCGGGGGTACGGCGGGCGACGGCCGACAGGTCGACGTCCGGCGCGACCGGCTTGCCCTTCTGGTGAACCTTGAGGATCTCCAGACGGCCCTGCATGTCCGGGCGGTCGACGGCGATCTGCCGGTCGAAACGGCCGGGACGCAGCAGCGCCGGGTCCAGGATGTCCGGCCGGTTGGTGGCGGCGATCAGAATGACGCCGCCCTTCACGTCGAAGCCGTCCATCTCCACGAGCAGCTGGTTCAGCGTCTGCTCGCGCTCGTCGTGACCGCCGCCCATGCCCGCGCCGCGGTGCCGGCCGACGGCGTCGATCTCGTCGACGAAGACGATGGCCGGGGCGTTGGTCTTGGCCTGCTCGAACAGGTCACGGACCCGGGAGGCACCCACACCGACGAACATCTCGACGAAGTCGGAACCGGAGATCGAGTAGAACGGGACGCCCGCCTCGCCCGCGACAGCGCGCGCGAGCAGGGTCTTACCCGTACCGGGCGGGCCGTACAGCAGCACACCCTTGGGGATCTTGGCTCCGACGGCCTGGAATTTCGCCGGCTCCTGCAGGAACTCCTTGATCTCCTGGAGTTCCTCGACCGCCTCGTCCGACCCCGCCACATCGGTGAAGGTCGTCTTCGGCGTGTCCTTGGTGATCAGCTTGGCCTTCGACTTCCCGAAGTTCATCACCCGGGAGCCGCCGCCCTGCATCTGGTTCATCAGGAACAGGAAGACCACGACGATCAGCACGAACGGGAGCAGCGAGAGCAGAATCCCGACGAACGGGTTCTGCTTCGAAGTCGATACGTTGTACCCGTCGGGGATCCCGCTGTCCTTCTGGGCATTCGCCTGAAGGGTCCTGGCGAGATCGACACCCTGGTCACCGATGTAGGTCGCCTGGAGCTTGTTGCTCCCCGAGACCTTGGCGACATTGTCCTTGAGTTCGACCTTGATCTTGTGCTCGTCGCCGGTCGTCAGCTCGGCGGACTGGACCTGGTTCCTGTTGATCGCCTTGACGACCTGGCTGGTGTCCACCGACTTGTAGCCGCCGGACGAGCCGACGACCTGCATCAACACGACCACGGCGAGGACGGCCAGCACGATCCACATGACCGGCCCACGGAAGTAGCGCTTCACGTCCATCCATACGGGGCGAAACCGCCCCGTCCCTCCTGCCACAGTGAGGCACGGCAGCCCTGGAGGGGCGCCTGTGCGTGCGGTGTATTGCGGTGTATTTAGTGGTGTATGAGCTGTGTAATCCTCAGTCTCGAAAAAGACTGACCTTCGGACGGTACCCCAGCATTGTCACCCGACGCCGCCGTGGAGCGTTAACACATCCGCCTTCCCCTGCTCCAACGGCGGAAGACCGCGCCAGGTTCCCAGGGGGAGGCGGCGTGCCTCAGCCGCCGTAGACGTGCGGGGCCAGGGTCCCGACGAACCGCAGGTTGCGGTACTTCTCCGAGTAGTCGAGGCCGTATCCGACGACGAACTCGTTCGGGATGTCGAAGCCGACCCACTTCACGTCGATGGCGACCTTGGCCGCCTCCGGCTTGCGCAGCAGCGTGCACACGTTCAGTGAGGCGGGCTCGCGGGACCCCAGGTTCGACAGCAGCCAGGACAGCGTCAGACCGGAGTCGATGATGTCCTCGACGATCAGGACGTGCTTGCCCTTGATGTCGGTGTCCAGGTCCTTGAGGATCCGCACCACGCCCGAGGACTGGGTGCCCGCGCCGTACGACGACACGGCCATCCAGTCCATCGTGACAGGCGTCGAGAGGGCTCGCGCCAGGTCCGCCATCACCATCACCGCGCCCTTGAGGACGCCGACGATGAGCAGGTCCTTGCCCTCGTACTCGGCGTCGACGCGGGCGGCCAGCTCGGCCAGCTTCTCGTTGATCTCTTGCTCGGTGATGAGGACCGACTTGAGGTCGGTGCCCATGTCCTTGTCGTCCACCCGCGCCACTCTCGTTCGACGTAACCGGCTCATCTGGCTCGGGCGGATCAGCCCTGCCGGATGACCAGTCTGCCACCCTCCCGGCGGACTTCGACGCGGCCGGGGAGGTTGATGGCCCGCTGACCCCGCCAGCCGGTGATCAGCCGGTCGACTTCCTCGATGTGACGGGCGAAGAGCGAACCCGCGGGCGCGCCCGCGGCGATGGCGGCGCGGCGCAGCACCCGGCGGCGCACGGCGGGGGGCAGCCCGTGCAGCCCGACGGTGTCCAGCTCGACGGCGTCCGGCTCACCGGACCCGGCCCCGGGGGCGGGGGCCGGGGCGGTGCGCAGGACGTCGGCCTCCGCGCGGGCGGCCCAGGCGTCGAGGGCGTCGGCGTCGTCGCGGGAGAGCTGGGCGGTGCGGGCGAGGGCCTCGACGACGCCCTTGCCGAGGGCCTTCTCCAGGACCGGCAGGGCCTCGTGGCGGACCCGGGAGCGGGTGTAGGCCGGGTCCACGTTGTGCGGGTCGTCCCAGACGGGCAGCGCCTGGATCAGGCAGGCCTGACGGACGGTGTGCCGGTCGAGCTGGAGGAAGGGGCGGCGGTAGCGGCCGCCGGTGCCGGAGACGCGGGCCATGCCGGAGAGCGAGCGGGTGCCGGAGCCGCGGGCGAGGCCCAGCAGAACCGTCTCGGCCTGGTCGTCGCGGGTGTGGCCGAGCAGCACGGCCGCGGCGTCGTAGCGCTCGGCGGCGGCGTCGAGGGCGGCGTAGCGGGCGTCCCGGGCGGCGGCCTCGGGACCGCCGTCCCGGCCGACGGACACGGCGATGGACTCGACGGGGGCCAGGCCCAGTTCCCGCATCCGGTCGGCGACCTCGGCGGCGCGCAGGTCGGAGCCGGGCTGGAGGCCGTGGTCGACGGTGACGCCGCCGGCGCGCAGACCGAGCCGGGGGGCCTCGAAGGCGAGCGCGGAGGCGAGGGCCATGGAGTCGGCGCCGCCGGAGACGGCGGCGAGCACGAGGGGGCGGGCCGCACGGGGGGCGGAGCCGCGGGGGGCGGGCGCCTGGGCCGGGGAGCCGGGGGGAGCCGGGGAGGGCGGCGCGGTGGCGGAGGTGGCCGGGGAGGCGACGAGGACGTCGTGGAGGACGCGGCGGACCGCCAGGCGTATCGCGGCGACCGCTGGATGGGGACCCATGTCCGTTTCCCATCTGTCATGCGAGGGGGTGCCTCGGGGGGCGTACGAGAATGTCGTTACGCGGGGGGATTCGTCACGCTGTGTATGTCGATGGTGACAGAAGCGAGCTGTTCCCCGAGCATCGCACGCCTACCCGTCGCTAACGGTCCCTCGGACGAGTGATTAACGGGAGCATTCGTCCGTTCCCAAGTGAGCCGGTTTCACGACTCCGCCTTACGGTGCACCCGCGCGACCCACTCCGCGGGTTTGCTGATCTCCGATTTGGTCGGGAGCGTGTTCGGGGACGTCCAGACCCGGTTGAAGCCGTCCATACCGACCTGTTCCACCACGGACCGCACGAACCGCTCACCGTCACGGTACTGCCGCAGCTTGGCGTCGAGCCCCAGCAGCTTGCGCAGTGCCTGGTCGAGGCGGCCCGCGCCGCTCGCCCGCCGCTTCTGGAACTTCTCGCGGATCTCGGCCACGGAGGGCACGACGTCCGGCCCGACCCCGTCCATCACGTAGTCCGCGTGCCCCTCCAGCAGCGACATCACGGCGGTCAACCGGGCCAGGATCTCGCGCTGGGCCGGGGTCTGGACCAGCTCGATGATGCTGGACGCGCCGCCGCGCTCCGCGGCCTCCTCGCCGTCCGGCCGCCCGCCGCCCAGCGACTGGACGGCCTCCCGGATCCGCTCCAGCAAGGTGGCCGGATCCACGTCGGTCTCGCCCAGGAACGCCTGGATCTCGGACTCGATGTGGTCGCGCAGCCAGGGCACCGCCGTGAACTGCGTACGGTGCGTCTCCTCGTGCAGCGAGACCCACAGCCGGAAGTCGTGCGGGGCCACGTCCAGCTCGCGCTCCACGTGGACGATGTTGGGCGCCACCAGCAGCAGCCGCCCGCCGCCCGCGGCTCCTGCGGGCAGCTCGCGGGTGGCCGGGGCGAACGTCTCGTACTGGCCGAGCACCCGGGAGGCCAGGAACGACAGCAGCATCCCCAGCTCCACGCCGGTGACCTTGCCGCCGACCGCGCCCAGCACCGCCCCGCCGGGCAGTCCGCCGCGCCGGTCCTGCATCTTGCCCAGCAGCGGCGACAGGATCTGGCGGAAGCCCGCGACGTTGGCCCGGATCCAGCCCGCGCGGTCCACGACGAGGACGGGGGTATCGGCGGCCGGACCGCCGGGGACGGCCATCCGGGTGAAGGCGCGGACGTGCTCCTCCGAGGATTTCGCGTGCCGACGCAACTCCGCGACGACGGCGCGCGCCTCGTCCCGGCTGACCTCCGGGCCCGGGCGCACCAGCCGGGTCGCGGTCGCGACGGCCAGGTTCCAGTCGACCATCTCCACACCACCGATGCTCGTCATGGCTTCACGGTACGTGGCCCGCGCCGCATCCGGGAGGAGACGAGTCCCCCGCACACCCGGCCGCCCCCGGCCCGACCGGGCGACGCGTCACCCGCGGCCCCCTCGTCGCCCTCGTCTCACCGGCATCCGCAGTTGGCGAGCGCCGAGGCCATCGTGTCCAGGGCGCGCTGGGCGCCGGTGGGGTCCGTGGTGCCGTTGGTCATGAAGGCGAAGACCAGCAGCCGCCCGTCGGCGTCGACCACGCTGCCCGCCAGCGTGTTGACCCCGGTCAGGGTGCCGGTCTTGGCGCGCACCACGCCGCGGCCGACGGTGTCCGCGTCGTAGCGGGTGCGCAGGGTGCCGCTGAATCCGGCCACCGGCAGCCCGGTGAGCAGCGGCCGCAGCTCGGGGTGGCCGATGTCCGAGGCCTGCACCAGGACCCGGGCGAGCAGCGCGGCGGAGACGCGGTCGTCGCGGTCGAGCCCGCTGCCGTCCGCGATCCGGGCGCCGGAGACCGGCAGCCCGAGCTTCTTCAGCCGGGCGGTGACGGCCTTCGCCGCGCCGCCGAAGCTCGCGGTCTCGCCGGAGGCGACGGCGGTCTGCCGGGCCAGCGCCTCGGCGATGTCGTTGTCGCTGTTGGTCAGCATCCGCTCGACGAGCGCGGACAGCGGCTGGGAGCGGACGGTGGCCAGCGGCTGGGGGCGCTTTCCGGCCGTCTCGCTCTTCGGTTCCCCGGTCACCTCGACGCCTCGGTCGCGCAGCATCTCAGCGAACGCTCCGGCCGCGTCGGCGGCGGGGTCCTCGGAGCGCGCGGCCGGGCCGTGGTCGCTGTCGTCCAGCCTGCCCTCGTCGGCCATCAGCGCGGTGACGGGCGAGATGTTCTCGTTGGGGCCGATGGGGTGCAGCTCAGGACCGGAGTACAGCGAGGTGTCGTACCCGAGCCGGATGGACTCCGTGCCGCGCTTCTTCAGGGCGCGGGCGGTGTCGTCGGCGAGGCGGCGCAGCGAGGCGGGGGCCTCGTCGCCCTTGGCGTCGCGGGCGGTGAGGGTCGGGTCGCCGCCGCCCACGAGTACGACGCGATCGCCGCTCCGGACCACGGTGGTCTTGATCCGGTAGTCGGGGCCGAGGGCGGAGAGCGCGGCGGCGCCGGTCGCCAGCTTGATGGTCGACGCGGGCACCACGGCGCCCTTCGCGCCGGTCCCGAACACCTGCTGTCCCGTCGTCACATCCACGACGGACGCGGAGCGCTCGCCGCCCAGCGCGGGGTCGTCCAGCAGCGGTTCGAGGGCGTCGGCGAGCCCGCCGCCGGTCGGCGGCGGCACCGCGTCCTCGCCGCTGTCCGGCGACGGTACGGCGCCGGGCGCGCCGAGGGCGGCCAGCACGGGCGAGGCGCTGGGGGCGGGGCTGCCGGGGTGACGCTCGCCACCCGGGTCCGGGCCCCGGGCCGCGCGGGCGCGTTCGGCCGTACGCTGACCGGTGTCCCAGGGCCCGGCGGCGAGCACGGACCCGGCGGCGACGGCGAGGCCGACCGTTCCGGATACGGCCACCAGCCGCCAGGTGCGGCGCTGTTGGGGCGGGGTGCGCTGCCAGCGGTCGCGGAGCCCGGAGCGGTGCCACAGGTCGCGGACCCGGCCGTGCCACGGCCGTTCGCGGACCGGGCGGTTCCACCAGAGGTCGCGGAGCCGGACCCCGACGGCGGCGACGTGGCGCCACTGGTCCCGCACGAGGGTGCGCCCGCGCGCGAGCAACTCCCTGAACTGCCGTGATCTGGCTTCAGGCACGACGGACCAGCCCCTTTCGCCACCACACACCTGCGTGGGGGACACTTAATCACCAGACGTATGTGTTGATCATGGAGGAGCCACCCGTGGAGTTCGACGTCACCATCGAGATCCCGAAGGGTTCGCGGAACAAGTACGAGGTGGACCACGAGACGGGGCGCATCCGTCTCGACCGTCGACTCTTCACTTCGACCAGCTACCCCGCGGACTACGGCTTTGTCGAGAACACCCTCGGCGAGGACGGCGACCCGCTGGACGCCCTGGTCATTCTCGACGAGCCGACGTTCCCCGGCTGCCTGATCAAGTGCCGTGCGATCGGCATGTTCAGGATGACCGACGAGGCGGGCGGCGACGACAAGCTGCTGTGCGTGCCCGCGTCGGACCCGCGGGTCGAGCACCTGCGTGACATTCACCACGTGTCCGAGTTCGACCGCCTGGAGATCCAGCACTTCTTCGAGGTCTACAAGGACCTGGAGCCCGGCAAGTCGGTCGAGGGGGCCAACTGGGTGGGCCGCGCCGAGGCCGAGGCCGAGGTGGAGGCGTCCATCAAGCGCCTGGAGGCGTCGGGCGGCCACTGAGCCACCCCATTCGAACGGGCCGGTCACACGACCGGCCCGTTCGGCGTTTACGCAGGTCAGAAGCGGGCCAGCAGCGGGTCAGAAGCCGCGGGTCCGCTTGGCCGCGCGACGCCCTGAGGGGTCGTCCCCGCCACCCGGGACCTTGAGGAACAGCCGGGCCGCCTCGCCACCCAGGTTCACCCCGATGGCGATCGCCAGGGCCAGTGCCGCCGCCTGGGTGAGATGGGGGATGCCGCGGTCCAGATTTCCCTGGGCGAGCGCGAGCAGTCCGAAGTACGTCGCGCTACCGGGCAGCAGCGGCCCGATCGCCGCCGTGACGTACGGCAGCGCGGACGCGTAGCGGTAGCGGGAGAGCAGCTGCCCGAAGAGGCCGACCAGCCCGGCGGCCACGGTCGTGGCGGCGACGGGCGGGACGTCGGCGGTGTCGGTGAGCGCGCCGTAGACCACCCAGGCGACCCCGCCGTTGAGCGTGGCGAACAGCACGGTGTGACGTTCCTGCTGGAGCAGGATGCAGAACGTCAGCGCCAGCAGCATCGCCGCCAGTATCTGGACGATCGGCTCCGGCTGGCCCACCAGCGCCGCCTCCGGGTTCAGCTTGGCGTTCAGCTGGAGCCCGCCGTACAGCACGGTGAGCACGCCGCAGACGATGCCGACGATCAGGTAGCCGACCTCCAGCAGCCGGGCCGCGGCGGTGATGTAATACCCGGTCAGCCCGTCCTGGACGCTCGCCACCAGGGCCCGCCCGGGGATCAGCGCGAACAGTCCACCGGTGATCACCGCGGACGACTGGAGTCCGGCGCCCAGGAGGCTGAGCGCGATGCCCATCGCGGCGGGCGGCATCGCCGCGACCACGAACTGGTAGAACTCCGGCAGCCCGCGCCCCGACGCCAGCCACGCCAGCCGGTCGCCCAGCATCGCGCCGATCGCCGCCGCGAAGAAGACCGGCCACGCGCCGCCGACCAGCATGCTCGCCGCTCCGGCCAGCCCGCCCGCGGCCACGGTGAGCGCCCAGCCGGGGTACGGGTGGCGGTTACGGCGGATCTCGGCGAGCCGCCGGTACGCCTCCTCCAGCGTGAAGTCGTCCTGTGAGGTGATGTCGTCCACGAGCCGGAAGACGGCCGACAGCCGGGTGTAGTCGGTGCCCCGGCGGCGCACCGTACGGCTGGCGGTGACCGGGTCGTCCACCAGCGAGGGCTGGTAGCTGACCGACAGCAGGGTGAAGGTCACCGTGGGCTCGCAGCGGTCGAGCCCGTACGCGTGCGCCACGCCGAGCATCGCCGCCTCGACGTCCTCGGCGCCCTCACCGCCCGCGAGCAGCAGCTCGGCGATACGGAGGACGAGGTCGAGCACGCGCGGGACGGCCGGGCCCGTGTCGTCCTCCGGCTCGGAGCGCTGCTCCGGGGTCGGGCGCTCGCTGATCGGCATCCGCAGCATCGTGCGCATCCGGTCCTGCCAGGGCGCGTCCTTGGTCAGCCGGACCATGGGTATGCCGTTCGGCGGCGTGAAGGCCGGGAAGCCGCCGGTGGTCTGGTTGGACGAGGTGGTGACCCCGGCGGGCGGCACGAAGGCCGAGCTTTCCGGCTCGGGAGCGGAGCACTCGGTGGTCAGCCCCTCGGGAATGGCGAATTCCGAGGTCGGGTGCTCGCCATCAGGCGAGGGCCGCCTCGGTACCCCCTGCGGCGGCGTGAAGGCGCTGCGCGCCTCGTCGGACTGCGGCTTGCGGTCCGCCGCCGTGTCCGCCTCCTGCGTGCCCGCGCCACGCTGCCCGTACTGTCGCTCCGACCCCACTGCCTCGCTCCTCGACCGCCTCCCCGTGCACTTCTGTGGCAGCCACGATGCAACATCGGCGGCCACCGAAGCCCATTGTGCGGGGAGGTGGCCGCCGAGTGGGAGTGGGGGCGGCGTGTGCGACGGGTGTGTAGGGCAGTGAGCCCTGTGAAGTGACGGTGAAGATCCGCGGGGCGCGCGGGGCGGGTCGGCGCTGGGCGTACGGGCTCTAGCGCTTGGCGTGGCGGCCGCGCGGGCCCTGCTGGTCGGCCGCGGGCCCGGCCGGGGCCTCGGCGGCTTCCTTCTTGGACTTGCTACGAGCCCGCAAAAATTCGATCACAATCGGGATGACGGACAGCACGACGATGCCGATCAGGATCAGCTCGATGTGCTTGTGGACGAAATCGACCTTGCCGAGCGCCGCGCCCAGCAGGGTCACGCCTGTGCCCCACAGCACACCGCCGACGATGTTGAAGATGATGAACGAGCGGTAGTTCATCCGGCTCACGCCCGCGATGATCGGCGTGAACGTGCGCACGATGGGCACGAAACGGGCCAGGATCAGCGACTTCGGGCCGTGCTTCTCGAAGAACTCATGCGCCTTCTCCACGTTCTCCTGCTTGAAGAGCTTGGAGTCCGGGCGCTTGAACAGCGCGGGCCCGACCTTCCGGCCGAAGAGATATCCGACCTGGTCACCGACGATCGCCGCGACGGCGACGGCCGTGCACACCAGCCACAGATCCTGCTTGATCACATCGGTGGTGACCAGCAGACCGGTGGTGAACAGCAGCGAGTCGCCCGGCAGGAAGAAGCCGATGAGCAGGCCGGACTCCGCGAAGACGATGGCCAGCACGCCGAGCAGCCCGAAGGTTTCGATCAGATAGTCCGGGTCCAGCCACTGAGGGCCGAGCGCGAGGGTGGTCACGGGTCACAGGCTCCTGGGTCGAGGGATGCAGGCTCGTGCTCGTGCGAGGCCCGGCCGCAGGGTCGGGGTACGGACTGCTGCGGGGTACATCGCTTCGCAGTGTGCCGCCCAAAGCTATCAACGCCCTGTGGGTGCCCGTGGTTCCCGCTGGCCGCCCGCCGCCCCTCGCCCGCCACCCCTCGCCCAGAAGGCACCCGCTACCCGTGGCGCTCCGCGTTGGCCCGGATCGCGTCCCGGAGGTACGCGGCCAGCCCCGGCTTGGCCTTGTCGATGTTCTCGGTGAAGCGCTGGTCCGTCACATAATTCTCGGCGATGCAGGCGTGGAGCTGGTGGGAGCAGTCGTAGTGGTTCCGGCTGATCCCCTCCCGGTGCTCCTCGGCGAGGTCCATCGCGGCCTCGGACTCCGGCGCGGCGCCCGACTCCATCAGCGCGACGAAGCGGTCGTTGAGCGCGTCGGCCTCGGCCTGGATCCGCTGCCAGTCCTCCTTGGTGTACGTGGCCGCCTTGCGCTGGGACTCCCGGTACGCCTCGGTGTTCCCCCAGCGCTCCTCCACCTCGCCCGCGTACTGGTCCGGGTCGAAGTCGCCGAAGACCTCGAACTTCTCCTCGGGGGTCAGATTGATGCCCATCTTCCGTGCCTCCATGGCGCGTTCGACGGCGGCGGCCATCTTCTCCAGCTGCCCGATCCGGTCGGTCAGCAGCGCGTGCTGGCGCCGCAGATGGACCCGCGGGTCCACGTCCGGGTCGTCGAGGAGGACCGCCACCTCGTCGAGCGGAAAGCCGAGTTCCCGGTAGAACAGGATGCTCTGCAGCCGGTCGAGGTCGGCGTCGTCGTACCGCCGGTGCCCGGCCGTGCTGCGGGCGCTCGGGCGCAGCAGCCCGATCTCGTCGTAGTGGTGCAGCGTGCGCACCGTAACGCCCGCGAGGTCCGCGACCCGTCCCACCGAGTAGCTCATGCCCTGGTCCGCTCTCCCTGGTGGTGATGTACGGGGTGTTCCGTACGCGCTTCACGGTGGCGCCTCACGTCACGTGAGGTGCAAGTCCGCATGCCGAAATCATCCGGGCGGAATCCGCGCCGCCTGGCATCCTGCCGGGTGTGCTGGGGATAACCGATCTTTCGACGTATCTGGCGGGCCTCGCCCTGATCATCCTGCTGCCGGGCCCGAACTCGCTCTATGTGGTGTCCGTCGCCGCGCGCCGCGGTCCGCGTACCGCGTACCAGGCGGCGGCCGGGGTGCTGTGCGGGGACGCGGTGCTGATGGCGCTGTCCGCGGGCGGCGTGGCGTCGCTGCTGCAGGCGAGCCCGGCGCTCTTCGCCGTGGTGAAGTTCGCCGGTGCGGGCTATCTGACCTGGCTCGCGGTGGGCCTGCTGCGCGGGGCGCGGAAGCTGTGGCGCCAGGGGCCGGGCGGCGTGCCCGAGGCCTCCGACGGGCCTTCCGAGGGCGGTGCGGGGGCCGGTCCGTCCGGGGTGGTCGAGCGGCCCTACCGGCGGGCCCTGATCGTGAGCCTGCTGAACCCGAAGGCGATCCTGTTCTTCATCTCCTTCTTCGTGCAGTTCGTGGATCCGGAGTACGCCCATCCGGCGCTGTCGTTCGTGACGCTGGGCGCGTGGGCGGAGCTGTTCAGCATCACCTATCTGTCGATGCTGATCTTCGGTGGTACGTATCTCGCGGCCCTCTTCCGGCGGCGCAAGCGGCTGACGGCCGGGCTGTCGGCGGGCGCGGGGGCGGCGTTCCTGGGGTTCGCGGCGAAGCTGTCGGTCAGCAGCGCGGGCTGACGGCGCGGGCTGACGGCGCGGGAAGCACGCCGTTTGGGCTGTATGTCCGTAATTTAACGGGCATGGCACTTCACGGCGGCAGGCGCGGCGAGACAAAGCGGCCCGACATCTCGGTCAACCCCTTCTACGGCGTGGCCGATCCGGTCAGCGGCATGACGACGAACCCGCCGCGCCGCTGCCTCCCGGACGGGCCCATGGCGCCCTCCGCCGCGTACCAGCTGGTGCACGACGAGCTGATGCTCGACGGCAACGCCCGTCAGAATCTCGCCACCTTCGTCACCACGTGGATGGAGGGACAGGCCGGGCGGCTGATGTCCGACTGCCGCGACAAGAACATGATCGACAAGGACGAGTACCCGCGCACCGCGGAGCTGGAGCACCGCTGCGTGACCATCCTGGCCGACCTGTGGCACGCCCCCGACCCGACGACGGTGATGGGCTGCTCCACGACCGGTTCGAGCGAGGCGTGCATGCTCGCCGGGCTGGCCTTCAAGCGGCGCTGGGCCAAGCGGAATCCCGTCCGCTATCCGGCCACCGCGCGGCCGAATCTGGTCATGGGGATCAACACCCAGGTGTGCTGGGAGAAGTTCTGCGCCTACTGGGAGGTGGAGCCGCGGCAGGTCCCCATGGAGGGCGAGCGGTTCCACCTCGACCCGCGGGCCGCCGCCGAGCTGTGCGACGAGAACACCATCGGGGTCGTCACCGTGCTCGGCTCGACCTTCGACGGATCGTACGAGCCGGTCGCCGACGTGTGCGCGGCCCTGGACGACCTCCAGGAGCGCACCGGGCTCGACGTACCGGTCCATGTGGACGGCGCCTCGGGCGCCATGGTGGCACCGTTCCTCGACCCGGATCTGCTGTGGGACTTCCGGCTGCCCCGGGTCTCCTCCATCAACACCTCGGGGCACAAGTACGGCCTGGTCTACCCGGGCGTGGGCTGGGCGCTGTGGCGCACCCCGGAGTGCCTGCCCGAGGAACTGGTCTTCCGGGTCAACTACCTGGGCGGCGAGATGCCGACCTTCGCGCTCAACTTCTCCCGGCCCGGCGCCCAGGTGGCCGCCCAGTACTACACCTTCCTGCGGCTGGGCCGGGACGGCTTCCGCGCCGTCCAGCAGACCTCCCGCGACGTGGCCTGCTCGCTCTCGACACGGATCGCGGAGCTGGGCGACTTCAGGATGCTCACGCGCGGCGACCAGCTGCCGGTCTTCGCCTTCACGACGGCGGCGGAGGTCACCAGCTTCGACGTGTACGACGTGTCGCGGCGGCTGCGCGAACACGGCTGGCTGGTGCCCGCGTACTCGTTCCCCGCGCACCGCGAGGACCTGTCCGTGCTGCGGGTGGTGTGCCGCAACGGCTTCTCGGCGGACCTGTCCGACCTGTTCCTGGACGATCTGCGGACGCTCCTGCCCGAACTGCGGAAGCAGCCGGGGCCGATGGGCCGGTCCGAGACCGTCGCCACGGCCTTCCACCACTAGGTGCGGCGTCCTTCAGGGGTCAGCGCGCCTGCGCGGTGGTGCGGAGCAGCTCGACCCTGCGCCGTACGGCCTCCAGGGCGCCCGGTCTGCGGCCCGGCACCCGGCCCCGCAGATCGATCAGCATCGGCGCGAGGGCATGCGCCCGAGCCGGTTCCTGGACGAACTGCCACTGGTGGTGGGCCCGGTCCACAGCCCCCTCCACCTCGGGGTGCCCGGTCGCCTCGCCGTTGCCCAGCCGGGCGTCGGCCACCGACAGCCACAGCTCACACGCGCGGGCCGGGTCCCCGGCGATCCGGGCGAGGTCGGCGCGGACCTCCAGCCAGTGGATCGCCTCGGAGGAGCGCGGACCGGCCGCCCTGAGGGCCTCCTGCTCCCAGGCGGCGGCCATCGAGGCGGCCTCGCTGTGCCGCCCGGCGTGCGCGGCCTCGAATATCGCGCCGTGCGGATCGGGGGCGGGCGCGGCGGCCCCGGGCGGTGCGGCGGGCGGGGGCGGCGAGGCGGGTGGCGTGGCGTCGCCCGGTACGGCGGGTACGGCCGATGCCCGGAACTGCTGGGGGTGTTGGGGCTTCTGGGGCTCGCGGGTCCCGTGCGCGTGCTGTGGTTCGTACGCGCCGGGCGCGCCGGGCGCGCCGTACGCCCCCGACGCCTCGTAGGCGCCGGGCGCCTCGTACGCCCGCGACACGTCGTACGCCCGCGAGGCCTCGTACGCCGCGTAGCCCTCCACCGGGGCGCCCAGCAGCAGCCCAGGTCCGGCGCCCAGACCCGCCTCGGCGGCGGCCTGCTGGTGCAGCAGGGCGAACTCCGGGCCGTCCGCGGCGCCGCGCAGCAGCCCGGCGAGGGCGCGGCTGTAGACCGGCGCCGCGGTCCGCCGCTTGGGCGGGGCCGGGGCGATCGTCCCGTACAGGGTCAGCCCGGAGGCGAGCGTGTCGACCGCCAGCCGCCCGTCGGACAGCCGCGGCCAGGTCGTCTCGTCGGCCACCAGATCGGCGAGCACCGTGGTGCTGCCCGGCGGCCGCCCGGCCAGCTCGGCGGCCAGCCAGTGCCACGGCAGCGCGCTGTAGCGGGCGGTCCTCGGCGTCGTACGGGCCAGCGCGAAGTGCGGCAGCCGCTGCTTGTGATCGAGGGTGAGCTGACCCGCGAGGTAGATGAGCACCGGCCCCGGATGGGCGGCCGCCGTCCGCAGATGCGTCAGCACGGTCTGCGGATCGGCGGGGTCCACGAGTTGGACGACGCTGGCGCCGCCGGGCGTGCCCAGCAGCGCGGCCGGCGGCACGGCCGCGAGCTGTGGCAGCGCGGCGGCCGCGTCCATCAGCCGCTGCTTGCCCATCGGCCCGGCGGCGAGGAGCAGGGCGTAACCGGGCCTGCTCGTCCGTGCCGCCCCCATGCCCGCCGTGTCGTTCCCCATACGTGCACCGTATCCGCATCCGGCGACGGTGGGTGGGGCTGTGACATACGTGGCATCGGGGACGACCCGTCGGCCACTCAGCGGCTGAGCCCCCGGTAACGGCCCGCGGAGAGCGGGAAGAAGACCAGCGGGAGCGCCAACGGGCGGTGGACAGCGGTACGGAGAGAGTCTTACTCGCGGGAGTCCTCGGTGTCATCCGGGTCCGAGGGCTCCGCGTACGGGTTCGGCGCTCCCTCCGGCAGGACGTCCACCGAGCGCTCCCCCTCGCCCGCCATGACGTACGCCCCGCCCTCAAGGCGCTCGATCAGCCCGCGGGTCCACTCGGCTCCGCTGTCGGCCGAGTGGACCCAGAACTTCATGATCTCGCCGATGTGGCCCCACTCATCGGGGCTGTCCCCCGGCGGCGACCAGTGCCGGGTGACCTCGGCCCGCCACCCCTCCAGCGCGGCCACCCGCTCCTTCAGCAGCGTGATGGCCTCGGCGCGCGGCAGGTCGACGATGAAGCCGACCCCGGCCGTCAGCTCGTCGATCTTCTGGTCGTGCCGCAGCAGGGCGTCCCGGAGCAGCTTGAAGTACTCCGTCTCGCCCGCCGCGGTCAGCTCGTACTCGGTGCGCGGCGGGCCGCCCGCGGTGCTCGGGGCCACGTCGTGGGCGCGCATCAGGCCTTGCTTCGCCATCTGCTTGAGCGCGTGGTAGATCGATCCGGGCTTGGCGTTGGACCATTCGTGCGCGCCCCAGAACTCCAGGTCGTTACGGACCTGATAGCCGTGTGCCCGCCCGTGCTGGCGGACCGCCCCCAGCACCAGCAGCCGGATCGCTGACATGTGCCCGTCTCCCCATCCTGCCCCCGCTTGACCTGCGCTGGGGTCCAGATTAGGGGTGTCAGCCCTCCATGAGCGACCAATCGGGCTCGGGCATCGCACCGGTCTCGAAGACCAGATCGAACGCGCCCTTCCCGTCGATCGTCTCGCGGATGACGTCCGCGTGCCCCGCGTGCCGGGCGACCTCCTCGATCATGTGGAGGACCAGCCAGCGCCAGGTGCGGGTGCCGCCCTCGTCCCAGGGCATGCGGGGCGCCTCGAACGTCTCGTCCATCGAGGACAGCGCGAGCACGGCCTCGTCGGTCGCGCGCGCCGCCGCCTCGTACCGCTCCAGCAGCACCGGCACCGTCTCGTCGGCCGTGGGGACGAATCCGGCCTCGAATTCCGCCAGCGCCTCCTTCGACAGCCGCTCCGCATGGCCCTGGCCCGTGCGGACCCAGCCCAGTTCGCCGTCGGTCACATGCTTGATCAGCCCGGCCAGCGACAGCGCGCTGGCGCTCGGCGCGCTGCGGGCCTGCTCCTCGGTCAGACCGTGCACGGCGCGCCGGATGCCGCCGCGCTGCGCGTCCAGATAGGCCAGCAGCGCGGAGCGCTCGTCCTTACAGGCTTCGGAGTTCACGACGGTGGGCATGGCTGCCGCCTCTCATCAGGAGGACGCCCGGGGCGGGCGCCCTTCGATGAACACCACATTAGGAAGGCTTGCGGTCAGCTTCTGTCCGCAAGCCTTCCCGGGGTGGCGCCTCAGAACGGGAACTGGCTGCGGCCGTGCTGGATCGAGATCCACTTGGTGGTGGTGAAGTCGTCGACCATCGATTCCCCGTTGAGCCGCCCGAGCCCCGAGTGCTTCTCGCCGCCGAAGGGCACGATCGGCTCGTCGTGCACGGTGCTGTCGTTCACATGGATCATGCCGGTGTGGACGCGCTTGGCGAGCCGCACCCCGCGCTCGATGTCGCCGGTGTGCACGGCGCCGCTGAGGCCGTAGTCGGTGTCGTTGGCGATCCGTACGGCCTCTTCGTCACCGTCGAACGGGATCAGCACCACGACCGGGCCGAAGACCTCCTGCCGGAGGATCGCCGAGCCCTCGGGCACGTCGCCGAGCACGCTCGGCTCGACCAGGGTGCCCTCGGTGCGCCCCCGCACCAGCGCGGTCGCGCCGTCGGCGATCGTCTGGTCGACGAGCGCGGTGATGGCCTCGGCCTGGCCCTCGTTGATCAGCGGGCCGATGTGGGTGGCCGGATCGCCCGGGTCGCCCACCGTCAGCGTCTTCACCTTGGCGACGAACTTCTCGGTGAACGCGCGCTCCACCGACCGGTCCACCAGCACCCGGTTGGCCGCCATGCAGACCTGCCCCTGGTGGACGAAGCGGCTGAACACCGCGGCGTCCACCGCGTAGTCGAGGTCGGCGTCGTCCAGCACGATCAGGGCGCTGTTGCCGCCCAGCTCCAGGATGGACCGCTTGAAGTGCGAGGCCGCGACGGTGGCGACGTGGCGGCCGACCTTGTCGGAGCCGGTGAACGAGATGACCTTCGGGACCGGGTGCTCGACCAGGGCGTCGCCGATCTCCGCGATGTCGGTGATGACCACGTTGAGCAGCCCGGCCGGGAGTCCGGCCTCCTCGAAGATCTTCGCGACCAGACCGCCGCCGCATATCGGGGTGTTCTGGTGCGGTTTGAGGACGACGGCGTTGCCGAGGGCCAGCGCCGGGGCGACCGACTTCAGCGACAGCAGGAAGGGGAAGTTGAACGGGCTGATCACGCCGACGACGCCGACCGGCACCCGGTAGAGGCGGTTCTCCTTGCCGTCGTCGGGCGACGGCAGGATGCGGCCCTCGGGGCGCAGCGCCAGCTGGACCGCCTCGCGCAGGAACTCCTTGGCGAGGTGCAGTTCGAAGCCCGCCTTGACGTGGGTGCCGCCGCACTCCGCGATGATCGCCTCGGTCAGCTCCTTCTCGCGCTCCTCGATGACGCGCAGCGCGCGCTCGAAGACCGCCCGCCGGGCGTACGGGTTGCGGGCCGCCCACTCCGGCTGGGCCCGCTCGGCGGTGCGGTAGGCGAGGTCGACCTCGTCGACGGTGGCCACGGTGATGGAGGCCAGCTTCTCCCCGTCGTACGGGTTGAAGTCGACGATGTCCCAGGAACCGCTGCCGGTGCGCCACTCACCGCCGATGTACTGAAAGGCCAACTCGGAGAAGTAGGACATGCCATCCCTATCTGGAGGACGCGGGACCGCATCCGGGAACCCGCGCACGCGTGGGGGGTATTCCTGACAGAACGTCATCCTACTGATCGGTCAGACCTCGCGCAGGAGCCCCCCGAGCAGGTCGCGGCTCTTCTCCGGGGACAGAGCGTCCGCGCCGAGCCGCCCCAACACCCGCTCGTACTGCCCCACTTCATCGGGTTTGTCGAGGTAGAGGGCGCTGGTGAGCTGTTCCAGATAGACGATGTCCGGGAGGTCTGACTCCGGGAACCGGAGCAGGGTGAACGCACCGCTCTCCCCCGCGTGCCCGCCGAAGGCGAACGGCATCACCTGGAGCGTCACGTTCGGCTGCTCGGAGACGGAGATGAGGTGCCGTATCTGGGCGCGCATCACCTCCGGCCCGCCGTACGGGCGGCGCAGCGCGGCCTCGTCCAGCACCACGTGGAACGCCGGAGCCCGCTCGGAGACCAGCAGCTTCTGCCGCTCCAGCCGCAGCGCGACCCGCTTGTCCACCTCGGAGTCGCACGCCTGCGGCTGGCCCCGGGTGACCACGGCGTGGGCGTAGCCCTCGGTCTGCAGCAGGCCGTGGATGAACTGGACCTCGTAGACGGCGATGTGCGAGGCGGCGCCCTCCAGGCCGACGTACGTCTGGAACCAGCCCGGCAGCACATCGCCGTAACTGTGCCACCACCCGGTCAGGTTGGCCTCGCGGGCGAGCCCGAGCAGCGGCGCCCGCTCCGCCTCCTCGGTGACGCCGTAGAGGGTGAGCAGGTCCTCGATATCGCGCGCCTTGAAGCCCACCCGGCCCAGTTCCATCCGGCTGATCTTGGATTCGGAGGCGCGGATCGAGTAGCCCGCCGCCTCGCGGGTGATGCCCCGGGCCTCGCGCAGCCGCCTGAGTTGGGAGCCCAGGAGAATGCGGCGCACCACCGATCCGCTCGACTCGCTCGCTGCCATCTGTCCGTGACCCTCCCTGTACGGAATGCACTCTTCCGGCGTTGGGGCCCCCGCACCCGGCAGGCCGAAGTCTGCCACTTTCCGGGCTTCGGTCTGTGCCCATGCCGTTACCCGGGTGGGAGGACTACGCACATCTACGTAGGCAGAAAGTGCGGCAAAGCGTAATGCAGTATCCCAATTCTACTGCGTGCACGTGCATTTGCCCTTGCATCTGCCGTCGGCATTCGAAACCATGGGGGTCGCGCACGTGCAAGCTCGTACGAGATCTGGCCAGGATTCGTCAGGGCCACGGATGCAGGAGTGCTCGCATGGGGAGCGAAGGTTCGGCCCTGCTGGAACCGCAGTGGAGAGGGCTTCCCGCGATCGATCCTTCCGCCGTCTCCGGCGCCGTCTCCTGTGCGCTCCCCGCGCGCTACGACGCGGTCAAGGGGGCGCGGCAGTTCACCGGGACCACGCTGCGCCAGTGGGGTCTGCCCGAGCTGCTGGACGAGGTCGCCCTCGTCGTCTCCGAACTGGTCACCAACGCGCTGCGGCACGCGGTCGCCGGGGTGCGGCCGGGCGCCCAGCCTGAGGGCGACGGCCACGAACCGCCCCTGGTGCGGCTCCACTTGATGTACTCCGCCTCACGGCTGGTGTGTGCCGTACGCGACCCCAGCGAGGACGGGCCGGTCACCGGGGAGGCCGGTTCCTGCGCGGAGTCGGGGCGGGGGCTGTATCTGGTGGAGTCGTTCACCGACGGCTGGGGCTGGCACCCACTGGCGGGCACGCTGCCCGGCAAGATCGTCTGGGCCCTGTTCCGGCTGCCCCGGCCCTGACGTATCGGGGCCGCTCAGTGGGGCGTCGCCTCCGGTGGCGCCGTCGTGATGCCCAGCGAGTGCAGCTGGAAGAGGCGCGACACATCGTGGGCGGTGACGATCCCCTCCAGATGCCCGTCGTCCACCACCAGCACCGGCATCCCCGCGACCCCCGGCCGGGCCCGCTCCAGCACCTCGCTCAGCAGCTCGTCCGACGTCGCGACCGTGCACCGCGCGATCGGCGTCGCCACCTCGCGCACCCGCCGCTCCTCCCGCATCCCGGCCGGTACCGCCGCCAGCGCGCGCAGCGCCACGACACCGCTGGGCCTGCCCTCGAAGTCCAGCAGCGGCAGCGTCGAATGGCGGGAGTGCGCCGCCACCTCGTCGATGAACCGCCCCACCGGCAGCCAGTCGGCACCCGTCGCGACCGGGGACGACATCGCGTCGCCCGCCCGCACCCCGCGCAGCGCGGTGTTCACACCGGCCCGCTGCCGCTCCGCGTTGGCGATCACCATGATGAACAGCCCGACGAGCGCGAGCCACAGCCCGCCGCCCTCGCCGCGCACGAACGAGAACCAGCCGATCGCGATGAGCAGGATCCCGAAGATCTGGCCGCTGCGCCCGGCCGCCCGCTCGGCCCGCTCCCGGTCGCCCGTACGCCACCACAGCACGGCCTGCACCACCCGGCCGCCGTCCAGCGGGGCCGCGGGTACCAGGTTGAACACCCCGAGCAGCAGATTGGCCCAGCCCAGCCAGATCAGCACCGCCGCGGGCACCCCCCACCCGGCCAGCGCGTTGGCCCCGATCCCGGCGCCGACGGCGACGCCGCCGATGGCCAGGCTGGTGAGCGGGCCGCTGATGGCCACGAGCAGGGCGATCCGGGCGGTGCGCGGCCGCCCCATCTGGGTCATGCCGCCGAGCGCCCACAGGGTGACGTCCTCGACCGAGACGCCCTTGCCGCGCGCGGTGACCGCGTGCGCGGCCTCATGCAGCAGCAGGCTCCCCATCAGCAGAAGGGCGCCGATCACGCTCGCGACCACGTACACGAGTCCGGTCCGGCCGGGCGTCCAGGCGGGCAGCGTCTCGCGGCCGAGCCCATAGGCAAGCAGGACGATCAGCACCGGAGCGCTCCAGTGCATCCGGAGGGGCACCCCGAGGACATGTCCGACGCGGACCGAGCCGTTCATCGCTCACCCGCCGTCTCACATCAGTAGGACCCCCACCGATCACTACCAGTGTCGCTCACACGCGCTCTCTCACGCACGGCCTGCCGGGTCGTGCGCCAGGTGATCGAATTCCCCGTCCTTGACGCCGAGCAGCATCGCCTCGACCTCGGCGGGGGTGTAGACGAGCGCCGGTCCGTCCGGGAAGCGGGAGTTCCGTACGGCCACGTGCCCGCCGGGCAGCTTGGCGAACTCGACACAGGATCCCTGGGAATTGCTGTGCCTGCTCTTCTGCCAGACGACCCCTTGAAGGTCCGCGGCCGCCATGCCGTTGTACGGGTGGTCGCGCACAGGGCTCTCCACTGTTAGTGCAACTGTCAACTGACTCGGATCATAGCCGCATTCCTGTGCATATGCATGGGCAAATGCACGTGCAAGAGTCCCACCCGGATGATCATCGCGTCTTCTGCCCCGCGCGGAGCGCGTCAGTCGTCATGGGGCAGTCGTCATAAAAGACGATGAGGACGCCCCGCGGGTTGGCCCGCGGGACGTCCTCTGTCGTGCAGGTGGCGGCGGGCGGCGTCAGCGCCGGAGGGCCGCCGGGGTGCCGGAGGGCTCGGCCAGGGCGGTGGACGTGGAGGCGGGGACGCCGAAGTTCGGGGTGCCGTCCGCGTTCCAGTTCACCTTCTGCGCCCGGGTGGTACGGGAGCCGCTGCAGCCGTCCGTGGCCTTGGCGTTGGCGTGGTAGGCCATCCAGACCTCCTTGCCGTCGGGCGAGGGGAAGAAGAAGTTGTGGCCCGGCCCGTACACCCCGGCCGCGTCATTGCGCTGGAAGACCGGGTTGGCGAACTTCTTCCACGCGCCCGCCGCCAGCGGATCGCTCCCGGTCAGCTCCATCAGCCCGAGCTTGTAGTCCGGGGTGTCGCAGTGCGAGGCGGAGAAGGTGAGGAAGGTCCGGCCGCCGTGCTGCAGGATGACCGGCCCCTCGTTGACCGCGCTGCCCGACTTCTCCCAGCCGTAGGAGGGCGTGGCGATCCGTACACCGGCGCCGGTCGGGGTCCACGGGTTGCTCATCCGGACCGCGTAGAGGTTCTGCGAACCGCCCTCCCAGAAGGAGTACAGCATGTAGAGGCGGCCGTCCGGCATCGACAGATAGCTGCTGTCGATCATCCAGCGGTTGTCGCCGTACGGATCGACCTGGCCCTTGTACGTGTACGGGCCCAGCGGATTGGAACCGGCGCTCTCCAGCACATGGACGTGCTGGTGGTCGATGTTCGCCGAGACGCCCGCGCTGTACGTCAGATACCAGCGCAGCCCGTTCGGGCCGTTCAGCCGGTGCAGTTCGGGCGCCCAGAAGTTGCAGCAGCGGGACGCCACGGTCTCGCGGTACACGGTGGTGGGCGCCGCGCTCTTCAGCCCGCCGAGCGTGGGCGACCGGCGCATCTCCCAGTGGGAGGCCCAGGTGGTGCCCAGGTGGTAGTAGTACCCGGCGTAGCGGATGATCGTCGGGTCCGCGCCGTTCTGCGTCACGACCGGATTGGTGAAGCTCCCGGCCCTCACCTCTGGGGAAGCGGCCGGTGCGGCCAGCGCGGCCTTCGTGTCCGGTGCGGCCTTCGCCGCCGGTTCGGCCTTCGCGGCGGAGGCGTTGCCCGTCTGCAGCAGGGCGACGAGCGCGAGCAGCGCGGCCGCCAGCAGCGGCAGCGCTCTGGTGCGGATGCGGGTCATGGAAGGCTCCAGGGTTCGAGAGGCCCGGGCAGCCACGCGCTCCGCCCGGTCGATATTTCGAACACGATCCGTCATTGCGAACGGACCGTAGAGCCGCCCGGTCGAGGGGTCAACCCCTTTCGCAACGGTGGCCGTTGCTGCCCAAGCCGCTGTCGGGCCGTTGTCAGACCCCCCTGCCAGACTCACGGTCATGAGGTGGGCAGCGGCAGAGACGGGCGACGGGGGTGTCCGTCTCTGCCCGCTGGACGCCACGGGGAAGGCCGCCGGGCCGGTCACCGAGGTCCCGGCGGCGCGGGGCGGGATCGCCGAAGCCGTGCGGTCCCACCCGGAGGCCGACCGGTGGGTGTGGCGGTCCACCGCCGAGGTCTACCCCCGGCTGCTGAAGGCCGGGGTCCGGGTCGAGCGGTGCTACGACGTGGAGGCGGCCGAGGCCCTGCTGCTCGGCCACGAGGGGCGCTCGGGCGCCCCGCGCTCGCTCGCCGCGGCCTGGGCCCGGCTGCGCGGACTGCCGGTGCCCGAGGATCCGCCGGTCCGGGCCGCCCAGACCCAGCCGTCGCTGTTCGAGCCCGGCCCGCCGCCGCTGCCGCCCGGCACCGACCCGCTCGACGTGCTGCTCGCGGTGTACCAGGCGCAGCTGGCCCGTACCGAGGAGGCCGGGCACCCGGACCGGATGCGGCTGCTGACCACCGCCGAATCGGCCGGGACCCTGGTCGCCGCCGAGATGCGGCGCGCCGGGGTGCCCTGGCGGGCCGACCGCCACCGGGAGTTGCTGGACGAGCTGCTGGGCGAGCGCTATCCGGGCGGGCTTGAGCCGCGGCGGATGGCCGAGCTGGCCGACGAGGTGTCCCGCGCCTTCGGGGAGGGGGTGCGGGTGCGGCCCGATCTGCCCGCCGACGTCATCCGGGCGTTCGGGCGCGCCGGGATCGCGCTCACCTCCACCCGGGCGTGGGAGCTGAAGGAGATCGACCATCCGGCGGTGGAGCCGCTGCTGCGGTACAAGAAGCTCTACCGGCTTCATACGGCCCACGGCTGGTCCTGGCTCCAGTCCTGGGTGCGCGACGGCCGCTTCCGCCCCGAATACCTGCCCGGCGGCACCGTCTCCGGCCGCTGGACCACCCACGGCGGCGGGGCCCTCCAGATCCCCAAGGTGGTGCGGCGCGCGGTCGTCGCCGACCCGGGCTGGCGGCTGGTCGTCGCCGACGCCGACCAGATGGAGCCCCGGGTGCTCGCCGCGATCTCCCGCGACCCGGGGCTGATGGAGGTCGCGGGCACCGGCCGGGATCTGTACGCGGAGCTGTCCGACCGCGCCTTCGCGGGCCGCCGCGACCAGGCCAAGCTCGCGCTGCTCGGCGCCGTCTACGGGCAGACCTCGGGCGACGGCCTCAAGCACCTCGCCGCGCTCCGCCGCCGCTTCCCGGCGGCCGTGGCCTACGTGGACGACGCGGCCCGCGCGGGCGAGGAGGGGCGGCTGGTGCGCACCTGGCTGGGCCGCACCTGCCCACCGGCCGGTGGCGCCGCCGCCGACCCGGCCGACGAGGCGGGCCTGCCGCGCGATCTGGAGGAGGAGCCGCGTTACGGCAGCACCCCGAGCGCCCGCGCCCGCGGCCGCTTCACCCGGAACTTCGTGGTCCAGGGCAGCGCGGCCGACTGGGCGGTGCTGATGCTCGCGGCGCTGCGCCGCGCCCTGGCCGCCGCCGGGCTCCGCGCCGAGCTGGTCTTCTTCCAGCACGACGAGGTGATCGTGCACTGCCCGGAGCCGGAGGTGGCGGCGGTGCGGCAGGCGATCGCGGAGGCGGGCGAAGCGGCGGGCACCATCGCCTTCGGCCACACCCCGGTCCGCTTCCCCCTCACGGTGGCGGCGGTGGAGTGCTACGCGGACGCCAAGGGCTAGGGGTGGCGGCGCTCGCCCGACCGGCGCACCTCCGGAGGCAGCGACCGCGTCCGGCCGCACACGATGGCATATGAGCATCAGCCTTGAGCGGCTGCGTCGCTGCTCCATCGCCGTGGACCTCGGAGCGTCCAGGACCCGCGTCTACCTCAAGCGCACCGGCCTGATCGTCGACGAGCCCACCGTCGCCGCCGTCAACACCCGCACCGGCGCGGTGATCGCGGTCGGGGCGTTCGCCGAGCGCATGGCGGGCCGTACGCCCGCCCACATCCGGGTCGTGCGCCCGGTGGCGGGCGGCACCGTCGTCGACATCGCCATGGCGCAGCGCATGCTGCGGCTGCTCCTCGGCAGCAAGCTGCGCCGCGCCTGGCGCCGCAAACCGAGGCCGAGCGCCGCCGTCTGCGTACCGCACGACGCCGATCCGCTCGCCCAGCGCGCCGCCCTGGAGACCCTCGCCGGGCTCGGCGCCAAGCGGGTCGAGCTGGTGGACACGCTGATCGCCGCCGCCGTGGGCTGCGGGCTGCCCGTGGAACGGCCCGAGGCGACCATGATCGTGGTGTGCGGCGCGGCCACCACCCAGGTCGCGGTGTTGTCGCTGGGCTCGATCGTGGCCGCCGAGCGGGTCCCGGTCGGCGGCGAGACGGTCGACCACGCCGTCGTCCAGCACCTGCGCAACGCGCACGCGCTGACGCTGCCCAGCCAGGCCGTCCGCCCGCTGCACCTGGTCCTCGGCGACACGGCGCTGGCCTCGCTCGGCACCGAGGTGCACGGCCGCGACGTGGCCACCGGGCTCGCCCGGTCCGTCACGGTCGACGTCGAGGGCGTACGCAACGCCATCCGCACCCCGCTGACCGGCATCCTCGACGCGATCAGCGCCGTGCTGCGCCAATGCCCGCCCGACCTGGTGGCCGACCTCGCCGACCGCGGCATCATGCTGGCGGGCGGCAGCGCGGTGCTGCCCGGTCTGGACACCCTGCTGCGGGATGCGACCGGTGTCCCGGTGAACATCGCGGACAACCCGGGTGTGTGCGCGGTGGAAGGGCTCGGCGCAATGCTGGAGGGCAAGGTCCAGCCGCATGTGCTCAGCTCGGCCATCACCTGAGGCCCCTTCACCCACCTCCCCCTCCGGGCAACTCCAGGAACTGATCGGAACTTTCTTCCCGACGCGTTGAGTGGCCGCCCCCTCCCGTCCGTACGAAGGGAGGAAGAGGCCGACATGGCCACCCCACCCCCCCGGGGCACAGACCGGGAGTCGTCAGTTGATGTTGTCCAACTCAGGTCCTGTCCTGGAGGTTCTGGTGCACGACGACGCCGCCGTGGCCGATGAGCGTCCGTCCAGATCGCAGCGCGGTACACCGGACGAGCAACTCATGCGTGCGCTCTACCAGGAGCACGCCGGACCGTTGCTCGCGTTCGTACTGCGTCTGGTCGCGGGCGATCGCCATCGCGCGGAGGACGTCGTGCAGGAGACCCTGGTCCGCGCCTGGCGGAACGCGGACCAGCTGTCCCGGGCCACCGGTTCCATCCGGCCCTGGCTGGTCACGGTCGCGCGGCGCATCGTCATCGACGGACACCGCAGCAGGCAGGCCAGGCCCCAGGAGGTCGACCCGTCTCCACTGGAACTCATGCCGGCGGAGGACGAGATCGACCGGGCACTACGGCTGATGACACTTTCCGACGCGATGCACGACCTCAGCGACGCCCACCGCGAGGTGCTCGTCGAGACCTACTTCAAGGGTCGTACGGTCAATGAAGCGGCGGAAACGCTCGGCATACCCAGCGGGACGGTTCGGTCCCGGGTCTTCTACGCGCTGCGCTCCATGAAGCTCGCGCTTGAGGAGAGAGGAGTGACGGCATGACAGCGCAGGCGCACCACGCGGGACACGACGCCGTTGGCGCGTATGTGCTCGGCGTGCTCGACGAGGCGGAGGCCACGTACTTCGAGGAGCACCTGGCAGGTTGCGACCAGTGCGGCCGCCAGCTCGACGAACTGACCGGGCTGGAACCCCTGCTCGCGGATCTCGCGGCCGATATCCCCGGCATCCACGGGGCACCCGGCCGGACCGCGATCACGGGCCACACCCCGCACGCGTTCACCGCCACCCCCACCGCTATCGACACCCTGACGGCCAAGCCGGGACCCGCCCTGCTGAACCGCATGGTCGGCGAGGTCGCCGCGGCGCGCAGCAAGCGCAAGCGGCGCGGCCTCTACCTGGTCGCGGCGGCGGCCGCCCTGATCATCGGCGGACCGCTCGGCACGATGGCCGTCACCTCGGGTTCGGACTCCGGCGCCGAGCCGCCGGTCGCGTCCGCGGCCAGCGAGAGCCAGCTCTTCGCGGGCATGACGGACAAGGTCGAGGCCACCGACCCGGACACCAAGGTGACCGCGGCGATCGCCATGGAGGAGAAGATGTGGGGCCTCGACGGGATGCTCAGGCTGGGCAACGTCAAGGGCCCGCTGAGCTGCAGCCTGGTCGCGGTCTCCCACGACGGCAAGAAGCAGACCATGACGACGTGGTCCGTGCCCGAGCGGGGATACGGGATCAAGAACAGCCCTGACGCGGCCGCCAGAGCCCCGCTGTGGGCGCACGGCGGAACGGGCATGAAGCGTTCCGACGTCGACCACTTCGAGGTCGTGACGTCCGAGGGCAAGGTGCTGGTCTCCGTCGACGCGTAACCAGGCGACCGGTACCACCCGGCCCATCGGCTTCCCGTCGCTGTGCCACTCGGATCGCCGACCATCCCGTGCGGCGCTGTGAGCGAGATGTTACACAGGGTGTGATATGTCGCTTTCGCGTCCCCGGGGGGTCCGGATCCGAGGAGGCACACGTGGCTGACCCGGACGCCCATCAGCAACGCATGTTCACCCAGTACGTGCTGCCCGAGATCGAAGTGCTGCTGCGCGTGGCGATGTCTCTGACCGCTCAGCGCGCCGACGCCGAAGATCTCGTGCAGGACACGTTACTACGGGCGTACCGGGCAGTCGGCCGTTTTGACGGGAGACATCCTCGGGCCTGGTTGCTGACGATCATGCGCCACGCGGAGGTGAGCCGCCGCCGCCAGCGACGGCCCCGCCTGCTGGACGACCCGGACACCGAGCTGGAACGGCTCTCCCCGGCCCGCGGCGCCACCCCGGAGGAGCTGGTGGTGGACACCGCGTTCGACGAGGCCGTGGACGCCGCGTTCACCGCACTGCCGCTCCGCGACCAGCAGGTCGTACGGCTGGTGCATGTGGACGGGCTGTCGTACGCGGAAGCGGCGCAGGTGCTGGACGTCCCCAAGGGGACGGTGATGAGCAGGCTGCACCGGGCCCGCAAACGCATCCGGAACCAGCTGCTGGCCGCGGGGCGCACGGGACGGGAACCAGAGCGAGGTGAGGCATGAGCCGATGGACATGGTGGCGCGAGACCGAGCGGCGCCGGACGAGGGAGTGCCCGGTGGGCGCGCCGATGCTCCAGGCGTACCTCGACGGCGAACTGGACGCGTCGGACGCGGGACGGGTGCGGGCCCATGTGGCGGAATGCCACCGCTGCGCCCGTGAGCTGTCCCTCTACCAGCGGGTCACCAGCGCGCTGGCCTCCCGGGAGGTGACCGACGAAGCGGCGCTGGCGCGGCTGAAGGAGTTCGCGGCCTCGATCGCGTCGATCGCGGAGCGGGAGAGCGGCCGGGAGCCGGGGCCGGGCCAGGATCCACTGCCGGGTTCGGGGCCGGGCTCGGGGCCGGGGTCGCGTCCGGTACCGAAGGCCGGAGGCTGACGGACGGCCGCCGCACCGCCGCGCCCAGCAGCACGGCCGCGGTGAGCAGGGTCCCGGAGACGAGGGCGACATCGGCCAGGTTGAACACCGGGCCGCGCCCCGCCACCGTGATCCAGTCGACCACCGCGCCGCGCAGCGGGCCCGGCGGCCGCACCGCCCGGTCGGCGCCGTTGCCGACCGAGCCCCCGGCGATCAGCGCCATGCCGAACGCCAGGCCGCGGCTGTGGGCCCGCATCCCCGCGCAGACGGCGGCCCCGGTGGCGACCGCGCCGGTGAGGGTGATCATGGTGATCAGCACCGGGCGGCCGTGCCCCAGCCCGAAGGCCACCCCGGCGTTGTGCACCAGCAGCGCCTGGAACGGCCCCAGCCGGGCCTGCGGCCCGGAGGTACCGCTCCAGGCGGCCAGCGCGAGCGCCTTGGTCACCTGGTCGGCCGCGATCACCAGGAGCGCGACCAGCGGAAAGAGCAGGCGACCGGGGTGCTGGTGCGGGTTCATGGGCGGCCTCCCTGGATGCCGGGGCCGGTCCGCGGGCGCGGGCGGGGGCCCAGGGAGGAAACCCGGCGAAGGCACGTCCCGCTTCCCTCCATACGGGACTTTCCAGACTTTCCGGGCGGTCGGCGAGGGCGTGCGGACGGGCGCGCACACGACGGAGGGCCCGCAGGCGGCTGCCTGCGGGCCCTCGCTGTCACATCACCATGATCGGCTAGATGCCGGAAGGGGTCACTCCGACGCCTTCCCCTTCGGCTCCAGCATCGGCATCTGGTACTTGGACAGCATCTTCATCTTGTTCTTGTCGAGCGTCTTCCAGTCCTTGTTCAGCACACCGCCGGTGTCGCCCGAGTCCGGGTTCCAGGTCCAGTAGGTGTAGCTGATGCCGTTCTTCTTGAGGTAGTCCATCAGGGCGTTCTGCCAGATGGCTTCCTTGCTGTTACCAGCGGTCTTACGGCCACCGAACTCACCCAGCAGCAGCGGTCCGATGTTCTGCTGCTTGATGTAGGCCCAGTGCTTCTTCCAGATGGCGGGCATGTTCTTCGGGAAGTCCTTCGCCTGGAACCAGTTCTGGTTGAAGACGCCCGGACCGTAGTCATGGGCCGAGTAGACGACCTTGTTGCCCTCGTCCAGCTTCACCGGGTACTTCTTCACACCCTGGAGGTCGCCACCCCACCAGAACTGCTCGTTCTTGTGGCGGTCGGTGCCCTCGACGAAGATCAGCCAGTTCTTGTTGACCTTGTGGATCGCGTTACCGGCCTTGGTGGCCGCCATACGCCAGTCGGTCTTCTTGTTGCCGTCACCCCACGTGGCCTGGCCACGCGGCTCATTGTGAAGGTCGGCGCCGACCACTCGCTCGTTGCCCTTGTAGCGCTTGGCCAGCTTGACCCAGTCGCTCAGCCACTTCTCCTCGGTGAGGCTCTGGGAGTACCACAGCTCACTCTGGCTGTACTGGTCCGGGCGGTGCTGGTCCAGGATCACCATCATGCCGCGGTCGGTGGCACCCTTGACGACCTTGTCCATGATCTGCTGGCCGGTGAGGCCCTTGAGGTCGGGGTTCTTCTTGTAGTCGATCCCGTTGGGCTTGCTCTTGGCGTCGAACATCTCGTTCGCGTAGGGGAGCCGCATGGTGTTGAAGCCCTGCTTGGCCATCTGGTCCAGCATGGAGTCCAGGCCACGGGTCCACAGGCCGTGCGGCGCGAAGGTGCCGGTCTCGAAGCCGAACCAGTTCACACCGGTCATGACGACCTTGCGGCCGTTGGAGTCGACGATGTCGCCCTTCTTGGTCGACAGCGGGAACTTCACATCCGAGCCCGCGGGCTTGCCCGGGGCGGCCGAGGACGAGGAGCCCGCGTCGTCGGAGTTCATGGCGAACGCCGTGACAGTGCCGCCCACGGCAGCGACAGCGACGACGGCCGTAGCGATACCCATACGCAGACGGCGGGAGCGCGGAGCGCGCTTCGTCTCGGTGGTCTCGGGGTTGGTCGGGACGTTGTTCTGGTCCATGGGGGAATTCATTCGGTGATACTCCTGAGGAATTCGCGTACTTCGGTCTTGAGGATGCTGGGGGTGTTCGTCGGAGATTCCAGGCATTCCATTTGGGGGTCGGATACGGCGGTCAGCCGGACAATCCGCGCCTGTGGAAGGAGGTCGCCGATCAGGCGGTCCAGCCCCTGCGCTTTCCAGCTGGGCTCGTCCACATCGATCAGCACCACATCCGGTTGCGCTGCTCGGGCCAGAGAAATTGCCTCCCTGGCCGATCCGGCAATTCCGGACAACTCCAGTTCCGGCTCCTCGATCACGAGATCAGCGAGAGCACTCAACACCTGGGCGTGGTGCTCCACGACGAGAACTCTTTGCATCGATGGAGCTCCTTCGGGCTTTCTTGTCCTGTCACTCATCGACATTAGGAAAGCCCGGGGCTCGAAACACCGTACGCATGAGCGAAATCCAGCTACCTCAATTGCAGGAATTCAGGGCACACCAAACGGCCGAATTCCGGATACCTCAGTTGAGGTAGCGGAATTCGGCCGTTTTATATGGGTTATGTCCGTTTTGCGGGGGTGGTGGGGGCCGCTACAGGGGCCCTGGAGCGGGTCTCAGCCCGTCAGCCGGTACGCGTAGCCGGGTACGAAGACGCCCGCACCGGCCGCGCAGCCGTCCGCCTGCCCCGGCTGTTTGACCCACAGGAAGGCGTCGACCCCGGGGATGCCGGTGGCCGCGGTGGGGGCCCGGCCCAGCCTGCGGCCGGGCGGATCGCAGAACTGGTGCTTGGGCGTAGGGCCCGCCCCGTTGCGGCTGGTGTCGACCACGACTCCCAGCCGGGGGCGGCGCAGCTCGGCCAGGACGGAGAGGCCGTAGCGCACCTCGTCGCGGGTGGCGTTGAAGTTGGAGACGTTGACCGCGATGCCGTCCCCGTACCGGCCGATTCCGGCGTGCCGCAGCCGCGCGGCCATGGTGCGGGCGGGCTGCCAGCCGGAGTTCCCGGCGTCGTAGTAGACCCGGGCGCGCGGGGCCCGCTCCCGGAGCGTCCGGGCCGCGTACGCCAGGGCGGCGAACCGCTCCGCGCGCTGCCGCTTGCGCAGACAGCCCAGGTGGGCGAGGGCGTCCGGTTCGAGGACGACCAGGGCGGGCCGGTCGCCGATGCCCCGGGTGAAGGCGTCGATCCAGCGCCGGTAGGCGACCCCCGCGTCCCCGCTGCCGCCCGCGCTGTACTGCTCGCAGTCGCGCTGCGGGATGGCGTACGCGACCAGGACGGGCAGCCGCCGCCGGGCCGTGGCCGCGTCGACCAGCCCCCGGGCCCGCTCCTCGACCAGCGACTCGTTGGTCTCCGTGAACCACGCGGCCTGCGGCTGGTCGGCGATGCGCTGACGGATGGCCGCCGCCCGCCGGTCGCGCGGATGGGCGCGCGCCCAGGACGCGGCGGGGTTGTGCGGGTCGGTGTAGAAGCGCGTCGTCGCGGGATAGAACGGCTTGGTCACGGAGGGTGGCGTCCTGAAGGCATGGGTGGCCGCGGGCTCCGGCAGCGTGCCCGCCGTGGTGATGGCCATCACGACCTCGGTTATCAGCACCATGACCAGCACATGGGCCATGCCGCGGCTCAGCCGGGCGGTCCTGCGCGACCGCGCCGGCGGGCGGGCCCGGTCGGCGCGGTCACGCGGTCCGGTGAACATCCCCGCCTCAGCCGTTGTGGGAGTTGCCGGGCGGGGGGCGGCGGCGGCTGATGAGCACCACCGCCAGCACCGCGAGCACGACCAGCACACCGGCCACGATCCCTATCGTGACCAGGGCGGAGGTATCCCCGGCCGCCTGGGAGGCGGCGGCCGCCTTGGTGCGGTGCGGGGAGGGGGCCGCGGTGGGCTCGGCGGAGGGCGGTGGCGCGGCCCGGTCCGCGAGCGCCTTGGCGGGGGCGATCACCCCGTAGCCGTAGCGCGGATCGTGGCCCGCCGCCCCCTTCCGGTCGGCCGTGTCGATCAGCTTCCGGACGATCTGGCGGGAGTTCCAGCGGGGGTGCTCGGAGCGCAGCAGCGCCGCTCCGGCGGCGACCCAGGGCGCGGCGTAGCCGGTGCCGTCGCCGGTCCAGTAGTCGTTGTTACCGGCCGTGGTGAGGATCGCGACGCCGGGCGCGGCCAGCGTGATGGTCCCGCCGTGGTGGGACGAGGTCCATACGGCGCCCTTCTTGTCGGTGGCCACGACGGCGACCACGCCGGGGAGGGCGGCCGGGTAGGTGGGCTTGTTGCCGTCCTTGCCGTTGTCCCCGGCGCCCGCCACGACCACGGCGTCCTGGGCGGCGGCGTACTTCACCGCGGACTTCAGGTCGGCGTTCGGGCGCTTGAAGGCCACGGCGACGTGGATGATGTGCGCGCCATGGCTCGCCGCGTGGCGGATGGCCCGGGCGGTGGCCTTGGCCTGGGGTTTTCCGTCGCGGTACACCCCGAGCGGCATGACCCGGGCCCGGGGCGCGAGCCCGTACACCCCGTCGCCGCGGTAATTGCGGCCGGTGCCGGCGATGATTCCGGCGGCGTGGGTGGACTGCTCGTCGTGGTTTCCGTCGTCCCGGGTGACGGGGCTGCCGCCACCCGCGAAATCCTTTCCGGCGGCGACCCGGCCGCGCAGATCCGGATGGGAGGCGTCTACTCCGGTGCCGACGACCGCGACGGTCACTCCGGCACCCTTGCTGATTTTCCACGCACGTTTCGCGTCGAGCGCGGTGAGCGCCCATTCGGAATCGTGCAACCCACCGCTATCGGAATCACTTGCCGCAGCCGGCGTGGCCAGTGCGAGGGTCATCGCTGCGATGACCGCTCCGGCCCGGCCGGCGAATGGATGGCGTGACATCACGTGACCTGACATTACGTCACCTACTCTCGTCGCACGGGACGCAAGGCCGTCGGGCCCCTTTCATCTTGGGCAGCCCCCGGAAGTACTGGCACCCACGGGCGAGGGAGTGGCCGTTCCCCTCTTCGGGGGAAGCGGTCTGGTGCCCAAAACCCGGCGCTCCCCGAAATGGGGGAGGAAAGGGATCCGCCGAAGGTGCACTCACCGCTCCCCCGAGCGCGGGTACTACCTCCTTTGCGGGTGACGCACTCTGGGACTCGACGGCGATAAGAGCCTCCTGTCAAGGGAGTCGCGATGCAGCGTTTCCGAACGTTCAGTGAGCGCGCGGGAGAGCCGGGCGATCCAGCGGACGTCACCACTCACCGGCGGAACGGGACCTCGGTCCGGACCCGCTCGCCGCGGAAACGGATGGCGGGTATGACCGGTCTGGCGCTGCGCTTCGCCGTGGTCGGCGGGGCCGGTGCGGTGGTGAACTCGGCGGCGCTTTTCGCGCTCTACCACTGGGGCGGACTGCCGCTTCTGGTGGCGTCCGCCATCGCGGTGGAACTCGCCGTGGTCCACAACTATCTGCTCAACGACCGGTGGACCTTCGCCGTGCACACCCCGTCGGCCAGACGTTTCGTCAAGTTCAACGTAACCGTACTGGGCGGACTCGCGGTCAACGTCGTCATCGTCTGGTCGCTGGTCCGCGCCGGAATGTATCTCCTGCTGGCGAATTGCCTCGGCATCTCCGCCGCGTTCGCGGTCAACTTCGCCTCCAGTACGGGATGGGTATGGGGGAGGCGGAGCCGATGATTATCCCGATCATCTACCTGGTGCTGGTCCTGGTGTCGATCCTGCTCACCGTGCAGTCGACCCACGTCCTCTATCTCATGCTCTACACCTGGGACCGGGCGGACGCCGAACGGAAGGCGAGGGCGCCGGAAACCTTCATTCCGCCGCGGCTCTCCTTCAGCGTGCTGCTGCCCGCCCGGCATGAGGAAGACGTCATCCAGTCCACCATCGAGCGAGTGGTGCGCGCCGACTATCCGGCCGAATTGCTGGAGGTCTTCGTGATCTGCTCGCAGGACGACGACGGCACCATCAAGAAGGCCGAGGAGAAGATCGACCAGCTGGCCCGGGAAGGGCTGCACAACGTGCGGGTCGTGGTCTTCGACGACGAGCCGGTCAACAAGCCGCACGGGCTCAACACCGCCCTGCCGCAGACCGCCAACCAGGTCGTGACCATCTTCGACGCCGAGGACGACATCCACCCGAAGATCTTCCGGCTCATCAACACCGTGATGGTGAAGGAGCGGGTCCGGGTGGTGCAGGCGGGCGTGCAGCTCATGAACTACCAGTCCAACTGGTATTCCACGCTGAACGTCCTGGAGTACTTCTTCTGGTTCAAGAGCCGGCTGCACTACCACGCCCACCACGGCTCCATCCCGCTCGGCGGCAACACCGTCTTCTTCTCCCGCGAGCTGCTGCTGCGGCTCGGCGGCTGGGACGACCGCAACCTCACCGAGGACGCCGACATGGGCCTGCGGATCTCGGCCATGGGCGAGCGGGTGCGGGTGGTCTACGACGACCGGTACGTGACCAAGGAGGAGACCCCGCCCACCCTCGGCCACTTCATCCGGCAGCGCACCCGCTGGAGCCAGGGCTTCATGCAGACCCTGAAGAAGGGCACCTGGAAGAAGATGCCGACGCGCAAACAGCGCTGGCTGGCCTTCTACGTGCTGGTCTTCCCGCGCGGTCAGGCGCTGCTCGGCCTCTATCTGCCGATCTCGCTCGGCATGATCCTGATCCTCAAGGTGCCGGTGCTGATCGCGCTCTGCTCGTATCTGCCCGTACTGCTGCTGGTCGCGCACTTCCTGGTGCAGGTGGTCGGCCTGTACGAGTTCACCGACGCCCATGGCCTGGAGGCCTCGCCGAAGGAGGTCCTCCGGATGGCGATCGCCTGGTTCCCGTTCCAGATGGTCCTGGCGTACGCGGCGCTGCGGGCCATGCGGCGGCAGCTGGCCGGCCGCCACGACTGGGAGAAGACACAGCACGTGGGCGCCCACCGGGGCCAGACCGAGGAGGCGGAGTCGCGTGTCGCATGACCCCTCGAACCCGGTCGCCGTCGACCAGAACGCCGACCAGAACGCTGGCCAGGCCACCGACCAGGGCACGGCCGCCCCGCAGCGGCCGCCCGGACGGCGCCGCCGCCGGTTCTCCGTGGAGCGCGGCTGGTTCCCGCCGCTGGGGAACGTCGGGAAGATCGCCCTGGCCATCTCCCTGCTGACCGGCGCGCTCACCCACGGCTACCACCTGTTCCGCTACCCCCTCTACCTCACCGACGAGGGCATCTACATGCAGCGGGCCTGGTCGCTGGTACGCGAGACCAGCCTCTCGCCCTACACCTACGACTACGACCACGCCCCGGCGGGCTGGATCACGCTGGCGGGCTGGGTCTTCCCACTGCCGCAGCAGTTCGAGACGTTCGGCAACGCGATCAACACCGGTCGCTTCCTGATGCTGCTCGTGCATGTCGCGAGCGTCTATCTGCTGTTCGAGATCACCCGGCGGCTTTCGGGGTCCACGCTGGCCGCCACCATCGCCGCGTTCTTCTTCAACGTCTCGCCGATCGCGGTCTACTACCAGCGCCAGGTACTGCTGGACAACCTGATGATGTTCTGGCTGCTGCTGAGCCTGTTCGCCCTGCTGCGCCGGGAGACCACCATCAGATCGGTGTTCGGCGGCGGGATAGCGCTCGGGCTCGCGCTGATCACCAAGGAAAACGCGATCTTCTTCGTGCCGAGTTTCATCTATCTGCTCTACCGGCGGATCAAGGGGTCGGCGAGCCACCGGTTCCTGCGGACGCTCTGGCCGTTCGCCGCGGCGGCCCCGATCGGCGCCTATGTGACGTACGCGGTGCTCAAGAACGAGCTGCTGCCGAGCAGTTTCGACTTCGACCTGGACAATCCGCCCGCCGACCACGTCTCGCTGCTCTACACCCTGTGGTGGCAGCTCAACCGCAGCCAGGGCAATCTGCTCAGCCACGACGGGCTGCTGTACACGAGCTGGCTGATGCGCGACTCGTACATGCTGATCGCCGGGTTCGTGGCGATGCTGCTGTGCCTGTGGTGGGGGCTGCGGGACCGGCAGCGGAACCTGGGCTACCTGATCGTCGGGACCCTGGCCTTCGGCTACACCTTCTATCTGCTGCGCGGCAGCGTGGTGCTGGACTTCTACGTCACCCCGCTGATCCCCATGTTCGCGATCAGCATCGGGATGGCCGTGGACCGGCTGCTGAAGGCCTCGTTCAAAAACCGCTTCATGCGCGGAGCCCATTCCCTCGTCCGGGTCGGTGTGCCCTCACTGGTCGCGGTCGTCCTGCTGATGTCGCCGTCCTCCGGATATCTGGTGCACACCAATACCGAGGGCGTCGTGCAAATCGCGGACCAGTACCAGTCGCGGATCAACCTCACCAAAATGCAGCATGATCAGATCGCCTGGGTGCGCAAGCACGTCCCACCCAATTCGCGCATCATCATGGACGACGATCTATGGGGACAGCTGCACGATGTGCGCCCCTTCTATCCGTACGCGCATTCGCACTGGAACGCCGCGTCCGACCCCGATGTGCGCGACAAGCTCTTCAAAAAGAAATGGCAGAACATCGACTACATCATCATGTCGAACAAGATGCGCAAGTCGATGGCCACCAACAACTCCGATGGCCGCGAGAACTGGATTCTCAAGGCTCTGCAGAATTCCGACCGGGTCTGGTCGAGAATCCAGGGCAACATCAAGCTCGAAATCTACCGGGTGCAATAGCCGCGGGAAGAGGAGGTGAAGGCCATGCCTGAGTACGACGACTGGGATGATGTTCCGGAGGACAGGGATGTTCCCGAGTACGAGGAGAAATCCCCGGCCGGGGGCGACCCGGGAAACAAGAACAAGAAGAAGTTCACCTGGAAGACCGTCCTGCTCGCTCTCGTGGTCTTCGCGATCGTCGGATCGCTCGTGCAGGTGATCGCGCGCGGTGGCTTCGGTGGCGCCCTCGACACCACCGGCAACGGAGGCGGCGGCGCACCGAAGAAGGGGCATCCGCAGGAGCGGCAGGAGGTACGGCCGCCCAAGCAGCCCAAGACCATCAAGCTGGGCAACCAGCGCATTCCGCAGGCGTCCGGCCCGATCATCGTGCTCAACCCGGGCCTGGTGACCCCCGGCGGCAAGGCGACGGTCGAGGGCGGCGGCTTCGGCAAGAAGTCCACCGTGGACCTGCTGCTCAAGGCGCGGGCGTCGGACACCAAGGGCCGGACGATCGGCAGCGTCAAGACCGACCGCTACGGCTCGATCTACGCCCGGTTCACCGTGCCCGAGTCGAACAGCGGGCGGCCCGCCACCCTGGTCGCCCAGCAGCGCGGCAGCACCAACGCGGCCGAGGCCAAGGTGATCACCGGCGGCGCGGTCGGCACCGCGCGGATCAACAAGATGGTCGGCCGTCCCGGTGACATCGTCATGGTCAGCGCCCATGGCTTCCGGCCCGGTGAGTCGATCGACGTGTTCTGGGGCCGGACCACCGGCACCCCCGTCACCACGCTGCACACCGACAGCGGCGGCAGCGTGGGCCGCGCGGACATCAAGGTCGGGGTGGCCCCGACCGGCAACAGCACGCTGGTCCTGGTGGGCAAGCGCAGCAAGACCACGGCCACCGCGCCCTTCCAGATGCTGGCCATGTACCCGTCTATGAAGTCCAAGCCGTACGCGCTCAAGGCCGGTCAGCGGATCACGCTGTCCGCCAACAAGTTCGCGCCCGGCGAGCGGGTGCTGGTCTACATCAACCGCAACAGCGGGCTGCCCGCCTTCACCGCCCAGGCGAACGGCATGGGCCAGATCCGCGACGTGGCGTTCAACGTGCCGTTCGGGCTCAAGGGGCGCCAGACGCTGATGGCGATCGGCGACCAGAGCCGGGCCGTGGTGCGCTCCGGGTTCACCGTGCTGCCGTACTCCCCGTCCGCCGAGCCCAGCGCCTTCGGCGGCAGGGCGGGCACCACGCTGAGCTTCTACGTCGCGGGCTTCGCCCCGGGCGAGACGGTGGTCGCGTACGCCGGGTCCGGCTCCACCGGGCAGCGGAAGATCGGGACCTTCCAGGTGGACGAGCGCGGCAAGGCCTCGGCGGTGGGCTCGTACCGGATCACCGCGGCCGACGAGAACGGCGTCGCCTTCCAGCTCATCGGCCAGAAGAGCGGTGGCATCGCGAAGGCGAGCATCAACATGTCCTCGGGCCACGGACAGAACGACTAGGACAGACGCCCGAGCGGGAACGTGGGCCGGTCCGTCCGGCCGCCCCAAGAGGCCGGGGCCCACGTTCGCGATAGTCCGGAGATGTACCATGCGTCCTGGAGTGTCCTATGAGTATTATTTTCGGCCCGAACTCGCGAAGAGTCCTCCAGTTCCTGACCCATATCGAGGACCTCTCTCCCGAAGAAATCGACCGGGTGGCCGATCTGTGGAAGCAGACCTCCAGCCAGACCCGGGCCGAGGGATGGGCGGAGGTCCACCGCACCACGACCGACGAGGAGCGGTACCGCATCCTCGTGGCCGCCTCCGTGGCGCGCCGCGCCGCGCTGGACGCGGCCAAGAACCACCGCCGTCACGACTGGGCCTTCTGGGCCGCGGTGTGGGACGCCGCGGCGGCGGTCGCCGTGTGCGATCGCATCGGAAGCCACTACAACGTGCTGGTCGCGCCGCTCGCCGCGGTCATGCCGTCGCTGTCGCACTGCCGGCGCGATGAACTCAGCGTCCGCGAGCTGCAGGGTGCCGTCCTCAAGGGAGGTGGGTAGCGATGGGTGACGACCGCATCGACGTTGTAGTGGCCGATGACGACCCGGCGGTCCGGGAAGCCCTCGCCGACCTCATCGACTCCCACCCCGACCTGGAGCTGGTGGGGCTCGCCATCGACCACGAGCAGGCCGTGCACGAGGCGGTCGAGCACCACCCCCGCGTCGTGATCATGGACGTGCACATGCCCAAGGGCGACGCCCCGGGCAGCGTCCGCGCCATCCGTGACCAGGCCCCCGACGCCCGCGTGGTCGCGCTGTCCGCCCACGGCGACCGCGAGACCGTGCTCAACATGCTGGCCGTCGGAGCCACCGGCTACCTGGTCAAGGGCACCCCCGCCGAGGAAATACTCGAAGCGATCAACCGGGCCGCCCGCGACCAGTTCTCCATGTCCGCCGATCTGCTCACCGACTGCGCCGAGCCGCTGCGCCGCGCCGACCGCGCCTCCTGGCGCTTCGAGGACCTGGTGGGCGGGCGGCTGGAGGAGTCGTACGTGGACCTCCTCGGCCACGCCCCCTGCGGCGTGCTGGTCCTCGGCTCCCGCGGCCGGATCGAGTTCGCGAACGCCCACGTACGGCACATGTTCGGCTACAGCTCGACCGAGCTGCGCGACAAGCGGCTGCGGGACCTCGTCCCCGAGCGCTACCGCACCGCCTCCGAACAGCTCGTCGGCCGGGTCTTCAGCGCGCCCTCCGCGATGGCGGGCCGCCGCCGGGACGGCACCGAGTTCCCCGCCCAGTTCAGCGGCGGCCATCTGCAGGGCAAGCGGGCCCGCGGCGTCGTCTTCGTCGCCGACCTGAGCCAGCTGCGGGCCGCCGAGAGCCGGTTCCGCCAGCTCATCGAGTCCTCGCCGGACGCGATGATGATCGTCGACGCCGCCGGGCGCATCCAGGCCGCCAACAACCGCACCGAAGGCCTCTTCGGCTACGACCGCGACCACCTCATCGGCCGCGCCGTCGAGGCGCTGCTGCCCGACCAGCCGCTGACCGTCTCGCTGCGCGAATGGGACGAGGCCGAGGAGCCGCTCGGGCACAGCATGGAGCTGGTCGGCCGCCGCAGCGACGCCAAGCAGTTCCCGGCCGACGTCAGCGTCAGCCCGCTGCGCACCGAGGAGGGGCTGCTGTCCGTCCTGACCGTCCGGGACATCACCGAGGTGCAGCGCGCCCAGTTCGTCCTGGAACGCAGCCTGGAGCTGCTGGAGGTCACCGACCGGGACCGGCAGGCCCTGCTCAGCCATCTCGTCCACGCCCAGGAGGCGGAGCGCGGGCGGATCGCCGCGGACATCCACGACGACACCATCCAGGTGATCACCGCGGCCAGCCTCCGGCTCCAGCAGCTGCGGCGGCGGCTGCGGGACCCGGAGGAGCAGCGGGTGATGGACAAGCTGGACGAGACCCTGAAGCTCTCGCTGAGCCGACTGCGCCAGCTGATCTTCGACCTCCGGCCGTCCAGCCTGGAGCACGGCTGCCTGGCCGCCGCGCTGCGCGGGCTGCTGGAGCAGATCCGTACCGAGACCGGGCTCACCTACCGCCTGGAGGACCGGCTCGCGGCCAAGCCGCCCGCCGAGACCATGGCGCTGATCTACCGGACCGCGCAGGAAGCCCTGATGAACGTGCGCAAGCACGCCCGCGCGAAGACGGTGCACGTCCAGCTGCTCGGGCTCGACGAGGGCTGTCTCGTACGGATCGTCGACGACGGCAGGGGCTACAACCCGCTGGAGGTCGAGTCCCGCCCGGGCCACCTCGGGCTGTCCCTCATCCAGGAACGCGCCCAGATCGCGGGCGGCTGGTGCCGTATCGAGAGCGCGCCGGGCACGGGCACCACCGTCGAGTTCTGGGTGCCGCTGGGCGAACCGCCGGTCCCGGCCCTCGGCGCGCCGTCCATCGGCTCCCCCTCATCGGAAGGGGAACCGGAACCGTGACCGCCCCGGCGGAGCTGACCAAGGTCCTGATCGTCGAGGACCACCGGGTGGTCGCCGAGGGGCTGTGGGCGCTGCTGGCCGAGTACGGGGACCTGACCGTCGTCGGGTGGGCCGACTCGGTCGCCGAGACCGTGCCCATGGCCAAGGAGCTGTCGCCCGATGTTGCCCTGATCGACTTCCGGCTGCCCGACGGCACGGGGGCCGACGCGGCCGCGGGCATCCGGGCGCACGATCCGTCCTGCGCGATCGTGATCCTCAGCGCCGACGCCAGCGACTCGGCGCTGCTGGCCGCGGTCGAGGCGGGCGCCTGCGGCTATCTGCTGAAGTCGGCGAGCGGCGACGAGATCGCCTCGGCCATCCGCTCCGCCGCCGAGGGCGAGACCCTGATCCCGGCCAGCACCCTGGTCGAGGTGCTGTCCCGGAACCGCGAGTCCGCGCGCTCGACCGCCGAGCAGACCGGGCGGCTGGAGAGCCTGACCCGGCGCGAGCAGGAGATCCTCACCCTGATGAGCCAGGGCCTGGACAACCGGGCGGTCGCGGAGCGGGTGAGCATCAGCTACGCGACCGTCCGCACCCATGTGCGCAAGATCCTGGAGAAGCTTGAGGTGCGCTCGCAGCTGGAGGCGGTGGCCAAGGCCACCGAGTGGGGCTTCAGGCCCGTAGACCCGGAGTGAGGCTTTCGGCCCCTCGGGCCCCTCCGCCAACCGGGGGCGGACGAATGGGGGACAAAATCCCCCGACTGATGGAATTCCGGACACCGCTCACCGGGTTCCCTTCCCGTACGCCTAGCTGGACGCTCCGTTCCGTTGTTCCCGTCGTTCTCCTTCTCGTGGGCAGGTGAGTCAACGTGGCGCTTCGCGTTCTGATCGCAGACGATCACGCGGTGGTCCGGCAGGGCCTGCGCATGATCCTTGGGCTCGACGACGAGATCAAGGTGGTCGGCGAGACGACCAACGGCCGCGAGGCCGTACGGCTGGCCCGGGAGCTGTGCCCCGACGTCGTCCTCATGGACCTGCTGATGCCCGTGATGGACGGGGTGTCGGCCACGGCGGAGATCCGCCAGGACATCCCCGAGGTCGAGGTCGTGGCGCTGACCAGCTCCCTCGACGACGCGATGGTGATGGGCGCGGTACGGGCCGGGGCGATCGGCTTCCTGCTGAAGAACGCCGAGGCCGACGACCTGCGGAACGCGGTGAAGTCCGCGGCCGCCGGACAGATCCATGTCTCCCCCGCCGCCATCTCCCGGCTGATGGGCCAGGTCCGCGAGCCGAGCGGGCCCGAACAGCTCACCGAGCGGGAGACCGAGGTGCTGACCATGCTGGCCCGGGGCAAGGCCAACAAGGAGATCGCCCGCGATCTGCGGATCGGCCAGCAGACCGTGAAGACGTACGTGAGCCACATCCTGACCAAACTCGGCGTCCACAGCCGGACCCAGGCGGCGGTGTACGCGGTGCAGTCGGGCCTGGTACCGGCCGGTGAGCTGACCCCGCCCGAGGCGCTGGAGTCCACGACGAGGGAGCAGTGGTGGTCGGCGTGATCGCTTTCGGGATACACGGGCACGAGCACGGACACGGTGAGGGCCGCGGCTTCCCGTTCCGGTGGCGGCGGCGCCGCGCGGCGCTCGCCGAGGTCACCGAGCGGGTCCTGGCGGGCGACCCCGGCGACGAGGTGCTGCGGCTGATCGCCCACCGGCTGCGGGAGCTGCTGGGCGCCGACCTGGCGCGGGTGATGGTGCTGGAGCCGGGCGACGTCCTGGCCGTACGCGCCGTCGACGGCACCCCGGACGCCATCCCGCGCGGGCTGCTGACCCCGGGCGGGTCCGCGCCCGCCCGCAAGGCGATCCGCGCCGGACGGCCCACGGTCTCCGGCGGCCTCGGCCTCTTCCACCGCGTCCCGCACGACGCGGCCCTGGCCTCCGTACTGGACGCGCCGCTGCTGGTGCGCGGCCAGGCGGCGGGCGTGATCGAGGTGGCGACGCGGCGCGGCGGACGGCGGCTCACCCGCGCCGATGTGCGGACCGTCCGGATGTTCGCGGAGCCCGCCGGGCTCGCCGTGGCCCGGCTCCGCGGCCGCGAACAGCTGCGCCGGGTGGCCGCCACCACGGCCGCGGCCGCCGGGCAGGGTTCCGTACGGCGCACGCTGGACGCCCTGGCCGGGGGCGCGGTGGCCCGTACCACCGCCGCGAGCTGCACCGTCTACCTCCTGGAGCCCGGCCCGGGCGCCATCCTGCGCATGGCGGGCGGCGGCCACGGGCATACCCCGCCGTCCCGTAAGCCCGCGCTGGAGGCGATCGCGGGCGCCACGCCCGTGATCCACGAGGGCCTGTCCGGGGCCGGACAGACTCCGGCGCGGGGCGCGGTGGCCGCCTGGCCGCTGCTGCGCGAGACCACCGTGATCGGCGCGATGTGCTGCCACTTCCCGGCGGGCCGCCGCCCCGGCGAGACCGATATGACCGTCCTGGAGGTGATCGCGGGCCATGCGGCGTGCGCGGTGGAGCACGACCGGCAGCGCGCGGCGGCCCGTGAGACGGCCGTACGGGAGGAACGGCAGCGGGTCTCCCGGGAGCTGCACGACTCGGTCTCGCAGGCCCTTTACGGCATCGCCCTGGGCGCCCGTACCGCCCGCGAGCTGCTGGAACGCGATCTGGCCGAGCCGACTGGCGTGGCCGAGCTGGCCCAGCTCGCCGAGCCGATCGAGTACATCAGGCGGCTCGCGGACGTCGCGATCGCCGAGACCCGGACCCTGCTGTGCCAGCTGCGGCCCGAGTCCCTGGAGGCCGAGGGCCTGGTCGCCGCGCTCACCCAGCACGTGGAGACGCTGCGGGACCGGTACGGCATCACGGCCGAGGCCATGCTCGGGTCCGAGCCGGAGACCACGCCGGAGGCCAAGCACGCCCTGTACCGGATCGCGCAGGAGTCGCTGCACAACATCGCCAAGCACTCCCGGGCCCGGAACGTCACCCTCCACCTGCTCAGCGGCCCCGGAACGGTCACCCTGACCGTGGCCGACGACGGCGTGGGCTTCGACTCCCAGGGCACCTTCCCCGGCCATCTGGGCCTGCTCTCGATGCGCGAACGGGCCCGTGAGGTGGGCGGCACCCTGCTCGTGGACAGCCGCCCGGGACAGGGCAGCCGGATCCGTGCCACGGTCCCGGCCGAACCCTAAGGACATATGAGACATTACTGACCCCCTACGAGAGGACCCCCGAGTGACCGTCGCCGGAAACCACACGCTCCGGAACCCCACGCGGGAACCGGACCTGCGGGCCGCGCTGGCGGCGGTCGAGGACGCCCTCGTGGAGGCGACGCGCAGCGACATGCCGTTCATGGCCGAGGCCGCACGGCATCTGGCGCGCCCGGGCGGCCGCCGGTTACGGCCACTGCTGGTGCTGCTGGCCGCCCGGTTCGGCGACCCGGACGCGCCGGGCGTGGTGCCCGCGGCGGTCGTCGTCGAGCTGACCCATCTGGCGACGCACTACCACGACGACGTACGGCACGAGACGAACGCCTCGGTCGCCGTGCTCATCGGCGACTTCCTCTTCGCCCGGGCCTCAGGGCTCCTGGCCGGTCTCGGACCGAGGGCCGTACGGCTCCAGGCCGACGCGTTCACCTGCCTGGTCACCGGCCAGATCCTGGAGACGACCGGCCCCCGCGACGGCCACGACCCCGTCGCCCACCACCTGCGCACCCTGGCCGCCCGCAGCGGCGCCCTCACCGCCGCCTCCGGCCGCCTCGGCGCGCTGACCTCCGGCGCCCCCGAGGAGATCGCGGACGCGCTCGCGGTGTACGGCGAACGCCTGGGCGTGGCCCGCCACCTGGCCGCCGAACTGCGCTCCCCGGTCCACGGCGCCCCCACCCTCCCGGTCCTCCTCTCCGGCGACCCGACAGCCCCGGCCCTGGCGGAGGCCCGCCACGAGGTACACCGCCAATGCGCCGCGGCCCGCAAGGCGCTCACCTCCCTCCCCACCGGCCCAGCCCGCACAGCCCTGACGGAACTGTGCGAAGCGGTGACCCAGGAGATCTGACTCCCGAGGCACGCCCCGGGCCCCGTCACCCGAGCCCGCCTACGCCCAAAACGGCGGCCTCCGGAACCCCGACGCCCAAGCCCACCGACACACTGCGCCCCGCGGTCGACGCCCCGAAGCCGCCGAGCGTTCTGACGGCCGATATCGGAGACCGCCAACGCCCGGAACCCGTAATACCCGGGACTCCCAACGCCCGGGCGGCCGACCTCCCGGACAGTCCACGGCCAGGACGGCCGAATACCCAGCTCAGGCCCCCACGCTCAGGACGGCTGATCACCCCGCGACAGCGCCTCCCGGAAGCGCCGCAACCGGGCCAACACCCCAGGGGGCCACCGCCTCCCGCCGACATACCGCCCGCGCCATGACCCGCCGCACCGCCGCACCGCCGCGCCCCAAGCGCCCCCACGCTAGGACGGCCAACACCCGGGACCCTGGCACCCCGGCGCGCCCATGCCCAGGACCGCCGACACGCCCGCCGAGCAACGCCCAACGGCCGATACCCGGGCCCCCGACGCCCGGACGGCGACCTCCAGGGCCGCCCCAGCCAGGATGGCCGGTACGCCGCATAGGCCGACGCTCAGGACGGCTGATCACCACGCGACAGCGCCTCGCCGAAGCGCCGCAGCCGGGCCAGCGCCCCCGGGTCCAGCGCCTCCCGCCGACGTACCAGCGCCCGCGCCATGGCCCACCGCACCCCCGCGCCCGCGCACCGGCACTCGTCCACGCCCCCGCGAGCGCCACCGCACCGACCCTCGCCCGCGCCCCCGCACGGGTACCGGCACCGGCACTCGTCCACGCCCGCGCCCGCGCCACCGCACCGGCAGGCCTCCGCGCCACCGCTCCGTCGTCCCCTGTGCGTCCTCACCCCACGGAAACCCCCGCCCACCGCCGTCCGATTCCACCCCCGGGAAGCCGGGGCACTCCGGGGAAGCCGGGGCACCCAGGGACCCGGCCTACGGGGGCCACCAGTTGTGGCTGGCCATCAGCATCACCTGCAGCTGCACGCTCGCCGAGTAGTAGCGGCCCGGGTCCGGCGGGGACGCCGCCATCCACGCCCACAGCGCGTCCAGCCACTCCTGCCCGCCGCCGCCCACCAGCGCCGCCACCGCGAACGGCGCGACGAACGCGCCCGCCGCGCCCTCCCCGTACGCCGCGCCGTCCAGCCGGTATCCGCACCGGATGCGGCCCGGGTCGCCGTGCGTCGCCGCGCGCATCCAGCGCCCCATCCGGGTGGCCGCCGCCCGGGACCGCGCGTCGCCGCTCACCGCCGCGTCCGTACCGAGCCGCCAGGGATCGCGGCAGGCGTTCCAGTGCAGGTCACCGTCGTGCTCGCTCTCCAGCACCCGCCCCGGCGCGGGCTTCGGATCGCTTCCCGCGTCCACCACGAAGTCCGGCAGCAGCCCCGTGTCCGGCGCGTACCGCCGCTGCAGGTCCCCGGCCAGCGACAGATGCGTGTCCAGCACCGCGCCCCACCGCGGATCCCCCGTCGCCGCGTGGAACGCCCTGAAGTGGCCGGGCATCCAGTCCGAGGTGCGGGAGACCTCGTCGAAGTGGCCCGAGGACCAGTCGCCCAGCTTGATCGGCCCGCCCGCCACGGGCAGCCCCGCCTCCCGGATGGCGTCGATGCGCCGTATCGCCAGCGCTCGGTAGCCGTCGGCGTCGCCGTCGCCGTCACTGTCACCGTCGCCCCACTGCCGGTCCGCGAGCAGCAGCCCGTACGCGATGTCCAGGTCACCGTCGGTCGCGGAATTGGCCCCTCCGACGTCCCGGCCCGCCCCATCCTGCTGGGCGGCGTGCAGACCGGGATGACCGGCGGACGGATGCGCGAGGACATACCGGAGGATCCCGTCGAAAACCTCCCGGGCCTCGGGGTCCGCGCCCGCCATCAGCGCGCTGATCACCATCCCGTACCCCTGCGCCTCGGCGACGTACGGATACGCGGCATCGGGGGCGTACACCGCGTACATGCCATCGCCACGCGGCCGTACGAAGTACCGCTTCCACAGCCGGTAGTGCTCCAGCACCACCCCATCGGCCCCCGCCGCACCGCCGGAGAGCCGCAGCGTGCCGGGGGCGTACGGGAACGCATGGCCGCCGAACGGAACGGCAGCCCGCCCCGCGCTCATCGCAGCGACCGGTGCCGCGCCCGCCGCGCCCCGTGCACGGCCAGGAAGATCAGGTCGGCCACGAACACCGCCACCCCGACGACCAGCAGATACCCCAGCCCGTGCACCACCGTGCCGATGAGCCCGAGCACCATCGCCACGATCACGAAGAAGAGGAAGAGAGCCACCGCGCGACACCTCCCCGGCCGGTAGGGGGCGAGCGTCAGCGGCGGGCGAGCCGCCGTTCGCCCGCGCTCGCCTGGTACGCCTTGCCGTAATACTGGAAGATCGCGCCCTCCTCCTCGGCGGGCAGCACATCGTCCACACCGAGCGACGGCGCCTTCTTCACCAGCGACCGCGCGTACGACACCTTCACATAGCCCGGCCCCACGATCGCGTCGTCCACGGGGACGAAAACCAGGCGGTGCCGCATGGGCGCCCCGGTCCGTACCGTCGCCATCTGCGGCTCGTCGGTGGACGTGGACACATAGACCGACTCCAACGCGCCGATCTTGCGCCCCTCGTCGTCCACGACATCGCGGTCGCGCCACTCACGGATATCAGCCGGCTGGATCATGACCATCACCCTCTGCCTGCCCTGGCCGCCACCCTCTACCCCTCCAGGCTGCGCCTCGCGGCGGCGTTCGACAACTGACCGAAATGATCAGGCGTGTGCGCGGAGGGCAGGGGTACTCGGGCGGCGGAGGTTGATAATCATGGTCCCCCTTCTCGTGGTACTGCTCCTCGCGCTCCTTCTCTTCGGTGCCGGGTTCGCCCTGAAGGCACTGTGGTGGATCGCCGTGATCGTTCTCGCGGTCTGGCTGCTCGGCTTCATCGTCCGTCCCACGACGGGCGGCCGCCGTGGCCGCTGGTATCGCTGGTAGCACACCACAAAAAGAGTGGGGCCCGACCGGATTCCCGGTCGGGCCCCACTCATATGCCCCTAGAGCGACCAGCGCCCTAGTCGGCCAACATCCCACGCCGCAGCCGCGTCAGCGCCTTCGTGAGCAGCCGCGACACATGCATCTGCGAGACACCCAGCTCCGCGCCGATCTCGGACTGGGTCATCTCCTCGCCGAACCGCATCTGGAGGATGCGCCGGTCCCGTTCACCGAGCTGCTCCACCAGCGGCTTGAGAGCGTGCAGGTTCTCCACGACCTCCATGGCCGGGTCGACCTCACCGATCCGGTCCGCGTACGTGGTGACGCGGGTCGTACCGGTCTCGGGATCAGCGGGCGCGTCCAGCGACGAGGTGCTGTAGCCATTGCTGGCCACCAGCCCGTCGAGGACCTCCTCCTCGCTCAGCTCCAGATGCTCGGCCAACTCAGTCGTCGTCGGCGACCGGTCGAACCGCTGGAACAGCTCCTCGTTCGCCTTGGCCAGATCGATCCGCAACTCCTGCAGCCGACGCGGCACATGCACCGCCCAGCTGGTGTCACGGAAGAACCGCTTGATCTCACCGACGATGTACGGAACGGCGAAGGTCGTGAACTCCACCTCGCGGCTCAGGTCGAACCGGTCGATCGCCTTGATCAGCCCGATCGTCCCGACCTGAACGACGTCTTCCATCTCCACCGAGCGATTCCGGAACCGCCGGGCGGCGTACCGCACCAGCGAGAGATTCAGCTCGATCAGGGTGTTGCGCACGTACTGATAGTCGTGCGTCCCCTCTTCCAACTCGGTCAGACGGTCAAGGAAGACCTTGGTCAGCGCTCGAGCGTCCTGTGGCGTCACCTTGGTCGGGTCCGCTACGGCCGGCAGGCCCACCACCGCGCACGTCCGCTCAGCCTCCCCCGCCGTCAGCTCCGACGAATCCACGGTTGCCGTGCCGTTCACTTCGCCCTCCCTGCCCTTCGGCTTGTTTCAGCTGAACGAGGACCCGCCTACCCATCATTCACACCCCCATGCCCATTTTCCTGGAGCGATGACGACGCTCCGCGGACGACCTGCGCACTTCAGCCCCCAACTGACGTAGACAGCCGCCCCGTTGGGCCTCCCCCGCAAAGACCACCACCCCGCGACGAACCACCGGCCTTCCCCAACTCGTCTACGACGGTGATCAGCTAAGGAAGGTGAGAGCCAGATGGGCCCCCTGTTCAGCGTGTTGATGGTCGTCGCGACCTTCATAACGATCGCCACATTCTTCACCAAAGCGGCCAAATCCGAATCAAGGGACACCCCCCTGAACGGCAACCGCCGCAAGCGCGGCTCCGGCAGCTGGTGGACCGGCGGAGGCGGAGACTCCTCCTGCGGCGGCGGCTCCTCCTGCGGCGGAAGCTCATCCTGCGGCGGAGGGGGCGGCGGAGGCGGTGGCGGAGGAGGCGGCTGAACCGAACTCCGTCGCCCCGGAACCTCGTACGGAGCACCCCCCGAGACTGTGTAGACTTGGCGAAGCTGCTGCTGCCGATCAGGCACCAGCATGCCGCCTTAGCTCAGTCGGCCAGAGCGACGCACTCGTAATGCGTAGGTCAAGGGTTCGATTCCCTTAGGCGGCTCACCTGAAGCCCAGGTCACACACATCGTGTGACCTGGGCTTTTTGCGTGGGTTCCGCCGGGCGGTCAGGTGCAGCGGCGGTGGGTGGGGGTGCGGCCGGTGAGGAGGTAGGTGTTGATCGCGGTGTCGACGCAGCGGCTGCCTCGGGCGTAGGCGGTGTGGCCGTCGCCGTCGTAGGTGAGGAGGGTGGCGGAGGTGAGCTGGGAGGCGAGGGCGCGGGCCCAGCGGTACGGGGTGGCGGGGTCGCGGGTGGTGCCGACGACGACGATCGGGGCGGCGCCCTTGGCGCGGAGGCGGTGGGGGCGGCCGGTCGCGGGGACGGGCCAGTAGCCGCAGTTCAGGGCGGACCAGGCCAGGGACCTGCCGAAGACGGGGGACGCCTTCTCGAAGGCGGGGAGGGACGTGCGGACGTCGGCGGGGGTGCGGAAGGCGGGTGGCAGGTCGAGGCAGTTGACGGCGGGGTTGGCGTACATGAGGTTGGCGTAACGGCCGTCGGTGTCGCGTTCGTAGTAGAGGTCGGCGAGGTTCAGCAGGCCCTCGCCGTCGCCGCGCCGGGCCGCGCGGAGGGCGGTGCGCAGTTGGGGCCAGGCGCCCTCGTCGTACATCGCGGTGATCACGCCGATGGTGGCGAGGGATTCGGTCAGGGCACGGGAGCCGCCGGTGGGGACCGGGTGGGAGTCGATGCGGCGGAAGAGGGCGCTGAGCTGCTTGCGGGCGCCCGCCACGGAGCCGGTGCCGAGGGGGCAGCCGGAGCGGCGGAGGCAGTCCCGGGCGAAGGCGGTGAAGGCGGTTTCGAAACCGGCGGTCTGGTCGCGGTTCATGCGCCGGGAGGTCAGCGTGGGGTCGAGGGCGCCGTCGAGGACGAGGCGGCCGACGCGGGCCGGGTAGAGGTCGGCGTAGGTGGCGCCGAGGAAGGTGCCGTAGGAGGCGCCGACGTAGGCGAGTCTGCGGTCGCCGAGGGCCGCGCGCAGCAGATCCATGTCGCGCGCCGCCTCGACGGTCGAGACATGGCGGAGGACTCGGCCGGAGCGTTCGGCGCAGCCGCGCGCGAACTTCTTGTACGCGGCGACGAGGCGGCGGGTTTCGGCGGCGTCGTCGGGGGTCTGGTCGGTCCGGGTGAAGGCGTCCATCTGCCGGTTGCTCAGGCAGGTGACGGGTTCGCTCCCGGCCACGCCGCGCGGGTCCATGGCGACCAGGTCGTACCGCGAGCGGACCGCCGACGGGTAGCCGATCGCCGCGAAGCTCTGCAGATAGCCGATCGCGGAGCCGCCGGGGCCGCCGGGGTTCACCTGGAGCGAGCCGATGCGGCGGGCGGGGCGGGTGGCCTTCTTCCGGGAGACCTCCAGCTTCACGTCGTGGCCGGTGCCGGGCCGGGCGTAGTCGAGCGGGGCCTTGAGCGTGGCGCAGTCGAAGCCCGCGCCGCCGGGGCACTTGTGCCAGCTCAGGGTCTGTTCGTAGTAGGGCTTGAGGGCGGCGGGGACGGTTTTCGGCATGGAGGCGGCGGCCTCCGGCGCCGGGGCTCCGGCGGAGCAGCCGGAGAACAGCAGAGCGGCGCCTGCGACGGCGACGCCGATGGTGGTGAGCGTGCTGCTGCGGCTGGTGGCCATCGGCGGGTCCCTCGGGTCGCGGGTGCCGCCGAGAAGTCGACGGCGATACGGAGGGTATCCGTCCGGCTACGCTCCATCGCCCGCGTCCTCACTCGTACGGGTGAGGACGCACGGGACGCACGGGACGCACGGCTGAGGGCGCACAGGGAAGGGCACGCGCCCCAAGGCCCCGCCGGGCTCGGCGCCAGGGCCCCGCCGGGCGCTCAGCCCGCGCGCAGTGCCATGGTCATCGCCTCCACCGCCAGCAGCGGCGCCACATTGCGGTCCAGCGCCTCGCGACAGGCCGAGATCGCCTCGATCCTGCGCAGCGTCCGCTCCGGCTTCGAGCCCGAGGCCACCCGCTCCAGGGCGTCCCGTACGTCGGTGTTGGCGAGCGCGACCTGGGAGCCGAGCTGGAGGGCCAGCACGTCCCGGTAGAAGCCCGTCAGCTCGGTCAGGGCCAGGTCGAGGGTGTCGCGCTGGGTGCGCGTCGCGCGGCGCTTCTGGCGGTCCTGCAGGTCTTTCATGGCCCCGGCCGTGCCGCGCGGCAGCCGCCCGCCCGTACCGGCGGCGGCGCCGAGCGCGGCGCGCAGCTCCTCGGTCTCCTTGGCGTCGACCTCCTCCGCGACCTGCTTGGCGTCCTCGGCCGCCGCGTCGACCAGCTCCTGCGCCCCCTTGAGGCAACCGCCCACGTCGTCGACGCGCAGCGGGAGCTTCAGCACCGCCTTGCGGCGGGTCCGGGCCCGCTCGTCGGTGGCCAGGCGACGCGCGCGGCCGATGTGCCCCTGGGTGGCGCGGGCGGCGGAGGCGGCCAGCTCGGGGTCGATGCCGTCACGGCGGACGAGGATGTCCGCGACGGCGTCCACCGGGGGCGTACGGAGGGTCAGGAGGCGGCAGCGGGAGCGGATGGTGGGCAACACGTCCTCCAGGGAGGGCGCGCACAGCAGCCATACGGTGCGCGGCGCGGGCTCCTCGACGGCCTTCAGCAGCACGTTGCCCGCGCCCTCGGTGAGCCGGTCGGCGTCCTCCATGACGATCACCTGCCACCGGCCGCTCGCGGGGGAGAGCTGGGCGCGGCGGACGAGTTCGCGGGTCTCCTTGACGCCGATGGTGAGCATGTCCGTACGCACCACCTCCACATCGGCGTGCGTACCGACCAGCGCGGTGTGGCAGCCGTCGCAGAAGCCGCAGCCGGGGGCGCCGCCGAGCGCCCGGTCAGGGCTCACGCACTGCAGCGCGGCGGCGAAGGCGCGGGCGGCGGTGGCCCGGCCGGAACCGGGCGGGCCGGTGAACAGCCAGGCGTGCGTCATCTTCGAGGACGCCATGGGCTCGGAGACGGGCTCGGCCGACTTACCAGCAGTGACCAGCGCGTCCGCGTCGCCCGCGGCAGCGGTCAGCTGGGCCGCTACTCGGTCCTGTCCGACCAGGTCGTCCCATACCGCCATGGCTGCCTCCGCCGTTCGTGCCCAACGCGTCCCATTGTGGGGCACCCCACCGACAACGCCGCGAGGCGGTCAGCGGCGACGCCGACCGCCGCCGCCCTCGTCGTCGCGGTCACCGAGGAGTTCGTCGGCGAGCGTCGGGAGGTCGTCCAGCGGGGTCTCCTCCGCCCAATCCGGACGCGGGCGCCGACGGCGCGACTGGTCCTGGCCCTGACCCTGGCCCTGGCCCTGCGGCTGGTGCTGGTCGTACTGCGGCAGCTCCCGCGTACGGTCGCTCTCCTGCGCCTGGTCCTGGGTCTGGCCCTGCTCCTGCTGCTCCTTGCGGAACATCCACGGCGGAACCCGGTCGGCCGGATCGGCGGGCCGCTCCTCCTGTGCGGGACGACGCTCGTCCCGTACGGGCGGCAGGACAGCCGTCTCGTCGGTCGCGGAGGACGGCGCCTGCGGCTGAGGCAGGACCGTGGTCTCGTCGGCGTCCGGATCCCGCTGGGGGCGCACGGGCGGGAGTACGGCCGTCTCGTCAACGCCCGGCCCGTCCGCGCCCGGCCCGTCCGCGTCACGCTCACGGGGATCACGGGCCGTCCGCGGGTCAAAGCGCGGCGTACGCACCGTCTCCGCCACATCGGCCGGCTCCGGCGCACCCGCCGACTCCCGCGTCTCCGGCGCATCGGACGGCTCCGGCGCCTCCGGCACCTTCGGCAGCTCCGTCTCCAACGTCGGGGCGTCCGCCGCCATCCGCGCCTGCTCCGACCGCAGCAGCGCCTCCTCCATCTTGCGCTGCTCCTCCTGGCGGCGCGCCGCAGCCTCGGCCCGCTCCTGGGCCTGCGCCTCCGCCTTGAGGCGCAGCCGCTCCTGCTCGGCGGCGCGGGCGCGGTCCTCGGCCTCGATGCGCTTGCGGTCCTCCTCGGCCCGGCGGCGCGCGTCCTCGGCTCGCTTGCTGGCCTCCTCCGCCTGCCGCTCGGCCTCGCGCTGCCGCGCCTCCTCCAGCTCGCGGCGCTTGCGCTCCTCCTCCTCGGCGCGCGCCTTGGCCAGCGCCTCCTGGCGCTCGCGCTCCAGCCGCTCCTCCTCCGCCTTGCGGGCGGCCTCCTCCTCGGCCTTGCGGCGCGCCTCTTCCTCCGCCGCCTTCCGGGCCTCCTCCTGGGCCTTCAGCTCCGCCTCCGACAGCGGCAGCATCTGGTCCAGGCGGCGGCGTACGACCGTGGTGACCGCCTCCGGCACCTGCCCGGCGTCCACCACCAGGTAGCGGGCCGGGTCGGCGGCGGCGAGGGCGAGGAACCCGGAGCGCACCCGCTGGTGGAACTCGGCGGGCTCGGACTCCAGCCGGTCCGGGGCCTCGGTGAAGCGCTCGCGTGCGGTCTCCGGGGAGACGTCCAGCAGCACCGTCAGATGCGGCACCAGGCCGTCGGTCGCCCAGCGGGAGATGCGGGCGATCTCGGTCGCGGCGAGGTCGCGGCCCGCGCCCTGGTAGGCGACGGACGAGTCGATGTAGCGGTCGGAGATGACGACCGCGCCGCGCTCCAGGGCGGGACGGACCACCGAGTCGACGTGTTCGGCGCGGTCCGCCGCGTACAGCAGCGCCTCCGCGCGGTGCGAGATCCCCGCCGACGAGACGTCGAGCAGGATCGAGCGCAGCCGCTTGCCGATGGCGGTCGCGCCCGGCTCGCGGGTGACCACCACCTCGTGACCCTTGGCCCTGACCCATTCGGCCAGCGCCTCGACCTGCGTGGACTTGCCCGCGCCGTCACCGCCCTCGACGGCGATGAAGAAGCCGGTCTCGGCCGGGGCCTCGTCCGCGCCCCCGCCGCGCAGCAGCGCCTCGCGCAGGTCGCGGCGGAGCGGGACGCCCTGCCGGTCGTCGGTGCGGCCGAGGACCAGCGCGGCGATGGGCAGCAGCAGCGCGCCGACGAGCATGAGCGTGAAGGCCGCGCCGCCGTGGGCGAACACGAAGTCGCCGCTGCCGAGCCGGTGCGGTCCGATCACGGCGGCGAGCAGCGGGGCGACGACCGCGCCGAGCCCGACCGCGACGCGGACGACGGCGTGCAAGTGCTCGGTCATCCGGTGACGGCGCGACTCCTCCAGCTCCTGGTCCAGGAGGGAGTGGCCGGTGTTCGCCGCGACACCGGCCGACAGACCGGCGAGCAGCGCGATCATCAGGACGGTCGTCGCGTCGTGCACCAGGCCCGCCGCGAGCAGCGCGAGACCGGTCAGCGCGACCGACAGGGCGAGCAGGCGGCGCCGCGAGAGCCCCGGGAGCACCTTGGGCGCCGAGCGGATGCCGATCGCCGGGCCGCCGCTGAGCACGAGGACGAGCAGCGAGAAGCCGACCGGGCCGCCGCCCAGGTCCACGGCCTGCAGCGCGGCGACGCCGACGGCCGCGGCGATCGCGGCCGCCACTCCGGCGCAGGCGAGGATCAGCAGCGGCGCCGCGCCGGTACGGCCCTTGTCGGCACCGGTGCCGGAGGCGGCGCGCGGACGGCGCAGTCCTTCGAGCGGGGAGCGCGTACGGGGCGTCTGCGCGCCGGGCAGCTCCACGAAGTAGAGGACCGAGATGGACGCCGCGAACAGCCCGGCGCCGACGTACGAGCCGAGCGCGGCCTGATGGGCGTGGAACCAGCTGACGCCCGTCCCCAGCAGCCTGCCGATGAGCATGACAACGAGAAGCCCGGCGGCGGCCAGCGGCACGCTGAGGAAGTTCGTCCGCAGCGAGAGCCGCCGCAGCGCGTCCATGTGGTCCGGCAGCGGACGTACGGCTGCACCCTCGACGGGCGGCGCGGGGAGCAGCGCGGGGGCCGCGTCGTCCTTGGCGATGGTCCAGAAGCGTTCGGCGACACCCACGACGAAGGTCGTGATGAGCAGCCAGGCGATGGCGTCGTCGGGCGTCCAGTCGATCCACAGCGGTGCGATGAGCAGCAGGACGAGCCGCAGCCCATCCGCGCCGATCATGGTCCAGCGGCGGTCCAGCGGGCCGGACGGACCGATGAGCGCGGAGAGCGGGCCGAGGAGGGCCGCGCCGAACAGCAGGGTCGCCAGGAGCCGCATGCCCAGCACGGCCGCGACCGCCAGCGCCGCCCCTCGATATCCTCCGCCGAAGGAGCCGGCGGCCACCGCGGCCTGGAGCGACAGCAGTACGAGCACCAGCACGGCCAGCGCGTCCGCGGTACCGCCGACGAGTTGGGCGCTCCAGAGCCGTCGTAGCGGCGGATAGCGCAGGAGGGCTCGGACGGCACGCTCGCGGGAGTCCGCGGCAAGGGCGCCGGAAGTGGGGGTCACGTCCGTAGGCTGCTCTCGCGTCATCCCGCCAGCCTATCCGGATCACGTGAATCCACGTCCCCCCGGCCGAACAAACGGGCGGGGGCACGCGGATGACATGGCCGCGACCAGGCGTTTACTCCGCCTTGGCCGCCGTTTTCCCGGCCGTGGCCGTCTTGGTCGCGGTGGTCTTCTTCGCGGCCGTCTTCTTGGCCGGGGCCTTCTTCGCCGCGGTCGTGGTCTTCTTCGCCGCGGTCTTCTTGGCGGCCGTCTTGGTGGCCGTCTTCTTCGCGGTGGTGGTCTTCTTCGCCGCCGTCTTCTTGGCCGGGGCCTTCTTCGCCGCCGCCTTCTTGGCGGTCTTCTTGGCCGGGCCCTTGGCGCGCTTCTCCGCCAGCAGCTCATAGCCGCGCTCGGCCGTGATCGTCTCGACGTCGTCGTCCCGGCGCAGCGTCGCGTTGGTCTCGCCGTCCGTGACGTACGGGCCGAAGCGGCCGTCCTTGACCACGACCGGCTTCTCGCTGACCGGGTCGGTGCCCAGCTCCTTCAGCGGCGGCTTGGCGGCGGCCCGGCCGCGCTGCTTGGGCTGCGCGTAGATCGCCAGCGCCTCGTCGACCGTGATGGTGAAGAGCTGCTCCTCGCTCTCCAGCGAGCGCGAGTCGGTGCCCTTCTTCAGATACGGGCCGTAGCGGCCGTTCTGCGCGGTGATCTCGGTGCCCTCGGGGTCGGTGCCGACCACGCGCGGCAGCGACATCAGCTTGAGCGCGTCCTCCAGGGTCACCGTGTCCAGGGACATCGACTTGAAGAGCGAGGCGGTGCGCGGCTTGACCGCGTTCTTGCCGGTCTTCGGGGTGCCGTCGGGCAGCACCTCGGTGACGTACGGACCGTAGCGGCCGTCCTTGGCGATGATCGGGCGCCCGCTGTGCGGGTCGGTGCCCAGCTCGAAGTCGCCGCTCGGCTTGGCGAGCAGCTCCTCCGCGAACGCCACGGTCAGCTCGTCCGGCGGCAGCTCGTCGGGGACGTCGGCGCGGTGGCCGGTCTCGCCCTCGGTCTGGGACGGGCGCTCGACGTACGGGCCGTAGCGGCCGACGCGCAGCATGATCCCGTCGCCCACGGGGAAGGACGAGATCTCCCGGGCGTCGATCGCGCCCAGGTCGGTGACCAGCTCCTTCAGACCGCCGAGGTGGTCGCCGTCGCCGTTTCCGGCCTCGGCCGCGGCGTTCGCGCCCGCGTCGCCGCCGTCGGCGCCCTCCGCGCCCTCACCGAAGTAGAACCGCTTGAGCCACGGCACGGCCTGGGCCTCGCCGCGAGCGATGCGGTCGAGGTCGTCCTCCATCTTCGCGGTGAAGTCGTAGTCGACCAGTCGGCCGAAGTGCTTCTCCAGCAGGTTGACCACGGCGAAGCTCAGGAAGGACGGCACCAGCGCGGTGCCCTTCTTGAACACATAGCCGCGGTCGAGGATGGTGCCGAGGATCGTGGCGTACGTCGACGGACGGCCGATCTCGCGCTCTTCCAGCTCCTTGACCAGCGACGCCTCGGTGTAGCGGGCCGGGGCCTTGGTGGCGTGGCCGTCGGCGGTGATCTCCTCCGCGGTGAGCCGGTCGCCCTCGGAGACCTGCGGCAGACGGCGCTCGCGGTCGTCCAGCTCGGCGTTCGGGTCGTCGGCGCCCTCCACGTAGGCCTTCATGAAGCCGTGGAAGGTGATCGTCTTACCGGAGGCGGAGAATTCCGCGTCCCGGCCGTCGCTCGCCCGGCCGCCGATCTTGACGGTGACGGAGTTGCCGACCGCGTCCTTCATCTGGGAGGCGACGGTCCGCTTCCAGATCAGCTCGTAGAGCCGGAACTGGTCACCGGTGAGACCGGTCTCCGCCGGGGTGCGGAAACGATCACCCGAAGGGCGGATGGCCTCGTGCGCCTCCTGCGCGTTCTTCACCTTGCCCGCGTACGTCCGCGGCTTGTCCGGCAGGTAGTCGGCGCCGTACAGCTGCGTGACCTGCGCCCGGGCCGCCGCCACCGCCGTGTCCGAGAGGATGGTGGAGTCGGTGCGCATATAGGTGATGTAGCCGTTCTCATACAGCTTCTGCGCGACCTGCATGGTGGCCTTGGCGCCGAAGCCGAGCTTGCGGCTGGCCTCCTGCTGCAGCGTCGTCGTACGGAACGGGGCGTACGGCGAGCGGCGGTACGGCTTGGACTCGACGGACCGCACCGAGAAGGCGGTGTCCGCGAGGGCGGCGGCCAGGGCGCGGGCGTCCGCCTCGTCCAGGTGGAGGACGTTCGACCCGTCCTTGAGGACACCGAGCGAGGTGAAGTCGCGGCCCTGGGCGACCCGGCGGCCGTCGACTGCGGACAGCCGGGCGCCGAAGGTGCCCGGATCGCTGACGTCACCGGCGCGGCCGGTGGCGAAGGTGCCGGTCAGGTCCCAGTACTCGGCGGAGCGGAAGGCGATGCGCTCGCGCTCGCGCTCGACGACGAGCCGGGTGGCCACCGACTGGACGCGGCCCGCGGACAGCCCCCGCATGACCTTCTTCCACAGGACCGGCGAGACCTCGTAGCCGTAGAGGCGGTCGAGGATGCGGCGCGTCTCCTGGGCGTCGACCAGGCGCTTGTTCAGCTCACGCGGATTGGCGACGGCCTCGCGGATCGCGTCCTTGGTGATCTCGTGGAAGACCATCCGGCGGACCGGGACCTTGGGCTTGAGGACCTCCTGGAGGTGCCAGGCGATGGCCTCGCCCTCCCGGTCCTCATCGGTGGCGAGGAAGAGTTCGTCGGACTCGGCGAGCAGCTCCTTGAGCTTCTTGACCTGGCTCTTCTTGTCCGCGTTCACCACGTAGATGGGCTGGAAGTCCCGCTCGACGTCCACACCGAGCCGACGGACCTCGCCGGTGTACTTGTCAGGTACCTCGGCCGCACCGTTCGGCAGGTCCCGGATGTGCCCGACGCTCGCCTCGACCACGTAGCCCGGGCCCAGGTAGCCCTTGATCGTCTTCGCCTTGGCAGGCGACTCGACGATAACGAGTCGGCGGCCGCCCTGTGCGGTCTCGCTGGTGGTCGGGGACAACTTCGCTCTTCTCTCCGGTCGACGCTCGGTGAACGGGCGCTGCAGCGCGGGTAACGCGTACACGGCCCTCTACGGTGACGCTGCGGAGTGTGACGGTACATCCCGCCCCCGTGTCAAACGGAAAAAGCCCGCAACGCCACTCGAACGGTAACCCGACAAGCGTCCTGTCTGCCGCCCGGACCGGCACAAGCCTCGCGGAAGGCGCCCTGTCAGGCGTAACCGAGGCACCAGATCCCGCCGCCCAGGGAGGCGGCGGCGAAGAGAAGGGAGAGGGTCGCGGAAGCGACGGGACTCACACCGTCGGCGACCGGCGCGCGCAGCCGCAGCCGCACCGCTGTCCACAGCAGCAGGGCCGCGCCGAACAACACGAATGCCGTTCCGGCGAAGATCGCAGGTCCGCTCTCCATGACCGGAGCGTGACACGCGCCGGAGGCGTCCGGACGAACCCCGGGTGAACGGTGCGCGACCGCCCTTTCCGGACGCGTTCACCACCCGGGCGGCGGCTTCCCGCCAGGCGGGGGCAAGGGGGCGCGCGCCCCACGCCCCCGGCGTACGCCCCGCGTGTGCTACGGAACCTCGTCGGCCACCGGCTGCAGAAAGCCCTGTTCGACCAGGAGCCGGATGGACTCCGGGGTGCGGTCGCGCAGCACCACCGGGTCTTCCCCGAGCAGCTGGGCGATCGCGTCCAGGATCCGGCCCGCGCTCAGCGTGCCGTCGCACACCCCCGCGAACCCCGCGCTCACCGTGTCGACCTTGGTCGCGCGCCGCATGCCCCGGTTCTGCCGGAGCACCACGTGCTCGGGGTCCTCCATGCCGGGCAGCCCGACCTGCTCCTGGACGACCTCGTCGGCGAGCCGGAAGCGGGCCGTCAGCAGCGCCGCGTCATCGTGCGCGCGCAGGAAGTCCTGCCGGTCGAAGTGGGCCGCCACGGCCTCCCCCAGCGGCTGCTCGACCGGATGTGGCCACTCCTCCACCGTCACCGACGGCCGGTCGGCGCCGGACTTGCGCAGTGTGATCCAGCCGAAGCCGATGGCCGTGGTCCTGCTCGCCTCGAACTCGTCCAGCCAGGCGTCGTAGCGCGCCGCGTACGCCTCGGGCCCGGCGAGGTGCTCGCCCGCGTCCCGCAGCCACAGCTCGGCGTACTGCGCGACGTCCTGCACCTCGCGCTGCACGATCCAGGCGTCGCAGCCGGGCGGCACCCAGGAGGCCAGCCGCTCGCGCCAGTCCTCCCCCTGGACGTGCTGCCAGTTGGCGAGCAGCTGGCACCAGCCGCCGTCGCCGAGATGCTCCGCCGACTGCTGGACGAGGGTGCGGCACAGATCGTCCCCGGCCATGCCGCCGTCCCGGTAGACCAGCCGGTCGTCCTCGGCCGAGCGGGGCGAGATCACGAACGGCGGGTTGGACACGATCAGGTCGTACGTCTCGCCGCCGACCGGCTCGAAGAGCGACCCCTCGCGCAGATCCGGCTCCGGCGCCCCGGACAGGGCGAGGGTGAGCCGGGCCATGTCGAGGGCGCGCGGATTGGGGTCGGTGGCGGTGACACGGGCGGCGTGGCGGCTCGCGTGCAGCGCCTGGATGCCGGAGCCGGTGCCGAGGTCGAGGGCGCGCTTGACGGGCGTACGGATGGTGAGCCCGGCCAGCGTGGTGGACGCGCCGCCGACGCCGAGGACGAGCCGCGCGCGCTCCTCGGCCCCACGGGCGCCGCCGGGTCCGCCGATGCCCGCGGCGCCGCCGACCGCGCAGCCGAGGTCGGAGACGATCCACCAGTCCTGGCCCTCGGGGCCGCCGTAGGGGCGCACATCCACGCTCGCGCGCACCTCGGAGCCGTCCGGCACGAGCCAGCCGTCGGTGAGGCAGTCGGGCACCGGCAGGGCCTCGGCCGCCCGTTCGTGGGGGACCGAGCGCTGCAGCAGAAAGAGCCGCACCAGGATTTCCAGCGGGCTGCCGCCCCGGGCCGCGCGCAGCGCGGGGACGGTCTCGCCGCGGGCCAGGGCGGCGTAGGCGGACGCGCCGAGCAGATCCAGCAGGCCGTCAGCGGTGAACGAGGCGGCCAGCAGTGCTTCGCGCAGGCGGGCGGTGCGCTCGGGGTCGGGGATCGGGAGGCGGGACGAGGGCTGGTGCGTACTCACGCCCCCATTGTCGGGGCAACCGCCGACCGTCGGCGACGACGGGCGGCGGCCTGTGGACAAGCCACCCTGTGGATAACTCGGCAACTCGACAACAGGGGCGTGCGGCCAGGCCTTCTCGCCTCCGTGGAACTGGCCTCCGTGGCTGCCCTCCGTAGGGCTGGCCTACGTGGCTGGCCTCCGCGGGCTGGCCTACGTGGGGCTGGTGGCGCCCGTCTTCGGCTTCTGGCAGCCGGGCTGCTTCGACATCGCGGTGCCGACCTTGCCCTCCTGGAGCTGCTTCAGGGCGTTGTCACCCGACGTGCTGAGCTTGTCGAGGTCGTCGGCGACGCCCTTGAGGCCTTCGGCGAACTTGGACTTGTCCGAGGTCTCGAGCTTGTCGACGGTCGTCTTCAGGTCGTTGTACGCCCCGGATGTGGCGTTCAGCTCCTTGACGGCCTGCTTCTGGGTCTGCTCGCCGTTGTCGACGGGCGGGGCGCCCGCCTTCTGCACCGCCTTGGCGAGCGCCGTGTAGGACTCGGAGATCTGCTGGAACGCCTTGGAGTCCGTCTGCTGGAGCTTCTTGGTGTCCTGCTCGTCGGACGCCGCCTGGATGGAGGCGTTGGCGCCCTGAATCTTTTTCAGCTGCGGCTGCACCTCGTCACAGACCGATTTGGCCCAGTCGTTGACCTTCTTGTCGCCATCATCGCCGCCGCCGCAGCCGCTCAGCGCCAGTACGAGTGCCGCACCGCCGGACAGTGCCACAAGCTTCTTGTTCACCGGATTGGTCCCTTCCATGGCTCTCGGCCCCGGAACATACACGGCCAAGCCGCTCCGACCGTCTGCCGAGCATCCTGTATGGATACTTTTAAAGCCATTTGAACCAAGCTCGGTGTGCCATCCGCCTCATCGTGTTCTCCGCGGCAACCAGGAGACAGACCGGCGGCCAGACCGGCGGAAGGCCGGACACGGCTGCGGGCGGACGGCGTGCTCTCGCACACCGTCCGCCCGCATGCCGCGGGGGCTCATACGGCCCCCTGACCGCTCCCGGGTCAGGACACCACCGCCGCGTCGGCCGACTTCGCGACGCGTTCGGAGTTGTCTTCCTCACCCACGGCGATTCCGCGCCGCTTGGAGACGTAGACGGCGCCAACGATGATCGCGACGGCCAGCGCGGCGATCACCGCCCGGAGCCCCGGGCTCGCGTTGTCGCCGTAACTGAACTTCACGACCGCCGGGGCGATCAGCAGCGCCACCAGGTTCATGACCTTCAGCAGCGGGTTGATCGCGGGACCCGCGGTGTCCTTGAACGGGTCGCCGACCGTGTCGCCGATCACCGTCGCGGCGTGGGCCTCGCTGCCCTTGCCGCCGTGGTGCCCGTCCTCCACCAGCTTCTTCGCGTTGTCCCAGGCGCCTCCGGAGTTCGCGAGGAAGACCGCCATCAGGGTGCCGGTGCCGATCGCCCCGGCCAGGAACGAACCGAGCGCGCCGACCCCGAAGGCGAAGCCGACGGCGATCGGCGCCAGGACCGCCAGCAGACCGGGGGTGGCCAGCTCGCGCAGCGCGTCCTTGGTGCAGATGTCGACGACGCGCCCGTACTCCGGCTTCTCGGTGTAGTTCATGATCCCGGGCTTCTCCCGGAACTGCCGCCGCACCTCGAAGACCACCGCACCGGCCGACCGCGACACCGCGTTGATCGCCAGCCCCGAGAAGAGGAAGACGACGGCGGCGCCGAGCACGAGCCCGACCAGGTTGTTGGGCTGCGAGATGTCCAGGCTGAGGTTCATCTGCCCGGTCGCGGAGATGTGCACATCGGAGACGGCCTCCGCGATGGCGTCGCGGTACGAGCCGAAGAGCGCCGCCGCGGCGAGCACCGCCGTCGCGATGGCGATGCCCTTGGTGATCGCCTTGGTGGTGTTGCCGACCGCGTCGAGGTCGGTGAGCACCTGGGCGCCCGCGCCCTCGACATCGCCGGACATCTCGGCGATGCCCTGCGCGTTGTCGGAGACCGGGCCGAAGGTGTCCATCGCGACGATGACGCCGACGGTGGTGAGCAGACCGGTCCCGGCGAGCGCGACCGCGAACAGCGCCAGCATGATCGAGGTGCCGCCGAGCAGGAACGCGCCGTAGACGCTGAGCCCGATCAGCACCGCCGAGTAGACGGCGGACTCCAGCCCCACCGAGATGCCGGAGAGCACCACGGTGGCCGGGCCGGTCAGCGAGGTCTTGCCGATGTCCCGCACGGGACGCCGGGTGGTCTCGGTGAAGTAGCCCGTGAGCTGCTGGATGAGCGCGGCGAGCACGATGCCGATGGCGACGGCGACCAGCGCGAGGACGCGCGGATCACCGCTGTGGCCGAGGATCTCGCGGTTGGTGACACCGTCGAGGTCGGCGTAGCTGGACGGCAGATAGGCGAAGACCGCGGCCGCCACCAGCGCCATCGAGATCACCGCGGAGATGAAGAAGCCGCGGTTGATGGCCGTCATCCCGCTGCGGTCGGAGCGGCGCGGGGCCACGGCGAAGATCCCGATCATGGCCGTGAGCACGCCGATGGCCGGGACGAGCAGGGGGAAGGCGAGGCCCGCGTCGCCGAAGGCCGCCTTGCCGAGGATCAGCGCGGCGACCAGGGTCACGGCGTACGACTCGAACAGGTCGGCGGCCATGCCCGCGCAGTCGCCGACGTTGTCGCCCACGTTGTCCGCGATGGTCGCGGCGTTGCGCGGGTCGTCCTCGGGGATTCCCTGCTCGACCTTGCCGACCAGGTCGGCACCGACGTCGGCGGCCTTGGTGAAGATGCCGCCGCCGACCCTCATGAACATGGCGATCAGCGCGGCACCGAGGCCGAAGCCCTCCAGCACCTTGGGCGCGTCGGCCGCGTACACGAGCACCACACAGGAGGCGCCCAGCAGGCCGAGGCCCACGGTGAACATGCCGACCACGCCGCCGGTGCGGAATGCGATCTTCATCGCCTTGTGCGAGACGGCCGTCAGATCCACTCCCGGCTTCCCGGGAGCGGACGAAGCGGAATCTCCGTTGACCGGGGTGGCGGGTCCCTCGGGGGTCGCTTCCCGGGCCGCGGCGGCGACGCGCACATTGCTGCGCACCGCGAGCCACATCCCGATATAGCCGGTGGCCGCCGAGAATCCCGCGCCGATCAGAAAGAACGCCGACCGCCCGATGCGCTGCGCCCAGTCATCCGCCGGCAACAACAGGAGCAGGAAGAACACGACCACGGCGAATCCGCCGAGGGTCCGCAGCTGCCGGGCCAGATAGGCATTCGCACCTTCCTGAACGGCCTCGGCGATCTTCTTCATACTGTCCGTGCCCTCGCCGGCCGCGAGCACTTGTCGTACCAGCACCACGGCGACAGCGAGCGCCGCGATCGCGACCGCGGCGATCACCATCACGATCACACGGTTGCCGTCGGTCAGCTCTGCGGCGGCCAGGGTCGTGGTGAGATCCAGCTGATGAGGGGTGAGAGGCCCCGCCATTCGTCCTCCTTGACGTTTGGCACATGGGCGCGCAGCAGTTCTGCGACCGCAGAAGAGCCGCCACGCTCAGGCGTCCTGAGCTCAAGATGTGGACGGATTGTAAGTAGCGTCACACGATCAAAACAGGGCGCCGGAATGGGAATTCGCCTGCACCAGCGAAGATCAATAGGTTTGGGCCAGGAAATTCCTCCGGAAGGACGAAGGTCAACAATTCCCTGACGGGTGTGGAATGATCTCCATAAACGATCTCAGTGCACTATGAAAAGTGCTGTTCAGAGCGGCTTTCCGGCCACTCGGAAGGACGAACGGAACGACGGCAGGAGCGACGCCCCGGAACGACGACCGGGCCGGCCGTCACAGGGACGGCCGACCCGGAGGTCACGGCAGATTGAGCGGAATGGAGGCGGATCGTTACGGCACGAGCGACTGGGGCGAGGCCGGCCAGCTCATGCGGATCACACCGCCGGTCTCGCTGGTCGTCACCTCGACGTCGTCGACGAGCCCGCTGATGACCGCGAGGCCCATCTCGTCCTCGCTCTCGGCCTCGGCCGCGCCGTCGCCGTCCACGTCCGGATGGGAGCCGGGAGTGTGCCCCGCCGAGGTCGGGGACTCATCGCCGACCTCGATGGAGAACTTCTTCTCCTCCTCGGTGAGCGCCACCCGAACCGGGGCGTCCACCCCGTTGCTCAGGTGCAGCCCCACCGCACGGGTACAGGCCTCGCCTACCGCGAGCCGCACCTCGTCGAGCACGGCCTCGTCCACCCCCGCCCTGCGCGCCACGGCAGCCGCGACCAGCCGGGCGGTCCTGACGTGCTCGGGAAGCGCGCTGAAGCGGAGTTCGACGGTGGCCATGCCATCCCCCTCGGGCGTATGGGCGTGCAGATCAGGGGGCCGGGCGAAACCGCCCGGAACCCCCTTGTTGGTCTTCCCGCGGCGACTGGTCAGTCAGTCGCCGCGACAGCGTCCTCGACCGAGGTGTGAATGGGGAACACCTTGGTCAGGCCGGTGATACGGAAGATCTTGAGAATGCGCTCCTGGTTGCACACCAGACGCAGTGAGCCCTCATGGGCACGTACGCGCTTGAGCCCGCCGACGAGCACGCCGAGCCCGGTGGAGTCGAGAAAGTCGACGCCCTCCATGTCGACGACCAGGTGGTAGCTACCGTCGTTGACAAGCTCGACCAGCTGCTCGCGCAGCTTGGGCGCGGTATATACATCAATCTCGCCACCGACCTCGACGACCGTGCGGTCGCCAACGGTCCGAGTCGACAGGGACAGGTCCACGGATCCTCCAGCACCTTGCATCGAGCGGTCGCCCCCCATGGATCGGCAGCCGCGATGGCATTCAATCACTTACCAGCAGGCGTGCACGACGCCTTGAGCCCATTGTCCGTCAGACCGGTGACACACTCGGTGTCGATGGCCCACAACCAACTCCCGCGGCAGGCGGGCATACGCCCCTCGCCCCGGGCCGTTCTCGACCGGCTCGGCACCGGAGCGGGCCGAGGCGCGCGCATCACTCATACGGAGCACTTGCCCCCGCGTCTCGGCAGCCATGCCGACTGGCCGTCGCCGATCCGGCCGGAAGTCATCGACGCCGTCCGGGCCGCCGGAATCGAGCGCCCGTGGGCCCACCAGGCGCGCACGGCCGCCCACGTTCTGCGCGGGGAATCGGTGGTCGTGGCCACCGGCACTGCCTCCGGCAAGTCCCTGGCCTACCTCGCCCCCGTGCTCAGCACCCTGCTGGACGGCTCGGAGGAGCCCAGCGGGCGGGGCACGACCGCCCTGTACCTCTCGCCCACCAAGGCGCTCGCCGCCGACCAGCGCCGCGCGGTGGCCGACCTCACCGCCCCGCTGGGCACCGGGGTGCGGGCGGCGGTGTACGACGGCGACACGCCGGTGGAGGAGCGCGAGTGGGTCCGCCAGTACGCGAACTACGTGCTCACCAACCCCGACATGCTCCACCGGGGCATCCTGCCGGGCCACCCCAGATGGTCCTCCTTCCTGCGCGCGCTGCGCTATGTCGTCATCGACGAGTGCCACACCTACCGAGGCGTCTTCGGCTCCCATGTCGCCCAGGTGCTGCGCAGGCTCCGGCGGGTCTGCGCCCGCTACGGCTCCTCGCCCGTCTTCCTGCTCGCCTCGGCCACCTCCGCCGACCCGGCCGTGGCGGCGACCCGGCTGACCGGGGTGCCGGTCGCGGCGATCACCGAGGACTCCTCGCCCCGCGGCGAGGTGGTCTTCGCCCTGTGGGAGCCGCCGCTGACCGAGCTGCACGGCGAGCAGGGCGCCCCCGTCCGCCGCACGGCCACCGCCGAGTCCGCGGACCTGCTCACCGACCTGGCCGTCCAGGGCGTCCGCACCGTCACCTTCGTGCGCTCCCGGCGCGGCGCCGAGCTGATCGCCCTGATCGCCCAGGAGCGGCTGGCGGATGTCGACCGGTCCCTGCCCGACCGGGTGGCCGCCTACCGAGGTGGATATCTTCCCGAGGAGCGCCGCGCCCTGGAGCGGGCCCTGCACTCCGGTGACCTCCTCGGCCTCGCCGCCACCACCGCCCTCGAACTCGGCATGGACATCGCCGGTCTGGACGCCGTCGTCCTGGCCGGCTATCCCGGCACCCGCGCCTCCCTGTGGCAGCAGGCGGGGCGGGCCGGACGCACCGGGCAGGGGGCCCTCGCGATCCTGGTCGCCCGGGACGACCCGCTGGACACCTATCTCGTCCACCACCCGGACGCCCTCTTCCGGCAGCCCGTCGAGTCCACCGTCCTGGACCCCGACAACCCGTACGTCCTCGCGCCGCACCTGTGCGCGGCCGCCGCCGAGCTGCCCCTCACCGAGGCGGACCTGGATCTCTTCGGCCCCGCCACCGAGGAGCTGCTGCCGCAGCTGGAGCAGCGCAAACTGCTGCGCCGCCGCGCGACCGCCTGGCACTGGACCCGCCGCGAGCGCGCCGCCGACCTCACCGACATCCGCGGGGAAGGCGGCAGCCCGGTCCAGGTCGTGGAGGCGGCGACCGGGCGGCTGCTGGGCACCGTGGACGCCTCGGCCGCCCACACCGCCGTCCACGAGGGCGCCGTCCACCTCCACCAGGGCCGGAGCTATCTCGTCCGGCAACTCGACCTGGAGGACTCGGTCGCGCTGGTGGAGGAGGCCAGTCCGCCGTACTCGACCACCGCCCGCGACACCACCGCGATCTCCATCCTGGAGACCACCACCGAGATCCCGTGGGGGGACGCGCGGCTGTGCTTCGGCTCCGTCGAGGTCACCAACCAGGTCGTCTCCTTCCTGCGCCGCAAGCTGATCACCGGTGAGGTGCTGGGCGAGACCAAGCTCGACCTCCCGCCCCGCACCCTGCGCACCCGGGCCGTGTGGTGGACGGTGACCGAGGACCAGCTGGACGACGCCCGGGTCCACCCCCAGGCCCTCGGCGGCGCCCTGCACGCCGCCGAGCACGCCTCCATCGGCATGCTGCCGCTCTTCGCGACCTGCGACCGCTGGGACATCGGCGGGGTGTCGGTCCCCCTGCACCCCGACACGCTGCTGCCGACCGTCTTCGTGTACGACGGCCACCCCGGCGGGGCGGGCTTCGCCGAGCGCGCCTTCCACACGGCCGCCCGCTGGCTGACGGCCACCCGCGAGGCGATCGCGGCCTGCGAGTGCGAGGCGGGCTGCCCGTCCTGCATCCAGTCCCCGAAGTGCGGCAACGGGAACGATCCGCTCGACAAGAGGGCCGCCATCCGCCTGCTGACGACGCTCCTGGCCAAGGCCCCGGACCAGCCGCCCGCCACCGACTGACCGGCCCCCGCCACCCGCTGCCGGGGCCCGCGCGGCCCGCTCCCCCGGATGCCCGCCATGTCCGGGCACGGACCCGGGCGTGTCGGCGGGGCCCGCCCGCGACCGGACCCGGAGGGCGAACGGCCCGGCCCGCACCTCCGCCGTGAGATCCGCGATCTCACCGCTCAGGGCGCACCGCACCACGCGCGCGCCCTGAGCGGACGCCACCCGCCGGGCGAGGCGGCACGCCGCACCGGGCCCCTCCAGGCCGTGGTCCGCCGCAGCGAGCGCCGCCAGGTCGGCGGCCCCACCGGCCCGGTGGCGCGCCACCATGACCTGCCCTGCCGTCAGCACGACCGCGAACACCGCGCACAGCGCCGTCGCAGCGAGCGCCGCCCACACCGTCGCCGACCCACGATCGCCCGCCCCGCGGACCGATCGCCTCACGGGGCCGCCCGGGTCCCGCGCGGGACCCGTCTCGCAGGGCCATCTACCGCCCCGCGCACGGCCCTCAGAGGGCCGCCCCCGCCCCGCGCGCCAATCCCCACGGGACCGTCCCCCACCCAGCGCCGCGAACGCCTCAGAGGCCCGTCTGCCGCCCCGCCCCGGTCGCGCCTCACCAGGACGTCTCCCGCCCCGCCAGGCGCACTTCTCGGGACCGTCCCCCACCCAGCGCGGCGAACGCCTCGTGGGGCCCTCAGCCGCCCCGCACACGGATCGCCTCACCGGACCCTCCCCCGACCCGCGTCGACCGCTCCTACCGTGTCCTCGGCGAGGGCGACCGCCTCCGCGTGCAGCCGGAGCGCCAGCGGGCCGGGGCCGACCGCATGGGTCCGGACCCGCACCCGCACCAGGTCTCCGTCCCGCCACAGCTCGACCCGCGCGCCACGCGGCGCGGCCGCCCGGGCCGCGTCCATCGCGGCGTCCCGAGGCTCCGACCTCGCCGCCGCCCGAGCCCCGGCCCGGGCCGCGTCCACGCAACTCAGCTGCGCGGACGCGGCCATCAGGCCCCAGATCAGCATCAGGGCGAACAGGACCAGCACCGGCAGCGTGACGGCCGTCTCCGCGGTGACGAATCCCCGGTCGGACCGGGTGCGGGCCGCGCGCGCACGAGCCCGCCCGGCCGGCCGCCCCGCCGTGGGCGATGCCTCAGAACGGCCCATCGAGAGCCCGTCCGATCACCGATTGCAGCGCACTGCGGACGGCCCCGCTGGTCACCACCTTGTACAGCACCGCCGCGAAGGCACATCCCACCAGCGTCCCCATCGCGTACTCGACGGTGGCCATGCCCGCCTCGGCCCGCATACGCGCCGCCGCCCGTCGCCGGGCCCACCACTGCTTCATCATTTCGGTCCCCCTCGTAGTCGTCAGATGTCGTGCGGAATACAGGCACCTCGCGCCGCAGCGGGTCAGAGGCGCCCGCGCTCAGGGGTGGCCCGCCAGACCGCCCGCCAGCCCGGTCATCACCGGGGCCACCCCGATCAGCAGATACGCGGGCAGGAAGCAGGCCCCGAGCGGGGCGGTGGCCAGCACGCTCGCCCGGTCGGCGCGTCGGCCCGCCTCCCTGCCCTGCTCGGCGCGGCAGTCGGCGGCGAGCCGGGACACCGGTTCCACGGCGGGGGCGCCGGTGGTCCCGGCGTGCTCCAGGGCGCGTGCCAGCCTGCCCGCGCCGGGCAACGCGCCAAGCCGCCCCCAGGCGTCGGCGGGCTCCCCTCCCAGCCGCAGCTCCGCAGCGGTCCGGACCAACCGCTCGCCGACCGGGCCACCGAGCGATTTGCCCACCGCGTCCGCCGCCGAGCGCGGGTCCGCTCCGGCGGCCAGACAGGCCGCCAGCAGGTCGGCGGCCAGCGGGATCTGCCGCGCCGCCTCGGCCGTACCGTCCCCGGCGCCGCCGGTCCGCCCGCCGGTCCGCCCGGCGGCGGCCTGCCGCCGGTGCCACTGCCGGACGCCATACGCGGCCGCCAGCCCCAGCGCGCATCCCAGCAGCCCTCCGACGAGGACGACACCGGCCAGCAGGACGCCGATCGAGGCCGCCCAGGCCAGGGCCGCGCCCTCGTCCGCCCGGGCGCGCCACCGCGCCCAGGGCCGGGCTCGCTTCCGGACCACACCGGAGTCCGCGTGTGGTCCCCCGCCGGGCAGCAGCGCCGCCAGACGCCGCCCGGCGGCGCGCTCCCGCCGGGCCTCCACCACCGCCATCGCCCCATACACGACGGCGGCCATGAGGGGCAGCACGATCCCCAGCCTGTGGACAAGCGCCGCGCTCATCGGACGGGTGCCTTTCCGGGAGCGAGCGCCACCCGCATCGACCGTCTGAGCCAGGCGAAGCCCGCCCACTCCAGCAGACAGCCGACCGCGAGACAGCCCAGCCCCACCGGGGTGTGCAGCAGCTGATGCAGTGGCTCGGTGCCCAGCGCGGTGCCCATCAGCAGCCCGAAGACCGGTAGCACGGCCAGCACCGCGATGGTGGCCTTGGGCCCCGCCAGCCTGGCGCGCATGATCTCCCGCTGCTCGCGCTCGGCGCGCAGCGCCGACGCCACCCGGTCGAGCCCGGCGGCAAGCCCCGCACCCTCGTCGACGGCCACCTGCCAGCAGGCCGCGACCCCGGTCAGCCCCTCCGCGCCGGGCTGCCGGGCCGCCCTGCGCAGCGCCTCGGGCACATCCCCGCCGAACCGGGCGGCCGCGGACACCAGCCCCCAGCGCTCCCCCAGGTCTCCCGAAGGCACGGACAGCAGCGCCTCGCCGGGCTGCCGCCCGGCCCGCAGCTCGCCCGCCACGGTGCCGCACAGCTCGATCACCCCCGCGGCACGCCGGTCGTGGGCCCGGACGCGCTCCCGGGTCCGCAGCCACCGGCCGACGAGCGGCACGGCCGCCACCGCGACGAACAGCGGCAGGACCGACGCGCCCAGCACCGCGAGCACGCAGCCGAGCGGCAGGCACAGCAGCTCACGTCCCATCCGCCCGCCGTATCTGACCCGCCAGCTCTCCTTGAGCCAGGCGACCGTCTCGGACAGCCGCCGCACCGGGTCCGGCCCGGTGGGCACGGCGGGCCCGCCGCCCGCGAACAGCAGCCTGGCCCGGCGCAGCTCCCGGTCCCGCCCGGAGAGCAGCCACGCGGCCACTCCCGCGCAGAGCAGCGCCGCCCCGAGGGCCAGCACCCCGGGGTTCCCTCCGGTGCCGGTCATAACGCGCCTCCGCCCCGGGTGCACAGCTCCTTGAGCCGCTGCCAGCCCGACGCCCGCTCGAAGCCCCGCGGGCTCCACACGGCGGCGGGCACGGTGGTGACGAAGCCCGCGCGGTCCCGGTCCAGCACATGCAGCTCGGCGATCCTGCGCCGCCCGCCGCGGTCCCGCACCAGATGGACCACGACCGACAAGGCGGCCGCCAGCTGGCTGTGCAACGCGGCCCGGTCCAGGCCCGCGGTCGAGCCGAGCGCCTCCAGCCGGGCCGGTACGTCCCCCGCCGTATTGGCGTGGACGGTGCCGCAGCCGCCCTCATGCCCGGTGTTCAGGGCGCCCAGGAGATCGGTGACCTCGGGGCCCCGCACCTCACCGACCACGAGCCGGTCGGGCCGCATCCGCAGCGCCTGGCGCACCAGGTCCCGCAGGGTGACCTGACCCCGGCCCTCCTGGTTGGCGGGGCGGGTCTCCAGCCGGACCACATGGGGGTGGTCCGGCCGCAGCTCCGCCGAGTCCTCGGCGAGGACGATCCGCTCCTCCCGGCCGACCAGTCCCAGCAGGGTGCTCAGCAACGTCGTCTTGCCGGACCCGGTGCCGCCGCTCACCACGAACGACAGCCGGGCGGCCAGCATGGCCCGCAGCAGCTCCGCACCGCCGGGCGGCACGGTCCCGGCGGTTACCAGCTCGGACAGGGAGAACGCCCGGGGACGCACCACCCGCAGCGACAGGCAGGTGGATCCGACGGCCACCGGCGGGAGCACCGCGTGCAGCCGTGTCCCACCCGGCAGCCGGGCGTCCACCCAGGGCCGGGCGTCATCCAGCCGCCGCCCGGCCACCGCGGCGAGCCGCTGGGCGAGCCTGCGCACGGCGGCCGCGTCGGCGAAGGTGACGCCCGTCCGCTCCAGCCCCGCGCCGCGGTCCACCCACACCTCGTCGGGGGCGGTGACCAGCACGTCCGTGACATCGGGCGCGGCGAGCAGCGGCTCCAGGGGGCCGGTACCGACCAGTTCGGAGCGCAGGGCGGTGACCACGCCGAGCACTTCGGTGTCGCCCATCAGCCGCCCCTCCTCCCGCAGGGCAGCCGCCACCTGGGAGGGAGTCGGATCCGCACCGCTCTCCGCCAGCCGCAGCCGCACCGCGTCCAGCAGGTCCGGAGTTTCGACGCTCATGCGGTGACACCCCCCGCGCCGGGCAGGGCCCGGTCCCAGAACTCGGCGCAGAACCGGCCGAGCGGGCCGCGTGCGCTGCCGCCCGGGGGCTCGCCGCCGTCGAGTGCGTCCAGCAGCCCCGGCTCCGGCGGCAGTTGACCGGCCAGCGGCAGCCCGAGCAGCCGGGCGATCTCCTCGTCGTCCAGCTCGGGCCCGCACGGGCCGCGCACCACCGCGCGCAGGTCGCTCAGCACCATGCCCACCATGGACGCCACCCGGTGAGCGGCCGCGACGGCGCGCAGCTCCGCCGGGACCACCAGCAGACCGAGGTCCACCTGCGCGAGGGCCTCGGCCGCCGACTCGTCCACCCGGCGCGGCAGGTCCACCACCACGACCCCGCCGCGCCGCCGGGCGGCGGCCAGCACCGCGCGCATCGCCGAGGGCGGGATGACGACCGAATCGCCCCTGTCCCAGCTCAGCACCCGCAGGGAATGCAGCTCGGGCAGCGACTCCTCCAGCGCGCTCCCGGCGACCCGGCCACGCGATTCGGCGAACGCGGGCCATCGCAGCCCCTCCGACCCCTCGCCGCCGAGCAGCACATCGAGGCCACCACCCAGCGGGTCGCCGTCGATGAGCATGGTGCGGCGGCCCGAGCGGGCCGCCGTGACCGCCAGGGCGCAGGCGAGGGTCGAGGCCCCGGCCCCACCACGGCCACCGATGACGCCGATGGTCAGGGCCTGCTGGCCAACTCCCTCCGCCACATCGGCGATCCGGTCCACGAGCCAGGTCTCGGCGTCGGGCAGGAACGCCACATTGTCGGCGCCGAGCTCCACTGCCCGGCGCCAGATGCCGTGGTCGTCGAGATCCCGCCCGATGAGCAGCACGCCCGCTCTGCGGACGCGGCCCCGGAGCCTGGCCGCCGCGTCGTCCCCGACGAGGATCAGCGGCGCGCCCTCCCAGCTGCCCCGGCGCGTGGGTGCGCCATGGGCCACTTCGACCTCTGCTCCGGCGGCCGCGCACAGCCTCAGCAGATCGTCGAGAAGCTGTTCGTCCTCGGTGATGATCAGCGGTCTGCCGCGCTGTCCTTCTGGCGGTGATGACCGTTCCGGTGTGATGGATGCAGTCACGATCCCCTCCCCATTTCGTTACGCGCTCTCACTCACGCGAACGGCGAGTGCAAACAACGCGGAGAATCACCGTGTCGCGATCCTGAAAATCTTGGGGATCTTGGTTCAAAACCGTGGACAACTCATCAGTTGTGAATATCCCAGTCACCTAAACCAGTGACTTCCGGAGCGCAGCCTAGCGATTACGCACGGTAACCAATCAGGCTGTTGGGGAGCAGGCGTCACCCAGGCCCGGATGAGGGGAGCAAGATCTCGTGAAAGCGCCGGAAAAGCGTCCGGACATGCGACGACCCCCGCCGGGGGGGAGAGCGGGGGTCGTCCCCACGGCCGACTCGGGGGGGGAGGAGTCGGGCCGGGTTAGCACGGTCGCGAACGATCCGTGACTTCCATGGTGTACCCGAGAGCCTTCTCAGGCAAACCCACGCGCCTCAGCTTACGCCGAATGGTGGGCCCTATGCTCAGCGTCGTGGAAAACCACTCCTTGCCCCGGACAGCCGCCTTCTTTGACCTGGACAAGACGGTCATTGCGAAGTCAAGCACGCTCACCTTCAGCAAGTCCTTCTACCGGGGTGGGCTGATCAACCGTCGGGCCGTACTGCGTACTGCTTATGCCCAGTTCGTCTTCCTCGCAGGCCGCGCCGATCACGACCAGATGGAGCGGTTGCGCGAGTACCTCTCAGCACTCTGCCGTGGCTGGAATGTCCAGCAGGTGAAGGAGATCGTCGCGGAGACTCTGCACGATCTGATCGACCCCATCATCTACGACGAGGCGGCTTCCCTCATCGAGGAACACCACGCCGCCGGACGCGATGTGGTGATTGTCAGCACCTCGGGAGCGGAAGTCGTGGAGCCCATCGGCGAGCTGCTGGGCGCGGACCGGGTGGTGGCCACCCGCATGGTCGTCGAGGACGGGGTCTTCACCGGGGAAGTCGAGTACTACGCCTACGGACCGACGAAGGCGGAGGCGATCGCCGAGCTGGCCGAGTCCGAGGGATACGACTTGTCACGCTGCTACGCCTACAGCGACTCGGGGACCGACCTCCCGATGCTGGAGTCGGTCGGCCATCCGCACGCGGTGAACCCGGACCGGGCCCTGCGCCGCGAAGCGGTCGCCCGCGGCTGGCCGGTCCTCTCCTTCGACCGCCCGGTGCGGTTGAAGCAGCGGCTGCCCTCACTCTCCATGCCGCCGCGACCGGTGCTGGCCGCGGTCGCGGCGGTGGGCGCGGCCGCCGCCACCGCCGGGCTGGTGTGGTACGCCAGTCGGCGGCGCACCCCTTATGCCCGCGTTTGACCCCATCGCAAAGATCTGCGTGGAGGGGTTCCACTTGGCTCCGCGCAGGAGTAGAAAGGAATCGACGGCCCGCGAGACCAGGGGTATCCGGGAGGATCTCCCCAGACGCACCAAGGCCCCACGGACCGAGCACGGATGCCGGGCACCCACGCGACGCCGACCCGTCGATTACGGGCCAGCCGCACCAGGTGACGGGCGAAGATCCCGGCCTGATGGGCGAATTCTGTGCACGCACTGGTAACCCGGCGGACGTGCCAGCGGCGGCACCCTCGTGGTGCCGCCGCAACTCTGTCCGGGCCCAGAGCACTCCGGAGTCGAAGCGCTCCGGAGCACGACCGCCCTCAGGCGGCCCCCCGCTGCATCGCCTCGCACACGGCCGTGCTCTCCCGCACACCCAGCTCAACCGCCCGCCCGCAGTGCGCGATCCAGGCCGCCATGCCCTCGGGCGTCCCGGACACATAGCTCTCCAGCCCGGCCACACACACGGCGGCGCCCTGCTCCGCGTGGCCCACCTCCGCCGGACAGATGGATTTCGGGTCGAGTCCGCTGCCGACCAGCACGATCCGCTCGGCCGCACGCGCCACCAGGCCGTTGTAGGACGAGAAGGGCCGCAGCGCGAGCAGTTCACCGTGCACCACCGCCGCCGTCACCAGCGCCGGGGCCTCACTGCCCGCGAGCAGCAGCCGCGCCAAGCCGTCGAGCCGCGCCGCCACCTCGTCGGCATCCGGCGGCTCCGGCCCGACCAGAGGCTCCCGCACCGGTTCGCCCGCCAGCCGGGGCCGTCCGACCCTGTCGTCCTCGTCCGCCCCTCCGGCCGCGACCAGATGCAGCCGGGCCAGCACCCGCAGCGGCGACTGCCGCCAGACGCTCAGCAGCTGACCGGCCTCGGCGGTCACTCGCAGCGCCGCGCCCACCGTGTGCGGCTCCCCGTCGCCCCCGAAGTCGGTGCGGCGGCGGACCTCTTCGAGCGCCCAGTCGGCACCGGCCAGCGCCGCGGAGCCACGCGCCCCGCGCAGCGCCGCCTCGGAGGTGACCTCATTGCTGCGGCGGCGCATCACCCGGTGGCCGTAGACCCGGTCCACCGCCGTCCGTACGGCCTCCACGGACTCGGCCACACCGGGCAGCGCCGCCAGGGTGGCGAGCGGATCTGCTGACGTACTCATGAGTACGACCCTACGCACCCATGGCCCGGTGCCCCTCGTTGGAGTGGTTTTCTTCACGTAAATCCCTCATGGGAGAGGATCACTCACCTACGCTTTCTGAACATGAAGATCGCTTTCGTAGGCAAGGGCGGCAGCGGCAAGACGACGCTGTCGTCGCTGTTCATCCGCCACCTCGCCGCCACCCGCGCCCCGGTCGTCGCGGTCGACGCCGACATCAACCAGCACCTGGGTGCGGCGCTCGGGCTCGACGAGGCGGAGGCCGCCGCGCTGCCCGCCATGGGCGCCCATCTCCCCCTGATCAAGGACTACTTGCGCGGGACCAACCCCCGGATCGCCTCCGCCGAGACCATGATCAAGACAACGCCGCCGGGCGAGGGGTCGCGGCTGCTGCGGATCGGCGAGGACAACCCCGTCTACACGGCGTGCGCCCGGACCGTCCCGCTCGGCGACGGGGAGGTGCGGCTGATGGCGACCGGGCCCTTCACCGAATCCGATCTCGGCGTCGCCTGCTACCACTCCAAGGTCGGCGCGGTCGAGCTGTGTCTCAACCATCTGGTCGATGGACGCGGGGAGTTCGTGGTTGTCGACATGACGGCGGGCAGCGACTCCTTCGCCTCCGGGCTCTTCACCCGCTTCGACATGACGTTCCTGGTCGCCGAGCCCACCCGCAAGGGCATCGCGGTCTACCGCCAGTACAAGGAGTACGCCCGCGACTTCGACGTCGCGCTGCGCGTGGTCGGCAACAAGGTGCAGGGCCCGGACGACCTCGCCTTTCTCCGCGCCGAGGTGGGCGACGACCTGCTGGTCACCGTCGGCCACTCCGACTGGGTCCGGGCGATGGAGAAGGGCCGCGCACCGCGCTTCGCGGAGCTGGAAGGGCCCAACCGCGAGGCGCTGCGCACGCTGCACGACGCGGCGGACGCCTCCTACGAGCGGCGGGACTGGCAGCGCTACACCCGCCAGATGGTGCACTTCCACCTGAAGAACGCGCAGAGCTGGGGGAACGCGAAGACGGGTGCCGACCTGGCGGCACAGGTCGATCCGGCCTTCGCGCTCGACGAGTCCGCCCCGGCCGCGCGGGCGGCGGCCGCTCCCGCTCCCGCCTAGCCACCCGCCCTGGGGCAGTCATCTCACCTGACTATTCACCCCATAGAGGGAACAACAGCCCGCCCCCACCCAAAAGACTTCCCGTCGACTTTACCCGGCATTACCATTCATTTACCAATGCTTGGGAGTCAGCACCGCAGTACGCCGTGACCCACGGCCGCGCCCTGCCGCGACCGCGAAGCCCCGGAGGAGACGGGAATGTTGAAGCTCTTGGACCAGATCGTGCTCGCCGCGATCGCGCTCACCGGGATCGTGCTCGCCGTCCGCGTCTCGCTGCGCCGCCTCCACCGGCCGCGGCGCTCGGCCGCCGAGCCGTCCGCACCGCCCGCCTGCCGTCCGTGGACGCCCTGGCGCGACCACCACTGCACCCGCCCCGCCCCGGCGGCCGCGGACGGCCGCGGGCACGGACAAGGGCAGAGCCACGGAAACGGCGCGGGGCAGCTGCTGGGCGGGGTGAGCGCCTTCCAGCGCAACACCGCGCCGCTGGTGCGCGACGAGCTGGCGCGGCTCGCCCGGGAGGGACAGCGGCCCACCCAGCTGTTCCTCACCTGCGCGGACTCCCGGCTGGTGACCAGCATGATCACCTCCAGCGGCCCCGGCGATCTGTTCACCGTTCGCAACGTCGGCAATCTGGTGCCGCCTCCTGGTGAGGACGCCTCCTGCGACTCGGTGGGCGCGGCCATCGAGTACGCGGTGGAGGTGCTGAGGGTCAGCAGCATCACCGTGTGCGGGCACTCCGGATGCGGGGCGATGCAGGCGCTGCTCGGCTCGGCGGCCGCGCCACCCGGGGCGCAGACGCCGCTGGCGCGCTGGCTTCGCCATGGCAGGCCCGGGCTGGCGCGGATGGAGCGAATCGGGCGGCTGGGGCGCGGCGAGGTCGCGCTGGCCGACCGGCCGGTGGCCGACGATGTGGAGCGGCTGGCGCTGATCAATGTGATGCAGCAATTGGAGCATCTGATGGCGCACGCCTGCGTCGCGCGACGGGTGGCCGAGGGAGGGCTGGTGCTGCACGGGATGTACTTCCATGTGGCAGAGGCTCAGGCGTACGTACTGGAGGCCGGATCGGCCAGATTCCTGGCCATCCGGCCGGAGGACGGCGCGCCGGTGGCCGTCTGCGCAGCGGGTCCGGCCGCCGCCCTGGAGCCCGGGAAAGGGGGAGCCACGGAAGCGCTGGAGGCGATCTGAGCACAGGCCTGAACACAAGACCTGTTACAGGTCTAAACCAATTTACGCTGACAGCGCCTTGTCAGGGCCCACCCAGGGCTGATGAGCTATGGCGGGGACACAACGGACACCCTGGGAATGGGAGATGTCGTGAGCAACGAAAGCCTGGCCAGCCTTCTTCGGGAGGAGCGCCGCTTCGCGCCGCCGGCCGATCTGGCCGCGAACGCCAATGTGACGGCTGAGGCGTACGAGCGTGCGAAGGCGGACCGCCTGGGCTTCTGGGCCGAGCAGGCCCGTCGGCTGACCTGGGCGACCGAGCCGACCGAAACGCTCGACTGGTCGAACCCGCCCTTCGCGAAGTGGTTCGCCGACGGCAAGCTCAACGTGGCGTACAACTGCGTCGACCGCCATGTGGAGAACGGGCTCGGCGACCGGGTCGCCCTCCACTTCGAGGGGGAGCCGGGCGACACCCGTTCCCTGACCTACGCCGAGCTGCAGCGGGAGGTCTCCCAGGCGGCGCACGCACTGACCGAGCTGGGGGTCCAGGCGGGCGACCGGGTCGCCATCTACCTGCCGATGATCACCGAGACCGTCGTCGCGATGCTGGCCTGCGCCCGCATCGGCGCCCCGCACTCCGTGGTCTTCGGCGGCTTCTCGGCCGACGCCCTCGCCACCCGTATCAACGACGCCGACGCCCGCGTGATCATCACCGCCGACGGTGGCTACCGCCGCGGCAAGCCGTCCGCGCTCAAGCCCGCCGTCGACGAGGCCCTGACCCGTCCCGGCACCGAGAGCGTGCGCAGCGTGCTGGTCGTCCGCCGCACCGGCCAGGAGGTGGCCTGGACCGAGGGCCGCGACGTCTGGTGGCACGAGATCGTGGACCGCCAGCCCGAGCAGCACACGCCCGAGGCGTTCGACGCCGAGCACCCGCTGTTCATCCTCTACACCTCCGGCACCACCGGTAAGCCGAAGGGCATCCTCCACACCACCGGCGGCTACCTCACCCAGGTGTCGTACACCCACCACGCCGTCTTCGACCTCAAGCCGGAGTCGGACGTCTTCTGGTGCACCGCCGACGTCGGCTGGGTCACCGGCCACTCGTACATCGTCTACGGGCCGCTCTCCAACGGAGCGACCGAAGTGCTCTACGAGGGCACGCCGGACACCCCGCACCAGGGCCGCTGGTGGGAGATCGTCCAGAAGTACGGGGTCACCATCCTGTACACCGCCCCGACCGCGATCCGCGCGTGCATGAAGTGGGGCGACGACATCCCGGCCAAGTTCGACCTGTCGTCGCTGCGCGTCCTCGGCTCGGTCGGTGAGCCGATCAACCCCGAGGCATGGGTCTGGTACCGCAAGAACATCGGCGCGGACACGACGCCGATCGTCGACACCTGGTGGCAGACCGAGACCGGCGGCATGATGATCAGCCCGCTGCCGGGCGTCACCGCGACGAAGCCCGGTTCGGCCCAGGTGGCGCTTCCCGGCATCGCCGCCACCGTCGTCGACGACGACGCGAACGAGGTGCCGAACGGGGCGGGCGGCTATCTGGTCCTCACCGAGCCGTGGCCGTCGATGCTCCGCACCATCTGGGGCGACGACCAGCGCTACCTGGACACCTACTGGTCCCGCTTCGAGAACCGCTACTTCGCGGGCGACGGCGCCAAGAAGGACGACGACGGCGACATCTGGCTGCTCGGCCGGGTCGACGACGTGATGCTGGTGTCCGGCCACAACATCTCGACGACCGAGGTCGAGTCGTCCCTCGTCTCGCACCCCAAGGTCGCCGAGGCCGCCGTCGTCGGGGCCACCGACCCGCAGACCACCCAGGCGATCTGCGCCTTCGTCATCCTGCGCGGCAGCGCGGCCGAGGAGGAGGGCCTGGTCGAGGAGTTGCGGGCGCATGTCGCCAAGCAGCTCGGCCCGATCGCCAAGCCCAAGCGGATCATGCCGGTGGCCGAGCTGCCCAAGACCCGGTCCGGCAAGATCATGCGCCGCCTGCTGCGCGATGTCGCCGAGAACCGCGCGCTGGGTGACGTCAGCACGCTCACCGACTCCTCCGTCATGGAGCTGATCCAGAGCAAGCTGCCGTCCGCGGCCAGCGAAGACTGACCGGCAAAGGTACCGAGGGGCGCTCCCGCCACGCGGGGGCGCCCCTCGTCCGTTCCGGTTAGGGTGAGTACCTGCCGCGTTAATAACGCGACAAGATGACAAGGGCGCGCCGGGAAGTCTGGTCGGCACACGGCACACGTGTGTCCGCACCCGCCCGACGACCCAGGAGGCCCCGCCCGTGGCCGCGCCCACCAGCCGCAAGTTCCTCGGCCGCCCCTCGCTCCCCGAGCGGACGTTCATCACCGACGCGCTGCGCACCGAGACCGTCGGCGGCATCATCCTTCTCGTCGCCGCGATCGCCGCGCTGATCATGGCGAACACCCCGCTCAGCGGCGTCTACGGCGACATCAAGGACTTCTCCTTCGGTCCCCAGGCGCTGCATCTGCGGCTGTCCGTCGAGTCGTGGGCCACGGACGGCCTGCTCACCATCTTCTTCTTCGTCGCCGGCATCGAGCTGAAGCGCGAGCTGGTCGCGGGTGAGCTGCGCGATCCGAGGGCCGCCGCGCTGCCCGTGGTCGCCGCACTGTGCGGCATGATCGCGCCCGCCCTCGTCTACGTCGTCGTCAACGCGACCGGCGGCGGCAACCTGAAGGGCTGGGCCGTACCGACCGCCACCGACATCGCCTTCGCGCTCGCCGTTCTCGCCGTCATCGGCACCGCGCTGCCCGCCGCCCTGCGCGCGTTCCTGCTCACCCTCGCGGTCGTCGACGACCTCGGCGCGATCCTGATCATCGCGGTCTTCTTCACCAAGCACATCGACTTCATCGCGCTCGGCCTGGCCTTCGCCGGGCTAGCCCTCTTCTATCTGCTGCACCACAAGGGCGTACGCGGCGCGTACATCTACCTCCCGCTCGCCCTGGTGATCTGGGCGCTGATGCACGCGAGCGGGGTGCACGCCACCGTCGCGGGCGTCGCGATGGGGCTGATGCTGCGCTGCACCGTACGGGAGGGCGAGGACCGTTCCCCCGCCGAGCGCGTCGAGCACCGGGTGCGCCCGCTGTCGGCCGGGCTCGCCGTGCCGGTGTTCGCCCTCTTCGCCGCCGGTGTCCCGGTGACCGGCGACGCCGTCGCGGACGTCTTCACCCGTCCCGAGACGCTCGGCGTCGTCCTCGGCCTGGTGGTGGGCAAGGCCGTGGGGGTCTTCGGCGGTTCGTGGTGCGCCGCCCGGTTCACCAGGGCCGAGCTGAACGAGGACCTGGAGTGGGCCGATGTGTTCGCCGTCGCGACCCTCGCCGGAATCGGCTTCACCGTTTCCCTCCTCATCGGCGAACTGGCCTTCCCCGGCGACCCGGCGCTCGCCGAGGAGGTCAAGTCGGCGGTCCTCATCGGCTCGCTGTGCGCCGCGCTGCTCGCGGGCGTCCTCCTCAAGCTGCGCAACAACCGCTACCAGCGGCTGTACCAGGACGAGGAGCGGGACGAGGACATGGACGGCATCCCCGACGTCTATGAACTCGACACCCCCGAATACCACCTCCGCATGGCCGCCATCCACGAGGCGAAAGCCGCGGAGCACCGGCGGCTTGCCGAAGTGGCCGCCGGGGACCACTCCGGTGACGATGGTCCGGCATGATCTGAGACGCCATGATCTGAGAGGCTTGAAAACCCGAAAGACGACCGGAAGACGTACAAGAGCAGAGGGAGATGGCGATGAGCGCAGCCGACGACGGCGGCAACCGCAGCCTCGGCCAGCTGGTGGCGACGGCGACCACCGAGCTGTCCGCGCTGGTGCACGACGAGATCGCGCTGGCCAAGGCCGAGCTCCGGGTGGGCGCCAAGAAGGCGGCGGTCGGCAGCGGCGCCGGTGTGGCGGCCGGGGTGCTGATCCTGTTCTCGCTTCCGGTGCTGAGTTTCGCCCTCGCCTACGGGATGCGTTCCTGGACCGGTCTCGGCCTCGCCTGGTGCTTCCTGATCGTGGGCGGCATCTACTGGCTGATCGCCGGAATCCTGGGCCTGCTCGCGCTGCTGAAGTTCAAGAAGGTCAAGGCGCCGAAGCGGTCCATGGCCTCGTCCAAGGAGACGGCGGCGGTCCTCGGGAACGTCAAGCCGCATCCGCGGGCAGCGGGGAACGGCGGCCGCTCCGTACGGGATGTGACACGCTCGTCGGCATGACCGTCCCTGATATCTCCGCTTCGGTCGTTCGGCTGGACGGCCCCTGGACCCACCGGGACGTCGCGGCCAACGGCGCACGCTTCCACATCGCCGAGATGGGCGACGGCCCGCTGGTGCTGCTGCTCCACGGGTTTCCGCAGTTCTGGTGGACCTGGCGGCACCAGCTGACCGCGCTCGCCGACGCGGGCTACCGGGCGGTCGCGATGGACCTGCGCGGAGTGGGCGGCAGCGACCGTACGCCGCGGGGGTACGACCCCGCCAACCTCGCCCTCGACGTCACCGGGGTGATCCGCTCGCTCGGTGAGCCGGACGCCGCCCTGGTCGGCCATGACCTGGGCGGATATCTGGCGTGGACGGCCGCGGTCATGCGGCCGAAGCTGGTGCGGCGGCTCGCGGTGGCCTCCATGCCGCATCCGCGCCGCTGGCGTTCGGCGATGCTCGGGGACGTCAGGCAGAGCGCCGCCGGCTCCCATATCTGGGGCTTCCAGCGGCCGTGGCTGCCCGAGCGCCAGCTCGTCGCGGACGAGGGGGCGGCTGTGGGGCGGCTGATCCGGGACTGGTCCGGGCCGCGGCTGCCCGAGGACGAGGCGGTGGACGTCTACCGGCGGGCGATGATCATCCCCTCGACGGCCCACTGCTCGATCGAGCCGTACCGCTGGATGGTGCGGTCGCTGGGGCGTCCGGACGGTTTCCAGTTCAACCGCCGGATGAAGCGTCCGGTGCGGGTGCCGACCCTGCATCTGCACGGGTCACTCGACCCGGTGATGCGCACCCGCAGCGCGGCGGGGTCGGGGCAGTACGTGGAGGCGCCGTACCGCTGGCGGCTCTTCGACGGCCTCGGACACTTTCCGCACGAGGAGGACCCAAACGCCTTCTCCACGGAACTGATCAACTGGCTCAAGGACCCGGAACCGGACCGCTGAGCCGACGCCGCACCGGGCCGCTCAGCCGGTCGCGTACGAACAGATGTTTTTCGAACAGCCACTTGCCCGGCGCATAGGCCAATTGCCGCAGTCACCGGCGATTACCGACCTTGGGCCACGGGCAAAGTGCGGAGTATGGGCTGGACGCACGACTACCGTGACGCACCAAGCGGCCGCGGCCCCGAAGCCGCCGCTGCTGCCAATGCCGCACTGAGCGTTTCCGAGCGCGGCGGCTCCGGGCCTATCCAAGGCCAAGACCCCAATATCGTCGGGATTCCCCGCATCATCCGGCGCCGTGCCCGCTGGGTCTCGGCGCGGCTGCGCCATCCACGCAGCCGGTAGGCGAGCACCCGCACACCTACCGGCGTCGCACTCCCCTCCCCGGAGGGGCTAGAGGGCACATCCCTGGCTGTCCACCGGCTGGTCGGCCGTACGCCCCTGCTCGGCGTCCTTGCGCACCTCGTCCGCCGTCAGCGCGTACCCGGTGTCCGCGTCGTCGAGCGACTTGGCGAAGACCACGCCGGACACCCGGCCTTCCGGGGTGAGCAGCGGTCCGCCGGAGTTGCCCTGGCGGACGGTCGCGTACAGCGAGTACACATCGCGCTGCACGGTGCCACGGTGGTAGATGTCCGGGCCGTTGGCCGTGATGCGGCCGCGGACGCGGGCCGCGCGCACGTCGAACGCGCCGTTCTCCGGGAACCCGGCCACGATCGCGTCGTCGCCGGTGCCCGCGTCTCCCCGCGTGAACTGGAGCGCGGGGGCCTGCAGCGCGGGCACGTCGAGGACCGCGATGTCGCGCTTCCAGTCGTAGAGCACGACCTTCGCGTCGTACAGCCGTCCCTCGCCGCCTATCTGGACGGTCGGGTCGTCGACCCCGCCGACCACATGGGCGTTGGTCATGACCCGGTTCTCCGCGTAGACGAAGCCGGTGCCCTCCAGGACCTTGCCGCAGCTCGGGGCGGTGCCGACGACCTTCACGATGCTCTTCTGGGCCTGCGTGGCCACCGGGGACTGCGCGAGCGCCGGATCGGGCTGCGGCACCGAGGTGATCGGCTCGTTCGAGAACGGCGAGAAGACCTGCGGGAAGCCGCCCTGCGCGAGCACCGTGGAGAAGTCGGAGAACCAGGTGTTGGCCTGCTCCGGGACCACGCGCGAGACCCCGAACATCACCTTGGACTCGCGGACCTCCTTGCTCACCGTGGGGAGCGAGGTCCCCGCCACGAGGGAGCCGAGCAGCCAGGCGACCAGCAGCATGGCCAGGACGTTCACCATCGCGCCGCCGGTCGCGTCCAGGGCGCGCGCGGGTGACCAGGTGATGTACCGGCGGAGCTTGTTTCCCAGGTGAGTGGTGGCCGCCTGACCGACCGAGGCGCACACGATCACCAGCACGATCGCCACGATGGCACCGAACGTGCCGGGCGATGCCCGGTCGGTGGTGCCGTCCCAGATGACCGGCAGCAGATAGACCGCGACCAGGCCACCGCCGATGAATCCGATCACCGACAGCACGCCGACGACGAAGCCCTGGCGATAGCCGATGATCGCGAACCATACGGCGGCGAGCAGCAGCAGGATGTCCAGCACATTCACCGGGACACCGTCTCACGCGCGCCAGTCGAGTGGGACGTGGTTCGCGCGGTCCCATGGTCGTTCCCAGCCCGCGTAATGCAGTATGCGATCGATCACACCGGCTGTGAAACCCCAGACCAGAGCCCCTCCGACCAGGAACGCGGGCCCCCGGTGGCCACTGGGGTGAACCGTCGTCGCCCGATTCGCCGGATCCGTGAGATCCGCCACGGGAACCGTGAAGACCCGGGCCGTCTCGGCAGGGTCCACCGGCCCGACCGGGCTCGGCCGCCGCCACCAGCCCAGGACGGGCGTCACGACGAAGCCGCTCACCGGGATGTAGAGGCGCGGCAGGACGGCGAAGACCTGGACACCCGAGGGGTCGAGCCCCGTCTCCTCCTCGGCCTCGCGCAGCGCCGCACGCAGCGGACCCTCCCCGTCCGGATCGCCGTCCTCCGGGTCGAGCGCGCCACCGGGGAAGGACGGCTGGCCCGCGTGCGAGCGCAGCGACCCGGACCGCTCCATCAGCAGCAGCTCGGGCCCGCCGGGGCCCTCCCCGAAGAGCACCAGCACGGCGGAGGGGCGGCCTCCGCCCTGCGGCGGCGGCAGGAACCGGCTCAGCTGGTGCGGCTCGATCGTCTCGGCCGCCCGCGCCACCGGGAGCAGCCACTCGGGCAACCCCTGGGAACTGACCCCCACGCCTCCGCCGTACGTGCTCGTCATCCGGCCGCTCCCAGCGGGGCGGCCGGGGGCCCCGGGTAGTCGGCGGGCGGGCGCAGCCGCTGCCCCGGCTGGCCGCCCATCTCGTACTTCAGCAGCTTCTTCGCCTTGTCCGGGTCGGTCTCGCCCTCCCCGTACGCCGGGCAGAGCGGGGCGATCGGGCAGGCGCCGCAGGCGGGCTTGCGGGCGTGGCAGACGCGGCGGCCGTGGAAGATGACGCGGTGCGAGAGCATCGTCCACTCGCTCTTCGGGAAGAGCGCGGCGATCTCCGCCTCGACCTTCTCCGGGTCCTCCTGCTCGGTCCACTTCCAGCGCCGCACCAGCCGCCCGAAGTGGGTGTCCACGGTGAGCCCCGGCACCCCGAACGCGTTGCCGAGGACCACGTTGGCCGTCTTGCGGCCGACGCCGGGCAGCGTGACCAGGTCCTTCAGGCGGCCCGGCACCTCGCCGTCGAAGCGGTCGCGCAGCGCGGCCGAGAGGCCCAGCAGGGACTTGGCCTTGGCGCGGAAGAAGCCGGTGGGCCGGATCAGCTGCTCCAGCGCCTCGGGGTCGGCGGCCGCCATGTCCTCGGGGGTCGGGTAGGCGGCGAAGAGCGCGGGGGTGGTCTGGTTGACCCGCAGGTCGGTGGTCTGGGCGGACAGGACCGTGGCGACCAGGAGCTGGAACGAGTTCTCGAAATCCAGCTCGGGGTGGGCATACGGGTAGACGTCGGCCAGCTCGCGGTTGATGCGCCGGGCGCGGCGCACGAGCGCGAGCTGGGACTCCGGCCGGGAGGGCTTCGCGGGCTTGGTGACTTTGGGTGCCTTCGCCGCTTTCGTCGGCTCGGCAGGCCCCTGTTCGCCCACAGCGGAATTACGAGATGCGGTCACCCGTTCAGCCCCCTTGCCCCGTGCTCTCACCGGCGTATTGGACACCCGGCCAGCCTAAGCCCAGCCACCGACATCCGGCCGGGCTACCGATCAGACCCCGCCCAATCGGACCCCTGCCGCACGGTCCGGCAGGCCAGTGCGTCAAACTTGTGATTGATCGCACTGTTTTACCGTCCGGCATCATGGGGACGACGGTCCCCTGTGCATGTCGACAAGGAGAGACTCGTGGACGACGTTCTGCGGCGCGCCCCGCTCTTCGCGGCGCTCGATGACGAGCAGGCCGCTGAGCTGCGCGCCTCCATGGGAGAGGCCACCCTCGCGCGGGGTGACGCCCTCTTCCACGAAGGGGACCCGGGCGACCGCCTGTACGTGGTCACCGAGGGCAAGGTGAAGCTCCACCGCACCTCTCCCGACGGCCGCGAGAACATGCTGGCCGTGCTGGGCCCAGGCGAGCTGATCGGTGAGCTGTCGCTCTTCGACCCCGGCCCGCGCACAGCCACCGCCAGCGCCCTCACCGAGGTCAAGCTGCTCGGCCTCGGCCACGGCGACCTCCAGCCGTGGCTCAACGCCCGCCCCGAGGTCGCGTCCGCGCTGCTGCGCGCCGTGGCCCGGCGCCTGCGCAAGACCAACGACCAGATGTCCGACCTCGTCTTCTCCGACGTGCCCGGCCGGGTCGCCCGCGCCCTGCTCGACCTGTCGCGCCGCTTCGGCGTGCAGTCCGAGGAGGGCATCCACGTCGTCCACGACCTGACCCAGGAGGAGCTGGCCCAGCTGGTCGGCGCCTCCCGCGAGACCGTCAACAAGGCGCTCGCCGACTTCGCGGGCCGCGGCTGGCTGCGGCTGGAGGCACGCGCCGTGATCCTGCTGGACGTCGAGCGGCTGGCCAAGCGGTCCCGCTGACGCACAGCGCGTACAGCCCGTAAAAAGCGCGAAGGGCCCCGGCCGGGGATTCCGGCCGGGGCCCTTCGCGCGTCTTCGCGCGCCGCGCTCAGATCAGCCCGTGCTCGCGCAGATAGTCCAGCTGGGCGCGTACCGACAGCTCGGCAGCGGGCCACAGCGAGCGGTCCACGTCCACGTACACCTGCGCCACGACCTCCGCAGCCGTCCGGTGGCCGCTCTCGACGGCCGTCTCCACCTGCGCGAGGCGGTTGGCCCGGTGCGCCAGGTAGTACTCCACCGCGCCCCGAGCGTCGTTCAGCACCGGCCCGTGGCCCGGCAGCACCGTGCCGACGCCGTCGTCCACCGCGAGCGACCGCAGCCGCCGCAGCGAGTCCAGGTAGTCGCCGAGCCGCCCGTCCGGGTGCGCGACGACCGTCGTACCGCGCCCCAGCACCGTGTCGCCCGTCAGGACGGCGGAGTCGGCCGGGAGGTGGAAGGACAGCGAGTCGGCGGTGTGGCCGGGCGTGGGCACCACCCGCAGCTCCAGCCCGCCGGTGGTGATGACGTCGCCCTGCTCCAGCCCCTCGTCGCCCAGCCGCAGCTCCGGGTCCAGCGCCCGGACCCGCGTCCCGGTCAGCTCGGCGAAGCGGACCGCGCCCTCCGCGTGGTCGGGGTGGCCGTGGGTCAGCAGCGTCAGCCCGATCCGCTTCCCGGCCCGCTCCGCCGTCGCGATCACGTTCCGGAGGTGGCCGTCGTCCAGCGGGCCGGGGTCGATGACGACGGCGAGGTCGGAGTCCGGCTCGGCGACGATCCAGGTGTTGGTGCCGTCCAGCGTCATGGGCGACGGATTCGGCGCGAGGACGCACACGGCGCGGTCGGTCGCCGGGCCGCCGATCGCGCCGCCGCGCGGCTGACCGGGCAGGGATGCCGCGTACGTCATGCCGTGGACTCCCCCGCAGCGCCCGGGATGTGCTTGGTGAACTCGTCGTGGCCCGGCCAGCTCAGCACCAGCTCGTCGCCGTCCAGCCGGGCCTGGGCGAGCACCGGGGTGAGGTCCTGGTCCGGGGCGGCCACCAGCGCGTCGTGGACCGTGCCGTGCGGCCGCAGCTGCCGCAGCGTCGCGATGGTCGGCGGCATCATCAGCAGCTCGCCCCGGTCGTAGCCGTCGGCCGCGTCCCCGGGGTGGATCCAGACGGTACGGTCCGCCTCCGTGGAGGCGTTGCGCGTACGCTGCCCCCGCGGCAGCGCAGCCACAAAGAACCAGGTGTCGTAGCGGCGCGGCTCGAACTCCGGGGTGATCCAGCGCGCCCAGCCGCCGAGCAGGTCCGAGCGGAGCACCAGGCCGCGCCGGTCGAGGAATTCGGCGAACGACAGGTCCCGGGCGACCAGCGACAGCCGGTCCGTCTCCCAGTCGTCGCCCGTGGTGTCCGCGACGACCGTGTGCGGGGTCGGGCCCGCGAGGAGCACGCCGGCCTCCTCGAAGGTCTCCCGGACCGCCGCGCACACGATGGCCTGCGCATGCGTCGCGTCGCTCTCGTCGAGGCCCAGCCGCCGCGCCCACTGGGCGCGCGAGGGCCCGGCCCAGGCGACCATCCGCTCGTCGCGCGGGTCCACCGAGCCACCCGGATAGGCGTACGCGCCTCCGGCGAAGGCCATGGAGGCGCGTCTGCGCAGCATGTACACGGCGAGTCCGGCGGCCTGGCCGCCCCGCTCGCCGTCCGTCGCGCCCTGTTCCCCGTTCGCCCCGTGATCCCCCTCCTGCCCGCCCGGCACGCCGTCCGGTCCGTCCCGCAGCAGCAGCACGGTGGCGGCCCGGCGCGGCGTCACCGGCGTCAGCTCACCGGCGGACAACAACCGGATGCGCTCTGGCCACTCGGGTGGATACCACTGGCCATTCGTAGTGGACATGGCCGGATGCTATGCGTTTGCGGGCGGATGTTCGAGGGGCCCTGGCCGGGGCCCGGGCCGCGCAAGGGCCCCTGACGGGCCGTACAGGGCCGGACCGCGGGCGAGCGGGCCCGGGCCACGGATGGGCTAGTCCGCGACCTCGACCTGGATCTCCACCTCGACGGGCGCGTCCAGCGGCAGCACCGCCACGCCGACCGCGCTGCGCGCGTGCACGCCCGCGTCGCCCAGCGCCTCGCCCAGCAGCTCGCTGGCGCCGTTGACGACGCCCGGCTGCCCGGTGAAGTCCGGGGCCGAGGCGACGAAGCCGACGACCTTCACGACCCGCACGACCTTGTCCAGGTCGCCGACCACCGACTTCACGGCGGCCAGCGCGTTCAGCGCGCAGATGCGCGCCAGCTCCTTGGCCTCCTCCGGGGTCACCTCGGCGCCGACCTTGCCGGTCACGCCCAGCTTCCCGTCGACCAGCGGCAGCTGGCCCGCGGTGTAGACGTACGGCCCGGTACGGATCGCCGGGACGTAACTGGCGAGCGGCGCCGCGACCCCCGGCAGCGTCAGGCCGAGCCCGGCGAGCTTGTCCTCGACGGCGCTCACGCCTTCTCCCGCTTCAGGTAGGCCACCAGCTGCTCGGGGTTGTTCGGCCCGGGAACTACCTGGACCAGCTCCCAGCCGTCCTCGCCCCAGGTGTCCAGAATCTGCTTCGTGGCGTGTACGAGCAGCGGCACGGTCGCGTATTCCCACTTCGTCATGCAGCCGACTGTAATGCCTCACTCCTGGGGCCTGGTGCGTAGCCCGTGGGGGGACTGGTTAGGCTCCCAATGTGAGCAGGCTCCATGTCGTCAGTGGCAAGGGCGGAACCGGCAAGACCACGGTCGCCGCCGCACTCGCGCTGGCCCTCGCGGCCGATGGCAGGCGCACGCTGCTGGTCGAGGTCGAAGGCCGCCAGGGCATCGCACAGCTCTTCGAAACGGAACCGCTTCCCTATGAGGAACGCAAAATCGCGACCGCGCCGGGCGGCGGCGAAGTCCACGCCCTCGCGATCGATCCGGAGTTCGCACTCCTGGACTATCTCCACATGTTCTACAAGCTGGGCTCGGCGGGGCGCGCCCTGAAGAAGCTCGGCGCGATCGACTTCGCGACCACCATCGCGCCGGGGCTGCGGGACGTCCTGCTGACCGGCAAGGCGTGCGAGGCGGTGCGCCGCAAGGGCAAGGACGGCCGCTTCGTCTACGACTCCGTGATCATGGACGCCCCGCCGACCGGCCGGATCACCCGCTTCCTGAACGTCAACCACGAGGTGGCGGGGCTGGCCAGGACCGGCCCGATACACAACCAGGCCCAGGCCGTGATGCGCGTCCTGAAGTCGCCCCAGACGGCCGTCCACATGGTGACGCTGCTGGAGGAGATGCCGGTCCAGGAGACCGCGGACGGCATCGCGGAGCTGCGCTCGGACGGCCTTCCGACGGGCGCGGTCATCGTCAACATGGTGCGGCCCGCGATCCTCGACCACGAGGCCGTCGACGACGCCGCCAACGGCCGTCGCGCGGCCGTCGCCAAGGCGCTCTCGCAGGCCGGGCTGGGCGGCGCGCGCCGAGGTGGCCTCGCCGAGCGGCTGGTCGACCCGCTGCTGGAGCAGGCGCGCGAGCACGCCGAGCGCGTCGCCCTGGAGCGGGCACAGCGGTCCGAGCTGGGCGGTCTCGACCTGCCGCTGCACGAGCTGGAGCTGCTGACGGACGGCGTCGACCTGGCCGGGCTGTACCGGCTGGCGGGCGATCTGCGCAAGCAGTGGCCGTCGTGAGCGGCACCGCGGTCGTGAGCGGCACGGGCACGGCGCGCGGCACCGGCCGCGCGCCCCGTACGGGCGACACCAACGGCACGAGCCGTACGCAGGAGGCGGCATGAGCATGGACGTGGCACCCCGGCTGGAGACCGACGCGCTGCTGGACGACCCGCAGACCCGCATCGTGGTGTGCTGCGGCTCCGGCGGCGTCGGCAAGACCACCACGGCCGCCGCGCTGGGCGTACGGGCCGCCGAGCGCGGCCGGAAGGTCGTCGTCCTCACCATCGACCCGGCCCGCAGGCTCGCGCAGTCCATGGGCATCGACGCGCTCGACAACGTCCCGAGGCGGGTGGCGGGCGTCGGGGACGAGGCGGGCGGCGAACTGCACGCCATGATGCTGGACATGAAGCGGACCTTCGACGAGTTCGTCGAGGCGCACGCCGACCCCGAGCGCGCCCGCGCGATCCTGGCGAACCCCTTCTACCAGTCGCTCTCGGCCGGTTTCGCGGGCACGCAGGAGTACATGGCCATGGAGAAGCTCGGCCAGCTGCGGGCCCGCGAGGAATGGGACCTGATCATCGTCGACACGCCGCCGAGCCGGTCGGCGCTGGACTTCCTGGACGCCCCCAAGCGGCTCGGTTCGTTCCTGGACGGGAAGTTCATCCGGGTGCTGATGGCCCCGGCGAAGGTCGGTGGCCGGGCCGGGATGAAGTTCCTCAACGTGGGCGTATCGATGATGACGGGCACGGTCAGCAAGGTCCTCGGCGGGCAGCTGATGCGCGATGTGCAAACGTTCGCGGCTGCGATGGACACCATGTTCGGCGGGTTCCGCACTCGCGCCGAGGCCACCTACCGGCTGCTGCAGGCGCCCGGTACGGCCTTCCTGGTGGTGGCCGCCCCGGAGCGGGACGCGCTGCGGGAGGCCGCCTACTTCGTCGAGCGGCTGGCCGCGGATCAGATGCCGCTGGCCGGTCTCGTACTGAACCGGGTGCACGGCAGCGGCGCCGAACAACTGTCGGCGGAACGGGCCCTGGCTGCGGCGGAGACGCTGATCCTGAAGAGCGCCGCCGCTGCGGATCCGCCGGGGGAGGGTAGCGTTCCGGCCAACCCCGGCGAGGGCGCGGAAAATCTTGGTGCCGACGGATTTGTCGATCCCGACTCAGGGAATGCTCAAGCCCGGAACGCCTCAGCGGCGGACAATTCCACGGCAGCGGACCCCGACGTCTCCCCCACGTCGGCGGAGCGGCTGGCTGCGGGACTGCTCCGGCTGCACGCGGAGCGTATGCAGGTGCTCGGACGCGAGCAGCGCACACACGACCGCTTCACGGCGTTGCACCCCGAGGTTCCCGTGGCCCAAGTGGCCGCGCTCCCTGGAGACGTACACGACCTGGCAGGACTGCGGGCCATCGGCGACCGCCTCGCGGCGGTTCCGGCGGACCAGTCCGAGCGCACGGCAGGCTGACGCCCAGCCCTGGCGACAGGCAGGCAGAAGGCGGCGGGCAGGCTGACGCCTACCCAAGTGCCCCTGGGGCGCGTACACATGGCGCCGCGTACCGATGTACGCGTACGCGCGCGCCCCAAGCCGTGGCGTACCCACGCAAGGGTGCCCACGCACAGGTGCCCACGTACAGGTGCCCACGCACAGGTGCTCCCGGCACGGCTACGCCGCGCGGCTGACACGGCCGTCATGACGCGTACGTACACGCAAGGCGCGCACGCCGCGCAGGCCCATGGCGGGCCGACGTCACGGCCGGGACGGGCCAGGACGGTGCAGCGTCACAGCGTCCGCCGCGGATCCCCAATCGTCCGCACCGTCGCGCTCCGCCCTATCCGTCCGTGCACGTCGTCGTCCGTGGCGTGGCGGGCTGCCCCAAGGTCCGCAGGCCCCCAGCCCGTGAACCACCTTGCCCGGCCACGACCGGCCGCGACCACAGTCGCGGCCGTACTCGTGTCGTGCACCCTTCCTCGTCCCGTCGTAGATGAGAGAACAAGCCCGTGACGAGGGGTGGGTGAGATGAAGTTGTGGTGATGCGATGCGACCTCGTCGCGCACCGGCCTGTCGGCCGACCGCTGTCCGACGCGCTATCCGACGGCAGCGAAGCGCTCGTACTCTTCGTCATCGAAGGGCAGAATGCCCGCGCCGCGCTCGTACTCGGTGCGTGCCGTCTCCAGCAGCCTTCGCCAGGAGGTCACCGTCGGGCGGCGGCGCAGCAACGCCCGCCGCTCCCGCTCGGTCATCCCTCCCCACACACCGAACTCGACACGGTTGTCCAAGGCATCCGCAAGGCACTCGGTGCGCACCGGGCATCCGGTGCAGACCGCTTTGGCCCTGTTCTGTGCCGCGCCCTGGACGAACAGTTCATCTGGATCAGTAGTGCGGCAGGCGGCCTGCGCACTCCAGTCGGTTACCCAGCCCATGCTGGCGCCGTCCTCTCCCGAATCGGAGCTCCCCCACGGCGACAAACGGCATATTCACCGTCGCCAGTTGAGGACGTTACGGAAGGCGAGCAAGCCGCAACACCCCCTGCAGGCCCAATCTTGGATGGCCCGAACGGACTATGGGTACGCGGCAGATCACCCAACGGAGTGAGCTGACGACATTTGCGATTACTGGTGCAAAGCAGGGCAGTTCACGCAGCGAACACCGGGCAGCTCGGGACACGGGGCCACAATCCGGGCACGCCTCAACACTCACTCGAGTGGGGCCGGGGATGTGGTGCGATCTCGTGCGATGTGACACAGCAGTACATGCGTGGCTGGCGTGAAACAGCGTATGCGAACACGCGGTCCCCTGTCCGGCGATTCGCCACGTAGGCTGCCTCTTATGGGTTACACGCGCTCGGGCGGAGGGCTGTCCACCGCTCAACAGGCCGCCAAGTTCCTCGGCGTCAGTGCGCTGGCCGGCGCCGTGATGGCCGGGCTCGCGCTTCCCGCTGTCGGGGCGTTCGGCCTCACCGCCAAGGAAACGGTCCAGGAATTCGACGATATTCCGGCCAATCTCAAAACGCCCCCGCTCAGCGAGCGGACCACCATCCTGGACGCGAAGGGCGGCGAGATCGCGAAGGTCTACTCGCGTGACCGCACCATCGTGAAGCTGGGCGACGTCTCCCCGTACATGCGCAAGGCGATCGTCGCGATCGAGGACGCGCGCTTTTACCAGCACGGGGCGGTCGACCTCAAGGGCATCCTGCGCGCCGCCAACAGGAACGCGCAGAGCGGCGGCGTCTCACAGGGCGCTTCCACCCTCACCCAGCAGTACGTGAAGAACGTCTTCGTCGAGGAGGCGGGCAACAGCAAGGAGAAGTTCGCCGAGGCCACCCAGCAGTCGATAGGCCGCAAGATCAAGGAACTGAAGTACGCGATCCAGGTCGAGAAGGAACTCGGCAAGCGCCGGATCCTGGAGAACTACCTCAACATCACGTACTTCGGGCAGCAGGCCTACGGCATCGAGGCCGCCTCCCAGCGCTACTTCAGCACGTCCGCCAAGAACCTGAAGGTGGAGCAGGCCGCGCTGCTGGCCGGTCTCGTCCAGTCGCCGAGCCGCTACGACCCGGTCACCAACCCGGAGACCGCGAAGACCCGCCGCGACACCGTGCTGCAGCGCATGGCCGACATGAAGGACATCACCGCGGCCCAGGCCGCCGCGGCCAAGAAGAAGCCGCTCGGCCTCGACGTCAGCATGCCCCGCAGCGGCTGCATCACGGCCGTCAAGGGCGCCGGGTTCTACTGCGACTACGTCCGCCAGATCTTCCTCAACGACCCGGTCTTCGGGAAGACGTCGGCGGCGCGCGCCAAGCGCTGGAACCAGGGCGGCCTGACGATCCGTACGACGCTGGACCCGCAGGCGCAGGAATCGGTCCAGAAGTCGATCAAGTCGCACGTCTACCAGTCCGACAAGGCCGCCACCGCCGTCTCGCTCGTCGAGCCGGGCACCGGCAAGGTCCTGGGCATGGGCCAGTCCAAGCCGTACGGCTTCGGCAAGGACCAGACGCAGATCAACCTCTCCGCGGACCACAACATGGGCGGCTCGAACTACGGCTTCCAGGTGGGGTCCACGTTCAAGCCGATCACCGCCGCGGCCGCCCTGGAGCGGGGCACGAAGCCGTACAAGAGCTACTCCTCGCCGTACAAGATGGAGTACCCGAGCCCGGTCAGCACCTGCAAGGGCACCTGGACCAACGGCGAGGGCGCGACCGTCGAGAACGAGAACGAGTCGGAGCGCGGCCCGTACGGGATGAAGGAGGCGACCGCGAAGTCGGTCAACACCTACTTCGTCCAGATGATCAGCGACATCGGCGTCTGCCCGGTCACCGAGCTGGCCGACAAGATGGGCGTGGAGCGGGCCGACGGCAAGGAGCACCACCAGGTGCCCTCGCTCACCCTCGGTACCGAGGGCTTCTCCCCGCTGACCATGGCCAACGCGTACGCGACGTTCGCCAACCGCGGCGTCTACTGCTCCCCGGTCTTCATCGACTCGATCACCGGCCCCGGCGGCAAGAAGCTGAAGGTGCCGCAGTCGAAGTGCTCGCGCGCGATGTCCGAGAAGACCGCGGACACGATCAACACCCTGCTGCGCGGTGTGGTCGAGGACGGCACCGGCAAGCAGGCCGGTCTGCAGAGCCGCCCGAGCGCCGGTAAGACGGGTACGACGGACGAGCGGAAGGCCGCGTGGTTCGTCGGCTACACCCCGAACCTCGCGGGCGCGGTGTGGGTCGGCGGCGGCCCCGGCGCCAGCGGCCTCAAGATGGAGAACATCACCATCGGCGGTGTCCCCCACGACAAGGTGTACGGCGGTGACACCCCCGGCCCCATCTGGAAGGACGCGATGAGCGGCGCGCTGAACGGCAAGGACGCGCCGGACTTCGTCAGCGTGCCGATCAAGGACCCCAACGCGCGCAAGCCCTCCCCGCCCAAGAAGCCGGGCCGCGAGAAGCCCGGCCGTGAGAAGCCCGGGAACGGCGGCGGCCGGGACAACCCGTGGCCGGACATCTCCCTCCCGCCGGGCGTGATCGGCGGCAACGGGAACGGCGGCAATGGGAACGGCGGCTTCGAGTGGCCGCGGTAGCGGTCGCTGCGGCTGGCTGAACAGCCTACTGAGCGCGGGAGGGGCCCGGACGAGAGATCGTCCGGGCCCCTCCTTCTTCGTCGTACGCGCTACCCGCCCGCGAGCTGGCGCTTCACCGCGGCGGCGACCCGGCCGCCCTCCGCCCGGCCCGCGATCTTCGGGTTCACGATCTTCATCACCGCGCCCATCGCCCGCGGCCCCTCGGCGCCGCCCGCGACGGCCTCCCGTACCGCCTCCGCGACCAGCGCGTTCAGCTCGTCGTCCGTCAGCGGCTGCGGCAGATACCCGGCGAGCACCTCGCCCTCGGCCCGCTCCCGCTCCGCCTGCTCCGCCCGGCCGCCCTTGTCGAAGGCCTCGGCCGCCTCGCGGCGCTTCTTCGCCTCGCGCGCGATGATCTTCTCCACGTCGGCGTCGGACAGCTCCCGGGCGCTCTCGCCCGCGACCTCTTCCTTCGAGATCGCGGTGATGGTGAGCCGGAGCGTGGACGAGCGCAGCTCATCGCGCGCCTTGATCGCTGCGGTGAGATCGTCGTGCAGCCTGGACTTGAGCGTGGTGGTCATGGCGTCGAGTCTGCCAGCACTGGCCGGGAATCACCCGAAGATTTCTCCCCCGGCGGCGTTCTGCGACCATGGAGACCATGCGCGCGCGATACGGAGTACCTCTGGGAATCACGGCGGTCGGCGCAGCCGGTCTCGCCTACGCCGTCGGCTTCGAAGTGCGGTCCTTCAGGCTCCGCCGCATCACCGTGCCCGTGCTGCCGCGCGGCATGCGGCCGCTGCGCGTCCTGCAGGTCTCCGACATCCACATGGTGAGCGGGCAGCGCAAGAAGCAGCGCTGGCTCCAGTCGCTCGCCGGTCTGCGCCCCGACTTCGTCGTGAACACCGGCGACAACCTCTCCGACCCGGAAGGCGTCCCGGAGGTCCTCGACGCGCTGGGCCCGCTGATGGAGTTCCCCGGCGCGTACGTCTTCGGCTCCAACGACTACTACGGACCGAAGCTGCGCAACCCCGCCCGCTATCTGCTGGAAAAGGCCAGCGGCCGCCACGGTCTGAACGGCAACGCCCCGGCCGTCGGTGCCGTCCACAACCCGTGGACGGAGCTGCGCGACGCCTTCGACGCGGCCGGCTGGGTCGGCCTCTCGAACACCCGCGGGCGGCTCAAGCTGGACGATGTGGAGATCGCCCTCACCGGCCTCGACGACCCCCACATCAAGCGCGACCGCTACGCCGAGGTCACCGGCGGCCCGGAATCCGGCGCGGACCTCTCCCTCGCCGTGGTCCACGCCCCGTACCTCCGCGTCCTCGACGCCTTCACGGCCGACCGCTACCCCCTGATCCTCGCGGGCCACACCCACGGCGGACAGCTGTGCATCCCCTTCTACGGCGCCCTGGTCACCAACTGCGACCTGGACACCCGCCGGGTCAAGGGCCTCTCCACCCACGAGGCCGGGGGCCACACCTCCTACCTCCACGTCTCCGCCGGCTGCGGCACCAACCGCTACACCCCCGTCCGCTTCGCCTGCCCCCCGGAAGCCACCCTCCTCACCCTCACCCCCCAAACCCCCTGACCCCCTCCGGGGGCCCCGACCTGCGAGGCCCCCGGAACCGGATTTCGTGTCTGGCCACAGGTCCGCTAAAGTAGAGCTCGTTGCTTCGGGGTGTAGCGCAGCTTGGCAGCGCGCTTCGTTCGGGACGAAGAGGTCGTGGGTTCAAATCCCGCCACCCCGACACAGGTCAGAGGGCCTATCCGCTTCTCGCGGGTAGGCCCTCTGAGTGCTTTGGGGGCCAAACAGGGGGCCAAGCGCTTTTGGTCAGGCGCTGATGGCGCCCTCTCCCGGGTCGCGCGCCTCGTCCTCCTCCTGGTCCTCAGCGAAGATCACATCCATCGCTTCGGCACCCTTAGTGATCACGGGCCGCAACTGCTTTCGGTAGACGACCTCTGTGGTGGTCTGGCTGCTGTGTCCGACCAGCAGCGCGATGGTCTCCAGTGGGACGCCATGGTCGGAGAGCAGGGACACGAAGCTGGTCCGCGTCTCCCTGGTCGTCCACTCGTGCGGCTTCAGGTCGATGCCCGGCATCTTGGCCGCTTTGGCGATGATGGCGCGGAAGTCGCGCCGGACGTTGGCCGCATCGATCGGCTCGCCGCTCCGGGTCGTGAAGACGAGGCCGGTCGGGCTCCACTCCTTCCCCTTCGAAGCGCGCTCCTGCTTCTGCCATCGCATGTGCTCTTCGAGCACTTCGACCACCATCTTCGGCAGAGCGATGGTCCTGCGGCTCTTCCTGGTTTTGGTCTCGCCGTGCTTCCGAACCGAGCGCCACACCGCGACATGCGGCGGGATGCCATCCTTCGTGTCCAGGAAGACGTGATCCCAGGTGAGGGGCCGTGCCTCCTCTGTGCGTACGCCGCTGAGGAACGAGAGCACGAGGTAGGCGTACAGCCTCGACGGTCGGGCAGCGACAAGTACGGCCCTCGCTTGCTCAAGATTTAGTGCCTTGCTCGGGCGACCGGGGCGCCCCTCCGGAGCGGTGACGAGCATGGCAACGTTCCGTGCCGCCTTGTCTCGGCGCTGTGCATGCTCGATGGAACGCCGCAGGATCGCGAGCAGATCGCGGAGGCTGCGCGTAGCAAGGAACTCGGACCGGTCGTCCAGCCAGTCGTCGACGTCGTCCGCGCTCAGATCCTTCAGTTTCGCCTTGCCGATGAACGGGATCAGGTGCTTGTCCGCCACCGAGCGGTTCTTGCCGATGGTCTGCTTCTCGTCGCGTCCCTTAAGGCCGCGCGCCAACCAGTCGTTCACCGCGTCGGCCACGGTGTAGTTGGCAGGCGCCTTGACGCCTGACTGCACCTCCTTCTTCAAGTCCCGGATCTTCTGCCGAACTTCGGTCTTCGTCTTTCCGTAGACCTTCGGGCGGCGGCGCTTGCCGTTCGGGGCGTACCCCAGGGAGACAGCGCCCACATAGCGGTTCTTCTTCTCGTCCCAGTAGATCGTGTCTTCACCGTGGCCAGCCCTGCGGGCGCGCTTCGGCGTCTCGGTCATGCTGTTGTGTGCCTCTCCATGGAGAGGGCCGCGCCGTTCTGGCGCGGCCCATCGAGCTGGAGTCATCAGGCGGCGGACGCCTCAGCCTTGAGCAGTTCGACGTACTCATCGATGTACTCGGTGGGCACGAGGCGGCGGCGGCCGATACGAACGGTGCGAAGTCGTCCCAGACGGATCTGCTCGTACGCAGTGGATCGCTTGATGTCGAGGATTTCGGCAGCGGCTTCAACCCGGAAAAGGCGCCGCTGCGGTGTGGATGCATCAGGGGCTGTTGCCATGCGGCGACCTCTCCTGGATGGCGCGTCGGGTGCCCCCGGGCCCCCTCTACCGCAAGTCCGCTACGGGGCGGGTGCGTGAGGCGATTTCGGGGGCCTCTCGGGGGCGTGCGTCTGTCCGAAGCGCGGTATTCTGCGTCATGGCGTCACGCACGTCATTTGTGGCTCTGACCTGCTGTTGTGCAATGACGCGGGCAGCTTGGGGCGTGTCACATCGCGGGGTGGGGCTCTGTCACCCGTGACGCAGGTGACGCGGGATGACGCAGGTTTGGACGTCCGCGTCACCGCTGTAGCCGCTGGTCAGGGCCCAGGTTCGGGTGGCTGGTGACCTGGGTGACGCAAGTTCTCTCCTCTTAGGAAAAAGAAGAGGGGGCGGTGTCTGTGGTGGTGCGGTGCTGCTCAGGACCTGAAGAAGGAGCCGCTTCGCGGCGCGTCTGGTGCAGCGGCGGCAAGCCGCCGGAACAGCAAGAGGAGCACCGTCCGGGCGCGGGGTGCTCCTCTTGCTTGTTCGGTGTGGCGCCGTGGTGGCGTGGGTCAGAATGCCGGGTCCTGCTGGTGCGGGGGCGGTGTCGCGGGGCGGGTCATCTCGATGTAGCGGGCGGCGCTGGTGCGGCCCCAGTCGATGAGGACGCCGCGTGCGGCGAGGGTCGGCTGGAGGCGCTTGAGCCGGTCGGAGAGGACCTTGCCGGTGGTGGGCCAGCCCTTGGGCAGGGGACGGCACTCCTCGCCGCTGTAGAGGCCGGTGAGGCAGTGCAGCCATTCCGAGGACGTCATGCGGACTTCCGCGCCCGCATCGAGCCCGGTGGCGTGCTTCAAGACCGTCTGCGCGAGGAGGTCTCCCTCGATGACATCGTCGTTGAGGTCATCGAGGCTGGCCCGGTACGCGGCCAGCGAGCCGAACCCGGTAGCCGCATCGAGTTGCGCGCGCAGGTGGGCGAAGTCGGCCATCCGCAGGTCGGTGGGGGTCTCCGCCTGCGCGGCCCGCACCTTCACTGTCAGGTCCAGCAGGGAGCCGAGAACGACCGGAAGGATCTCCGCGTACTCCGTCCACAGCTCTGCCTCGGTCCGCCGCACCCGAGGTCGCACGAGACGGAGCGGGAGGAGACGTTCAGCGAGGTCGGGCCGGATGACACCGACGTCGATACCGGTCAGCAGCATGGGGCGCCGGTAACGGGAGCGGACGACGTCCCCGTCAGTGAAGAGCGCGCGCTTGATGCTCTCGGCACCGGTCACGATGCAGCACATGAGGTCGGACAGGTCCGGGGGAAGGTGGGAGAGGTTGTCCAGGGCGGTGACCCATCCGGCGGCGACGGCCGTGATCATGTTCTCCTCGTCCTTCGGCGCCCGGCGCAGGTCACCGCTCATCCCCTCGGTGATCCGCACGAGCATCCGGCCGCCCGTGGACTTGCCCGCCCCCTGGGGGCCGGTGAGGAACGGCGCGGGCACGGGCACGGACGGCTCCAGGCACCCGATCAGCCAGGCGATGGCCAGGCACTCGGTCTCGGCGCTGGCGAAGTTGCACAGGCGGAGCAGGAGATCGATGCCTTTGCCATTGGTGTCCTGGGCGGGCAGGGGGAGTTCGCCGGTGAGCTGGGTGCGCCGCCAGCAGACTTCCTGCGGGTCGGGGGTGAGGATGTCCCAGCCGGTCGGGTGGATGCGGACGGACTGCCCGTCGTTGCGGCCCAGGTCCAGCCAGGTCGCGCCGTCGAATCCGGGCGCGACGCGGATGTGGGTGGGCTGTACGTCCTCGGCCAGCGCGAGTGCTTCGATCAAGTCCAACGCCTCCTTGAGAGCGGTTCCGTTGAAAACGCCGCGCCCGTCCTTGTACAGGCCGACCATGAGTTCCTGGCGGTGGCTTCCCGTGGTGCCCTGCGAGCGGATCGGGCGGGCCACGGGGTGGCCGTTCTTCTGCGCGTACACGGTTCCGTCGACGGTCCGGAAGTACCGGAAGTGCGCCTGTGCGTAGTCCGTGATGATCTCGCGGGCGGGGTTCTTCTCGTCGTCGGACATCGGTCACAGTCCCAACTTGGCGCGGGCGTTGGTCCAGGCGTCGGTGCAGTGCCGGGGCGATTCGCCCTTGGCCTGCGCGGCGGTGAACAGCCGCGCGACGTGGGTTTCGGTGAGGCAGCCGCACCGGCCGTGCGCGGAGAGCACGGCGAGGAAGGTCCGGTACACGGTGGCGTGGACCGCGCTGCGGGCCTCGGCGATGCGCTGCTCCGCCATGGCGATGCCACGCTCCAGGTAGGACGGCGTGCGGTGACGGCACTCCCCGCCCCCGACCAGCGCGGGCACCGTGATGGCCTGCGGGGCCGACCGAGCCGTGGAGGCTTCCTTCACGGCCAGCGCGCGCACGACCTCCGGCAACGCCGTCATGGTCCCGGTGCCGGGACCGAGCCAGCGGGCGTAGGCCATCGTGGACTTGAGATCGACCCCCTCACGGACGCCGTTCACCGAGCGCATCGCACCCAGGTAGATCCAGTGCTCCCCACGGGTGGTGGGCACGGTCCGGGTGGTGGGGAGGGCTTGGCGAGCCCAGGCGACGGCCGCCGGGTTGTCGAGGTCCACCACGGTCAACCCGGCGCCGCCGGGGTGGTAGGCGACCGTCACAGCCTCCCGCCACGCCGACGCCCACGCGAGCGAGGCGATGACGGACAGGTCGGCGGTGGCGGCTGCCCAGGCGTGGCAGGGGGCGTGGCACTGGCAGGGGCCCGGGTCCTTCATGTTCGGCCGCCCGCCACAGACGGCCCTGCCGGTACGGGCGTCCTTCGCGCAGGTGCGGCAATTCCCGAACGGCACCTTGCCCCGGCGTAGGGGCAGCACCGGCAGGCCGAACGCGGCCAGCTCCAGCGCGGTCCGCAGGGGCGAGAGCGCGGGACGCTCTCGTCGGATCAGGGTGGGTTGGGTCATGCTGGATGTCTCCAGTTCTGTGGATCGAGCGGGAGACCGGGGCGGCCCCGATTCATTGGCGTGAGAGGGGGCCGCCCTAGCCGTGTCTAGGCAGCAAGTACGGGCTGTTGCCATCGGGGCAGGCCGTCGAGGACGCGTAGGCGCCAGGCCAGCGCGTAGTCGAGGCAGTTGGCGCAGTTCTTGTGCGTGTGGCCGGACATGGGCGGGCGGCGGCGGGCGTGGTAGCTCCATGCGGCGGAGTCTGCGGAGGCCATCAGGTGGCCAACGCGTTGCAGGCCGAGGGTCTTGAAGCCGAACCCGTGCAGCCGTATGCCGTATCCGGCGAGGGTGGTGACGATGGCGGCGGCTTCGCGTGTGGCCTGCCTGCGACAGACGGAGCCCAGACCCACGGTGGGTTCCCGGGTCAGGTCGACTCCTGCCCGCTCGTACAGCGCCACGCAGCGTTCGTAGTCCGGGAGCTCCCAGCCCTGGAGCACTGGAACGATCGGCAGGTCCGGCGCCATCTCCCGCAGCTCCAGATAGTTGGCCACGGTGCGGCGCTGATGCTCCGCGATGCTCAGGTGGGTGCCGACAAAGTGCTGTCCGCCGACCGTGCCGCCCTGGATCATGATCGGCTCACACATCCAGTCCTGCGGAGCGGCCCAGTCGAACGGGCCGACGCACTCCCAGATGCGGCGCAGGTCATCGACGTACTGACGCGGCGCCCGGGTCCACAAGCCGTGACGCTGGAGCTCCGAGAAACCGCCCGAGTCCACCGCGTACGGACCACGGGCCGGGTCCAGCTTGACCGCCTTCACGAAGTGCTCCGACTTCAAGAACAGCGGCTTGTCGGTTAAGCGCACCCAGTGCCGCTTGTGGGTGGTCAGGTAGAACCGCACGGCGCCCCCTCAGCCACGGAAGTGGTTGCGCTTGATCACGGCCTTACGGATGTGGACCGTCGTTCCGCCGCTCCGGCCGCGACTGGTGCCGAGAACTTGCATGGCGATGAAGCCGCCGAAGATGACGGCGGCGAAGATGACGAGCTGCTGGACGAACGCGGCGAGCGCGGCGATGAACGTGGTGAGCAGGAACAGGCCGCCGCAGACCGCGCCGAAGCCGATGCCGCCGAGGGCGATGTTCACCGCCGTCCGGGAGACAGCCGGACGTGCCTCGGCGGGCGCCAGGGTGGGGGTGAGCGTGTAGCCGGTGACGATGCGGCCGTCCGGGAGCTGGATGGTCTGGACGGCCGGGGCCGGGCCCGGCTGGACCGGCATCAGGGGTGCGGCGGTCGGGGGCGGTGGGATGGGCTGGGGGTGGTGGACTTCGACGGTCGCGGGCCGGTCGAGGTCGGTCATCGTGGTTCCCTCCGGGATGCCCTCGGGCCCGCGCCGGGGTGGCGCGGGCCCGTGGGGGTCGGGTGTTACGCGTGGGTGTTAGGGCGTGTGAGGGGGCGGTGTTAGGCCCGCCTAACGGTGCGCCTGCCTAGGGGTTTGGGTGTTAGGCGGGCGTAACGCGTTACGGGTGTTAGGCGACGGCCAGGGCCGGGACGATGCGCCACCGGCCGGTCTGGTTGGTGGCCTCCAGACGCCCGTCGAGGGCCGCTTCCTTCAGCCGCAGGGACACCCAGGACCGGGAGAGGTTGTTCCGGTCGCACCAGTCGGTGAAGTCCTTCGGCCCGACGACCATGCGGCCCTCGTCCTCGAACTCGGCCAGCGCGTCGTCGAAGAGGCGGCGGGCCTCCTCCGGGGAGGGCTTGTGGCCGGTCTCCTGTCCGAACATCGGGGCGTCGTCGCCCGGCTCGGAGTCGGGCAGCTCCTCCTCGGGGTCGATCCCTTCGTCCTCGGGGTCGAGCAGAGAGCCCGTCATCTCGTCCTCGTCTTCGTCGGCCAGGAGGTGGGCGTTCTCGTCGCTGTCGTTGGTCTGCCGCTGGGTGTATGCGGTGCCCGCGACCGACGCGGCGGCCTTCTCCGTGACCGGGTCGACCCGGGCGCCGTTGCGGACCGCCCATTGGGACACGGTCTCCATCAGGGAGGTCGCGGTGTCGGTGAACCAGCGGGTCCGGCCCGGGCTGGAGTACCGCTCCTCCGCCACGCCCGGGGTGACCAGGTAGCAGTAGCCGGGGCGCCGGTTGGACCAGCGCTCGGGAGCCGCGCCCGCGTCGATCACCGTGTCGGGGAGCATGAACCCGGCTGCCGTGGCGTTGGGGACGCCGAAGCACAGCCGGGCGCCCAGCGCGTCACGGGTGGTCGTGCTGATCTGGTCGTGGCTGGGCCGCTGGAGAGACGATCAGTGCCATGCCCGCCGACCGGGCCAGGTTGGCGATGGAGTTGAAGGCGTCGTCCCCGAGGAGGCCGAGGGAGACCCCGGCCTCCTCGAACCACGCGATGTGGAACGGCAGCCCGGGGCAGCCGCACGCCGTGCCGTCCTTGCGGCACGAGTGCTTGGGATCGGTCTGCGGCTGTGCGGCAGCGGCCTCCCACTGCCGGTAGCCGTGCCGCCCCAGCCACTCGGTGCGGGCCGTGATGGTGGCCTTCACGGCCTCGACCATGACCTCGGTGGCGGTGCCGCCTTCGACTGCCCAGTCGATGGCGGGCAGCAGGGGTCGGAAGTCCTGGAACCCCTTGGGGTCCGACAGCCACATGACCACGTCGGTGCGGCTGAGGATCTCGGTCATGAGGTTGAGTGCGCCGTCGCCCTTGCCCGATCCGGTCATGCCCGCGATCAGGAGGTGGGTCGCGTTGCGCCCGGCCTCCTTGTCCCCGGGCAGCCACAGCAGCAGCGGGGACCCGTCGTCGTAGACACCGATCACCAGTGGGTCGGTGATCGAACCTCCGGCGAGGGACGGGCCGTTCTCCTCCCAACGCACGGTGTCGGCCAGCATGTCGCGCGGGACGATGACCAGCTCGCCGCGCCGCGCGGACTCCGGGTCGGGCATGTAGCGCACTGCGGTGGGCGGGAGGTCCAGCGCGGAGGCGATCCGGGGCAGGGTCTTGGTGACGTCGTCGTTGGTCTGCTCCCCGGCCTCCAGCCCCAGCTGGGCTGTGACGCGGTTGGGCTCGACCTCGGTCCGCCCGATGCTGGCCTTGGCCAGACCCACCTTCGCCAGCAGGCCCTTGTCGGCACCGGCGCCTTCCTCGGCGGCGTCGGGGTTGTGGCGCAGGATCATGCGCACGTTCCACGACAGCGCGAGGCTGGGCCCGGCCATCAGGTACAGGTCATCGAGAGGCCCTGCGGTCGGCCCCGCCAGGCACGCCCCGGTGAGCCAGGCCGATCCTGCGGCCACGGTGATGGCTGAGTGGAGACGGCGCTGTGCGCTGGTGCCTCGGCCCGCCCACCAGGTGGCGCCGGTCAGGGCCACGGACGCCAGGGTCAGGCCGACTCCGGCCCCGGAGCTGTCGGCCCACCGCAGGTGTCCGAGGGCTCCCGCCAGTCCGGTACCGGCGACGCCGAGCCACGGGGGGGGAGGTGGGGCTTGGCGCGGTGCATCAGGTACCTGCCGATGCCGGCAGAATCGGCCCCGCCCCTGAGCTGGTCTTCGTGCTGCTGGTGTGCGTTGCGCTCAGCCATCGCCGAGCCTCCTTACTGCTGGGCCCAGTCCATGCGCGCCTGCTGGGGGCGCCGGGCACGGTGACGGACGCGGTTGATCTCTTCCTCGTACTGCTGCTGGAAGGTGGAGTAGGCGGCCGCGGCCTCCTTGGCCGCGTCCCGCAGGTTGTCGGCGGACTTCTGGAGCTTCCGGGCGACCTTCTGCGCGCGGATGCGGGAGCCGAACGGCTTGCCCTCCGGGTCCGGCACCGCGGCCAGCACGCCCTTGAGGATTTCGGCGCCCATGGCCACCTCGATCGACATGGTCACCGCCGCCGCCCGCAGGGTGTTGCAGTAGTTCCGCAACTGGGCGGGGGAGGTGAACTCCGGGGAGGCCAGCACCGATTCGGCGTGCGACCGGGACTGCCCCGCGCGGGCCGTGCGCTGCCCGTTCTTGTTGGTGGTCCGGTTGACGGTGACGTTGATGGGCGGGACGAATGAGCCGCCCATGGCGCCGACGAAACCGCCCGCGGCGGCTCCGACGTCGGCGAACTTGTTCGACTTGCCGTTGCCGTTGTCGGTGCGGCCGTTGGTCGGCCGGGGACGCGGGCCGTTGGCGTGCTGAGCCATCAGGGGATCCCTTCGGTCAGTTGGTGGTACGGCGGACGATGAGCCATGCGGTCTGGGCGGTGATCAGGTTCAGCAGCCACCACAGCTCCAGCGGCCCGGCCAGCGGCCCGAACCCCGCGGCCAGTGCCGCCCAGGCGAGCCCGGAGGCGCCGAGGGCGGCGAGCGTGATCCGCCAGCCCCAGACGGCCTTGTCAGCAGCGGGGCGGCGGCGCTGGACGAGGGCCAGCCACAGCGCCGGGCCCGCGGCAGCGGGGGCGAGCAGGAGAGCGGACCACCAGGCCAGCACGTGCAGCAGTGCGGTTACGGGGAAGGCCAGCAGCCCAAGGGCGAGCGGGGCGAGCGCGCGGCGGTGCTTCCACAGCCACAGCGCCGTGGCGTCCAGGGCCAGGCGGGTCAGGGTGGGGCGTTCGGGGACCACGACCACGAACGGGTCGTGGGAGCGGCGCCCGCGCTGTCGCGGGATGCGAACGGTCGTGACGCCCGCGGCCGTCTTCACGGTGCGGGCACGGGTACGGCTGGACACAGCGAATCTCCCTCAACAGGGCTGGAGTGAAGTGGTCAGGCGGCGCGCTGTTCCTCGGGGAAGGCGCAAAGGGTGCACATGCCGAGCGAGGGCGGGATGACGTACCCGGCGTCGCGTCGGCAGGCGGGGCAGATGCGGCGGGCAGCGTTCGCCTTGGCCAGCGCCGCCCACCGCGCCGGAGTCATCGGCCGGACCGGCTTCGCGCGGTCGATCCAGTACAGGTACGCGACCAGCGGGCCACGGCGGCGCCGGGGGCGTTGCAGCTCCGCGGCGACGTCCTGTCCGCCGGGGCGCAGGTCCATCGCGCGGAGCTGCCGACGCGTGGCCAACCCGTCCGGCGCCAGACGCCACCGGTAGACCGGCAGAGCACCCATCAGTCGGCCATGCGGATCAGCAGGTCAGCGGGTTCCGCCGGGGCGGGGTGAAGGGAGCGCTTCACGAGCGGGCTCCTTCCAGGACACGCCCTGTCGGCGGAGTGCTCGGGTGCCCGGCGTCCCGCAGTTCCTGGTAGCGGGTCGAGACCCAGCCGACCGACCAGCCGCACAGCTCGGCAGCAGCCCGCACCGCAAGCCCCGCCGCGAACGCGGCCTGAACGACATCGCGGGCCCGGTCCTCGGGGAACTTCTCCACCGCGGGCCCGGCAGCCAGCAGCGCAGCGCGTTCACGCTCGGCCCGCTCCTCGCGCTCCCGCTGTTCACGACGCGCGGCGGCTTCCCGCTCACGGGCCTCGTTCTCGCGGCGCTGGGCAGCCTCGCGTTCAAGGCGTTCACGCTCCCGCTCACGCTGTTCACGCTCGTGTTCATGGCGCTCACGGGCCTCGCGTTCGGCGCGTTCGCGGGCTTCGGTCCGATCCCGTTCCTGGCGGCGGGCTCGCTCCTCCCGTTCGGCTTGCTCACGGGCGAGACTCGCTTCGTGTTCACGCTGTTCACGCGCCAGCATGGCGGCGTGCTCGCGCTCCTCACGGGCCCGGCGCTCGGCCGCCTCGCTGCGGTCGGCTGCTGCCTTCTCGCGGGCTTCCCGCTCGGCGCGCTGCTCCGCGTCCAGTGCGGTCACGGCGGCGGTGATGGCGCGCCGGTAGGCCAGCCCGGTTTCCGCGGTGACGATGAGCAGCAGCGGCGCGACCGCGTGCACGGCCACCCCGACCAGGTCTTTTTGCAGCGCGGAGTCCGCGATGTTCAGGGCGAGGGTCATGCAGCCGGTCATCCACCGCAGTGCGACGGGCCACCGGCCGCCATGTCCGCCCAACCGGGCCAGCACCGCATCCAGCCGGACCACGATCACCACCGCCGCGTCCACCACCAGCGGCAGAATCGGCGCGGTCCAGTCCCACTTGTCGGGGGTGTGCTCCGCGGCGAGAGGGGTGACGGTGAGGACCGAGTAGAGCATGGCGCCCGCGACGATCAGCCAGGTGCCGATGGACAGAGCGCGCTCGGCTGAACGGATCTGAACGGCGTTCACTGGCCCACCCCCATGCGTGAACGCACCCGGACCGAGGCGATCAGGCGCACCGGGGAGGAGAGGTCGTCGGGGATGTCGGTGGTCTCGCACCACTCCCACTCGGCGCCCGGCACCGGCTCATAGCCCAGCGCGGTGAGCGCCGCCGCGCGTTCGGTGAACGTCGGCACCGGAGCGGCACGGCCGAAGTCGTGCTCCGGCCACACCTCGAAGGTGTTCAGCAACACCACGTACAGGCTCCACCCCCGAGTGCTGGTGAACATCTGCGCCGTGAACTCCTTGGCCATCAGGCCACCTCCGGCGCGGTCGCCCCGTCCCGGTTCGCCAGCGCCCGCCGTGCGGTCAGCACCTTGCGGCGGGCCCGCCGCAGCCGCCGCGCGTCCAGCTCGGACAGCGTGCGGTCAAGCGTCATGATCTGCGCGTCGAGCAACTCGACCTCGGCCGCGATGAGCGGCATCTCGTCCTCGATCGCGTCCAGCTCCGCGGCCGTCGGCTCACGGTCGGACAGGGCGGCGGTAACAACCGCCTGAACAGTGCCGATGTGGTTCATGGGTCGTGGTTCCTTCCAAGGTGGAACGGCCCGAAAGCGGCTCCGGTGTTGCAGCACCGGAGCCGCGCGCCGTTGGGAAAGGTGGGCCGGGTAGTTCGGCCCTTACCGCTCGGAGCTCCGAGCGGATGGCGGACGGGGAGGGAGTTGCACCCTCGTCCCCGCGGGGACGCTCTGCGCGCCGTCCGTTGGTCTGCCACCAGCCATGCCGTACACCTCCCATCAGCGGCTTTGGCTGGGACCTATGAAGTTCTTCAAGGAACGAGCGCTTCCTTTTCACCCCCTTGTGAAGGGCTTCCGGGCGCCTCTGGAACATCCGCGCATGCCGGATAAGCCCCCTGAAGGGCTCCCGGGCGCGAACCTCCCTAGGGATATTTAAAGCGCAGCTCCCTAGGGAGGTCAATGGGGGCATGCGAAAGGGGCCCGCCACTGGCGGGCCCCTTCGGGTTGAGATTGCGGCTCTGGTTAGCCGGTGACGTGGTACTCCATGACGTACACCCCGGCGTCCAGCAGCATTCGGTTGACCTCGACCGGCTTGCCTTCCTCGGTGAGGGCCGTGCGGTAGATCTCCACAACGGGAGTTCCCTCGGCCAAGTGCAAGCGCTCGGTTTCATCCTGGCTGGGCATCCGTGCCCGCAGCTCTTCCACGAAGCGGACAGGCTTGGCGCCAAGCTCGGCGAGGCGCGCGAACGTGCCGCCGGGGCCGGTGTCCTCCTGGGCAATGGCCGACTCCCTCACCAGCTCGGCAGGGAGGTACGAGACCGCAGCCTGTACCGGCTCGCCTTCCACGACGAACAGCCGGTCGCGAATCACCACGCTCGTACCCTCCTCCAAGTCGAGGGCGCGAGCCACGTCATCCGGCGCCGGAGCCTCGTAGACGCGCAGCCCGGTTACCGTCATGGGCCGCTCGCCGAGGTCGACGCTCCAGATCGAGCGGCCCTGGGTCCATCCTTCCTGGGCAAGTCGCCGGTTGGCGACGCGCCGAATCGGCTGGAACTCCCGGACGTACGTACCACTGCCGCGTCGGCGGACGGCCAGCCCCTCGGACACCAACAGAGTCAGAGCCCGGCGAGCCGTCTCCTTCGCGACCCCATACTGACGAACGAGGGCAGGCTCACCAGGAAGCCGGGCGCCGGGCGACAGCTCGCCCGAGCGAATGCGCTCTCGCAGATCATCGGCGATCTGCCTGGCGGTCTCCGCCATCAAGCTCCTCACTTCCCTAGGGTGGTCTCTCTCCAGCTTGGCATACGTGCGGCGGATTGCCTTCTGTGAGGGGAGTGGCGAGAGGGATCCCACTCCGAGCGGCTGGCCCTGGCCTGGCTGACGGAGGGATGGCACTGCCAGGTGCTGCGCGCCCCGGCGCTGGACGAGCAGCCGTGCGGCGCTCCTGAGGCGCGATTCGGGCGCCTGTGGGCCATGTGTGGGCCAGCTGCTCAGCGGCGACGCGTGGTCCCCGCGTATATGCAGCTCAGAGGCGGTATGGGCGCGGATACCGCATCGCTCTTGAAAACCGTCGTGACCACAGCGCTGCCAGCGCTGTGGTCACGACATCTGGGAGTAAGTATGGCGCAGGTACCCCCCGTATCGGGGCGGGCGGGCGCCGCCCCGATACGGGGGGTACCGGTCGCTACAGGGTCCTCCAGCGAAAGCACGGTGGCGCTGCCGAGCGATGCGGAACAGGCCCAGGAGCGACCAGTACTACAACTTGCCTCAAGCGGCAGTCGCTGCCGTCACTGCTTGCACGACCGCAGCCATCAAGGCCAACGTGGTCGCGAACGCGGCTCCCGCCGTGATGAGTGCCGTCGGGTACGAGGCTTCGCCCCGACGTGCCAGGTAGCACGCTGTCGCCCCCACCAGTGCCGCGATCAACACCGCGATAACGCAGCCCATCACGACCAGAACAGCCTTGTCCGACACGGCCTACCATCCTTTCAACTAGCGCAGCGGCAGTCGCTGCCGAACCGAAAGTGGCGGACGCGGCGTTCGCCGATGTTCACCGCGAACGACGACGAACAAGGATGAACGACAGCACCCGGAAAACGGAGCCGGACCTCATGGACGACCAACGCCACCCCGACGCGCAGACAGCGATCACGGCTGAGGGGGCACTCGCAGAGTTGCGCCGCCTCCTCAAAGCGGGTCGTTTGAAGAAGCATCTGACCATGGACCAGGTGAAGGCGCGTAGCGGTCTTGGGCGCACCGTAGTAAGCCAGGCCTTCAGTTCGTCCATGCCTCCGCCGAGCGGCGCGACCATCAGTGCGCTTGCCAGTGCCTTGGCTCTCGATACCGACCATCTGTTGCATCTACTCGATGTAGCGACTCAGGCGCGCAGCACGCCCCCCACGCCTGCGGCCGGCGTGGATGACGTGTCCGGAGCGGATCAACTGGGGCGGCTGATTACGGATTGGGATCCGCACGATCTGGAGATCCATCCCGCCGCTGATGCCCCTGCCCCCGGCAGTGGACGCGGGCGCCGCTGGTCGGCGAGACTGCCCACGTACGTACCTCGTCCTCACGACGATGAGCTAGCTGCTCTGGTCTCCGATGTAGGCATGGGACACAGCCGGATGGCGGTGCTAGTCGGTTCCTCATCGACAGGCAAGACACGGGCCTGTTGGGAAGCCGTTCAGCCACTGGCTGCGGAGGGGTGGCGGCTGTGGCACCCTTTCGATCCCACGCGTGCTGAGGCGGCACTCGCTGATATCGAGCGTGTCGGGCAGCGGACGGTGGTGTGGCTCAATGAAGCGCAGCACTACTTCGGTGCCAGCGGCGGGTTGGGGGAGCGTATCGCCTCAGCGGTCCATAGTCTCCTAACCGACCCGAAGCGCGGACCCGTCCTTGTTCTGGGTACATTGTGGCCGGAGTACGCTAATAGTTACACCACCCTCCCGGAAGCTGGTCGGACCGATCCGCATACGCATACCCGTGCACTGCTCTCAGGGCGGTTGATCGCACTCCCCGATAACTTCAATAGCGCTGAGATCGATAATGCTCAAGCCATTGCCGCGACTGGTGATCACCAGCTTTCCCATGCGCTGCAAAATGTACGCGACGGAAAGATGACGCAATTCTTGGCCGGAGCTCCCGAACTGCTGCGCCGCTACCAGTCGGCCTTGCCGCAATCCCGGGCGCTACTGCAAGTGGCCATGGATGCTCGCCGCCTAGGCATCGGCCCCCAAATTCCGGTCGCCTTCTTGGAGCATGCCGCAGAGGGTTATCTCGGTGACGACGAATACGATTCCCTTAGCGACAACTGGCTTGAACAAGCCCTCGCGGACAATACGCGACCTGTACATGGAAATCTAGCTCCATTGCGGCGCAACCGTCATCGTTCGCAAGGAACTGCCACGCCTTATCCCCAGGCGAACCCATCGTCGCCGACTTATCGACTTGCTGACTACCTCGAACAGCACGGACGCTATGAACACAGGCTTCGATGCCCTCCAACATCGTTCTGGCAGGCAGCCCACGACCACCTCGGTCCGGGGGATTTGATCAAAGCAGCCGATGGCGCCCATCAGCGCTATCGCACCCGCTGGACTCATCGACTGCTCCAACGAGCCGTCGAAGCAGGGCACGTTCCTGCTGTCACGCAACTTGCCTGGTTCCTGGAAATAATTAACCCTGAGCGGTCCCACCGGTTGTACGAACAAGCCGTAGAAGCTGGCGACACACACGCTATGAACTTGGTGGCCCACGCTCGGGACATGGATATGGATGCTCAGGGTGCCGATGAGATGCATTGGCGATCCGCTGACGCAGGCGACAGTGAGGCCATCGATGTTTTGGTTGACCGATTGGATATATACGAGGCTGTGGAGGGGATCGTACAGACCTATCAAAAACGCGTCGACGCGGGCGATACCCGAAATCTGAAACATCTAGTTGAATGGCGAAAGGAATTTAAGCGTCTAGAGAGTGTCGACTGGTCAGCTTGCCATTATCAGGATGGGGGGCGCGGCCAGGTGCTTATCTTGTTCGCGCAATGGCGCGAACAGGTTGGCGATAACAAGGGAGCCGAACGGCTATATCGGAAAGCTGCTGATGCGCGCAGCGGTATCACCGAGAGAGTAACTGGACGCGCCGACCGAGACATTTTCTCGGTTATCAGTGAAGGTCAACCCGAGCTTCAGAATTGGTTGAACGAGTTGGCAGAACAGGGCGTATCCCACAGTGGCGCCGAGCCAACTATTCTGAAAGTAGTTGATTCAGGAAATGTCGAGGCACTGCATTGGTTGCACTTCAATGTCAGTGACCGATGGCCTCATTTCATAGACCTCTGGCCCCATGGCTTGGAGCCGGATGGCAGCCCATCCCCACCGTGGTAACCGTCAACCCGTCGCTGGCTTGCTGAGGCCTCCACTTCCCCCAGGTGTTCCCCAAGGGTGGCGCAGACGGGTAAAGCGCCAGGCCACGGCGGTGGAAGGGGCCCGCTGTAAATCGGCCGGGTCGCTCCGACCCTGCCGCTAGCCGGGACGGGCCCTCGAAGAAGCATCGGTCCGCGGTTCTGCCGACGACGAGCTCCTCACCCAACCGTCCTGCGACGGGAGAAGGGCTGGTCCACACGCATAGCACTTGACACTTCTCGGACAGATTTTGGCGAGCGGTCCTTCAGCCGCTCGCGGTCTCCGAGACTAGGAGAAGTCGTCCCAGCCGTTCCCCCGGAGGTCTCATGCTCGTCCCGTCTGTGCCTACGGAAGTCGTGTATGTGAATGAGAACAACGTCACGCTGACCAAGCCCGTGCACGCCTGGGACGACGAAGGGCGGGCTTTGGTGCTGCTGCGGAACCGGCTGATGCGCGCCGACGAGATGGCAGGATTCAAGGAAGTCCGCGAGGCCAACCGGATCGTTGGGATTGCACCCGGTGGAGGATGGGTGATCACGTGGTTCGACAAGGACGAAGGCTGGGAGTCTTCCCAGCCGGTTGTGGCATGGGCAATCCGTGAAGACGGGTCCGCTGACGCCGTCGACACGGACCCGACGGGTGACGCGTGCGTCGTCTCAAATGTGGGCGGGGACCGGCGCTTCTCCCACCCCAATATGGAGTTCAAGAGCGCGCAGGGCGAGGAAGTCACTGGCAAGGAGTAGCAGCAGGCATCCAGTTGTTGTCCTGGTCTTTGTCCAGTGCGCTGACGTACGGCACCGTTCACCGACGTAGGCGTACCCCGTCTGAGCTGCTGCGTGAACGCCCACGTACGCCCCTGTACGGCGGTGCGGACAGTTGGAAAGCGTGATGAAGAGCCGACCGCACAGCGGTCGGCCCCTTCGCCACGTCTATCGGCGTGCCTTATGGGCTGGCCAGGACCGATCGGGGCGGCTACGAGCTACGCGGGGTCCCGGGGGGTGTCGAGCTGCCACTCCGGCCGGAAGCCGGGGTCGCTGGCCGCGATGGTGGCCAGGTGCCGCAGTACGCCGTATGCGCCGCCACGCAGGTTGGCCTCAGCCGAGGTTGCTCGCAAGGCCGCCTCACAGCGATCGGCGACGTAAGCGGCTGCATGGGCCCAAGGCTGGTCATCGCGCCATGCAAGCCACCGCGCTATGGCCTCGCGGACGAAGGTCAGCAGATCAGGCCAGTCTTCGTTGCTCTGTGTGCTGGCTGCAGCGTTGAAGGCGTACCCGGAGGTGATGATCACCTTGGCGAGTGCCTGGGCAGCGCGGAGGCGGGCGATGTCCCCTTCGCTGAGGTTCGTTGGCTCGGTCTTCATCTGCCAGACCAGCGTCGCCGCTGTGGGCAGTGGGCCATCTGCCGAGTAGCTCCGAACCTGTCGGTCGTTGCCGTAGAGGAGCTGGATCGCCCACGTAAGTTCGTCGCGGACTGCAACGGTGTCGAGAAGGGAGTCGCTGGGGCTCATTGAGTTCATGGTGAACCCTTTCGTGGTCGGCCCCGCGCCGACTTCAGTGTACGAAACGGCGCTGGCAGGGCTGCTGCGAGTTGCGGACTACCGGGTTATGGGGCTTCCGTGGCGGTCTATCTGCCTTGCCCTGGTAACCGTTCGGTGTCAACGTGCCGCGTGGACAAGCCCCTGCTGCCCCGGGCGGTCTCATTTCTGGTCTCGGTTGCCGCTCATTCTGTGGTCGTCCGGGACCGTCCACAGACGTCCGTCGCGTCACCTGACCTGCTGCGATGCCTGGTGGGCGGACGTCTCTGGACCACCTCGGACGAAGATCGGACAACTCGTAATGCGCAGGTGACCCGGTCGTGGAGTTCCATCGGAGTGCTGAGCACGCCCCGCTTCTGGGGACTACCACCGGGTGCACCACGAGTTCCGGCCCAGCCGTACTCGCGGTCGGCCCGGGTGGCCACGAAGGCGCTCACGTCCGGGCCCTTGGGTCCCCCCATAACGGCCCAGACACCACTGGCAACGTCCTCTGCCTGTGCCCGAACTGCCACGTGATGCTCGACGTCGGCGCCATCGTCATCGAAGACGACCTCACTGTGATCCGCAGCGGCCAGCCCACCGGCAGCCTGCGCACCCACCCTCAGCACACCATCGACATGGAATGCCTGCGGCATCACCGCGAACGCTGGCGTCAGTAGGCCCACGCTCGCACCCAATCGCGGCGGGCAGGATCATGTCCCAGTCTTGTATTACTCCCGCCGTAGGCGCCCCGTTGACCTGGCAACCCGGCATTATCCCGCCATGCAACCTGAACTGATCAGTGCGCTGGTCGGCGCGGGGGCCGCGACCCTCGTCGGTGGCCTTGCCCTGTACGGCGCCTTACGCCAGGCCCACGCCGCCCGTCGCGCTGCCGAAGTTGCCGCCGAGGCCTCCCAACAGGCGGCCGAGCAGGCGACCCATGCCGCGTACGAACAGTGGCGCCGTGCCAGTCAGCGCGATGCCGCCTTGGCCTTCACGCTGGCCGCCGACGAGGCCGCAGTCACCGCCCGCGACCTGCTGAATGGCTGGAACTCGGTCACCATGACCGACGAAGAATCAACCTTCCGCGCCATGTTCCGGGCCTTCGCCGTCGTTCGCGCCGAAGGCCCGCAAGCACTGATTGACTACGGCGAGGAGATCACCAGCATCGTGACCATCCTCTCGGAGTCAGCCGCGCTGTCCTGCATGGAGGTCGACGAAGGAGGGGCCGATCCAGACGGCGGGTGGACGCCGGATTACGGCGACTGCGAGAACGATTACAAGCAGACGATTGAAGAGTTCCGTCAGGCGCTGCGCGCGTTCCTGGATACACCGCCCACCGACCGCCCCGAGGACGACGAGCGGCAGGGGCTCATTCCCGCACCACGTCGCGCTTCCGCGTGACGCCGGCCACGAGCGGGCGAGTTCGCTGCGGCCCGTCCAGGCAGCGTGGGGTCCGCTACGACGGCGGGTGTTTGTCTGATTAACGGTGGGAGCCCCTGCGACGATGTCAGCATGCCGACGCCTGGAACGCCTCTCCCCGCTGCACTCATCCCCGACTGCACCAAACCGGACGCTCACCACGCGGCCTACAGAAGCGCCAAGACCAACGATGCGATCTTTGTGTGCATCGCTCGCCAGGGATCGCGCTGGAAGGTGGAGCTTGACGCTCTGGCCGGCAGTGGGCCCACCATCCCAGACGAGGCAGTGGCAGTCCTGCGGTCCGCGGTTGAAGTATTGGTATCTGCTGGCACGGTGACGCAGGCCAACATTGCACCTGACTACATCTCCATATGGGCGATCGAGAGCGAGCAGAAGGCACGCGAGATCGCGGCTGCGTTCCATGCCGCCATGCAGGGACTCCGGCAGCTATACATGGCCGTTCCAGTCCCGCGTAGAAGGGCCTAGCCTCCGAGGCTCGCGGTGCCTCAGGCCGAGGCGGGCGGTGCGGCCAGCGGAACACGGATCTGCGGACCACAGGCCGGCTCCGGCATCGCGCGCAGTGAGCGTGAGCGAGCCTTGCAGAATTCCTGGAGATGATCTTGCGTCGGGATTCCTGAGGCACTAACGGAGACCGATGCCCTCCAACCCTCTGACCTGCACCTTTGACCTAGTACAGATAGACGATCTTCCAGGGCCTAATTCGGGAAAAGAGGTCACCAGGTCGAGATGGTGTCATCACGCGGGAATGCTGACGCCCGACAGCAGATGGGCCCTCAGTTGCGAAAAGTCTGCAACTGAGGGCCCATCTGTGAGTCAGCCCATCTCCGACGAGTTGCGGGGTCCTCCACGGCCCCAGGGGCGTGAGGCTGTTTCTGGCGGGTTCCACCAGTCGATCCAAGGCGGGATCCGCGGCGGCGGCCCTCAGGTACAGCAAGGCTGCGGGCTAAGGACTGACGGCCACTAGATCAGCGCCGACCGGGGCGTGGGTGTCTAGTTGATGGACTCGGATTCGTCACTAGTGAGCTCGGTCCAGGTGTCGGAAAGGATCTTGTTCTCGACCTGGCCGATGTGCGCCGGCGTGTTCGAGGCTGCCGCTGCGACGACGGCCTCCCCAGTACTCTTCAGCTTCACCGTCTTCTTGGTGCCGCTTTTCTCCTGCAGGCAACCTGTGATCCGAATCCAATGCCGGCGGTCACGCCGCCAGTCGATGGCAGCCAGGCGCTGCTTGAACTCGTCAAAGGACACCGCCGGAGTAGGCACCGACTGTTCCGCGATGATCTCGGTGAACCTCTTCACCAACTGCTCAGTCGTGTCGTCTCCGGTTGCAGTCTCCTTCTGCATCGCGTCCATGATCGGCCCGAGTTTGTCGCGCCGCACCTGGTTGTAGGCCAGTGCGAGGGCCTTGAGGGCGAATGCCCATCCATGGACGTACAGCCGTCGGTAGGTGTCGGCCTGCTTGGTGTCGCTCCAGGCGCCGCCGAATTGACCTTCCAACATTTGCAGGAACTCGCGGCAGTACGGCAGCACCGCCTCGATGTGGTGGTGCTTGATGTGCTCGCGCTTGCGGTTGCCGTGGGAGATCACGTTGAGCAGCATCTGCTCGAGCGTCGATGCGTCGACGATATTTTGCACCGCGGTGAGCGTGGCTCCCGTACTGCGGCCATCGGCGACGCGGTTCTCGAAGATGGTGCCCTTGACTGCCTGGTTGCGCAGCTTGGCCAGGGCGGACGAGGTGTCGAAGGTCGCCACCAGGTTGGTGTTCTTCTTCGTGCCGCGTCCATTGCGATCTGCGAAACTCTGGGCCGCCGCGTCGACGTCAACCTTTAGTTCGACCTCAAGTGTCACGAAGAAGGTGTCAAGCGCACCGTTCTGGAGAGCGAGACGATTCTGCGCTGCCTCGAAGAGGGCGGCGGTCTGGGTCTGTCCGTCGGCCTGCATGATGGGCCGTTTGGGCAGGTAGATCTCGCCGTAGATGGCCACCGGGTTCGCTTCATCGAATGCGACGAAAATGGGCTGCGGGTCCTCCTCGAACTCCTCGACCGACTGCCATCCGGTGACGGTAGGCAGGTATGCGACCCGCTCACCGCGGATGGCCTCCAAGATGTACCGACTGAAGTCACCACGGTTGGCGGCCTTCGCGCCCTTGAAGTCGCTCTGCGTCTTGAGGTGGGCGGCCTTCATGCCGTTGGCCTCGTAGTCGACAGCGCGTGGCGGATCGGAAGGGTTATACCTTACGAGGTCCGTAAACTGCCGCAGGCTGGGATGGACTGTGACGCAGATGCGGTATCCGTCCTCCGCACCTTTTAGGCACAGCGTGCCGCGGATAGCGTGCCGCTTCTCACTCTCATGCTGGAAGCGGTAGCGATGCTGCTCGAAGTTGGCTCGTGCCTCCTCGTCAGAACTGACACGCAGGATGCGCAGGCCCCCGTATCTCTCGTCCTCGGGGATGTCGTCGGTGTTGATCAGCTTCTGCTGACTGATGAACGGCGTACTCATGGCGTCTCCTGCTGGTTGGGCTCGGCTCCCGTCGAGGCGAGCAGCCCGGACTGGCGGGGAATCGCGGGAAGCGATGTGGGTTCTGCATCGGTCGGGATGCCGCCTGCGTGGGCGAGGACGGGCGGCAGAGTGACTAGCTCGATCGAAAGGTTCAACCTTTCAACGGTGTAGACGATCTCGGGTTGAAATTCGAACGCTGCGATGACGCCACGGATTAAACAGTCCCTGCCGGCGGCTTCCTCAGCCCGGCGTGCCATGGCCACGTACACCAGGATCTGCCCAAGCGCCTCGTAGCTCGCACTGATCTTGAACTCCCACAGGCGAGTGACGTTGCTCCGATCGATCGTGCGCATATCCGCGCGCACGGCCGTGCCGTCGTAACTGTTCTCCCGGGCGATAAGCAACTCGCCTGGACGGTGCTGGGCCAGTTCCGAAGCGTAGTAGTCCCGCACTCTGCCCTCGCGCTCATGCAGCACTATTCGATCTCGCGTCATTGCGTCCAACTCTCGCGTCCGTCAACCCATGCCTCAAAGAGATTAATTGACATCTCTTCACATCGCAAATCCATCTCGGAGATGGATGCACACACCGCCGAGACGCTGCGTGCATGCACGGCTGGACATGGACCGGCAGCCTGCGTGAGTACTGCGCCCGGTACTCCACCCTCCGCAGACGCCGCGGGCCTCCGTTCTGTCCCGTGGCGACCAGACTCATCAGAGCGTGGAGGGTGTCGGTACCGATCGCGTCTGAGGACATGCGACAGCCTCATGACGGTGGGGGCTGGGACTGTGTGCAGTCGACTTCCCCGCCATCGTGGCTGACTGTCGTCAACCGAGGTTCTGACGGGGCGTGTCGAAGATCCTGGCCGTCAGTTGAGCGGGCCCAAGCTGGGTGGGGAGCTCCCGCGCGGGCTGTGACAAGGCGGAGTTGAACTGCTTCGCGGAGGGCACTTACCGCGTCCATGGAGAAATCCTGGAGATGATCTCGAGGTTGAGACCCCGGAGCGCCAACGGAGACCGGCGCATCCCGACACTCTAACCTGCAGTTTTGGCCTGGATCCCTGGTCGGCGATCTTCCAGGGCCTAATTCGGGACGAAGAGGTCGTGGGTTCAAATCCCGCCACCCCGACTGAAGGAACACAGGTCAGGGGCCTGATCCGCGAAAGCGGATCGGGCCCCTGACTCGTTTGGGGCGACCGGGGGACTGCCACCGTTCGCTACGAATTCGAGGAGCGCGGAGCGGGGTGGCGTCGCGCAGCCACATTCCGCGATGGCGGCGCTGCTGGCGCCCAGTGGATACCGTCAGGCTTGGCCAAGCGGGCCTCTGCCAGGTCCAGTTGACCGGGTGCGCGAGCGCTGCGCTGCGCCGGTGAGGTCATCGGTAGACGACCCTTCGGCGTCACCGGCGAGGTGGTGTGGCACGCCGAGCACAATCACCAGGTGGGCATCGTGCTCCGCGAGTGGGCTGAGCACGTGGACCTGCTTCCTCGGTTCCTGGAGCGTGTCGGTCAGGTTGTCACCGGATGTGTCACGAAGATCGCGCCGATCGGATTCTTCGTGCGCATCGCCGACTGCGTCGAGGGGCTCGTTTGAAGGCATCGCCCAGGATCTGCCCGCCCGGGAGGAGTTGGGCTGAGAGTGGGGCTGGCTACAGGGGTTCGCCGGGGATGGTCAGGTAGGTGTCTCGCAGGCGGGCGAGCTGGGGGTGTTCCGGGGGCAGCGGGGTCTCGTCGATGGTGGAGAGGGCGCGCACGCCGATGCTTGTGTTCGTGGCGAAGGCCGCGTGCAGGTGCTGGGTGTCGGCGGGGGTGATCGGGGCCGTGGTGTGGGCGGTGTGGTGTTGGAGCAGGGCCATGGTGACTCCGGGGAGGACGGATGCTTCGGGCCAGATCACGTCGTCGTCGCTGATGAAGCCGACGTTCCACGTCGGGCCCTCGGAGATCCGGCCGTCCGGGGTGGTGAACAGGGCGTCGTCGTAGCCGTCGAGCTGTGCGGCGCGGCGGGTGTGGAGGGAGCCGAAGAGGCCGGTGTGCTTGATGGCCGGGGCGTCGCGTTCGTAGCGGATGGTTTTCACCCGCAGGGGAGGCAGGGGCAGGGCGGGAGCGGGCCGGGCGGTGACCAGGATGTTCGGGGTGTTCGCCGTCGACGGGTGGCCCAGGTCGATGCCGGGGTCGAAGATCGTGACGCGGACGACGGACGCGCTGCCGCGATCGGCTGCCGCCTGGCGCACGTAGCGCCGGACCAGGTCGGGGTCGAGGTCGGCGCCGAAGACCGCCGCGCAGTCCCGCGCCAGGCGCTCGAGGTGATGGCTCAGGCCGCGTACACGCTGGTCATCGACGCGCATGCTGGTGAAGTGGCCGTAGTTGGTGAGCGCCAACGTCGCCAGGGCGTCAGGGTCTGCAGGCTGTCCGTTCAGTTCCGCCATGCGTTCAGGATGGCAGGGAGAGGTACGGGAACGGGGTCGGCCAACGTCCGGCGGGTGCCGAGTGAGAAGGCGATCACCTATCGGGAAGGACGTGCCCGGACCGACCCAGGCGCGGGTCTCGAGAGGTAGTCGGGCCGACCCCGTACCGCTTCAGCTTGCTGCATGGCGATCGCTATTGCAAGAGATTCGCAATAGTGGGGAGGTACGGCGGCGTGCGGTGGGGGTTGGGGTGGGGAGTAGAAAGGGCCTATGCCGCCCGATCACTTAGGCCCCCAGCCCGATACCGAGGCCGCCGAGCCCGACATTCCCGAGTCCGACGCCGAGGCGATGGTCACCGCCGTGCTGACCGCGTCCCGGCTGCTCATCGCCGTCTCCGCCCGGTCGTTGGCCGCGGTGGAGGAGTCCCTGACGCTGCCGCAGTTCCGGATGCTGGTCGTCCTGGACGCCGGAGGGCCGCTGAGCCTGTCCGGGCTGGCCGGGGAGCTGGGGGTCCAGCCGTCGACCGCCATGCGCATGATCGACCGCCTGGTCACGACGGGCGTGGTCGCGCGCGGCGTCTCCGCCGAGGACCGGCGTACCAGCATGATCTCGCTCACCCCGGACGGGCGGCGGGTCGTGGCCGAAGTCACCGATCGGCGCCGCCAGGAGATCGCGCGCATCGTCGACGTCATGCCCGCCGGACAGCGCCGTCATCTGATCGAGGCGCTGCAGGCGTTCGCCGAGGCGGGCGGCGAACCGTCCGTCGAGGCCGGGCCGCAGGCGCACGCCGCCTGGTGAGCCGGACGAACGTAACCCTGCGAGAATGATCAACTGCTCTGGGAGACCGTAAGACCGGTGGGTGGCCGGGGGGATGGGGACGTGTGATGAGGCTGCGGGACCGGCTGCGGTATTGGTTCGACGGCACGATGGACCGCGGGACGCCCGCCCTGATCGGCTGGCTCGGCCTCGCCTCGCTCGCGCTGATCGCCTTCGTCTCCACGCTGGTCGTCGCGTTCAGCCACGAGGACACCCGCAAGAGCGGCGGCTGGTCGGGCGTGGTGTGGATGAGTCTGCTGCGTACGCTCGATCCGGGCACCATGGGCGGGGACGAGGGCCGCCCGCTGTTCCTGGTGCTGATGCTCACCGTCACGATCGGCGGCATCTTCATCGTCAGCGCGCTCATCGGTGTGCTCACCACGGGTCTGGAGAACCGGATCCAGATGCTCCGTAAGGGCCGGTCGCGGCTGATCGAGCGCGGCCACACGATCGTGCTGGGCTGGTCGGACCAGGTGTTCACGGTGATCGCGGAGCTGGTGGAGGCCAATCAGAGCGCCCGCCGCTCCTGTGTGGTGATCCTCGCCGACCACGACAAGGTCGACATGGAGGACCAGATCCGCCACCGGATCCCCGCGACCGGCCGCACCCGGGTGGTCTGCCGTTCCGGAAGCCCGCTGGAGCGCGGCGACCTGGAGCTGGTGAGCCCCGACACCGCCAAGTCGATCATGGTGTTGCCGCCGGTCGGGGACGACACCGACACGGACGTCATCAAGGTGCTCCTGCTGCTCAACAGCCGGAAGTGGAAGGGCACGCGGCCGAACGTCGTGGCGGCCGTGGAGAGTTCGGACAACCTGCCCGCGGCCCGGCTCGCGTCCGGGTCGAACGCCCTGATCGTCGACGCCGACGACATCGCCGTACGGCTCATCGCCCAGGCGCACCGGCAGTCGGGTCTCTCCAGCGTCTTCAACGAGCTGCTCAGCTTCGAAGGCAACGAGTTCTACTTCCACGAGGAGCCCGCGCTGGCGGGTTCGACGTACGCGGACACCCTGGTCCACTACGGGCTGGGCATGGCCGCCGGGCTGCGCAGGAGCGACGGTGAGGTGCTGGTCAACCCGCCGATGGACACGGTCGTCCGGGCCGACGATCAGCTGCTGGTGATGGCCGAGGACGATCTGCTGATACGTCGCGCCGAGACCCGGCCCGAGATCGTCCCGTCGGCGATCACCACCGCGCCCGGACGGCCGCCGGTGCCGGACCGCACCCTGCTGATCGGCTGGAACTCCCGGGCGTCGAAGCTCATCACACTGCTGGACAGCTTCGTCGAACCCGGCTCGGCGGTGGACATCGCGGCACCGCGGCGGCCGCGCAAGGGCGTACCGGACGGGCTGAAGAACCTGACGGTCGGCCACCGGCGGTGCGAACCGACCCGCAGGTCGTCCCTGGAGACCCTCGACCTCGGCCGCTACCAGCACATCGTGGTGCTGTCCGACGACACCATCGACCCCAAGCGCGCCGACGACCGGACGCTGGTGACGCTGCTGCACCTGCGCGACATCGAGGTGCGGCTCGGCGACCCGTACTCGATCGTCACGGAGATGAACGACGACAGCAACCGGGAGATCGCCCAGGTCACCAAGGCCGACGACTTCATCGTCAGCACCAAGGTCATCAGCCTGCTGCTGACCCAGCTGACCGAGAACCGCGACCTCTACACGGTGTTCATCGACCTCTTCGACCCGGACGGATCGGAGATCTACCTCAAACCGGCCGCCAACTACCTGGTGCCCGGGGCCGAGGCCAACTTCGCGACGGTCATCGAGGCGGCGCGGCGGCGCGGCGAGACCGCCCTCGGCTACCGGCTGGCGCGCCACGCCGACGTACCGCCCGCCTACGGGGTCTTCCTCAACCCCGACAAGGCCGCGCCGCTGGTCCTGGACGAGGGCGACGCGATCGTGGTGCTCGCCGAGGAGTGACGCCGGTCTTTATTGACGGCTCAGGGAGCGGCTGACGCCCGCCGCCGTGGTGGTGGCCAGGATCCAGCCGGTGACGATCAGGAGGTACGAGAGCCACTGGTACCCGCCCTGCGGGGCGAAGGCGCCCTCCTGCCCGAAGCCGATGATGGGGAGGAGCAGGTCGAGGGTGTAGAAGACCGGGTTGAAGTCGGGGGCCTCGCCCGCTTTCAGGGGCCGCGGGTGGTGGACGGCGAAGGCGAGGGTGCCGGTGAGGAGCAGGGCGCCGAGCCAGCCCGCGGCGCGCAGGGGGCGGAAGCCGTAGCCGACGGTGGCGTCCTGGAGGTGGCCCCAGGCGCGGGCGTAGCGGGGCAGGGTGCGGCGGTGGCGGCGGAGCTTGGCGAGCTGGACGGTACGGGCGGCGGCCTCGTCGCCCGCGGCGCGGTAGGCGGTGGTCAACTGCTCGTACGAGGCCGGGAGATAGCCCTCTCTCTCGCGCTCCAGGAGCGGCAGCCGCTCTTCGGCGGGGAGGTGCGGGGCCAGGCTGCGGTAGCTGAGGCCGTCGATCCGTACGCGGTCGGGCCAGACCTCGGGGCGGATGTGCAGCAGGTCGATCTGGGAGCGGCGCAGGTTCACATCGCCCTCGATGAGGGCGGCTTCGCGGAACCACAGCTCGCCGATGACGCAGCTGCTGGCGCGCAGGGCCTGGTCACCGGGGTGGGACAGCCGGGCGTAGGCGAGGTTGAGGTGGCGCGGCACCCGGGCCCCGCTGAGGTTGACGCGGCCGTGGGCGCGCAGCCGCATGGCGCGCAGATCGGTGCCGACGGACAGGTTCTCGGCGTGCAGGGCGGTGCCGCCGGGGGCGTGGAGTTCGCTGTTGTCGAGGTTCACCTGGCCGGTGACGGTGGCCTCGTTGAGGCGTATCTGTCCGTGGGCGATGAGCTTCGTCGCCCAGATGTCAGTGCCGATGGTGGCGTGGTTGAGCTGCAGAACCGCTTCCTCGGACTCGGCCCCCGGGGTGCCCAGCCGCACGCTGTCCACGAAGAGCGCGCCGGATATTCGCGCACCGGCGAGCCGTACGGGGCCCGCTGTCCGGGAACCGGTGAGGCGCAGCGCCCCGTCCACGCGGAGGGCTCCGGCGTCGAGCCCGGGGAGTACGGAGTCGCTGATCACCAGCGCCCTCGTCTGCGCCCCGTGCAGGCTCGGCCGCTGCTCGAAGTGGCAGGACCGCAGGATGACGGGGTGCTCGGCCACGCCGAAGGTGAGCCGCAGCCGTCCGGTGACGCGTGCGCCGATGAGCCGCAGGCCCGCGACCTCGCCGTCCCTCACCGGCCCGGCCAGCAGCAGCGCGCGCAGTACGTCGCCGCGTATGGTCCGGTCGGGACCCCAGGACGCGCCGTCCTCGGGGTCGTCGTCCTCGCTGTCACGGAAATCGACGCCTTCACCCAGCGGGAAGGCCCGCCAGACGCGCCGCTCCGCCGGTGTCAGGTCCGTGATCTCCACCGGCGGGATCGTGTCGCGGCGCTGTCCGGAGTGTCAACCGCGTTGCGTTTCGCGGGCTTTCGGCTCGGTGGGTGCGGTGTCGGCGGCGGGGGCCGCGGCGGGCCCCGGACGGATGAGGCGGCGCGCCAGGGGCTCGGTGTAGCGCGCGGTGAGCGGGCCGATGATGACCAGGATCAGGACGTACGCCGTGGCCATGGGGCCCAGCGACGGTTCGATGCCCGCGGTGACGGCGAGTCCGGCGATGACGATGGAGAACTCGCCGCGCGCCACCAGGGTGCCGCCCGCGCGCCAGCGGCCCTTGACGGAGATCCCGGCGCGGCGTGCGGCCCAGTAGCCGGTGGCGATCTTGGTGCAGGTGGTGACGACGGCCAGGGCCAGGGCGGGCAGCAGGACCGGCGGGATGCTGGCGGGGTCGGTGTGCAGGCCGAAGAAGACGAAGAAGACGGCGGCGAACAGGTCGCGCAACGGGCTGAGCAGGTTGTGGGTGCCCTCGGCGACCGAGCCGGTGAGGGCGATGCCCACCAGGAAGGCGCCCACGGCGGCGGAGACCTGGAGCTGCTGGGCGATCCCGGCGACCAGCAGGGTCAGGCCCAGCACCACCAGCAGCAGCTTCTCGGGGTCGTCGCTGGAGACGAAGCGCGAGATGTGGCGGCCGAAGCGGACGGCGACGAAGAGGACGAGTCCCGCGACGCCGAGCGCGATGGCCAGGGTGACGCTGCCCGCGGCCAGGGTGACACCGGCCAGCAGGGCGGTGACGATCGGCAGGTAGACGGCCATCGCGAGGTCTTCGAGGACCAGGATGGACAGGATGACCGGCGTTTCGCGGTTGCCGAGCCGCCCGAGGTCGCGGAGGACCTTGGCGATGACACCGGACGAGGAGATCCAGGTGACCCCGGCCAGTACGACGGCGGCCACCGGACCCCAGCCCAGCAGCAGCGCCATGGCGGCGCCTGGCAGGGCGTTGAGCGTGGCGTCGACCAACCCGGCCGGGTACTGGGTCTTGAGGTTGCTGACCAGATCGCTCGCGGAGTACTCGAGCCCGAGCATCAACAACAGCAGGACGACGCCGATTTCGGCGCCGATCGCGACGAACTCCTCACTGGCCCCGAGCGGCAGCAGCCCGCCCTCGCCGAAGGCCAGCCCGGCGAGCAGATAGAGGGGTATGGGCGAGAACTGGAAGCGTCCGGCGAGTCGGCCCAGCAGCCCCAGCCCGAGGATGACCGCACCGAACTCGATCAGGAAGAGGGCAGAAGAGTGCATCCGTCTGTCACTCCCGCCCCAATATCGCCGCGGCGGCTTCCACGCCCTCGCGCGTGCCGATCACGATCAGGATGTCGCCGCCCGCCAGCCGGAAGTCCGGGGCCGGGGAGGGGATCGCGTCCGCCCGGCGCAGCACGGCCACGATGGAGGTGCCGGTGTCGGTGCGGGTCCGCGTCTCGCCCAGCACCCGCCCGTTCCAGTACGAGTACGGGGACAGCTCGATCCGCTCGGCGACCAGCCCCAGCTCGGTGGTGGACAGCAGCGTGGGGCTGTGGTGCGCGGGCATGAGCGCGCTGATGAGCGCCTCCGCCTCGCCCGGGGTGAGCCGGGTGGACAGCGCGCATTCGTCGGGATCCTCACGGCGGTACGCGCTCAGCGTCCGCCCGCCGTCCCGGTGCGCGACCACCGACAGGCGGCCCTTGTCCCGTGTCGTCAGGTCGTAACGGACTCCAATGCCCGGCAACGGCGTACTGCTCAACCGCGGAACACCCACAGCCATCCCCTCGTTCGAGCGCGCCTTCGCGCAGGTCGCGCAGGTCGAAGTGTCGTCCCGCCACCGTAACAAATGGTAAAGAGTAAGTAATGGGCGGAAGTGCTCCGGGGCCCGGTGGAACAATCCGCGTTCGGGTGTTCCTACCCCCGGAGACGCGCGAGAAAGACGGTGATCATGATCGAGTGGCGGCAGCTCAGCGTCGGTATGAGGCCCGTTCCCGAGCCCGTCGCCACCCCGGTCATCTGGTCCGCGGCGGTCGCCGGGGCCCTGCTGCTGGTGGCCGTCCTCAACTCGCTGGGCGGGCACGGGCGGCCGACGCTCGCCCTGATCGCGCTGTCGCTGTTCGCCTCGGTGCTCGGGCTGTGCGCGCGCTTCGTGGCGGCGCCGGGGACGGCCGTGCTGTGCTGGCTGTTCCTCAACGCCTTCGCCATCCCGCCCACCGGGGAGCTGACCTGGGCGGGCGGCCGGGACGGCGCCTGGCTCGCGTGCCTGCTCGGCGCGACCGTCGTCGGTACGGCGTGCGCCCGCGTCGTCAACGCCCGGGCGGGCTACCGGCGGATCACACCGCACGACCGCTGACGCGCCGAGACCAACGGGCCGGGGCGCTGGGCCCCGGCCGCGCCGGAATGCCCCTTACGAGGGCTCGTTGCCCTTACGAGGGCTCGTCGCCGTTAGGCGGGCTCGTTGTCGTAAGGCTGGGTGATGATCTCCATGCCATGACCGGCCGGGTCCATGAAGTACAGCCCGCGGCCGCCGTAGTGGTGGTTGATCTCGCCCGGCTGCTTACCGTGCGGATCGGCGTAATACGTGATGCCCTGTTCCCGTATCCGCTGGAACGCCGCGTCGAACTCCTCCTCGGAGATGAGGAACGCGTAGTGCTGCATGGTGATCGACTCGGCCGGGATACTGGCGAAGTCCAGGGTGACCCCATTGCTGGTGGAGACCGGTATGAACGGCCCCCAGGCGTCCCCCACCTCCAGGCCCAGAATATTGGCCAGGAATTCGGCGGATTCCCGATTGTCGCGGGAGTGGACGATGGTGTGATTCAGCTCGACTGACACTGTGGAATGCCTCCCAATAAGGCAATCTCACGGGCACCTCCATGCCTCACCCAGCCGGTGACCGACACGCGATGCCGTATCTCCGATCCTAGGCGCCGTCCCGCTCACCCGTCGAGCCTCGCTGAACCGTCGTCTGAACCGCCGCCACGCTGAAGATTCCGCCCTCGGCGTCGCGGAGCGCCGCGATGCGGCCATAGGGGGTGTCACCCGGCGGGGAAACGACGCTTCCGCCCAGTTCCACGGCGCGTTCGGCGACCCGGTCGGCGTCCTCGACCCGGAAATAGGCATGCCAGCGGGGGCGCACACTCGGATCGGGGGCGGCCTCCAGGGCGCCCCCGCGCAGCCCGGCCACCGCCTTCCCGTCGATGTGCAGGACCACCCGGTCATGCTCGAAGCGGACGTCGCACCGCTCGCGCGGCTGGGCGTCCCAGCCGAAGACATGGCCGTAGAAGAGCGCCGCGTCGAACGCGTCACGCGTACGCAACTCCAGCCACACCGGAGCACCCGGCCTGCGCTCACCCCACCAGGCGGAGGTGAGGTCCCCCTCCCAGATGCCGAAGATGGCGCCCTCCGGATCGGACGCCCAGGCGACCCGGCCGTTGCCGAATTCCAGCGGCCCGACCGCGACGGTGCCGCCGCGCTCCTGGACGCGCCAGGCCACCTCGTCCGCGCTGTCCGCCGCGAAGTACGTCGTCCAGGTGACGGGCAGCGCCACATCCGCCGACGGGGCGGACGCGCCGATGCCGACCGTCGCTACGCCATCGTCGGTGCACGCGATGGTGTAGCGGCCGTGCCCGTACCGCGTGGGGCGGAACGTCCAGCCGAAGAGATCTCCGTAGAAGGCGTGCGCGCGGTCCAGATCGGCTGCCATCAGGCTCACCCAGCACGGTGCTCCCTGGACAGCACGGAACCTCTCCCGCAAGCCGCTCACCTCACTCCGCTCACTCCGCCGCTCACTCCACCGGGCACTCGGCCGCACTCGGCCGGGGCGCATACCTCATCGACCGCGCGTCACGCCCGATATCTTCACTTTCCTCCGATCCCCCGGCCCGCGCCACCGCACTGATCACGAAGCGGCCCGGGCGGGCGGGCGCGGCAGGACCGCCGCGCGGCTGTGGTACATCACACCGGGACGCGTCTGCCAACGTGTGACGGACGACCCGCCGCGGCAGGGCAGTATTGCGCCCATGTCGAATCTCCGCTCGAACATCGTCACGTGGCTGGGCCGCAAGTACTTCACGAAGATTCAGAAGAACGGGTTCGATCTGTCCAAGATGTCGTTTCTTCCGGATGCCACGCTGGCACCGCTGAAGCGGGACGGACTCGACCCCGTGGCAGATCTCTCCATAACTAGGGCAAAGGAACCTATCAGCAAGATTTGGCTCCCTTTCGGGATCAATGGCTGGCTCGTCACCGGCTATGACGAGACCAAGGCGGTGCTGGGAAAGGCGAAGGGGTTCAGCTCCGACTTCACCAACCTCGCCGAGAAGACCGTCGGCCTCGCCCAACAGCAGAATCCCGGCGGTCTCGGCTTCAGCGATCCACCGACACATACGAGACTGCGGCGGCTGCTGACGCCCGAATTCACCATGCGGCGGCTCAGCAGGCTCACCCCGCGCATCCACGCCATCGTGGAGGAGCGGCTGGACGAGATGGCCGCGGCCGAGGGGCCGGTCGACCTGGTGGAGATGTTCGCGCTCCCCATTCCGGCCCTCGTCATCTGCGAACTGCTCGGCGTTCCCTACGAGGACCGCGAGGAATTCCAGCGGCACAGCACGGCGCGATTCGACCTGGGCAGCGGGGCGAACGCGTCCTTCGGCGCCATGTCGGACTCGCTCGCGTATCTGCACGGAATCGTCCGCAAGCAGCGTGAATCACCGGGTGACGGGCTGCTCGGCATGCTGGTGAAGGAGCACGGCGACGAAATCGACGACCAGGAGCTGGCGGGGCTGGCCGACGGGGTGCTGACCGGCGGTCTGGAAACCACCGCGAGCATGCTGGCGCTCGGCACGCTCGTACTGCTCCAGGCCCCCGAACAGTTCGCGGCGATACGCGACCAGGAGGACGTCGTCGACCGTTTCGTGGATGAGCTGCTGCGTTATCTCTCCGTCGTCCAGGTGGCGTTCCCGCGGTTCGCGCGCGAGGACATGGAGATAGCGGGCACGAAGATATCCGCCGGGGATCTGGTGCTGTGCTCGCTGAGCGGCGCCAATCGCGACGAGAAGCTGGGCCCGGACATGGATCGGGTCGATCCGCACCGGCAGGCGTCCTCCCACCTGGCATTCGGCCACGGCATTCACCGCTGCATCGGCGCCGAACTCGCCAAGATGGAACTCCGCGCGGCCTACCCGGCACTGATCCGGCGATTCCCGGAGATGCGGCTGGCCGTCGACGCCGACAAGCTCAAGTACCGGAAGCTGTCCATCGTCTACGGCGTCGAGACGCTGCCGGTGAAACTGCGCTAGACGAGCGCCGGGAGGGGTGGAGGGGGACGGGGCGGGGAATCGCGGGGTGGGTACGGGGAATTGGGGGATTGGGGGCTGGGGGTCTGACAGGTGGAACCTGACAGATCGAATCTGTCAGGTGGGGATCCGTCAGAAGCGCTCGGTCAGTTGGTCACGCCCGGCCGGAGGCTCGTACGCGGCGGGCCAGAAATCGGTGATCGTCTGGATCTTGCCGTCCGGCGCGGCGGTGAAGAAACTGATGCCCTGCGTCTCCTCCTCCTCGTCGCTGAACCGGACCCAGGAGACCGCCTGGGTGGCGTCGGCGACCACGCGCTCGACCTCCAGGCTCCACTCACCGAGCTGTTCGGCGTTGAAGCGGACCACACCGTCCCGGCCGACCACCCGCTCCCGGGTCTGTGGAAGCTCGTAGCGAACATCGTCGGCCAGCGTCGCGCCGAACGCCCTCCAGTCCCTGGCCTGGGCCGTCGCCCAATATGTCTCCACGGTCGCGGCTATGTCGCCCATCATCTCCCCCTCCATTACGGCCCCGTCTGTCCATGCCCGCCGCGAACGTTATCCACAGGCGCGAGGGGACGCCAGCGCGGATGTCGGGGTGCGGCGCAGAATGGGGTCATGACTGAGAGCACGGAGTCCATGCCGGACTGGGAAAAGCGGTTTCGGGCACCGCGAGTGGGGTTGCCGGAGTGGGCGGAGGACGCCCCCGACCGGTCGCTGTTCGTCTCGAACGCCACGGGCACATATGAGCTGTACGCATGGGACCGGGCCACCGGCGCGCAGCGCCAGGTGACGGACCGGCCGAACGGGACGACGGACGGGGTGCTGACCCCGGACGGCCGGTGGATCTGGTGGTTCTCGGATACCGATGGTGATGAGTTCGGGGTCTGGCTGCGCCAGCCCTTCGAAGGCGGCGCGGGCCGCGAAGCCGGGCAGCCGGAGACGGACGAGCCCGCCGCGCCCGGTCTCGAACCCTCCTACCCGGCGGGTCTCGCGCTCGGCCGGGACGGCACGGCGGTCGTCGGCCGGTCCACGGACGAGGAGGGCTCGACGATCCATGTGGTGCCGCCGGAGGGCGAGCCCCGGGAGATCTACCGGCACCGGGAGTCGGCCGGGGTGGGCGACCTGTCGCACGACGGGACGCTGATCGCGGTCGAGCACACCGAGCACGGCGACGCCATGCACTCGGCGATCCGGGTCGTCCGGCTCGACGGCACGGCGGTCGCGGAGCTGGACGACACCAAGGGCGGCACCGAGGAGCTGGGCCTGGCCGTCATGGGCTTCGCGCCGGTCGCCGGGGACACCCGGCTGTTGGTCGGGCACCAGCGGCGGGGCCGGTGGGAGCCGATGGTGTGGGATCCGCTGACCGGGGTGGAGACGGCCCTGGCCATCGACCTGCCGGGCGATGTCGGCGCGGACTGGTTCCCGGACGGCTCGGCGCTGCTGGTCTCCCACGACCACCAGGCGCGCGGCGAGCTGTGGCGGTATGAGCTGGCCTCCGGTGAGCTGACCCGCGTCGAGACCCCGGCCGGGTCGGTCGGGGGCGCCTCCGCGCGGCCGGACGGCGCGATCGAGTTCCTGTGGTCCTCGGCCGAGCAGCCGCCGCAGGTGCGGTCGACAACCGGGCGGACCGTGCTCGACCCGCCCGGGTTCAAGGCCCCCGTGTCGGTGCCGGTCACCGACGCCTGGGTGGATGGACCGGGCGGGCGGGTGCACGCGCTGGTGCAGAAGCCCGAGGGCGAGGGCCCCTTCCCCACCGTCTTCGACATCCACGGCGGGCCGACCTGGCACGACAGCGACTCGTTCGCGGCAGGCACGGCGGCCTGGGTCGACCACGGTTTCGCCGTCGTCCGGGTCAACTACCGCGGCTCGACCGGATACGGGCGGGCCTGGACGGACGCGCTCAAGCACCGGGTCGGGCTGATCGAGCTGGAGGACATCGCGGCGGTCCGGGAGTGGGCGGTGGCCTCAGGGCTGGCCGATCCCGAGCGGCTGGTCCTGTCGGGCGGCTCCTGGGGCGGCTATCTGACGCTCCTGGGTCTGGGCACCCAGCCCGAGGCCTGGGCGCTGGGCCTGGCCGCGGTCCCGGTCGCGGACTATGTGACGGCCTACCACGACGAGATGGAGGCCCTGAAGGCGATGGACCGCACGCTCCTCGGGGGCACCCCGGAGGAGGTGCCCGAGCGTTTCGAGGCGTCCTCCCCGCTGACCTACGTGGACGAGGTGCGGGCCCCGGTCTACATCTCGGCCGGGGTGAACGACCCGCGCTGCCCGATACGGCAGATCGACAACTACGTGGACCGGCTGGTGCGCCGCGGCGCCCCGCACGAGGTCTACCGCTACGACGCGGGGCACGGCTCGCTCGTGGTCGAGGAGCGGATCAAGCAGTTGCGCTTGGAGATCGATTTCGCTCAGCGTCATCTGAATCCGCCGAGTCCGAATCTTCCGAAGCCGAGCCTTCCGAAGCCGAGTCTTCCGGAGCCGCAGGCCCGTCAGGAGTGAGGCCGAGCGCGAGGTCGCGGGCGGCCTCGACCTCGCGCCGGAAGAGCCGGAACCACATGAAGACCACGAAGCCCGCGAAGACGAACCACTCACCGGTGTAGCCGAGGTTCTGGAACGCCTTGAGGTCCAGCCCGGTGCCCTCCGCCACCACGGGGGGCACCGGCCGCAGGGCCCCGGGGGCCTGGGAGGAGGTGATCCACGCGTCGTACACGGTGTACGGCACCAGATTGACCAGCGAGGCGTCGCTGATCATGCCCAGCTGACCGCGCGGCAGCGCGCCGCTCGCGGCCGACCCGCCGCTGCCCTCGTGCTCGGTCGCCTGGAGCGCTCCGGTGACCGTCACCCGGCCGGACGGCGGCGCGGGCACCTTGGCGGTGTCGGCCTTGGAGTCGGCGTTCCCGGGCAGCCAGCCACGGACGACGGGCAGCGCCTTGCCCCCGTCGGTGCGCAGCAGCGTCAGCACATAGAAACCGGTACGGCCGCCGAGCCGCCGGTCGGGTACGAGGAGTTGGTGTTCGGTGTCATACCGGCCGGTGGCGGTCGCCCGCCGCCCCGAGGTCTCCGTGGTGACCGGCAGCAGGTCGCCCAGCGGCTTCACCGCGGCCTTCTCGGCACCGGCCGCATCGTCCTGCTGCTGCTCGTGCGTGTCGATGCGCGTCTCGAAGCGGCTGAGCTGCCAGCTGCCCATGAAGAGGCAGAACGGGATCGCCAGCACGGTGAACACGTTGATCACCCACCAGCGGGGTGTCAGCAGAAACCGATACACACCCCCACGGTACGGGCCCCGCGCCGGGCCCCCGGCGGCGGGCCCCGGCTTCACGCCGCCGGGAGAACGCCGCGGACGGCGCTCAGGAGGAGGCCAGCAGGCCGGTGCCGTAGACCGTCCCCGCGCAGGCACCGTTCAGGGTCACGCCGCCGATCGCGGGCTCGCCCGCCTCCGGCGTATAGCTGACCTGGACACTCGCGGCAGGCTGCTCGCCACCGCCGCCCGGGGCGCCGCTCGGCTCACCCGAGCCGGGCTGGTCCGCCGGGCCGCCCGCGGCGTCCGGGGAGGGGCTGGTGGTCGGCGTATCACCGCCGGATGTGGGGCATCCGCTGGTGCCGCCGCCGGACGCCGGTATCCAGGCGAAGCGGACGTCGTAGCCCTGGCCAGGCTGCAGGATCAGAGTGCCCGGCTCGGTGGCCGGGTCGGGCAGCCCGCTGGCCGCGTCCCCCGCCGTGTGATCGACGAAGAAGACCTTCGCCGGGTCCGCCGCGCCCTGGGCGGCCACCCCGTAGGTGCCGTCGCCCTCGACCACGCAGGCCTGACCGGAGGTGTTCACGACACGGAACGAGCCGTAGATCCGGCCCTCGCCGTCCGCCGCTCCGGCCGACCCGCCGCCCCCGCCGAGCTGGGTGCGCGAGCAGGTGGGCGAGGTGGCGTTCAGCGTGCTGGTGGGGTCGGGGGCGGTGCCGCCCGAGTCGCCGCCCTGGGCGCCCTTGGACGGCTTGTCCTCGCCCTTCTCGCCGTCCTTGCCCTTGTGGTCGCGGTGCTCCGTGCGGGCCTTGTCGGAGGGCCCGTCGGGGTCCTTGCCGCCGCTGCCCTCGCCGCGCCCGCCGTTGTCGCCCCCCTGCGGGGTGCGGTGGCTGCTGGCCGCGTTGGCCGGGCGGTCGTTCGAGGCGTTGCTCGCGGACGTCACATGCACCAGGGCGGGCAGCGCGGCGCCGCCGAGCACCACCGCCGCCGCGGCCCCGACCAGGGCCTGGCGCCGCCGCGCGCGGCGGGCGGGCACCGCGCGCCGCAGCTGCTCCAGGGAGTGCGGGGTCGGCTCCAGGTCGTCCACCGCGTGCCGCAGCATCCGCCGTAGCGCCTGCTCGTCCATGCCACCCGCGCCGTCCGCGCCGGTGCTGTCCGAGCCAGCGCCGCGAGGACCCGCGCCGTCAGGACCCGCGCCGTCAGGACCCGCGCCGTCAGGACCCGTGCCGTCAGGACCCGTGCCGTCAGGACCCGTGCCGCCGGGGCTCACGTCGTCCCTCCGGTCGGGGTCCTCCGGGCCCGGCGTGTCGTTCTCGTGGTTCATGCGGGGGCCTCCATGGCGACGCGGAGCGCCGCGATGCCGCGCGAGCCGTACGCCTTGACCGAGCCGAGCGATATGCCCAGCGTCTCGGCCACCTGGGCCTCGGTCATATCGGCGAAGTAGCGCAGCACGAGGACCTCGCGCTGGCGGCGCTGCAGCCCTTTCATCGCCTTGATCAATTGGTCGCGCTCCAGCTGGTCGTACGCGCCTTCCTCGGCGCTGGCCATGTCGGGCATCGGCTTGGAGAGCAGCTTCAGCCCGAGGATGCGGCGGCGCAGCGCGGAGCGGGAGAGGTTGACGACCGTCTGCCTCAGATAGGCGAGGGTCTTTTCGGGGTCGCGGACTCTTTTGCGCGCCGAGTGCACGCGGATGAACGCCTCCTGCACCACGTCCTCGCAGGACGCGGTGTCGTCGAGGAGGAGCGCGGCGAGACCCAGCAGCGACCGGTAGTGGGCGCGGTAGGTCTCGGTGAGGTGATCGACTGTGGTCCCCGCTGCCATCGCCATCGCGTCGTCAGCGTCCTCGCGCCCTGTCGCGAGGGTGGCGGGGCGGGCGGTCGACCATGGCGCGATCACCGGCATGCCGCCTGATGTGCGCGGACGCGGGGGCCGCACTGCCGTGCCGCCGCGCCCTGGAACCGTTGCGATGCCGAATGCCTCTGCCACGTCTGTTGGACACGCTGTCCCCCGTCAGGGTTGTACGCGCGAGGCACCGCTTTTGACGCTGCACCAGATCCCCCCATGCGCCCCAACTCTCCCCTATGCCCAGTTTTCACAGCGCCCACTGGTGGGCGACCAGAAAGACGCTCCCCGCTCGCTGTCGGTTGCAGCAAGCGGGGAGCGGTTCGTCGGACAGGCCAGCTGGCCCGGATCAACTGGTCCAGGCCATTACCCAGATCACAGGATATTCACATTGTCCGGGGTGTGCACCTCGTGCGGCGCACTCTCCACGGGCGATCCACGGGGAGCCGCACGGGGCGCTACGCGGCGGTCAGTTCCGCCGCGACGACCTCCCCGATCTGCGCGGTGTTGAGCGCCGCGCCCTTGCGGAGGTTGTCGCCGCACACGAAGAGTTCGAGCGCCTTCGGGTCGTCCAGCGAGCGCCGCACCCGGCCGACCCACGTCGGGTCGGTGCCCACGACATCGGCCGGCGTCGGGAACTCGCCCTCCGCCGGGTTGTCGCACAGCACCACGCCCGGCGCACCGGCCAGGATCTCGTGCGCCGCCTCCACCGTCACCTCGTTCTCGAACCGCGCGTGCACGGCCAGCGAGTGGGTGGTGATCACGGGCACGCGCACACAGGTCGCGGTGACCCGCAGACCGGGCAGCCCGAGGATCTTGCGGGATTCGTTCCGTACCTTCAGCTCCTCCGAGGACCAGCCGTCCTCCTTGAGCGAGCCCGCGAACGGCACCACGTTGAGCGCCATCGGCGCCGGGAACGGCCCGGTCTCGCCGACCGCCCGCCGTACGTCGCCCGGGTGCGTACCCAGCTCCGTACCGGCGACCAGCGCGATCTGCTCGCGCAGGGCGTCGATGCCCTCCTTGCCCGCGCCGGAGACGGCCTGGTACGAGGAGACGATCAGCTCGCTCAGCCCGAACTCGGCGTGCAGCGCGCCCATCGCGACGATCATCGACAGTGTGGTGCAGTTCGGGTTGGCGATGATGCCGCGCGGCCGGACCCGCGCCGCGTGCGCGTTCACCTCGGGCACGACCAGCGGCACGTCCGGGTCCATCCGGAAGGCGCCGGAGTTGTCCACGACGATCGCGCCCTTGCTCACCGCGACCGGCGCCCACTGGGCCGAGACCTCGTCGGGGACGTCGAACATCGCGACGTCGACGCCGTCGAAGGCGTCCTCGCCCAGCGCGATCACCTCGACCTGCTCGCCCCGGACGGTCAGCTTCCGGCCGGCCGACCGCGGCGAGGCGATCAGCCGGATCTCGCCCCAGACGTCGGCCCGCTCGGACAGGATCGAGAGCATGACTGTGCCGACGGCACCGGTAGCACCGACGACGGCGAGCGTCGGCTTCCGGCCACCGGCGCCGCCGGCCCGGGTCATCGGCCGGTACCTCCGTACACGACCGCCTCGACGCTGTCGCTGTCCAGGCCGAACGCGCTGTGCACGGCGCGGACCGCGTCCTTCACGTCGTCGGCGCGGGTGACGACCGAGATGCGGATCTCGGAGGTCGAGATCAGCTCGATGTTGACCCCGGAATTCGACAGCGCCTCGAAGAAGGTCGCGGTCACGCCCGGGTTGGTCCGCATCCCGGCGCCGATCAGCGAGATCTTGGCGATCTGGTCGTCGTAGCGCAGCGAGTCGAAGCCGATCTGCGGCTTCGCCTTGGTCAGCGCCTCCATCGCCCGGTGGCCGTCCGTCTTGGGCAGCGTGACCGAAATATCGGTCAGTCCGGTCGACGCGGCGGAGACGTTCTGCACCACCATGTCGATGTTGATCTCGGCGTCCGAGATCGTGCGGAAGATGGCCGCGGCCTCACCCGGCTTGTCCGGCACCCCGACGACCGTGACCTTGGCCTCGGACGTGTCGTGCGCGACCCCGGAGATGATCGCCTGCTCCATGCCTTCTTCTCCTTCTCCCGCTTCCTGCCGATTGCGCACCCAGGTGCCCTGATGGCCGGAGAACGACGACCGTACGTGGATGGGGATGTTGTAGCGGCGCGCGTACTCCACGCAGCGCAGATGCAGCACCTTGGAGCCGCTCGCGGCCAGCTCCAGCATGTCCTCGTACGGGATTTCGTCGATCTTGCGAGCCTTCGTCACCACGCGCGGGTCGGAGGTGAACACTCCGTCCACGTCGGTGTAGATCTCGCACACCTCGGCGTCCAGGGCCGCGGCAAGGGCCACCGCGGTGGTGTCCGAGCCGCCCCGGCCGAGGGTGGTGATGTCCTTGCTCTCCTGGGACACGCCCTGGAAGCCCGCGACGATCGCGACCGCGCCGAGTTCGAGCGCGTCGCGGATGCGCCCCGGCGTGACATCGATGATCCGTGCTTTGTTGTGGACCGCGTCGGTGATGACTCCTGCCTGGCTGCCGGTGAACGACAGCGCCTCGTGACCGAGGTCTTTGATCGCCATGGCGAGCAATGCCATGGAGATTCGCTCTCCCGCGGTCAGCAGCATGTCGAACTCGCGCCCAGTAGGAATCGGGGATACCTGCTCGGCGAGATCGATCAGCTCGTCCGTCGTGTCGCCCATCGCGGAAACCACGACGACCACCTGGTGGCCGTTCTTCTTGGCTTCGACGATTCGCTTGGCGACCCGCTTGATGCCCTCAGCATCGGCAACGGAGGAGCCTCCGTACTTCTGCACGACAAGGCCCACGTGCGCTCCTCGCAGATCTCAATGTTGCGGTCGGCTCAGTCTAACGAGCGGCCGGAAAGTGCCCTCCCAATATCAGATAGCGAGACACACGCCTCACCACCCGACCAGGTCGGACCAGACGGACCCGGGCGGACCAGGGGGATCATGCGGCACAACGTCCCCGTACCGCGGATACTCCTGGCATCCCGCACCACTCGTTCAGCGACGAACCCTGCCCGCTTCCCGGCGAAGCACACGGGAACGTAACCCAGCTCACAGGGCGCGCGGGGTTCCCTGGGGCGCCTCAGGGGCGCCCCAGGGGCGCCCCCGGGGCGTCTCAAGCGCGGCTCTGGGGCGGCTCAAGGGGCGGCTCAGGTGCGACTCAGGGGCGCAGGGAACGCAGCCCCAGCGGCTCCGCGATCTCCGCCGCCATGACCCGCCCGGCCTCCTCCGCCAGCGCCTCGTCCCCGCCCGCGTTACTGTCCGTGTCCAGCCCGTCCAGCTCGTCCAGCGGGCTGTCCAGCCGGACGTGCGCGACGAGCGACTGGAGCGCGCGCAGGGCGGCGGAAGCGGTCGTACCCCAGTTGGAGAGGTACGAGAACTGCCACCACCACAGCGCCTCGCTGATCCGGCCCTCGCGGTAGTGCGCCATGCCGTGCCGCAGATCCGTGATGATCAGGGCGAGGTCGTCGGAGATGCGGCAGGGGACGGGCTCGCTGCGCGGTACGTACGGGTCGAACACCTCCGAGTAGATGTCCACCGGCTCCAGCAGCCGGGCGAACCGCTCCCGCAGCTCGTCGACGTCCGGCTCCGGACCGGCGTCCGGCTCGTACCGCTCGTCCGGTACGAAGTCCTCGTGCGCGCCGAGCCTGCCGCCGGCGAGGATCAGCTGGGAGAGCTCGAGCAGCAGGAACGGCACAGCGCTGTCCGGTTCGTCGCCCTTGGCGACCTCGGTGACCGCGACGATGAAACTCTCGATCTGATCGGCGATCTGGACCGCGAAGTCGTCCGGGTCCGGGTGTGCGTCGTGCAACGTTGCGTCAGACATCGAGAAGTCTTCTCCCTTCGAAGGCACGACCCAGCGTGACCTCGTCGGCGTACTCCAGGTCTCCCCCGACGGGAAGACCACTGGCCAAGCGCGTGACCTTCAGCCCCATGGGCTTGATCATGCGCGCGAGGTACGTGGCGGTGGCTTCACCCTCCAGATTCGGATCGGTGGCCAGGATCAGCTCGGTGACCGTTCCGTCCGCGAGCCGGGCCAGCAGCTCCCTGATCCGCAGATCGTCCGGGCCCACGCCCTCGATGGGGCTGATCGCCCCGCCGAGCACGTGATAGCGGCCGCGGAACTCGCGCGTCCGCTCGATCGCGACAACGTCCTTCGGCTCCTCGACCACGCAGATGACCGCGGGGTCGCGGCGCGGGTCCTGGCAGACCCGGCACTGCTCGGCCTCGGCGACGTTCCCGCACACCGCGCAGAACCGCACCTTCTCCTTGACCTCGGTCAGCGCGTGAGCGAGACGTCGGACGTCGGTGGGCTCGGACTGGAGGATGTGGAAGGCGATCCGCTGCGCGCTCTTGGGACCGACGCCGGGCAGCCTGCCCAACTCGTCGATAAGGTCCTGGACCACGCCCTCGTACACGCCTGCATCCAATCTCGCGCCGCCGCGCGGTGGCTGTACCGCATATGAATATTCGGTTGCGCCGGTCGAAACGGGGCACAGCGCCCGTCGAACGGTCTCAGAAGGGCAGGCCCGGCATCCCGCCCAGTCCCTGTGCCAGCGGGCCGAGCTTCGTCTGCTGGAGCTCCTGCGCCACGTGGTTCGCGTCGCGGACGGCCGCGACGACGAGGTCCGCGAGGGTCTCGGTGTCCTCCGGGTCCACCGCCTTCGGGTCGATCACCAGACCCTGCAGCTCACCGGCACCGGTCACGGTCGCCTTCACCAGCCCACCACCCGAAGACCCCTCGACAGGGGTACGGGCCAGCTCTTCCTGGGCCGCGGCGAGGTCCTGCTGCATCTTCTGCGCCTGCTGCAGCAGCTGCTGCATGTCAGGCTGGCCACCACCGGGAATCACGAGTTCGCTCCTGGCTGTCGACTGCGGTTCTCTTCGATAGCCCGAGCCTACGTGCTCCTACGGCGCCTTGCCCTACGCCGTACGGAGGAGACGGCCACGGCCCGCCCCTCCCTTACACGGCCCGTACGCGGCCGCTAGGTGACTGCTACGCGGCCGCTACGTGGCCTACTCGTTCGCGATCTCCTCGATGACCGTGGCGCCCAGCTCGCGCACGATGAGGTCATGCCCGCTCAGCGCGGTCTCGTCGAGATCCGGGTCGTCCTCGGCGGGCATGTCCTCCTCCGGCGAGATGGGCGGAGGCTCGGGCTCCCGGTACTCCCGGTACGCGGACGCCTCGGCGGGCGGCCCCGCGTCGGCGGGCGCGGAAGCCGGGGCCGGGGCCGACGGGGCGGCGGGGGCGGACGGGGGCGCGGGGGCGGGCGGCCGGGGCGGGGCGGGCTGACCGCCGCCCGCGCTGGCGCCGCCGCCTGTGCCTGCGCCGCCGCCTGCTCCGCCGCCTCCGCCTCCGCCACCGCCACCGCCGAAGAAGCTGCTGCTGCCGCCTCCGCTTCCGCCACCGCCGAAGCCGCCGGGACCGCCGGACGCTCCCGGCCCGGGCCCGCCCGGACCGCCGCCCGGACTGCCCTGTCCTCCGGAAGGATCGACGATCGCCTCGATGCGCCACTGCACGCCGATCGCGTCGTTGAGGGCCTGCCGCAGGATGTCCTCACTACCGCCGTTGGCGAAGCTGTCACGGGCGCCCGCGTTGGGGAACCCGATCTGGAGGGTGGTGCCGTCGAAGCCGGAGACCGTCGCGTTCTGGCTCAGCAGGATCCAGGTGAAGCGGCGGCGGTTCTTGACCGCCTCCAGGATGTCCGGCCACATCTGCCGCACCTGCTGGGCGCCCTGCGCCATGCCCGGTGTCGGCTGCGGCTGGCCGGGCCCACCGGCCGGACGCCCCTGCCCGGCCGCTGCCGGGGCCGGGGCCGGGGCGGGCGCGGCAGCCCCCGACCCCGGCGCGGAAGCCGAGGGCCAGGCCCCCGGCCGCTGTCCCCCGCCGCCCCCGCCCGCAGCGGGCGCACCGCCGGGCTGCTGCCCGCCGCCGCCCGCACCGGGCTGAGTGCTCGCAGGCCAGGCCCCGGGCCGCTGCCCACCGCCCGGCGCCGCCGTCTGTCCGGCCGCGCCGCCGCCTCCGCCGCCGCCGCCTGCCGCAGGCCAGGCGCCGGGGCGCCGCGCGCCACTGTCTGCGCCGCCGTCGTCACCGGCCGGACCGCCGCCGGGCGCGGGCTCCGCGCCCCCGCCGGAAGCGTCGTACGCAGGCGCGGAGCCCGCAGCGGGCGGCCCCTCGTCCGGCGCGCTGGGCTGTGCCACCGGGGCACCCGCGTCCGGCCCACGGCCGCCGGACATCGCCGCACGGGCGGCCGCCGGACCGGCGGGCCCGGCCGGTACGTGGGCGTCGGGCCCCGGTACGTACCCCACAGCAGGCCCAGCGGGCCCACCAGCGACACCGCCGCCACCGCCCAGACCGCCCGCCAGGGCACCCCGCTCCAGCCGCTCCAGCCGCGACTGGACGGACCGTTCGTCGTCGAAGGCGGCGGGCAGCAGCACCCGCGCGCAGATCAGCTCCAGCTGCAGCCGAGGCGAGGTGGCGCCGCGCATCTCCGTCAGCCCCGTGTTGACGAGATCGGCCGCCCGGCTCAGCTCGGCGCCGCCGAAGACCGACGCCTGCGCCTGCATCCGCTCGACCACATCGGCCGGGGCGTCGATGAGCCCCTTGTCCGCCGCGTCCGACACGGCGGCGAGGATCACCAGGTCACGCAGCCGCTCCAGCAGGTCGGCGACGAAGCGCCGGGGGTCGTTGCCGCCCTCGATCACCCGGTTCACGACCTCGAAGGCCGCCGCGCCGTCGGTCGCCGCGAACGCCTCCACGATCGCGTCGAGCAGCGAGCCGTCCGTATAACCGAGCAGCGAGGTGGCCATGGCGTACGTCACGCCGTCATCGGTCGCGCCCGCGAGCAGCTGGTCCATGACCGACATGGAGTCCCGGACGGACCCGGCGCCCGCCCGCACCACCAGCGGCAGCACCCCGTCCTCGACCGGAATGTCCTCGCGCCCGCAGACCTCGCCCAGATAGTCGCGGAGCGTCCCCGGGGGTACCAGCCGGAACGGATAGTGGTGCGTACGCGACCGGATCGTGCCGATGACCTTCTCGGGCTCGGTGGTCGCGAAGATGAACTTCAGATGCTCCGGCGGCTCCTCGACCACCTTCAGCAGGGCGTTGAACCCCGCCGAGGTGACCATGTGGGCCTCGTCGATGATGTAGATCTTGTAGCGGCTCGACGCGGGCCCGAAGAAGGCCTTCTCCCGCAGCTCCCGCGCGTCGTCCACACCACCGTGCGAGGCGGCGTCGATCTCGATGACATCGATCGACCCGGGCCCGTTCCGCGCGAGGTCCTGGCAGGACTGACACTCCCCGCACGGCGCCGGGGTGGGACCCTTCTCACAGTTCAGACAGCGGGCCAGGATGCGCGCACTGGTCGTCTTGCCACAGCCGCGCGGACCACTGAACAGATACGCGTGGTTGACCCGGTTGTTGCGCAGCGCCTGCTGCAAGGGATCGGTGACATGCTCCTGCCCGATGACCTCCGCGAAGGTCTCGGGGCGGTAGCGGCGGTACAGCGCGAGGGACGACACGCTTACGACGATATCGGGGCCCACCGACATCCGGACGCCGCCCGGGTCCCCGCCCACAACGCCCCCACAAACGAAAGGGCCCCCCACGCACCCGCCAGAGCCCACTTACCCTTGCTGCCTTCCGGCCCTGGGGGAGTTCGGTGAGATAGCGCCACGTGAGGGGCTGGCCCCCACCCTAGCGGATAGACCGGGGTGGGAACGAGTTCGCGAGCACTCCCGATCGTCTTGTAGAGTCTCCAGCGGAGGATTCGCCTAGAGGCCTAGGGCGCACGCTTGGAAAGCGTGTTGGGGGCAACCCCTCACGAGTTCGAATCTCGTATCCTCCGCCATTGCCTTCACCGGGCAATACGTCGAAGGGCCCCACCGCTCGCGGTGGGGCCCTTCGGCGTTCGTGGTCGCGGTTGGCGCCGGGGCTGCGGGGCGTCGTCGCAGTGGGCACCGGCTGGGTGCCCGCCGGGTCCGGTGCTCGGGGTCGCCTTCTATCCTCGCCGGGTGAGTACCACCAGTCACAGCCGCCGGCTCGGGAACACGCTGCGCGGCTGGGCGTTTCTGCCTCCCGGCGACGGGGGCACGGCGCAGAGCCTCGCGGCGCGGCCCGTACCGCGCTCGTCCCTCCTGCCGGCGCGCGCCGTGGACTTGGGGCTGACGGTCGTCGCATTGCTGCTCGCGGTGGGGAACAGTTTCCAGAACCCCTACCTGGGGCCGGCCGCTCCCTGGGCGAACCTGGTGATCGCCGCGGTGAGCGCACTGCCGCTGCTCGTACGGCGCCGGGCCCCCGAACTGGTACTCGTCGTCGGACTGCTGGCCAAGGTCCTTCAGGTCTCGCCCTTCGTATCGCCCCTCGCCTACTACGCGGAGGGCGCCTATCGCGGCCCGCACAGCCGCCGGATCGCCTGGGCCTCGGCCGGTGTCGGGCTGGTGGCCCTCGCGCCCTGGAACGCGGCAGCGTGGTCCAGCCTCCGGACCGTGGTGACCTGGTTCGCGGTGAACTTCGTCTTCTCCTGTCTGGTGCCGCTGCTGCTGGGGCTCTACGTGGGCCAACGGCGCGCCGTCGTCGCCGGTCTCGTCGAACGGGCGGAGCGCGCCGAGCGGGAACAGCGGCTCGTCGCCGAGGCCGCGCGGGAAGAGGAGCGACGGCGCATCGCCGGAGAGATGCACGACGTGGTCTCCCACCAGGTGAGTCTGATCGTCGTACACGCCAACGCGCTCAGCGTTGTCGCCCACGATCCGGAGATGACGGGCGAGACGGCGCAGATCATCCGGACGGCCGGTCAGCGCGCGCTCACCGAACTCCGCGAGATGCTGGGGCTCCTCAGAAACCGCCCGGCCGGTGACCCGGCCGATGGCCCTGCCACCGGGGCCGGGGAGCCGCCCGTCCCCGGCGCGGCCGTCGACAGGATCGCCGAGCTGGCCGACGGCTCCCGGACCGCCGGGCTGCCCGTCACCGTGATCGTCGAGGGCGCGCCGCAGCCGCTGGCAGAGCCGGTCGAGCGTGCCGCACACCGGGTCGTGCAGGAGGCTCTGACCAACGTGCACAAGCACGCCCCGGGGGCCCCGACACAGATCCACCTCGCGTTCGGCCCGCGAACCGTGCGCGTACGGATCGTCAACGGCCCGCCCGAGAAGCCCGCCGAGCCGACTGCCGACGGTGGGCCTCTGCTCCCCAGCGGGGGACACGGGCTGATCGGTCTGACGGAGCGGGTCCGGCTGGCCGGCGGCACCATCGGGTCCGGGCCCACCGGTGACGGCGGCTTCCGGATCGATGCCGCGCTGCCCACGTCGGTGACCGGAGCGCCCACAACCGGAGGTTGACTCTGCACCCGCCGCTCCGGCGATGAGTCAGGCGTTCAGGTCAGTCCGGCGTCGTGGGCGATGAGCGCGACCTGGGTGCGGTTGGCGGCGTCGAGCTTGGTCATGATCCGGCTGAGGTGGACCTTGACCGTGGACTGGCTCACGAACAGCTCGGTGGCGATCCTGGAGTTGCTGTGGCCCTGGGCGACCGCCACGGCGACCTCGCGCTCACGGGTGGTCAGCTCCGCCATCCGCGAGCGCGCTTGCGGGGCGACCGCGCCCGTGGCGAAGGCGGCCAGCAGCTTGGTGGTGATGCGCGGTGAGAGCATCGCCTCGCCGCGCGCGAGGACCCGTACCGCGTCGGCCAGTTCGCGCGGCGAGGTGTCTTTGAGCAGGAACCCGGCCGCGCCGTGCTGGAGTGCGGCGTAGACGTATTCGTCCACGTCGAAGGTGGTGAGCACCGCGACGGCGGGAGGATCGGGCAGCGCGGCGAGCTGCCGGGCGACCTCCAGGCCGCCGACGCGGGGCATCTGGATGTCGGTGAGCACGACGTCCGGGCGGTGCCTGGCCACCAGCTCCACCGCCACCGAGCCGTCATCGCCTTCGGCGACCACCTCGATGTCCGGGTCGGCGTCGAGGATCATCCGGATGCCCTTGCGCACCAACTCCTCGTCTTCGAGGAGGACCACCTTGACGGTCACTCACGCCACCACCTCGTCCGCGTACGGGCAACATCGCCTGCACACACGGTATCCGCCGTCACCTCGCGGTCGTCCCACGGCACGATCCAGGCCGACGTGCCGTACGACTTTCGGGCACGTCCAGCCGAGCGGAAAGGGGGACGCACCGAGGGTGCCGACCGGGACAGGCTGGAGGACGTCGGCGAGATACAGGAGGACAGATGGCCAAGCGTGGCAAGTGCGGCAAGGCGGCACTGTGCGCGGTGGCGGGGGCGATCACGCTCACCATGGCAGTGACACCAACGGCATCAGCGATCATCGGGGGACACGAAGCCACCTCTCCGTACCCGTTCATGGTGAGCGTGCAGAAGGACGGCCGCCACTACTGCGGAGCCTCCCTGATCAAACCGGACTGGATCGTGACCGCCGGGCACTGCACGGTGAACGTCAAGCCCCAGCAGCTTTCCGTGCGGGTCGGCGACCACGATCGCACGAAGGGTGCCCAAGCGAAGGTCACCAAGGTCATCGCGCACCCGGACTTCTCCTACGAGCCGTTCCGCAACGACGTGGCCGTCATGAAGCTGGACCACCCCGTGGACGCGAAGCCCATCAAGCTGGCCGCGAAATCCGCGCCGACGGGTGCCGACACGCGGATCCTCGGCTGGGGAATGACCTGCGAGGACGGCAGCGAGTGCCCGGACCTCCCGATCCGTCTGCAGGAACTGGACACCAAGATCGTCCCCGACGACCTGTGCAGCGAGAACTACAACGCGGACAACGAGCTGTGCACCGACAGCCCCACCAAGAACGCACAGGCGTGCATGGTCGACTCCGGCGGGCCGCTGATCAAGGGCCGTCCCGGGCGGTGGGAACTCCTCGGGGCGACCAGCCGCGACGGCGACGCCGATCCGAAGTGTGCCACCGGCCCCGGCATCTACACCGACCTGACGGCCCACCGCGAATGGATCGAGCGGGCCACCGCGAAGTGATCCGCGACGACTCCGTCCGCCACGGGCCCTTCGACATCGTGCCCAGTGAAGGCACTGGCGCAACCCGGGCTGGTTGGTATCGGTAGCGATAGTGTCTCTATCGGGACTATCTGCCGAACACGGCCCTACCCGCCGCCCCGGCGATCTGCGGCTACTGGACCCGCAGCAACGACATCGAAATCGACCTGGTGGGCGGCGATCACCGACGAGCCGGTACCGCTCGTGGCGGTCTCCCGCAGCGGGGTCGGCTGTTCCGGCCTTCAGGCGGCGTACGGCCCTGAGGAACTGCTCAGCGCTTGGCGCGGCACCCAGCAGCTGACCTGAGGCTCCATTCAGGGCAGGGGTGCGAATCCGGCCGACTGGTCGAGGTGGAACGCGGAGCCCGGGGCCGTCGGGGTCAACCGTCGCGCAGGGCGAGCTGAATGGCCTGGGCGACGGCTGATGGCAGTACGGGGTTGGCCTCGCGGCCGAGCCAATTGCCCGGGTGAGGTTGGTTGCTGGTCACCACGAGCGTCGTGCCCGGGTGGTCCGCGTGCTCGACCGCGTACGTGCACGGGGACCACGCCAGGCCTTGGCAGTAGGTGGGCCTGCGTCGCAGCCGCCAGCGGTAGGCCGTTCCGCCGACGACGAGGCGCCGGGCGCCCGTCCCCATTTCCTTCTCGTCAGCACCGTTCAGGACTTGGGCCTGATGCGGTGGGCCGTCAGGGCGGCGAGGGCGGCCAGGGTCAGGGTCAGGGTGAAGGTGGCTGTCAGGGCTGTGGTGGTGGGGGCTTCGTGGGCGTGGGACAGGGCTATGGCCGCGCCGCCGAGGCCGGTGAGGACGGCGGTGGCCAGGGTCTGGGCGAGTTGCATCGCGCCGCTCGCCTCGCCCTGCCGGTCGGCGGGGGCCTGCTCCATGGCGTCGGTGGTCGCGGCGTTGAAGGCGATGCCCATACCGACGCCGCCGACGGACCAGCCGATCACGGCGACCAGGGCGGACACCGAGTCGATCAGGATGCCCGCGGCGATGATCGCGACGCCTGCGGCCAGGACCGTGCAGCCGACGGCGATCGGCAGCGCCCGGGAGCGCCCGCTCCAGCGGTCGTCCGCCCGGCCCTGCCAGGCCGCGCCGAGCACCCAGGCGATGGCCCCGGCGGACAGGCCGAGGCCCGCCTCGGTGGTGGTCAGGCCGCGCAGTTCGGTGAGGCCGAGGGGCAGGAACGCCTCGCTGCCGAAGTACGCGCCGCACAGCAGGAACCGGATCAGCACGCCGGTCGGTACGCCGCGCCTGCCGCTCAACGTCCCCGTCGGCAGCACGGTACGCAGGCCCAGCACCGCGGCCACGGTGCCGAGCAGCGCGAGCGGCAGCAGCAGGGCGAGGTTGGTGAACTGCAGGCCGCCGAGCAACACAGCGGTGCCCGCGCTGACCAGGATTCCGCGGGCCACCGGGCCGCGCCACCACACCTCATGCACAGCGTCGGAGGCGGCGGGCGGGTTCGGGTGGCCACGGCGTGCCAGCGGGGGCACCGCCATGGCCCAGGCGAGCGCGATCAGCGGCAGGAGCAGGACGAACACACCGCGCCAGTGGAGGTGTTCGGCGATCAGCCCGGCGACGGCCGGACCGGCGAGCGAGGGGACCGTCCAGGCGCCGGAGACCAGCGCGAACATCCGGGCCCTGAGGTGTTCCGCGTAGTGCAGGCCGATGACGGTGTACGCCAGGGCCATCACGGCGCCGACGCCGAGGCCCTGTACGAAGCGCCCGGCGAGGAAGACCGGCCAGTTCGGCGCGGCCCCGGCCAGGGCGCAGCCGACCGCGAAGACGGCCAGGCCGACGCCGAGGGGCCTGGCCGGGCCGTGGCGGTCGGCTGAGCGGCCCGCGGCGACGGTGCCGATCAGGTTCGCGAGCATCAGCGCGGAGAAGCCCCAGCCGTAGGCGTTCAGGCCGCCCAGCTTGCCCGCGATCTCCGGGAGCACCGTGGCCACGCCCATCGACTCGAAGGCCACCAGGCCGACCGACAGGACGATTCCCCAGGTCAGGGCCGTGTACGGGGCCTGGAAGACGCTCTGCGCCTGGGCCGGGTCCGGTGATTCCGCGGCCGCGTCGGCGGCTCCCTCTTCGGTCAGTTCCCGCCGTGGCATAGGGGCCTCCGTTAATTTCATTACGTTACGGAACGGAACGAAAATGCATGCTACCTATACTGGGCGCCATGGCAAACCCCGGCAGCACCTCCGCCCGCACCGCCGAGCCCAGGGCGGCAGGGCGGCCTCGGGACGCGCGGCTCGACGGCGCGATCCTGACCGCCACCCGGGAAGTGCTCGCGGAGGTCGGCTACCCCGGCCTCACCCTGGAGGGGGTCGCCGCCCGGGCGGGGACCACCAAACCGGCCATCCGGCGCCGCTGGGCGTCACGGCAGCTGCTGGTCATCACGGCCCTGGGCGAGATCATGGGCACCGCCCCCACCCCCGACACCGGGTGCACCCACTGCGACCTGATCCTGGGCATCGAGACCATCGGCCAGGCCTTCGGGGGCGCCTTCGGCCGCCGTACGCTGCCCGCGCTGATCGCGGATCTGGCCGGGGACCCCGAGCTGGACCGGGTCTTCGCCGAGACGATCTTCCACCCCCGGCGGGCCACCACCAAGGCGGCGCTGCTCCGCGGCATCGAACGCGGTGACCTCCGCGCGGACGCCGACCTCGACCTGCTGCTCGACCTGCTGGCCGCCACCACGTACCACCGGGTGCTGTTCGGCCATATGCCGATCGACGACCGGCTGGCGCACGACGTGGTGATGACCGTCCTCGACGGCGCCGCGACGCCGCGCTGGCGCGAGCACTACCGGCAGCGCCACGACGGGTGACGACGGCTCTTCCTCCAGACGCTAGAGCCAGCCGTTGCGGCGGAAGCCCCGGTGGATGCCGAAACACGCGGTGACGATCACGATCAGGACCAGCGGGTAGCCGAAGCGCCACCGCAGCTCCGGCATGTGGTCAAAGTTCATCCCGTACACCCCGCACACCATCGTCGGCACGGCGATGATCGCCGCCCAGGCGGTGATCTTGCGCATGTCCTCGTTCTGGGCGACGGTCACCTGGGCGAGGTGGGCCTGGAGTATGGAGTTCAGCAGGTCGTCGAAGGCCGCGATCTGGTCGGTGACCCGGTCCAGGTGGTCGGCGACATCCCGGAAGTACTTCTGGATGTCGACGTCGACCGCCGGGAGGCGCTGCGTGGAGAGCCGTTCCATCGGACGGTCCAGGGGCGCCACGGCGCGCTTCAACTCCAGCAGCTCGCGCTTGAGCTGGTAGATCCGGCCCGGGTCGGCCCGGTACGCGGGCTCGCGGGCGAAGACGTCGGTCTCGACCTGGTCGATGTCGTCCTGCACCGCGTCGGCGACCGCGAGGTAGTCCTCGACCACGTGGTCGGCGATGGCGTGCAGCACCGCCGAGGGGCCCTTGGCCAGCTGGGCCGGGTCGGCCTCCAGCTCCTCGCGCAGCGGGCCCAGCGATCCGTGGCGGCCGTGCCGTACGGTGACCACGAAATCGGGCCCGGTGAAGATCATGACCTCGCCGGTGTCCACGACCTCACTCGTCGTGGTCAGCTCGTCGTGATCGACGTACCGGACCGTCTTGAAGACGGTGAACAGCGTGTCGCCGTACGTCTCCAGCTTCGGCCGCTGATGTGCCTGGACGGCGTCCTCGACGGCCAGCGGGTGGAGGGCGAACAGCTCGGCGATCCCGGAGAACTCCCGCTCGGTGGGTTCGTGCAGCCCGATCCACACGAAGCCGCGCCGCGCGCGCCGCACCCGCTCGATCGCCTCATCGGCCGGACAGTCGCCGGGCTGGCGCTTGCCGTCGACGTACGCCACGCAGTTGACGACCGACGTACCGAGCGGTGAGCGGGCGGGGTGGTTGAGATCGACGCGGCGGCGCCGACGGGCCAGGCGCGCCACTTTCCGGAGGTTGCCGACCATCGACATGCGGTACTCCTTCGGCTGAGCTGCGACCGGCGCCTACCCCCTCGCGAAGGGACGCGCCGGCTGCGACCACAGCGTACGTCCCGGCTTCCGTGTCGCCAGGGCCCCCACCGATGAGTTTGTGCGGGGTCCGCGGTCTGAGGGGAGGAAGGGTCATCCGTACCGCTCGTGGAGGGGCATCATGAGGAAGATCATCGCCAGCCTGTTCATCTCGCTCGACGGCGTCGTAGAGGCGCCCGATCAGTGGCACTTCCCCTACTTCAATGACGAAATGGGCGCCGCCGTCGACGCGACCTTCAGCGCGACCGACACCCTCCTCCTGGGGCGCGAGACGTACGACAGCTTCGCCGGGGCGTGGCCGGAGCGGGAGGCCGCCGGGGGCGAGGACGCCGATTTCGCGAAGAAGCTCGGTGACGCCCGCAAGATCGTCGTGACGCGTCAGGATCTGTCGCTCACGTGGCGGAACTCCGAGCAGATCAAGGGCGGGCTGGTGGACGCCGTCACCGCACTGAAGAACGAACCGGGCAATTCCGGCAAGGACATCGCGATGAGCGGCTCGGTCTCCGTCGTCCGGCAGCTGCTGGCGAACGGGCTGCTGGACGAGTTGCACCTGCTGGTCCACCCGATCGCCGTACGCAAGGGCATGCGGCTGTTCGAGGAGGGCGAGACCACGCTCCCGCTGCGGCTGCTGTCCTCGGCGACGTTCCGCACCGGGGTGCTGCACCTGGTCTACGCCCCGGCCGAGGCGCCCGGGGACGCCACGTACGAGGACGCGAAGGCGCACTTGCCCCAGGGCGAGGGGCAGTAGCGGCCGGGATCCGGTCTCAAAGGGGGTGGATTCGGCCCCATGTGTCCGTGGTCGGTGTCGGCCATGCCGCTGCCTGGTGAGGCTTCACCGGAGACGGCATCGACCCATTGACCGGGCAAGGGGAACCGTATGGGCAAGCAGGTGAAGTGCGGGTCGACCAAGACGGCTACGGGGAGGCCCTGCCAGAACCCCGCGATGATCGGCTACTCCCGCTGTCAGAAGCACCGGGGCGACTGGAGCAAGCCGCAGAAGAAGAAGGGCAAGGGGCGCTGATCCCGCCCCCCTCGACCGGGTCCCGAGGTGATCACCCGCCCCGGGGCCCATGCGCGGGGGTCGCGCGCCGGAGGCGCGGTGGCGCACCGGGCGGGCCTGCCGCGCCGCCGTTCTCGCTAACCTGCCCCGGTGACCATCGAGTTGACCGTCCTGTCGACGGTTTCGTATCGCGGGGAGGTGATCACCGCCCCGCGGCTGCGCGGGCTGCTCGCGCTGCTCGCCGGTGATCTGCGGACCGGGTGCAGCACCGGGCGGCTGGTCGACGGGCTGTGGCCGGAGCCGGACGAGCAGCCGGAGAATCCCGTCAAGGCGGTGCAGATCCTGGTCTCGCGGCTGCGGTCGCGGCTCGGGGCGGAGGTGGTGGTCAGCACGCCCAGCGGGTACCGGCTGGGGCTCGGTGAGGAGCGGGTGGACGCCTCGGCCGTTCTGCTGCATGCCGCCGCGTGCGCGGAGAAGGCACGGGCCGGGGACCATGCGGGGGCGCTCGCCGAGGCCGAGGAGGGGCTGACCCTCTGGGACGGGGGCGGGGGCGGGGTGGCGGGTGCCGTTTTCGGCGATCCGGTGGCGGCGCTGCGGGCCGAGCGGGCGGCGGCACACCTGACCCTCGTACGGGGGCGAGCGCTGGGCCTGGCTCGCACCGGGGCCCGGGAGGCGGCCGCCGGGCCGCTGGCGGAGCTGGTGCGGGAGTTCCCGAGGGACGAGGAACTGCTGCTGGAGCTGGTGCGTTGCGAGGCCGCGACCGCTGGCACGGCCGCGGCCCTGGCGACGTACGAGCGCTACCGGCGGCGGCTGCGCGACGAACTGGGCGCCGACCCGGGGGCGGGGTTGCGGGCCCTGCACGAGGAGCTGTTACGGGGCGAGGCGCCGGTGGTGCGGCGCGGGGTGCCGCACGAGCCGAACGCGCTGCTCGGCCGGGACGGCGACATCGCGGCCGTGGCCGGTCTGCTGCGGTCGTCACGGGTCACGTCGATCGTGGGCCCCGGCGGCCTCGGCAAAACCCGGCTGGCCGCGGCGGTGGCGCGGGCGGCCGAGCAACGGGTGGTGCACCTGGTGCCGCTGGCGGGTGTGACGAGGGATGAGGACGTGGTGTCCGAGGTCGCCTCCGCGGTGGGTGCGAGGGATGCGTGGCGACCGTCGGGTGGCGGTTTCGCGGCTGTGGTGGAGGGTGGCGGCGGTGCGTCTCCGGTGGCGGGCGGCGGTGCTGCCCCGGCGGCGGGTGGCGGCGGTGCTGACCTCATCGCGGGCGGCAGCGGTGCTCCCCCGGCGGTACGTGGCGGGGGTGTTGCCTCGGATGAGGTGTTGGGTGGGGTTGTCGGGGTGCTGGGGGTGGGGCCGGGGCTGTTGGTGCTCGACAACTGTGAGCAGGTGGTGGGCGGCGTCGCCGAGCTGGTGCGGGGGCTGGTGGCGGCGACCCGGGATCTGCGGGTGCTCACCACGAGCCGTAGGCCGCTCGGGATCGCCTCCGAATCGGTCTATCTCCTGCCGGAGTTGGACCCCACGACCACGGTCGAGCTGTTCGAGCAGCGGGCGAGGGCAGCGCGGCCGGATGTCGAGCTGCCCGCCGAGACCGTCGCCGGGCTCTGCCGCCGTCTCGACGGGCTGCCGCTCGCCGTCGAGCTGGCCGCGGCGCGGGTGCGGGTGCTGTCGGTGGGGGAGATCGCCCGGCGGCTGGAGGACCGGTTCGCGTTGCTGCGGGGCGGCTCGCGGGACGCGCCGCAGCGGCACCGCACCCTGCGCGCGGTGGTCGACTGGAGCTGGAACCTGCTCGCACCGGACGGGCAGGCGGCCCTGCGGGCGCTGTCCGTGTTCCCGGGTGGGTTCACGGGCGACGCGGCCGAACACCTCGTAGGGCACCTCGTAGGGCACCTCGTAGGGCACGAGGCGCTGGAGATCCTGGAGGATCTCGTCGGGCAGTCGCTGCTCAAGGTGACGGACACCCCGTCGGGCGGCGTCCGGTACCGGATGCTGGAGACCGTACGGGAGTTCAGCGCCGCGCACCGGGCGGAGGCGGGCGAGGACGAGCAGGTCACGGCGCGTTTCCTCGCCTGGGCACGGCACTTCGGTACGGCGTACCACGACGCGCCCTTCGGCCCGGACGCCGTCGCCGCCTGGCAGCGGATACGGGCCGAACAGGACAACCTGCTGCGGGCGCTGCGGATCGGGCTGGACGCGCGCGACATGCCGACGGTCGTGGCGGCCGCGGCCGTCCTCGGCGCGCTGTGGGCCACCGAGGCCCACTACACCCGGCTCAACGCACTGGCCGAGGACACCGGCCCGCTCCTGTCCCACTACCGGCCGGAGCCCGATGGCGTCGAGCCGGTCCGTACGCTCGCGACGCTGGTAACCGTCAACGCGTTCCTCGGCGCGGCGGGTTCGGGCGCGCCGCGCTTCCTCCGCGTCCTGCGACGGCTGCCCCAGGCCGCGCCGTCCACCCTGATCGGCGCGCTGGCCACGGTGCTCGGCCGGATACCCGAGGTGCTGGGGCCGGACCGTACGGTCCTTGAGCGGCTGTGCGCGAGCGACGAACCGCTGGTGGCGGGGGTCGCGGAGGGGGTGGCGGGCTATCTGTGGGAGAGCGAGAACGAGCCGGAACGGGCCATGGCCGCCGCCCGCCGGATGCTCGGCGCGTTCGAGGGACGGCGCGTGCGGGGCGTGCGGCGCGTGCCGTGGCTCGCGATCATGGCGCATTCGCGGCTGAGCGAGCTGTGCCTGCACGCCGAGCGCGGCGCGGAGGCGCGGGTCCACATGGCGGAGGCCATGCGGGTCATGGACGAACTCGGCGACTGGAACGACATGCTGGGCCTGCGCTGGGGCATGGTGCTGGCCAACCTCCAGACCGGCGACCTCGACGCGGCCGAGCGCTGGCTGGAACAGGCGGTGCTGCACCGGCCGGAGGAGGCCGTGGCCCTGCTCACGCCCGACCTCGGGGCACGCGCGGAGATCGCCCTCGCGCGGGGTGAGACGGAGCGGGGTCTGGCGTTGTGGCGGCGGGCCACGGGCGCGCTGGAGGCCGACGACGGCCAGGTGCTGGATCCCTGGGCGTTGGAGATCCATGCGGTGTCGGTGGCCGCCCACGCGCAGCACGGACGCCTCGACCTCGTGACGGAGCGGACGGCGGCGCTGCCGGAACGGCTGGCGGCGCTCCTGGGCGCGCGGGCGGACTTTCCGGTCTGCGGGGTGCTGCTGCTGGCCCTGGGGTACGTCGACCTGGCGGCGGGGCGGTGCGGAACGGGCGTACGGCTGATCGCGCTGGCGGAGCGGTTCCGGTGTCTGCGGAGCTTCCAGCCGACGACGGCGTCGGCCCGCTCGCGGAGCGCGGCGGAGGCCGCCGACGGGGCGGCGTACGAGGAGGCGGTGTCGGCGTACGCCACCCTGAGCCGGGACGAACTCCCGGACGCGGCGATCGCATTGCTGAAGCTCCGCGACTGAGCGGGGGGGGCGGGGTCGGGGCCGGGGCCGGGGGCCGGGGCCGGGGGCCGGGGGCCGGGGCTTCCGGTAGCCGAAGGGCCCGGCGCGGAGCGCGGCGTACGACGACGCGGCGTCGGCGTACGCCACCGTGAGGCGGGACGAACTCCCCGGTGCGGTGGTCGCGTTGCTGAGGCTCCGCACCTGGGCCGGGGCGCGTGAGCCGCGATCCGAAGACCGTGGCCGAGCCCCGGTGGCGGGGGCCGGGTACCGGGGCGCCTGGGCTGGTGGGGCCCGGTCGGTGACCGCAGGCCGGTGGCTTCCGGTGCCTGCCCCGGGACCGACGGCCCGGGAGCCGGTGTACGGCGACCGGGCGCCTGAGCCGATGGCGGGGGCGGTGGCCGGAAGCCGATCGCCAAGGGGCCGGGGTCAGTGGCCGCGAGCCGGTGGCTTCCAGAAACCGCAGGCCGGTGGGTCTCGGTGGCCCGGAGCCGGGGGCCGGGGCGCCTGAGCCAGTGGCGGGGGCAGGTGGCTTCCCGAGGGCCAGTGGCCGGAGTCTCGGTGGCGGGTAGCCAGTGGCTGGTGGCGGGGGTGGCTGCGGCCCCGTTGGCGGGTGGCGCATGGCCGGAGGTCGCAGGGCGGAGGTCGCAGGGCGGGGGGCAGGCCGCCGAGGGCCGTCCCCCGAGGCGGGTCGTCATAGGTGTACGGGGAGGCGCAGCAGGTGGAAGCCGTCGCCCGGCCAGTGGGCGAACTCCAGGGCGGGGCGGGCCACGGCGAGTCGCAGGGTGGCGCGGTGGACGAAGAGGCGGTCGAGGACGACGGTGGTGATGAGGCGGCCGAGCGCGGCGCCGATGCAGTAGTGGGCGCCGTGGCCGAAGGCCACGTGGCCGTCGCCTCGGCCGAACTCCCGGGAGATGTCCAGGCGTTCGGCCTCCGTACCGAACTCTCCCGGGTCGTGGTCGGCGGCGAGCAGCGCCACCGTCACCGCCTCGCCCCTGCGCAGCGCGGTGCCCGCGAAGTCGAAGTCCTCGGTGGCGTAGAGGGTCGCGCCGACGCGGACGATGGAGACGTACCGCAGGAGTTCGGGGACGGCGCGCGGGAGGAGGGCGGGGTCGGCGTGCAGCCTGGCCGCCTGTTCGGGGTGGTCGAGCAGGGCGAGGGCGGCGTGGGCCAGGAAGAGCGCGGGCGGGGTGATCCCGGTGTTGATGAGCAGGAAGACGATGCCGATGAGGTCGTCCTCGGAGAGCGGGTCCTCGTCGGCGCGGACGCCCTGGAGGAGGGCGGAGATCAGGTCCCCGGTGGGCTCGGCCCGGCGGCGGGCGATGAGTTCCCTGGTGTACTCGACGAGGGCGACGAGCGCCTCCCCGGCCCGGCTGCCGTCGCCGAAGGCGAAGTCCCGCATCCAGGAGCACACCTGGTCGCGGTCGCGTGCGTCGACGCCGATCAGTTCGCAGATGACCTGGGTGGCGAGGGGGTAGGCGAACTCGCCCAGGAGGTCCGTACCGCCGCCGCTCGCGTCGGCCTCGGCGATCAGGGCGTCCGCCGTCCGCTCCACGAAGTCGCGCAGGGCCGCGATGCGGCGGGCGGTGAACGCGCGGGTCAGCGGGGCGCGGCGGCGGGTGTGCTCCTCGCCGTCGAAGAGGGCGAGGTGTCCGGCGAAGTACTTCACGTACTCGGCGGGGAGCCCGGCGGAGGCCGCCTCCATCAACTCGTCCTGGGCGTCGGAGGCTTCGGCAGGCGGGCCGGGGATCCGTGTGCGGTCGCGGATCAGCCTCGGCTCGGTGAGCGCGGCCTTGACGTCGGCGTACCGGGTGACGAGCCGGACGGGGGTGTGGAGGCCGGGGAGGACCACGTGCGGGAGTTCGTCGCGGGTACGGAGGTCGGCGTAGCCGCGTACGGGGTCCTCGACCTGCTCGGGGGTGAGGTGGACGGGGGTCGCGGGGGTGGTGGCGATGGCCGGTGCGTTCGCTTCGTCTGGTGAGGTCATGCCTCAGAGAGTGCGGGCGGTCGGCTTCAGCCCGGCTTCATTCCGGTTCCAGCGCCGGGCCCGCGGGTTTCAGCGGGGGAAACCCGCGGGTGAGCGCTCAGAGGGAAACGGCGACCCCGTTGAACGTCGTCTCCGGCGTCTGCGGGCTGGTGAAGCGGGCGTTGACGAGGTACAGGCGGTCGCCCCAGCGGGCGGCGGTGGTGGGGACGTCGAAGCGGGGGTCGGTGATCGTGCGCCGCAGGGTCGCGGAGCGGGCCCCGGCGTCGAGGTCGAACACGCTGATGAGGTTCTGCCGGTTCTGCACGACGTACAGGGTGCGGCCGATACGGACGAGGCCGTCGCCGCCCGCGACGTCACCCGCGCCGTGCAGCGCGATCCCGGTGGCGTAACCGGTCCTCAGGTCCACGCGGTAGAGCCTGCCGGGCTGGCTGCTGACGACGATCAGACCTCGGCCGTCGGGGGTGGCGACGATGCCGTTGGCGTTGTTCACCTCGGGCGTCTGCACCCAGTCGCCGGTGAGCGGCAGGGAGCGGATCTCGCCGTCGCGGCCGCGCGGTACGCCGTGGAGCACGCTGTCGCGGGAGTCGGTGAACCAGGCGCGGTCGCCGAGCAGGACGACGTCGTTGATGAAGTGGCCGGTGGGGTCGGTCAGTTGGTGCGTGGCGACGAGTCGTCCCGTGCGGGTGTCGACGATCCGCGCGGTGCCTCCGCCGCCTCCGGCGATGTAGAGCAGGCCGTCATGGTCGGCCTTCAGCCCGATGGCGGCGGTGCCGGTGGCGCCTTCGTAGAGCGTCGTGCCCTCGCCGGTGCGCAGGTCGGTGCGGTGGACGGCGCCGTTGGCGCGCGAGCCCATGTAGGCGTACGGCCTTCTGCCGATGGTGATCCCCTCGGGGAGGAAGCCGTCGGGCAGCGGGAACTCGGTCGGCCACGCGCCCGCCGGGCCCGCCGGGGCGGCGGCGGAGGGGGCGGCGTGCGCCGGTGCGGTGGCGGCCGCCGTCACCGCGAGCGCGGCGAAGGCGCCACCGCCGAGGATGGCGCGCCGGGACGGCTGAGATGGGTTCCGGGTCATGGTTCCGGGCCTCCGTGAAGGTGGGCGAACTCAGCAACTCAGTGACTCAGTGACTCAGTGACTCAGCGAACTCTGTGAACTCTGTGAAACGTGCTGCGCATGCGGCGTTCCGTTCGCTCGTAACGAGGCGCCCCCGGCCGGAGTTCCCCCGGCTGTGCGTTGGCCATGAATGCCCCATGAATGCCGCGAAAATTGTTGACGATATTGCGGACGATCCATACGTTCACACACCGACGGGGTCACGGACAAGGACAAGCGGCAGGGAGATGTCAGTGAAGCGCAGGACCATGGTCATGGGAGGACTCGCCGCGGCCACCGCGGCGTCGACGGCGGGGGTCGGCGTCGGCGTCGCCGCCGCCCGCTCGCGGCAGCCCTCGGACACGGACGCGGAAACGGACACGCTGGTCTTCGACAAGGACGACTACACGGTCCTGACGACGACCATCGCCACGGCCGACGGCGACAAGGCCGTGACGTACCACTTCTACAAGGCCATCACGTACGTCGCACACCCGGTGGACGCGAAGTACCAGTGCCTGAACGTCAGCGTTCCCGTCGCCATCGACGGCACGGCGGTCGACACCACCCGCGCGCCGATCCTCTTCGCCAACTCGGTGGGCGGCTACATGCCGTCGTCCGTGGCGGACGCCACCGGGGTCGGCGGTTCCCCGATGACCCCGCCCGGCGGTGGCGGGGGCGGTGGTGGCGGTGGTGGCGGGCAGGCCGCCATGGTCAGCAACGCCAAGCTGGCCGTGGCCGCCGGTTACGTCGTCGTGGAACCGGGCGCCCGCGGCCGGACCCTCGTCGACGCGGACGGTACGTACTACGGCACGGCGCCCACCGCCATCGTGGACCTGAAGGCCGCGGTGCGGTACGTACGCTTCAACAAGGGCCGCATCCCCGGGAACACCGACCGGATCGTCTCCTCCGGAACGAGCGCCGGAGGCGCGCTGTCCGCCCTGCTCGGAGCGTCCGGCGACAGTCCCCTGTACGAGGCCCACCTCAGGGAACTGGGCGCGGCCCCCGCGAGCGACGCCATCTTCGCGGGCGGCGCCTGGTGCCCCATCGCCGACCTCGAACACGCCGACATGGCGTACGAGTGGAACTGGGGCGGCAACGCGCTGAGTTCCGGCGACACCGTCGACCAGGCCATCTCCGGCGCACTGCGCTCCGCGTTCGCCGAATACCAGGCCTCCCTGAAGCTGAGGACCCCGCGCGGCTCCGGCCCCCTCACCGCCCGCAACTACGACGCACACCTCGTGAAGACCTACCTCGAACCGGCCGCCACCACCTACCTCAAGGCCCTCCCGGCCGCCGACCGTTCGAGCTATCTGGCCAAGAACACCTGGCTCACCTGGTCCGGCGACCGGGCCAGCTTCGCGTGGGCCGACTTCCTCACCCACGTCGGGGCCCGGAAGAAGAACACCCCGGCTTTCGACCCCTTCGACCTCTCCGCACCGGAGAACAACCTGTTCGGGACGGGAACCACCAAGGCCCGCCACTTCACCCTCTACAGCCTGCGCCACGCCACCGGCAACGACAGCGCACGCCTCGACGGCGACCTGCCCCGCAAACTCGACCTGATGAACCCCATGTTCTTCATCCGCCACCGGAACCCCGGCCGGGCGAAGCACTGGTGGATCCGCGTCGGTACGAAGGACACCGACACCTCCCTCACCGTCGTCGGCAACCTCGCCGCCGGTCTGGAGAACCTGGGCGACGACGTCAACGCCCTCATGTACTGGGACGCCGGGCACGGAGCCAACCAGGACGCGGCGGACTTCATGACGTGGATCGGCCGGGTGACGGGCTACACGACGTGACCTGACGCCGGGGGCCTGTGGCGACGAGACGGCCGTCCGCGTAGAGGCCGCCGAGGAGGGCGCGGTGGGCCGGGCGGGCGAGTCTGTATCGGCCGATACACCGGCGCCGGGCGCTCACCCCGTGCACCGTGCGCAGGCTGCGCCGGGACCGCTTCCTGGCGCTGGTCGAGGACGCCGCCCCGGACGCGGCCCCGGTACGCGCTCACGTCCTGCGCGTCCTGGCCGGGCAGGCGCGGCGGCAGCAGGAGCGGTTCATGGCCACCGCCGCCGGGTCCGCCGAGGCGCGGCTGGCGGCCTGGCTGCTGGAGGAGGCCGCGACGGCCGCCGGGGGCCGGGTCCCGCTGCCGGGCACCCAGCAGGTCCTGGCCGACCCGGAGCTGCTGGGGCGCCGCGCCGCGGGCTGAGCCGCCCGAAGGCGGGGGCTCAGTAACGGCGGGCGGGGCGTACGGCGGCGGTCGCCGAGCTGGGCTGGTACGGGGCGGACGTGCCCGCGTACGTGGCGCGGTAGCCGTGGTGGCGCAGGTCGTCGTAGCGGGCGCGCGACCCGGTGCGGAGGGTGGCGTCGCAGCGCGCCTTGCCCTGGGCGTTCGTCACCGCGGTGCACAGCTTGCGGGCGCCGGTGGAGTCGGTGAACCGGACCGTCTGGCCGCGCAGCGGGGCGCCGTCGGCGGTGGTGAGGGTGGCGGACAGCCCCTTGACCCGCAGGGACGCGGGCGAGGTGTGCCGTTCCACGGTGGCCGGGCTCGCCGTGAGGCGGGTGGGCGCGGGGTGGGACGGCGGGAGGGCCAGTCCGACCGGGCTGCTCAGCCCGGCGATGGGCACGGTGGACTGTTCGCCGCCGTCCGCGGGGACCTGCACCACCCGGTCGTTGCCGAAGTCGGCGATGAACAGGTTGCCGTACGCGTCGACCGCGAGCCCCTGCGGGGTGTTGAGGCCGGTCGCGGGGACGGTCCGCTGCGGGCCGCCGTTCGCCGGGATCTTCACCACGCGGTCGTTGCCCGAGTCGGCCACGTAGAGGTTTCCGGCCCGGTCGAACGCGAGCCCGGTGGGCTCGGAGAGCCCCGCCGTGGGGACGGTGAACTGTGGCCCGCCGTTCGCGGGCACCACCACGACGCGGTCGTTGACGAAGTCGGCGATGTAGAGGTTGCCGCGCGCGTCGAGCGCCAGGCCGTCCGGGTGCATCAGGCCGGTGGCGGCGACGGTGGTCTGTTCGCCGCTGTCCAGGGAGACCTCGACCACCCGGTCGTTGAAGCTGTCGGCGATGAACAGGTTCTCGTCGGCGTCATCGGCGTCACCGGCGTGGTCGCGCTCGACAGCGAGACCGATCGGGCGGGAGAGGCCGGTGGCCGGGACCGTCTCCTGGCCGCTGCCGTCCGCGGGCACCGTCACCACCCGGTTGTTGCCGGTGTCGGAGATGTAGAGGTCGCCGTCGCCGTCGAGGGCGAGCCCGGTGGGCCGGGCGAGGCCGCTGGTGGGGACGGTGGACTGGCCGCTGCCGTCGGTGGCCACCTTCAGCACCGTGTTGTCGGTGTACTCGGAGACGTACAGCTGCGCGGGGCTAGGCGCCGCGGCCGCCGAAGCGATCCCGGAGGCGAGCCCGTACGCACACAGCGTCAGAATTCCTGCCAGCGCGGTCAGTCGGTGCCGTACGGAGAAGCGGCTCATTCCACACCCACCCGTGGTTTCTGGACGGTCGGCCCATTGCCGTGGGACGACAATAAAAACCCACCGCCCGCCCCGCCCCACACCACGCCACCACCCCACCCGGATTCCACCCGAGCGGCAGGCGCCGGAACGGCCGTACCCAGGTGGCGGGGACGTCAGAACACTGGCATGGCGGTCACGGAGCCCATGCGCGCCAGGAAGACACGATTGCCCGCACCCGTCATCAGCCACTCACCGCCTTGACCTCGTGAGTACGTCCAGGCCAGGTCGCCCGAATCCTTGTTGAAGACGGCGACGCCCTCCTCACCAGCGATGTCCTGGGTGGCCCAGAGCGATTTGCCCTGCACCACCGGGGATACAAGCTGCGGCTTGATGTCGCCCTTCGTGTGCCGCGTCCAGTCGGTCTTCCCGTCCCGCTTGTCGCGGCGGCTGATCTCCGTACCGTCCTGGGCGTACAGCGCGTCGCCGTCGATGACCGGAGGTCCCCAGCCTCCCGTGGTCTTCGACTGCTCGCTCTTCGCGGGCAGGGACCACACCTCTTCCCCACTGACGGCCTTACGGGCCGTCAGGGTCGGTCCGCCCAGGTAGACGACTCCCTCGGAGACGGCGGGAGCGACCGGGTAGATCACCGTCGTGCGCCGGGTCAGCTTCCAGGCCACTTTCCCGGTGCGGGTGTCGAGCGTGACCACCTTTCCGTTCTGCCCGCAGATCACCAGGCGTCCGCTGCCCGCGGCGATCAGAGGCGGGGAGACCGTCGAGCACTTCACGGGCATGGGCACCGTCCAGCGGACGCGGCGATCCGCGATGTCCAGCGCGCCCAGGCGATCGGGGTCGGCGCTGCTCTCGTCCGTGCCCGACGCCATGAAGTAGACACTCTCGGCATCCGCCCCGATGACCTGCAAGGCGTCGGCGGACACCTTCCACTTTCTCCTTCCGGTTCCGCTGTCGAGCGCGATCAGCGCCCCTTCACTGTCGTCCAGCGAGGTGCCGATGGTCACCACGAGCCCGTCCGAGGGCGCGGCACAGCGGGCGTTGTAGCCGCATTCCACCGTCCATTTGCTGCTGCCGTCGGCCACGTCATATCCGCCCAGGACCGTGGACCTCTCCACCACGACCACGCGGTCACCGGCGACCACGGGCCGGGGAGCCATGGGGCTCGCGCCCTGCGGCCCCCACAGGCTGGGCGGCGCGGTGCCCTTCTCGTACTGCGAGGGCTTCAGCCGCTTGGCGTCCCACGGCTTGCGCGCCACCACGGCCTCCTTCTCGTCCGCGATGGCGTTCCGTACGGCGTCGTCGTCCCCCGACAGCAGCCACCAGGCGGCCCCGCCGCCGCCCGCCGCCAGCACCGTGCCGCCCGCCGCGAGCGTGGTGAGGAGCCTGCGGCGGGACGGCGCGGCCGGGTCGGCGGGGGTGGGTATCTCCGGGAAGGTGGTCAGCCGCTTCGCCGCCGCCTCGCGCCGCTTGATCTCGGCGGCCAGCGACCCCAGCTGCCACACCCGCTTGGCCTTGGCCTTGGCTCCCGGCGGCGGGGCGAACGCCGCCGCGATCTGCTGCGGGAGCGGACGCTGCGCCGGATCCTTGACGAGACAGGGCCCGATGAGCACGCGGACCGACTCCGGTACCTCCGACAGCTCCGGCTGTCCGTGCACCACAGCGTACTGCACCGCCGCCACATGCCCGCCCTGGTACGCGCGCTCCCCGCTCGCCGCGTACGCCAGCACCGCGCCCAGCGAGAACACGTCACCGGGCGGCCCGACGCGCTGCCCCATCACCTGCTCCGGCGCGCCGTAGCCGGGCGTGACCGGGATCTGGCCGGTGGAGGTGAGGGTGAGGCCGTGCTCGGGGCGGGCGATGCCGAAGTCGATGATGCGCGGGCCCGAGGACGTCATCACGATGTTAGACGGCTTGAGGTCGCGGTGCACCAGCCCGGCGGCGTGGATGTCCTGGAGCGTACGGGCGAGTTCGCGGGCCAGCTCCGCCACGCCCGGCTCGTCGAAGGGCCCCTGCTGCTCGATGGCGTCGTCCAGCGTGGGCCCGGCCAGGAACTCGGTCGCGAGCCACGGGCGGCCGCCCTCGGTCCACGCCCCGAGGACGCGGGCCACCCCGGTGCTGGTGACCGCCTGCGCGGCCTGGGCCTCGCGGACGAAGCGCTGGGACATGTGCGCGTCGTGCGCCAGCTCCGGGCGGAGCACCTTGACCGCGGCGGCCCGGCCGGAGCCGTCCCGCCCGAGGTACACCTTGCCCATGCCGCCCTCGCCGAGCACACCGAGGAGGCGGTAGGGACCGAGGCGGAGGGGGTCGCCGGATGCGAGGAGGTTCATGAGGTGGGTGTCTTCCTGCCGGTGATCCGGCTGCCGTTGACGGACGTGGGCGTACTCGAACGGGAGTGGGCTTAGCCGAAGCGGACGTGGGCCTACTCGAAGCGGATGGCGCAGACGAATTGCCCGCTGGTCCACGCCAGGGTCCCGGCCCGTTCATGAGCCACCAGGCCGAGGTCGAAGTTCCCGGGTACGCGGAGGACCCAGGCGACCTTGTGCGTCCGCAGATCGACGGCGCCGATCTTCGCCCGGCCGTCGAGGGCGACGTAGGCGTACTTCCTGCCGATGACCGGCGTGACGTTGCTGTTGGGCACGGCGTCGCCGAAGCCCGTCTCCCACAGCGGCTTTCCGGTGTCCGCCGCCACGGCGACGAGCCCGCGGGTGCCCTCGGTGACGTACACCACGCCGTCCCGCACCGCAGGCCTGCCGTACGGCCGGTCGCCGTCCTCGACATCGCCCTTGTCGCGGCCCTCGCCGAACTCCCAGGCCTTGACCCCGTCGGAGACGCGGAACGCCTTGAGCTGCCAGCCGACCACGTAGACGCGTGCGTCGTCCGCGACCAGCTGCCCCGGATCGAGGAACGAGTCGTCAAGCCGTTCCCTGGGCAGCGTCCAGCTCCACAGCTTCTCGCCGGTGCGGGTGTCCCGGGCGCCGAGCGCGTCCTCCTCCGTCGAGTGGTCGACGCGCCGGACCAGCAGAAGGCGCTTCCCGGCGACCTCGGCGACGGTGTTGTCGTCGAGCGCCTCGGGGCTGTAGGTGCCCGAGAAGGGCTGGCGCCATAGCTCCTTACCGGTGCGCAGCCGGATGGCCACCGTGTGCCAGCCCTCGTCGTCCTCGACATTGGAGTCGCTGTCGCTGGAGTTCCTGAACTTCCTGGCGATGACGTACAGCACGCCGTTCGCGACGAACAACGGATGCGCCGGGCCCGTGAGGGACACGTCGAAGTCCCGGAAGGGCCCCGCCACGAGGTGTGGCTCACCGTTCGCGGGGTCGATGGAGTGGACCGTGAGCCCCGGCCCGGACTCCTGCTCGGGTATGCAGGCGTACGCCCGCTTGCCGTCCGAGACGACCCGCCACTGGGCCTTCCCCCGGTCGCGCACGGTCTCCCACTCCCGGGTCCAGCGTTCCTCGCCGGTCTTCGCGTCCACCGCCACCAGCGCGTTCTCGCACAGCACCAGGATCAGGTCACCGGCGAGCAGCGGATTGAAGCCGTCGTCCGCCTCATCGACCTTCGCCCACCACACCGCGCGCGAGGGCACATTGGCCGGGCGGGGTCCGGGCCCCTTGTCCCGGGTGGACCACGCCCACGCCCCCGCGCCCGCGGCGGCCACCCCCAGGGCCGACCCCCCGCTGAGGGTCAGGAACTTCCGCCGGGACAGCCGGGACATACGGGCCTTCGGCGCCGCGCCCGGCATCACCGTGCCGGGCGGTGCGGGCAGCCGCTCCGGCTGGATCCGCCACACCTCCGTCGCCCGCCGGGCGATCTCCGCGAGCACCGGGGCGGGCAGCAGCTCCCGGAACGCCTCCGGGTCGTCGGGGAGGCGGGCGTCGAGGAGGCGGTCGTCGGGGAGGCGGGCGTCGGGGAGGCGGGCGTCGGGGAGGCGGGTGTCCAGCTCCCGGGCCAGCTCCGCCGTACCGGGGCGCTGGGCGGGGTCCTTGCTGAGGCAGCGGGTCAGCACCGGCAGCAGGGCGGTGGGTACGCCGGTGAGGTCGGGTTCCGCGTAGCGCACCCGGTACAGCAGGTCGGCCGCCTGGCCGCCGCCGAAGGGGCCGTGTCCGGTGGCGGCGAAGACCAGCACCCCGGCGAGGGCGAACACATCGCCCGCCGCGGTGTGTTCCATCCCGGTCGCCTGCTCCGGCGACATGAAGGCCGGGGTGCCCGCGGTCGCGCCCACCCGGGTGAGCCGGTCGTCGCCGAGGGCACGGGCGATGCCGAAGTCGATGACCTTGGGCCCGAGGTCGGTGAGCAGGAGGTTGGACGGCTTGAGGTCGCGGTGGACGACGTCCGAGCCGTGCAACTGACCGAGCGCCGCGCACAGGGCGGCGCCCAGCGCCCGTACGGTCCGCTCCGGAAGCGGACCGCACACCGCCACCGCGTCGTCGAGCGGCGGGCCGAGCACATACTCGGTGGCCAGCCAGGGGATGTCGGCGAACGGGTCGGCGTCCACGACCGCCGCGCCGTGCCGCCCCCCGATGACGCGGGCGGCGTCGATCTCCAGCCGGAAGCGGGTGCGGAACTCCGCCTCGGTGGCGATGCGTTCGTGCATCGTCTTGACCGCGACCGTACGCCCCCTCGGCGAACGGCCGAGGTACACGTTGCCCATACCGCCGCCGCCGAGCCGGGAGATCAGCCGGAACGCGCCGAGCTGCTCGGGGTCGTCATGGTTCAGGGGGTGGGCCATCAGATCCGCCCCAGGGCCGTGGGCTCGTACGACGGGCCGCCCGGCGTCTCGCCGCCCGCCACCGGTCCACCCGCCACGTCCGTCTCCACGGCCAGCAGCTCGGCGGACTGCCGGACGAGCGCCCCGATGACCGCGCCGGGCAGCCAGCCGGGCCCGAGGGCCGCGACCGCCCCGCTTCCGGCCGGTGCCTCCTCCGTACGCGTCAGCTCCGCCAGCAGCCGGCCGCCCTGCGGGCGGGACGCCGGGTCGCGGGCCAGGCACCGCGCGATCGTCGTACGCAGCCCTTCGGGCAGTTCGCGGCGCTCCGGGACGGTGTGCCCGGTCGCGGCGTACGCCAGCACCGAGCCCAGCGCGTAGATGTCGCCCGGCGGCAGCGTCTGCCCGCCCGCGACCTGCTCCGGCGGCAGACTGCCCGCGCCCGCCCCGGGCGGCCCGGACCGGTGCGCGCCGAAGCACGTCAGCCACGGCCCGTCGGCGGTGAGCAGCACCGCGCCGGGCGAGACACCGCCGTGCGTCACGCCCCACGCGTGCGCGGCCGCCAGCGCCTCGGCGAGCGCGGCGCCCACGGCGCGGACGGTGCGCTCCGGCAACGGCCCGCCGTGCGCGGCGAGGGCGCCCGGGAGCGGCAGCGCGGGCAGATACGGCGAGGCGTACCAGAGCGCCTCGCCCGTCCCGCCGAGGTCGGCCACCGGCGCGATCCAGTCCCCGGCCAACCGCCGCCGCGCGGCCTCCGCCTCCACCGCGAACCGCGCCGCGTCGGCGCCGGGCAGCGGGGTGCTGATCACGACCGTGCGGTTCCCGCCCGGCAGCCGCCCGATGAAGCGCCGCTCCGGCACCGCCACCCGCCCGCTGGCCCCGGGCTCCTCCGTATCGAACCGGGCCACCAGGTCATACGGACCGATCCGCCGCGGATCGTCCGAGCGCAGCGGTTCCATGACGTACGACTCCCCCCACTCACGACACAAGCCCGCCAACCCTACTCACGCCGGACGGACAGCCCCGGAGCCGCCCTCACGGGTTCGGCATCGGGCGGGCGCAGCTCATGTACAGGACGAACACCGAGGCCGGGGCCAGGGAGGCGTAGAGGACACGGCGGCCGATGTGGCGCCGCCGCCGGGGTATGGCCCAGGCCGCGGTCAGCAGGCCCAGCGGGAGGGCGAGGGCGCAGCGGAAGACCACGGAGCCGGGGGTGAACACGAGGGCCCAGAAGGCCAGGAAGGGGGTGACGACCGTGGAGAGCAGTGGTGCGATCCACTGCCAGGAGACCCGGTCGTCGGGGCCGCGCTTGGGTGGCGCGTTCTCGCACACAGCGTTGTCAGCCATGCGTACCAGCCAACCCGAGGGCGGGGCGGGGTGCATGAGTGTGGGTACTCAGGTGCCCCGCCCGGGGCGGTCAGTCGATGACCAGGCCCTTGGCCTTCAGGACCGGTTCGAGGCCGCAGACCTCTATGACGCTCTTGCCGGAGCGGTAGGCGGCGATGAAGGCGTCCTCGGCCTCGACGCGGGCCTGGCATTTGGCGATGACGTCCGCCAGGTCCTCGTGGCGGACGATCACGACACCGTCGGCGTCGGCGCGGACCACGTCGCCGGGGCGGATGATCTCGCCGCCGATCAGGACGGGTTCGGCCATCGGGCCGACGGTTTCCTTGACCGTGCCCTTCATGCAGACGCTGTAGGAGAACACCGGGAAGCCGAGTTCGCGCAGCTCGCGGGTGTCGCGGACGCCGGTGTCGGTGACCAGGCCGCCCAGGCCCTTGGCGACGCAGGCGTTGGCCAGGACGTCGCCGAAGGAGCCCGCCTCGGCGTATTCGCCCGCGGAGACGGTGATGACGTCGCCGGGGTGGGCGTAGGCGATGGCGACCTGGAGCATGATGTTGTCGCGGGGCGCGCAGACCACGGGGAAGGCCGGGCCGCACAGGGACATCGCGGGGTCGACCGGCTTGATGGTCGAGTCGAGGGCGCCGAGGCGGCCCTGGGCTTCGTGGATGGTGGCGGCGGAGTAGCCGCTGAGCTGCTTCACCAGGTCCGGGTCGGGGCGGGTGAAGGCGGTGTTGACGCGGATCATGCGGGCGATGGCTCCTTCGGGAGGTCAGGAGAGGTCGGCGCGGGCGCGGGCTATGGCCTCGCAGGCCGCGGTGAGGACGTCGTTCGAGGTGGCGAAGGAGATGCGGAAGTAGCCCGGCGAGCCGTACGCGGCGCCGTGGATCACCGCGACGCCCTGCGACTCCAGCAGATGGGCGGCGACGTCCTCGTCGGTGCGGATCTCCTGGCCGGAGGGGGTGCGGGTGCCGAGGAGGCCGGTGCAGTTGACGAAGGCGTAGAAGCCGCCGTCCGGCGGGGTGCAGGACAGTCCGGGGATGTCGTTGATCAGCTTGACGACGGTGTCCCGGCGGCCCCGGTAGACGGCGACGCTGTCGCGGACGAAGGACTGGTCGCCGCTGAGCGCGGCGGTGGCGGCGGCCTGGCTGATGGAGGAGGGGCAGGAGGAGATCTGGGACTGGAGGGTGTTGATGGCCCGGATCAGCTCGGCGCTGCCCGCGCCGTAGCCGATGCGCCAGCCGGTCATGGCGTACGTCTTGGAGACGCCGTTGGTGTAGAAGACTCGGTCGGCCAGGCGCGGTTCGACCGCGGCGAGGCTGTGGACCTGGCCCGTCTCGTAGAAGATCTCGTCGTAGATCTCGTCGGTGAGCACGTGGACGTGCGGGTGGGCGAGCAGCACCTCGGCGAGGGCGCGCAGCTCGTCCGCCGTGTAGACGGCGCCGGTCGGGTTGGACGGGGAGTTGAGGACGACCCAGCGGGTGCGGTCGGTGAGGGCGGCGGCCAGCCGGCCGGGGGTCAGCTTGAAGCCGTCGGCCTCGGGGCAGGGCACGATGACCGGGGTGCCGTCGTTGGCCAGCACCATGTCCGGGTACGAGACCCAGTACGGGGCCGGGATGACGACCTCGTCGCCCGCGTCCAGGGTGGCCATCAGGGCGAGGAAGATGATCTGCTTCCCGCCGCCGCCCACCGCGATCCGGTCGCCCGGGTAGTCCAGCCCGTGGCGCCGAAGGAGCCGGTCGGCGATGGCGGTCCGCAGTGCGGGGGTGCCGTTGACCGGGGTGTATTTGGTGACGCCCTGCCGGATCGCCTCGATGGCGGCGTCCTTCACATGGTCCGGGGTGTCGAAGTCGGGTTCGCCCACGGTGAGGTCGAGGATGTCCCGGCCCTGGGCCTTCAGTTCGCGGACCCGCTGGGCTGCCGCGGTGCTGGGGGAGGGTTTGATGCGCCCGACGCGCTGAGCGGTGCCGTGCTGAGCGGTGCTCATCTCAGTCGGCCCTCCGCTCGAAGTTGAGCCCGCCCGGCACCTGGAAGGTGGGCAGGATCTCGATGTGGCCGATGTTGACGTGGCGGGGCGAGGAGACGGCGAATTCGATGGCGTCGGCGATGTCCTCCGGCTTGAGCGATTCGTAGCCGTCGTAGAACCGGCGCTGGGCCTCTTCCATGTCGCCGAGCAGCCGTCCGAAGATTTCCGTCTCGACCCGCCCGGGGCAGATCTCGGTGACCCGGATCCGGCGCCCGTAACCGTCCACCCGCAGCTGCCGGGAGAGGGTGTGCACGGCGGATTTGGTGGCGTGGTAGATGGTGTTTCCGCCGAAGTTGTAGACACCGGCGATGGAGCTGATGTTGACGATATGGCCGAGGTCGCGCTCCACCATTCCCGGCATGACCAGCCGCACCAGATGCAGCACCGCCTGGATGTTGACGGCGACCTGCTCGTCCACGGCGAACTCGTCGGCCGTGAGGATGTTCCCGGTGCGCGACACCCCGGCGTTGTTGACGAGGATGTCGACCTTCAGGTCCCGCAGTTCCGCGGTGAGCGCGGCGGTGTCGGTGATGTCGACGGCGTGCGGGACGCAGCCGGTGCGCCGGGCCAGTTCGTCGAGCCGGTCGGCGTTGCGGGCGACGGCGTGGACCTCCAGGCCCTGCTTGACCAGCCGCTCGACGACCACCGCGCCGATTCCGGTGGAGGCACCGGTCACCAGTGCGGTCTTGTAGTCGGAAAAGGGCATCGTGACTGCGCTCCTCTGTCAGAAACGGAAGTGGGGAAAGCAGGGGGGAATTACGCGTCGCGCAGCGGCAGATGCGCCTTGTCCGTCACCCGGGATACGGCGATGAGCGTGCCCAGGGCGGTGACGACCGCGTAGAAGGCGGGCATGTTGACGTTTCCGGTCTCGGCGATGAGATACGTCATCAGCAGCGGCGCGGTACCGCCGAAGAGCGCCGAGGAGACGTTGTAGCCCAGCCCGTAGGCGGAGTAGCGCACCCGGGTCGGGAAGAGTTCGACCAGCAGGATGTGGATGACGCCGGTGTGACCCGCGAAGACGACGGCCATCACGCATGCGCCGATAACGGCCAGCGCCACATTGCCGGTGCCGATGAGCAGGTAACAGGGAATGCCCAGGGCGGCCATGGCGATCGCGGCCCCCGACAGGACCTTCTTCCGCCCGATCCGGTCGGACAGCTTGCCCATGAACGGAATGGCGAGGGAGATGGCCACCAGGCTGGCCGAGGTGACGAGCAGCCCCTGCACCTTGCTGAAGTGCAGCTCGGTGCTCATGAAGGTGGGCATGTAGCCGAACAGCACGTAGTAGCCGGAGCCGTTCATCAGCGGGATGAACAGGGCGAGCAGCATCGCGCGGCGGTGCTCGGAGGAGGTGAACGCCTCCTTGAGCGGGTTCTTCGACAGCCCACCCGATTCCTTCAGCCGGTTGAAGTTCGGGGTGTCGCTGATGCGCTTGCGGATGTAGAGGCCCGCGACGCCCAGCGGGACGGCCAGCAGGAACGGAATGCGCCAGCCCCACGACTCCATCGCGTCCGACCCGAGGCCGCTGTTCATGCCCGCGGCGACCAGCGTGCCGGTGAGCAGCGACAGGAACGAGGCGATCTGGGCGTAGCTGGTGTAGAGGCCGCGCTTGCCCTCGGGGGCGTGCTCGGCGAGGAAGCTCATCGCGCCCGACGCCTCACCGCCGACGGAGAAGCCCTGGAGCACCCGGAGCAGGATGAGGAGGATGGGGGCCGCTATGCCGATACTCGCGTACGTCGGCAGCATGCCGATCGCCGCCGTCGCCACGCTGATCAGCATGATCACGAAGACGAGCATGCGCTGGCGCCCGATGCGGTCGCCGAGGTGACCGCAGATGATGCCGCCGAGCGGGCGGAAGAAGAACGAGACGGCGTAGCCGAGGAAGACGAGCTGTACCTGCACCGCGTTGGACGCGTCGGGGAAGAAGACGACACCCAGGGTGCCCGCCATGAAACCGAAGATGCCGTTGTCGTAAAGCTCGGCGAAGATCCCCACGCATCCGGCGAGGGTCACCTTCCGCGCGGTTCTCGGATCGACGACGTTGGGGGTTGGCTGAGCGGCGGCGACGGCGGTCATGATGTCTCTTTTCTGCAGGCGGGGTCAGCCAGGTGGGGACGGGTCACTCACAACGGGGGAAGGGGACGGGATTTCAGACGGGGGAAGGGGCAGTGGGGGCGGGGATGCGCAGCTCGTGGAAGACGGTGCGGACGCGGGCGGCGAGGGCCCGTACGGCGTGGCGCTCGGCCCGGTACGCGGCCACCGCCTCCTCCACCGTCCGGTGCCGGAACCGGACCGACTGGCCGGGCCGGGCCTGCCCGAGCGCGGACAGGCCGGTGGCGGTGACCACGGCGAGCACCGGGTATCCGGCGGTGACGCCGCGGCCCCGGTGGAGGACGAGCAGTTCGTCGCCCGCGGGCACCTCGACCGCGCCGACCGGCACACCGCGCGAGAGCACCTCGCCGGTCGCCACCCGCCTCGGTACGTCGCCGCTCATCCGCAGGCCGATGTGGTTGCTCCGGGGGGTCACGGTGAACGGCGACCGGAACAGCCGCTCGGCGGTGTCGCCGAACTCGTCGAGGTCCGGCCCGTCGGTCACGTCGACCGTCCATGTCTCGCCGTCGGGCCCGGGGTCGGCGAAGCGCGCCACCGGGGCGTGCACCCGGAACAGCGGAATGCCGAACACCGGGTGGTCGACCGGCGGGCAGGAGGCCCGCAGGGCCAGCTCGTCGCCGTCGCTCAGCGTGGGTCCGAAGCCGAGGATCGTGTCGGGGGCGCAGCTGCCGAGCAGGGACGGGGTGTCCACCGAGCCGAGGACGGCCAGATAGACGCGCAAGCCCAGCCGGATGCCGGAGACGGTGATGCTCTCGCCCGCCCGCACCGGCAGCGGTTCCCACTGCGGCCTGGGCACACCGCCCACGGTGACGTCGGCGGGCGCGCCGGTGACCGCGATGAGGATGTCGGTGGAGGGGGTGCAGCCGAAGTCCAGGGCGGTGATCTCCAGCAGCGGCGCGCCCTCGTCGTTCCCGGCCAGCACGTTGGCGACGCGGGCGGAGTGCTGGTCGAGCGCGCCGTTGACCGGCAGGCCGTAGCGGGAGTGGCCGAAGCGGCCGAGGTCCTGCACGGTCGTCAGGCCCGCGCGGTGCACGGTGAGGGAGCCGGTCGCCTCGAACGTCTCGGGCGCGGTGAGGGTGTCAGTCATGACACGCCGCCAGGGGTGCGCCCGCGTGCTCGTCCCACTGCTCGGGGGCGATCGGTACGAACTGGAACGTGTCCCCCGGCCGGTACGGGGTCAGCGGCCGGGCGTCGAGGTCGAGCACCCGCAGCGGGGTACGGCCCAGCAGCGGCCAGCCGCCGGGGGACGGCATCGGCGAGATGACGGCCTGCCGCCCGGCCACGGCGACCGACCCGGGGACGACGCTGGTACGCGGCGAGGCGAGCCGTGGCACCGGCCGGGGGAACGCCGGGCCGTCCATCATCGGGGCGGCGGCCGGGGCGCCGAAGCAGCGGACGGTGAGCGGGGCGCGCGAGTGCAGCGCCACCACCTCGTCCTCGGTCAGTCCGAGCTGACCTGCGACGACGGGCAGATCGGGGCCGTACTCGCCGCCGTACACCACCGGCACCACGAAGCGCCGGGGCGTGGGCCCGGGGCGGGGGCTGTCGGCGAGCCGTCCGCTCTCGTAGCGCAGCAGCCGCCGGAGCGTGGTGTGGTCGGTGGTGGCGCAGTCGAACTCGACGAGCAGCGTGTCGTACGTGGGCACGATGCCGTACACCCCGCCGGGGCGGGCGGCCTCGACCGCGTCGGCCAGCGCGTGGACGGTCTCCCAGGCCCGGTCCGGCGCCAGCCCTGTGGCCTTGACGACGACGGCCGAGTCGCCGCAGTCCGCGATGGTGACCTCGCCCGCCATGTCAGGCGCTCCCGTCGGCTATGGCGCCGTTGGCGTCCAGGACCTCGGTGAGCGGGGCGATCTTCACCCCGGCGGTGAGCAGTTCGTCGCGGATGCGGCGGGCGAGGGCGATGGCGCCGGGGGTGTCGCCGTGCAGCAGGACGGTGTCGCACGCGACCGGCAGGTCGCGGCCGCCGACGGTGCGGATCACGCCCTCGGTGACCATCCGGACCGTCCGCTCGGCGATCTCCCGCGCGTCGTGCAGCACCGCCCCGGGCTCGCTCCGGGGCACCAGCGTGCCGTCGTCGCGGTACGCCCGGTCGGCGATGCCGACGATGCCGACCCGCAGGCCCAGGGCGCGGGCGGCGTCGGCGAGTTCACCGTCCTGGGCCAGGACGATCAGCGACCGGTCGAAGGACGCCACGGCCCCGGCCACCGCCTCCGCGTAGTCGGGCCGGGTCGCGACCAGGTTGCCGAGCCGCCCGTGCGGCGCGATGTGCCGTACCGGGGTGCCGTACGCGGTCGCGAAGCCGTGCAGCGCGCCCAGTTGGTACAGCGTGTCCGTGCGGACCTCGTCCGGGGTCAGATCCATCGCGCGGCGGCCGAATCCGACGAGATCGGGAAAGCTGTGATGCGCGCCCACGGAGACACCGATTTCGGCGCAGCGGCGGACGGTCGCGTCCATGATTCTCGGATCTCCCGCGTGGAATCCGCAGGCGATATTGGCCGATGTCAGCACGTCCAGCAGCGCCTCGTCGTCGCCCATGGTGTAGGCACCGAACCCCTCGCCGAGGTCGGCCACGAGATCGACGGCATGCTTCATGACGTGCCTCCGGGAAAAGAAAGAAAGCGGCGTTGTCGCCATTCATGGGAGAGCTGCGCTAGAGGGATCTGCGCGACGAGAAATTCGCGTTCCGGTGAACGTAATGCGCACAGGAGAAGGCGGCAAATATGCGTTGGGTGTGACGTAATCGCCGCTGGTTATGACCTGGCCCACTCTCGACGCCGCCCGGCGGTCGTACGGCGCCTACCATGAGGGCCCCCCGAGGCTGGAGGACCGTGCATGGACACCAGGCGTCTGTACTCGTTCGTGAAGATCGTCGACGCCGGGAGCATCACGCGCGCGGCCGACATCCTGCACATCGCGCAGCCCGCCCTCAGCCAGCAGCTCTCCCTGCTGGAGTCCCACTTCAAGCAGCAGCTGCTGATCCGCAGCAAGCGCGGCGTAGCGCCGACCGAGGCGGGCCGGGCGCTGTACCGGCACGCCCAGCTCATCCTGCGCCAGGTCGAGCTGGCGCAGGCCGCCGTCGATGTGTCCGGGCGGGCGCCCGCGGGCAGCGTCTCGGTGGGCCTGGCCCCGTACAGCATGGGCGCGGCGCTGGCGCTGCCGCTGCTCACCAGCGTGCGCGAGCGCTATCCGGACATCGTCCTGCACATCAACGAGAACTTCGGCGGGGTGATCAGCGAGGCGATCATGACCGGGCGGATGGACATGGCGTTCATCTACGGGGCGGGGCCGCTGCGGGGCGTGCAGTTCGAGCCGCTGCGCACCGAGGACCTGTTCCTGATCGCGGCGCCCGGCCGGACGATGGAGCCGGGCGGGGGCGCGGACGTCCCGCTGGAGGAGCTGGCGGACGTGGAGCTGCTGCTGCCCAGCCGCATCCACACCATCCGCCAGGTCGTGGACGCGGCGTTCCAGCAGGCCTCACTGCAGCCACGGGTGGTCGGCGAGATCGAGTCCGTCCTGACGCTGGTCAGCGCGGTGGGCGCGGACATGGGGGCGACGGTGCTGCCGTGGTCGGCGGCGCGCGCGATCCTCGACGTGCAGAAGCTGGTGGTGCGGCGGATCGTGAACCCGGCCATCCCGGTCAAGCTCAGCCTCTGTACGTCCGACAGCCAGCCGCTGTCGGAGCCCGCCCACGCCGTACACGATCTCTTCCATGAACTGATCGCCGACTTCGGCTAGCGGACCGGTTGGCGGACCGCCAGAGATCCGCTGCGGTCCTGGGCGGGCTTGCGCAGCAGCAACAGCGCCGCGTCGTCGTGCAGCCGCCCGCCCACGTGCGCCAGCAGTTCGTCGTGCAGCCCGGCCAGGGTCCGGGACGGCTCGTCGCTGACATGTCCGGGCACCCGCTCGACCAGCGGGAAGTACTCCCGGCCGCCGTCGCGCGCCTCGATGACCCCGTCGGTGTACAGCAGCATCTGGTCGCCGTCGGCGAACGGCACCACCTGGAGGCTCGGCGCCTCGCCGCCCAGCGAGGCCAGGCCCAGCGGCGGCGCCGGGCGCACCGGCTCGACGGGGACGACCGCACCGGCCGGGCCGATCAGCAGCGGCGGCGCGTGGCCGCAGTTGACGATCTCCATGCGCCCCTCGGCGGGGTATCCGGCGACGACGGCGGTGACGAAGTCGTCGGCGGCGAGGTTACGGGCGAGGCTGCGCTCGATCCGGCCGACGACGTCCAGCAGGTCCGGTTCGTCGTACGCGGCCTCCCGGAACACGCCGAGCACCAGCGCGGCGGTGGACACGGCGGGCAGCCCCTTGCCGCGCACATCGCCGACGATCAGCCGGACCCCGTACGGGGTGGACACCAGCGCGTACAGGTCGCCGCCCACCCGGGCCTCCGCCGCGGCGGCGCTGTAGCGGACCGCCACCTGGAACTGGCCGACCCGCGCGGGCACCGGCCGCAGCAGCGCGTTCTGCGCGGCCTCGGCGACCGAGCGGACGGCGGCCAGCACCCGTTCCCGGCGCCTGCGCAACACGCTGGCCAGGCAGCTCGCCAGGGTCACGGCGACGAGCGTCGACAGCACGACCGCCTGCCCGTGGACCGGCGCCGCCAGCCACGAGCCGAGCACCGCGCCCAGCGCGACGGCCAGGAAGCCGATCCGCAGCACCGCCCAGGGGCGGCACGCGGCGGCGGCCAGCGCGGGGCCGACGGCGAGCAGCGGCAGCCAGCTCGTCCCGTCGCCGGTGACGAAGGCGATGACGGCGACCACGCCCAGGATGAGTACGGGAACCCCGGCCGCGAACGGCGCGGGGGGATAGGGCTGGTCCAGATGGGTGCGGGCCTGGATCATGTCCGGGTCGACTGCTCTCTCTCGCTCACTGGGGCTACACGGCGTGATGCCCGTTATCTCCAGAGAAACAGCGGTTCACGGTGAGCGACAAGGGCCGGAATTTCAGATAGTGAGCGAAAGGCCCCTGGTCACGCGGTCGGCCGTCGGCAGCAGCCGCTCGCGTATCTCCTCCAGCCGGGCGGCCCGGTCCGCCTGACCGGCCTGGATCGACACCCCGAGCGAGCCGAGCTGGTCCCCGCTGTAGACGGGCACCGCGAAGCAGACCGTCCCCAGCGCGTACTCCTCCAGGTCGGTGACCGGCGCGCCCGTGGCCAGGGTGTCCAGCCGCCGCAGCAGCTCGGCGGGGCGGGTGACGGTGCGGGGGGTGAGGTCGGCGAGCGGATGCCGGGACAGATAGTCACCGCGGGCCTCGTCGTCCAGCTCGCGCAAGACGCACTTGCCGAGCGCGGTGGCGTGCCCGGCGTCCTCGAACCCCACCCACAGATCCACCCGCGGCGCCCGCGGGCTGTCGACGATCTCCGCGACCCGGATCTCGCCGTCCTCGTAGAAGGTCAGATACGCGGCCGCCGACAGCGCGTCCCGCAGCCCGGCCAGCGTCGGCCGCACCCGGTTGAGCAGCGCCTGCCCCCGGCTGCCGACCTGGAGCGTGTGCAGCTTGTCGCCGACGACGAAGCCGCCGTCGGGCAGCCGGTGCACATAGCCGTCGTGGACGAGGGTCCGCAGCAGGTGGTACGCGGTGGCCAGCGGCAGCCCCGCCTCCCGCGCCAGCTGTTTCGCGGGCGCACCGCCCTCATGCGCGCCCACGGCTTCCATCAGGCGGAAGGCTCGCTGCACGGAGGTGATGAGCGTAGGGCCTCCTGGAGTCCCCATACGACCAGCTTGCGCCTGGCGGGGCGGCCGGGCAAGGGCGTACGGGGCGGGGCCGTGGCGTACGTACGCGAGGGCGTCGGCCGACCCGGATAGTCGGCCGACGCCCTCGGCTCCGGGGCGAAGGCGGTCAGCCGGGGCTGATACGGCCCCGCCAGCCGCCCTCTTCCTGGCCCCGGTGCTCGATGAAGTCCTTGAACCGGTGCAGGTCGCCCTTGATCCGGCGGTCGAGCGTCCCGGTCATGTCCGCGGCCTTCTCCGCCATTCCGGTCGGCTCGAAGACCAGGGCCAGATTGACCTCGGTGTGGGTGGCGTCCAGGGACCGGAAGGTCACCAGGCCCTGCTGCTGGACATCGCCCGAGGTCGTACGCCAGGCGATGCGCTCGTCGGGGAGCTGGTCGACGATCTCGGTGTCGAACTCGCGGTGCACACCGGCGATGGAAGTCGACCAGTGGTTGTGACGGTCGTCCACCTGGGTCACCTGGTCCACGCCTTCCATGAACCGCGGGAACTCGGTGAACTGCGTCCACTGGTTGTAGGCCGTGTGCAGCGGAACCTCAACCTCGACGGTCTCCCGCACGGTGCTCATCGGTGACTCCTTTCGACGCTGTCACCGCACCGGGTAACCGGGCCCGCGCCCCCTAAAACGTCAACGGACGTCACCGGAGCGGATGCAGCGCGGCCAGTTCGGCGGGCGCGGTGCCGGTCGCGATGGCGTCCGCCAGCAGCCGCCCGGTGAGGGGGCCGAGGGCCACGCCCCACATGCCGTGGCCGCCGTTCACGTACACCCGTGGCGAGCCGGTCGGGCCGACCAGCGGCAGCCCGTCGGCGGTGCAGGGGCGCGAGCCGACCCATTCGTCCCGGCGGGCGTCCCAGTCGACGTCCCGCAGCAGCGGGCGGGCCGCGCCGATGATCGCCTGGATGCGGCGCGGGTCGACCGGCCGCTCCGGGGGCGCCAGCTCCATCATCCCGGCGACCCGCACCCGGCCGTCGCCCAGCGGGGTGCACACCACCTTCTGCCCGGCCAGATACGTCGGGCGCGCCGGTGCGCCCTCGGCGGGGACGCTGAAGCTGTAGCCGCGTCCGGACTGCACGGGCACCCGCACCCCGAACGGCCGGACCAGCCGGTCCAGCCAGGCCCCGGTCGCGACGACGGCGACGTCCGCGCGCAGGTCGCCCTGGGACGTGCCGACCGCGACGCCCGTGCCCAGGTCGCGGATGCCCGACACCTCGGCCCGCTCCACGATCTTCCCGCCGCGCTCCCGGACGGAATCCGCCAGCGCGCGCACGAAGTTCCCGGGGTTCAGCCGCCGCTGGCCGTGCAGCGCGAGGCCCGCGCCGACCGCGTCGCTGAGCACCGGCTCCAGGGCCCGCGCCCGGTCGCCGTCGAGGACGTCGTACGGGATCTCGTACCCCGCCGCCCGGGCGTGCTCCAGCTCCTCGACCATCCCGGCGCGCTCGGCCGCCGTCCCGAAAGCGAGCAGCATCGGGTCCACGGGCACGGTCGGCTCCGCGACGCCGCCCGCCGCCAGCTCGTCGTACGCCGCGAGCGCGTGCCGGTTCAGCGTGGCGAACGCGGTGGCCAGCACCCGCCAGCGGCGCGGGGTGCAGTGCCGGGTGAACGACAGCAGGAATCGCGCCAGCCGTGGGTCCGCCCGGGGCGGGATGTAGACGGGCGAGGTCGGCGAGACCAGGCTCCGCACCCCGTACCGCAACGCGGCGGGCTCGGGCAACGGCAGCGCCAGCGCGGGCGTCAGCCACCCCGCGTTCCCCCACGAGGCCCCGGCCGCCGGTCGCCGCCGCTCGGCGACGGTGACCTCGACCCCACGCCCCTGCAACGCCCAGGCGGTAGCGAGCCCGACGATCCCGGCCCCGACGACGACGGCACTGCGCGGTGTGGACACGGTGGCGTTCCCCTTCCCCTGGCTTCCCCTGGTTTCCCTGGCTTTGCGTGCTGCGTACGCATCATGGGCGCGCGGGGACCCCCACCGCACTGTCCCCGAGACCGATGCCGCAGGTCCGGCTGTTGTAACCCGGCACAAAGGGGGGCGGCAGGCGGCCGGGCAATCCCCCCCCCGCCCCTCCCCGAACCCGGGGCTCCGCCCCGGACCCCGAGCCCCGGCGAGCGAAGGCGCGGGGCGCAGACCGTGGGCCGGAACGCGCTCAGTCGCAACGCCGCGTGTAGCGGGCAGCTCCCCCCGGGGGCGTCCGGGGACGCCCAGGCGAAAGGCGAGAGCGCACCCGGCCCGCCGGGGCGAGGCCCAGGCGTGCGCCATGTGCCGGGCACAGGGTGCGGGGCGCAGCCCCGTAGGCCGGGACGTGCCAGGTCGCCCCCGGGCAGCTACCCGGAGACGCCCGGGCGAAGGGCCGGAGCGCAACACCCGATCGGCCGGGGGCGGTGCCCACGTGTGGCGCGAGCGAGGTGCCGGGGCGGGCCCGCGTGCGCCGGGCGTCAGGTGCGGGGAGCGGGTGGCGGGCTTCAGCGCGCGGGCCTTCGTGCGGGCATGCACCGGTTGCCGAACGCGGTACGCCGCATGCGGGCCGGGGGCCCGCGCATCGTGTACCGGGGGCCGGGGCCGGATGGCCCGCCCCCGAGGCTCCGCACCGGACCCCGGGCCTGGGGCGAAGAGCCGGGCCACCCACCCGGTGCGCCAGGGCGGGCCCGCGTGCGCCGGGCGTCAGGTGCGGGGAGCGGGTACCGGGCTTCAGCGCGCGGGCCTTCGTGCGGGCATGCACCGGTTGCCGAACGCGGTACGCCGCATGCGGGCCCCACGGGGCCGGGTTCCGCCGGGGGCTACGGGAGGCGGAGGGATCGTAGGCGGAGGCGGAGTTGGATTTCGAACTTGGCGGCTGGGTCGGCCAGGTCAAGACCGGCGATCTCGTGGGCGCGCCGCAGCCGGTAGCGGAGGGTGTTGGGGTGGATGTGGAGCTGGCGGGCGGCCAGGCGGGCGTCCTCGCCGGAGGCGAGGTAGCGGGCCAGGCTGTCGAGGAGGTCCGTGCCGCGCTCGCGGTCGTAACGCTCCAGGTCGGCGATCGCGCCCAGCGGGTCGTGTCCGGCCTCGTCGGCCAGGTCCACCGTCTGCATGAGCAGCGCGTCCAGGTGGACATCGCGGATGTGGGCGGCGGTCCCGCCCGCGCCGCCGCCCAGCCGGGTGAGCAGCCGGACGACCAGGTCGGCGTCGGCCCGTGAGCGGTCCAGCAGGTCCGGGCCGGGGACGGTACGGCCCACCCCGGCCAGCAGCCCGGCCCGGCCCGGGAGTTCGCGGACCACGCGGGCCAGCCGCTGTTCGTCGCGTACCGGCAGGACGGCATAGCCCGCGCTGTCGGCCTCCCCGTAGACACCACCGTCGGTGAGCGCCGCGAGGGCACGCCGCAGCGGCTCGCCCGATGGGGCCGGGGTCGTCGGGCGCAGGGCGACGACGGCCAGCGGCCCGGGCGGCAGCGGCAGTTCGGCGGCGGCCTCCGCCGCCTGCGGCCCGCCGCCCAGGAGGGCCCGTACCGCCTCGGTCCGCCGCGCCTCCTCGCCGCGCCGCCGCGCGATCTGCCGGGCCAGCACCGGGGCGGCCAGCGCGGCCGACTCCTCCAGCGCCGCCCGCTGCTCGCGGGAGGGCGCGGTGGGCACGATCGCCCAGATGGAACCCACCGACAGGTCGTCCACCCGGATCGGCATGACCGCGCGCGGCAGCAGCCCGGACGCGCGGAAGTCCGCGTACAGCGGGGCGGACGAGCCCGCCAGCCGTACGTCCAGCCGCTCGTGGCGCAGCAGCGGCCGGTACCGGTCGGGCACCCGGCGGCTGAGGATCGTCGCGACGCGGGCGTCGTCCGAGTACTCCTGGCCGGGCGAGTAGGTGATCAGCTCGGACGCGTCGTCCTCGATGGTGACCGGCGCGCCGACCAGCCCGGCGATGCTGTCGGCCAAGGCGAGGAGGCCGTCCGGGGAGTCGTCGTACATGGCTCCTCCGCTCATGAGCGCGCCGCCGGTTCCGGGATCCCGGGTCAGCTACCCGGGTCGGACCGCGTCGATGCGCTGAGGCGGAGGTTATCCATCCGCGGTCACACGCTGCCAGGGGTGTCTTACCCCTTGATCTGGCCCTTAGTTCTGGCCCTGGAGCCGCGGGCGCCGCCGTCCGTACCCGGTGGCCTGCTCGAAGGCGTGGCCGATCTGCAGGACGGCGAAATCCGCCCGGTGCGGGCCGACGATCTGCGCCCCCACCGGCAGCCCGCCGGGGGTGAACCCGGCCGGGACGGACAGCGCGGGGCTGCCCGTCGCCGTGACCAGGTACGCGGAACGCATCCACTCCAGGTAGTCCCGCATCGCCACCCCCGCCACCTCCGCCGGGTACTCGACGCCGATGTCGAACGGCGGCACCTGGCTGACCGGGAGCAGCAGCACGTCGTACCGCTCGAAGAAGGCGCGGACGCGGTGGAAGAGGGCTGTGTGCAGCACCTCCGCGCGGGCCACCTCGGGCCCGGTGAGGCGGCGCCCCACCTCCGCGTTCTCCCGGATCGTCCGCTTCAGCTCCTCCGGGTGACGGTCCATGAGCGGGCCGAACGCCACCTCGAACAGCGCGGCCCGCTGCGTACGGAACACCTCCTCGCCCTCCGACAGGTCCGGGCACGCCCGCTCCACCGCGCACCCCAGGTCCTCGAAGACCCCCGCCGAGGCCTCCACGACCGCCGCCACCTCGGGTTCCACCGGCACCAGCCCGCCCAGATCCGGCGACCAGGCCACCCGCAGCCCGGCCAGATCCCGGTCCAGCGGCCGGGCGAACGCGGCGCCGGGCTCCTCCAGCGCGATCGGCGACCGGGCGTCCGGGCCCGCCATCGCGGACAGCAGGAGGGCGGTGTCCGCGACCGTACGGGCCATCGGGCCCTTGACCGAGAGCGTGGTCCACGCGTTCGACGCGGGCCAGGTCGGTACGCGGCCGGGCGACGGGCGCAGCCCGACCACGTTGTTGAACGAGGCCGGGTTGCGCAGCGATCCGCCGGTGTCGCTGCCGTCCGCGATCGGGATCATGCCGCTGGCCAGCGCGGCGGCCGCGCCCCCGCTGCTGCCGCCCGCGCTGCGGTCGGGGTCGTACGGGTTGTGGGTGGCGCCGAAGATGGGGTTGAAGGTGTGCGAACCGGCGGCGAACTCGGGCACGTTGGTCTTGCCGAGGGTGATCGCCCCGGCGTTCCGGATCCGTTCGATGATCAGGTCGTCCTGGTCCGGTATGCCGTCGGCGAGCGGCGAACCGTGGCTGGTGCGGATGCCCGCCGTGTTGTGGGTGTCCTTGTGCGCGATGGGCAGCCCGTGCAGCACCCCATCCGCCCCTTCGGCCACGATCCGCTCGTCGGCCGCCGAGGCGGCGGTGAGGGCGCGGTCGGCGACGAGGGTGACGATCGCGTTGACGCCGGGGTTGACCCGCTCGATCCGGTCCAGATGCGCCCGGACCACCTCGCGCGCCGACAGCTCACGGCGCCGCAGCAGGGCGCTCAGCTCGCGCGCGGTCTTGTAGCACAGCTCGTCGTCGTGATCCGTCACGGTTGCCCACTCACTCTCGTAGCTCGTCGGATTGTCCCCGGAGGCCTGCGGCGGCGTTGTTCCCCACCCCGCCCCTTCCCGAACCATGGGCCCCGCCCCTGGACCCCGCCCCGAGCCGCCGGGACACGGCCCGGCAGCGCGGCGCGGCAGGCAGCCGCAGGGACACGGGCACCGCGGGGCAGCGCGAAAGCACACGCCGCAACGGCAGGCCCGGGGCGGCCAGCCCAGGGGGGCGACCGCCAGCCCCGAGGCGGGGTACGGCACCCCGCGAGGGGATACGTCGAGGCGCCCCTGCGGCGCTGACCGCCGCACCGCGCGCACCGAGTTCCGAGGCGGAGCCTCGGCGGGGTCCGGGCGCGCGCCCCCGGTTTCGGGAAGGGGCGGGGGACACAACACGCCCCCGACCACCACGAGGGGCCTGCCGACCGCGCGGCGCTGCCGCACCTCGGCGGGGTCCGGGGCAGGGCCCCGGTTTCGGGAAGGGGCGGGGTGGGGGAAACAACACTCCCCCGGCCACCGCCAGGGGCCTGCCGACCGCGCGGCGCTGCCCGCGCCTCGGTGGGGTCTGGGGCGGAGCCCCCGGGGTGGGCGCGCGGGTGGTCATCCGCGAGGCGGCTCGTCGGAGCGGCGCGCCGCGGTGGCCACGGCATCGTCGGGGCCGGGTCGCGGGGCGGAGGCCCGGTGGGGGGCCGGGGCGGGGGCCCCGGTTCGGGAAGGGGCGGGGTGGGGGAAGAGCAGCTGGGCCAGCACCGCCACCGCCAGGTTCACCGCCAGCCCCACCAACCCGGCATTCACATGCCGCACATCCACCTCCGCCAGCGTCAGCCACACCACCACACCCTCCCCCGCCGCCAGCCCGGCCAGCGCGGCACGGGCCGTGAGCAGGCGCCGGGCGCCGAGGACGGCGAGCAGGCCGGGGACCAGCTGGATGAAGCCGCTCACGGTGAGCAGTTGCAGATCGGCCAGCAGCCCGGGCCGCAGGATGCCGAGGGTGAGGGCCAGCCCGATGGCCAGGACGACGACGCTGTGGTTGACCCGCATCCGGGCCGACTCCCGCCCCGGGGGCAGCAGGTTCTGCGCGACCAGGGTGGAGATGCCGATGCACATCGCCCCGGCCGGAACCATCGCCGAGGCCGCCGCGGCCACCACGACGAGCCCGGTGGCCCAGTCCGGCAGCGCGCCCTGCGCCAGGGTGAGCAGCACCCCGTCGCCGTCGCCATCGACCTTCGCGACGACCCCCGTCAGCCCGATCATGATCGGGATCATCAGCGCGACCTGGTACAGCGGCATGAAGACGTTGTTCGTACGGATCGCCCGCGGCCCGGCCGCCGCCATCAGCGGCGGCCAGTGGTGCGGCGTCGCCATCAGCCCGCCCGCGATCGCCGAGACCAGCACGCTCGTCGTCCACCACACCTGGTCCTGCGCCCCGCCGTGCACGGTCAGCAGCTGCGGCTGCGCCTCGTGCACCCGCCGGAACACCTCGCCCACCCCACCGCCGCCGACATAGTGCAGCGGGACGACGACGGCGAGCACCGCGATGACGCCGACCGTCAGGACGTCCTTGAAGTAGGCGCTGTTCTTCAGCCCGCGGATGCCGGACCACAGCACGAAGGCCGCCGTCAGCACCGAGGCCAGCACCATGCTCAGCCGCCCCGACGCCGTGCTGCCCGTCACCAGCCCGACGACCATGCCGAGCCCGGTGAGCTGGAGCTGGATGTACGGGAGCAGGAAGACCAGCCCGATGACGGCGACGACCTTGCCGAACAGCGGGCTGCCGTAGCGGTCGGTGAAGTAGTCGGCCTGGGTGAGGTAGCCGCGGTCCTTGCCCAGCCGCCACAGCCTCGGCTGGACGAAGTAGAGCAGCAGGAAGGCGAGCGCCAGATAGACGACGGCGTACGTGGCGGCGTTGCCGCCGGTGTACGCGACCCCCGCGATCCCGAGGAAGCTGAAGGTGGTGAACACCTCGCCCGCCTGCAGGAACCACATGGCGGCGGTGCCGAAGTTACGCCGCCCGACGGCCCATTCGGCGAGGTCGGCGGAGCGCCCGGTCCGGCCGAGGAAGCCGCACAGGGCCAGGGCGCACATGCCCAGCAGCGATACGGCGAGGACGACGCTCACGGTGCCTCACCCGCCGCCACCCGCTCACGGTGCCGGAACAGCCCCCACTCGACGGCGGCCAGCGCCGGGGTGAGCGAGAGCACCCAGCCGCCGACCCATACGTACAGCGAGGGCATCCCGAACCACAGCCGCTCGGCGTTGACGAACGGCAGCCACACCGACGCGAGCAGGGCCAGCGCCGGGACCACGGGCAGGAACAGGAGCAGATTGCGCCGCGACACGGTACCTCCAGGGCGCGAGGGGATTGCGCGGCATTCAACAGGCCCCGCCCCGCACCCGGCTTCGTACCGGGCGGCCAACATGCGACGGCCCCGCCTTGTCCGCCAGAACAAGAGGACAAGGCGGGGCCGTACACAGCCGTACGCAAACCCCCGCCGCTACCGGCCCACGGCCACCGGAAGCCGCGCGGCCGACGTGCCGAGCCCGGTCGGCCCGAGCAGCTGCCGCGGCCCCCCGGGCGGGCGCCGCAGCTCCTCCTCCCGGTACCGGGCCACCTCCCGGTGCCAGGTCATGATCCCGGTCATCCAGTCCTGGAGGTCGCGCACATACGCCTCCAGGGCCGCCCGGCCCGCCGCCGACAGCCCGAAGTCCTCGTACAGGACGGGGAACTCATGCGCCGCGACGTGCTGGAACTGCCGCATCCGCGAGTCCATCAGGTCATGGACGACGGCCACCCCGGTCGGGTAGTCGCAGTCGAAGAAGTTCTGCACGACCAGGACACCGTTGTGGACCTCGCCCTCGAACTCGATCTCCTTCTGGTACGAGAAGACGTCGTTCAGCAGGGTGGCGTAGTCCATGGCCGCGTTCTCCAGCGAACGGACCGGCCCGCTGCCGTAGACCTCGGGCGGGAGGCGCCGCCCGTAGGACAGTCGGCACAGGCTCACGGTGAGGTGGGAGCCGAAGGTGTGGCGGCGCATCTCGACGTAGTCGACCGGGTCGGGGATCCGGTTCTGCGCCTGGTTCGCCAGCTCCCACAGCCAGCTCTCCAGCATGTCGTCGACGGCCTGCCGGAACGCCCGGCGCTCGCCCTCCTCCATGGGCCCCGCGGTACGCGACCACAGGTCGGCGAGGGAGCGTTCGAGCCCGCTGACCGGGGCGGGGGCGGGGCTGGCGTCGACCGGCATGAGGGCCTTGAGCCGGTCGTTGCACAGCTTCGCGCCGGTGAGGTCCCGCCTCCGGCCGAAGACCTGCGGGTAGTAGTCGTCCGCGTACGTCCCCCAGGCGAGCCAGCCCGACGTCAGATCCAGCTCGTCGGGGGACGCCTCCGGGTGGATGCCCGCCGCGCACAGCGGAAGGTCGGCGGCGAGCAGCTTGCGCTCGTCCCAGACGTACACGTCGGGGACGCCGGGCTGCGGCCCGAGGATGCCCATCCGGTGCGACCACTCGACCAGATGGCGGCGCGCCCGGTCCAGATGCGGGCTGAGCCGGGCGGTGAACGGCAGGTCGAAGTCCGGCAGCCGGGACGGCCCGACCCGCGCGTACGGCACATGGCTGAAACCGCGCGCCCGGGCCCGCTCCGCCCGGCCGGTGGTGAGCCGTATGTCGGCCGCCGACACGCCAAGGCCGCTGCCGCCCAGACCGCTCACGGAGAACGGCGACCAGGCGGCGGGCTCGCTCCCGGCCGCCCCGCCGCCGTTCATGTAGCGGCTGGACCGCAGGTGCCACTCATGGCCGCCCGACTGCCAGTCCTGGAGCCCCCGGACGTACGCCATGACATCCGCGCAGGCCGCCACGGACAGGCCGTGCTCGGCGAAGAGCGGGGCCAGCTCGGTGAACGTGGTGTTCTCGAACTGCTGGAGCCGCGAGGTGAGCAGGTCGCCCACGGCGTCCGCCGCCTGCTGGGTGGTGCAGCCGAGGAACGTCTCCAGGACGAGCACACCGTTGCTCCGCTCGCCCTCCTCCTCGATCTCCCGCTGGTACGAGAACAGGTCGTTGCGCAGATGCACCGCGTCCGCGAACGCGTCCCGCAGCACCCGCAGCGGACGCGACTCCGCGATCGCCGCCGGGACCTCGGCCCCCACCGCGTGCTCCACGAGCCCCGCCGACCAGGGGGCGCCGCCGACCTTGCGGCGCATCTCGATGTACTCCACCGGATTGGGGGTCCGGCCCGCGTTGATGTTGGACAGCTCCCACAGCGACTCGTTGAGCAGGTTCTCCGTGGACTCCCGGAACCGGGCCCGCCAGTCCGGCGACATCGCGGGCACCGTCCGCACCCACAGATCCTTCAGGCCCGCCTCGACCGGATTGACCGGCTCCGGCATCCCGGCCGCCGGGTCCATCGGCATGAACAGCGGCAGCCGGTCCAGATACGCCTTGCCGCCCGCGCGGTCCTGCGACCGTTTGAACCGCTCCAGGAAGTGGTCGTCGAAGAAGAACACCCACACATACCAGTCCGTGATCAGCGCCAGCTCCGGGCCGGAGCACTCGGGGTGGGTGTAGGCGCACAGCAGCGCGTAGTCGTGGGCGTCGAGGTCGTCCTGCTCCCAGATCCCGGATCCTTCGAGCATGCCCATCTCGCGGGCCCACCGGGTGGAGTGCTCCCGCGCCTCCTGGACGTGGGGATTCAGCCGGGACGGGTACGGCATGTAGAAGTCGGGGAGTTGAAAAGGCTGTGTCACGGCCCGGCCCTACCCAGGGGCCTGGCGGCCTATCCGACAGCCCGATCAGTCACATGAGCGTGCGAACGTTTCCGGCCCCGCCGCGACGGGACGGGCGCGGCGGGGCGCGGCGGGGCCGGACGACGCGGCTAGCTCGACGGTCTCGTCACCTGGGACGGCACGGTCGCCCGTGGCTCGGTCGCCCGTGGCGCGGTCGCGGCGGCGCCGGAGACCCCGGAGACGAGCGCCCGCGGGCTGGGTACGGCGGCCCCCGACCCCGAACCGGACCCGGCTACGACCTTGGCGGCACCGCCCGCCGCCGACGCCGACCGGAACGCCCACTCCATCCGCGGCTCCATCGCGAACCGGAGCATCCGCCGCACGAGCGGCGAGCACAGCGCCGTCACCACCACCGCGGCGATGACCGTGACCGCGATCGCGCCCGCCGGGGTGTGCAGCCAGGCCGGTTCGTACCAGCCCGCGAAGTGGGAGCCCTTTATGAGCAGGCCGTGCAGCAGATATCCGTACAGCGTCCCGGCGCCGAGCGCGGTGAACCACATCGTCCGCCCCGGCACCCAGGCGAAGAAGCACGCGGTGAGCGCCATGGAGCAGCCGAAGAGGGCGAACGTCATCACCATGCCGCTCCACCACGGCGCCCCCAGCTCCTGGGCGCTGTCCCGGTGGTAGAACCACCCGGCGTTCATGCGCGGCACCGCCCAGTAGGCGAAGACCAGCGCGGCGGCCACCACGGGCAGGGCCAGCAGCCGCACCTCGCGCCGCCGCACCACCCGGAAGTGCTCCGGCCGCATGTGCAGCCCCGCCACGAAGAAGGGCAGGAACTGCAGCACCCGCTGGAGGTCGAGATCGTCGCCGATGTCGGGCGAGCACGAGGCGAGCGCGGCGATCGCGAGCGCGACCGGCACCGGATGGCGCACCATCCGCCACACCGGGGTGGTGACCCGCCAGACGAAGAGCGCGATCAGGAACCAGGTCAGATACCAGGGGTCGAGCAGGCTCACCGGGTACGAGAGGTCGCCGCCCGCCCAGCCCTTGAGCAGGCTGTAGACGGTCTCGAAGATGACGTACGGGACGACGACCCCGGTGAGCAGGCGCTTCAGCCGATCCGGCCGGAAGTCGAAGTTCCGCGAGAAGTAGCCGGAGATGAGGATGAACGCCGGCATGTGGAACGCGTACACGAACATGTAGAGGGCGGACGCCGCCCTGCTGCCGTTCCGCAGGGGTTCCCAGGAGTGCCCCATCGCGACCAGCACGATGGCCAGGTACTTGGCGTTGTCGAAGAACGCGTCACGCTGCTTGGGAGCGGTGGGGGGTGCGGCGGGCGCGGGCGGAGAGGCAGGGGCGGGGGCGCGCTGCGCGCGACGTAAGGACGAGAGGTTCATCACATACGCCGCCCCGTGGAACCGACAGCGGCGATCCCGCCTCTTTGTGGGGTTGAGGAGAGGGCTGCGGAATGGAACATTCCCCGCACGGTAGTAGCGGCCACGAGATCACGGGCGGAATGACTCAGCTCTTGCGCACGACGGTTCACGCCCCCGCCGCCACTGGCACACTGCCCCATCTCCTGGCGCCCCGCCGCCGGTAATCGCCCCCGTCGCCCCTTTGGCCCGGCTGTGCGCGCGGCCCCCGGCCGCCTCGCCCATGCTGGCCGTGAGGAGGGGTGACCCGGCGACCCGAGCGTTGCGTCGCGTTGCGAAGGGCAGGGCCCGATGAGGCTTGTCGTCGATCTCAACCGCTGCCAGGGGTACGCGCAGTGCGCGTTCCTCGCCCCCGACGTCTTCACCCTCCACGGTGAAGAGGCGCTGCTCTACACCCCGCACGCGGACGAGGCCCAGCGGGAGAACGTGGCGCGCGCGGCCGCCGCCTGCCCGGTCCAGGCCATCCTGGTCGACGACGAGGACCGCTCCGTCGATGATGCGGACCTCTCCGGTGTCCGCTGACGGCGCGCCGCACACGCTGCGGCGCGACGGGCGCATCGTGATCGTGGGTGCCTCGCTGGCCGGGCTGCGGGCCGCCGAGACGCTGCGCGAGGAGGGGTTCGCCGGGTCGCTCACGATGATCGGCGACGAGCCCCATGAGCCGTACGACCGGCCACCGCTGTCCAAACAGGTGCTGCTGGGCAGGTCCCCCGCCGACCACACCGCGCTGCCCCGGCGCCGCGCGATCGACGCGACGTGGCGGCTCGGCGTCGCCGCCACCGGGCTGGACATGACGGCCCGGCGGGTGCGGCTGGCCGACGGCGACGAGGTCGGCTACGACCGGCTCATGATCACCACCGGGGTGCGCGCCCGGCCCTGGCCGCACCCCCTGGAAGCCGAGCTGGACGGCGTCTTCGTGCTCCGCACCCGAGAGGACGCGGCCGCGCTGCACCGCCGTCTGTCGGCCGCACCGCGCCGGGTGCTGGTCATCGGCGCGGGCTTCACCGGTTCGGAGATCGCCTCCGCCTGCCGGGAGCGGGGGCTCGCGGTCACCGTCGCCGAACGCGGCCCCACCCCCCTGGTCGGCGCGCTCGGCGGGGTGCTCGGCCAGGTCGCCGCAGACCTGCACCGCGCCCACGGCGTGGATCTGCGCTGCGGCGTCATGGTCACCGGGCTGGAGGGCGACGCCGCCGGGCGGCTGCGGCGCGCCCATCTGTCCGACGGCACCGCCCTCGACGCCGACGTGGCGGTGGTCTCCCTCGGCATCACCCGCAACACCGAGTGGCTGGCCGGTTCCGGGCTCGGCGCCGGGCCGCGCGGCATCGCCTGCGACGCGGGCTGCCGCGCGTTCGACGTACGCGGCATCGTCACCGACGACGTCTTCACGGCCGGGGACGTCGCCCGCTCCCCGCATCCGCTCTTCGGCTACCAGTTCCTGTCCCTGGAGCACTGGGGCAACGCGGTCGCGCAGGCCGAGATCGCCGCGCACAACATGATCAGCGCGAGCGCCGACCGGCGGCCGCATCTGTGGGTCCCGGCCTTCTGGTCCTCCCAGTTCGGGGTGAACATCAAGTCGGTCGGGGTGCCGTCGCTGGGCGAGGAGGTCCTGATCGCGCAAGGGTCGCTCGCCGAGCACCGCTTCACCGCGGTGTACGGGTACCAGGGGCGCGTCATCGCCGCCGTCACCTTCGACCAGAGCAAGTGGCTGGCGTTCTACCAGCGGCTGATCGAGACCGCCGCGCCGTTCCCGCCACCGTTCACCACCGTCGACCGCCGCGCCGAAGGGCTGCGGCCGGTCCCGGCCGACTTCCCGGACCCCACGCTGCCCACCCACGGCCCGACCGTCACGCTCAGCGGCTACTCGCCCGCCGACCGGCGCATCACCTTCACGCCCGCGCGCCACTAAGGCCACTGAGCCCCCGTCCCCGTCCCTGATCCCCGTCCCGGAAGGACTCCGCCATGGCCCAGGGCCCCCTCCTGCGGAAGATCACCGACTACGCGAACCGCGCCGACCCGTACCCGATCTACGCGGAACTGCGGAAGACCCCCGTGGTGCACGAGGAGGACGGCCCGTACATCGTCAGCACGTACTGGGAGATCCACGCCCTGCTGCACGACCCGCGCATCAGCTCCGACGCGCGCAACCTCGACCCCGGCCTCGCGGGCGAGCCGGACGGCGCCGAGGCGGAAGAGGACGACCCCGGCCTGCCCCCCGCCTTCCTCAAGCTCGACCCGCCCGAACACGACCGGCTGCGCCGCCTCGCCATGACCCCCTTCGGCCCGCCGCACACCCCCCGGCGCATCCACGCCATGCGCGGCGAGCTGTCCCGCATCGTCGGCGAACTCATCGACGGCTTCGGGGACCGGGACCACATCGACCTCGTCGACGACTTCTCGTACCCCTTCCCGGTCACCGTCATCTGCCGCCTGCTGGGCGTGCCGCGCGAGGACGAACCCCGCTTCCACACCTGGGCCGACACCCTCGCCGCGAGCCTCGACCCGGACCCCGAGCAGGACGCCGCCGAACGCCGCCGCGTCACCCACCAGGCGCGCGCCGAACTCGGCCGCTACCTCTCCGAACTCATCGAGGAACGCCGCCGCTCCCCCGGCGACGACATGCTCTCCGCCCTGGTCGCCGGGCACGGCCCGGACGGCAAGATGAACCATACGGAGCTGCTGAGCACCGCCGCGCTGCTGCTGGTCGCGGGCCACGAGACCACCGTCAACCTGATCACCAACGGCATGCTCGCCCTGCTCCGCAACCCCGATGTCCTGGCCCGGCTGCGCGCCAAGCCCCATCTGGCCGTCCCCCTGGTCGAGGAGCTGCTGCGCTACGACCCGCCCGTCCAACTGCTCCCCCAGCGCACCCCGCTCTCGGACATCGACATCGCCGGGGTGACGATCCCCAAGGGCGCCCCCGTCTGGCTGGTCCTGGCCTCCGGCAACCGCGACCCGCAGCGCTTCCTCGACCCCGACCGCTTCGACCCCCAGCGCCGCGACAACCAGCACCTCGGCTTCGGCAGCGGCATCCACAGCTGCTTCGGCGCCCCGCTGGCCCGCCTGGAGGCCCAGCTGGCCCTGACCGCGCTGGCCCAGCGCCTGGAGAACCCCCGCCTCCTGGAGGACCCCCCGCCCTACCGCCGCAACGCCGTCCTAAGAGGCCCCCGCCACCTCCCCATCACCCTGGACGGCCTGCGCTAGCCAGCGCAGCGCCCCGGGCCAGCGCGGGGCGTGGTGGGTGCGCTGTTGTTCCCCAGCCCGCCCCTTCCCGAACCAGGGGCTCCGCCCCTGGACCCCGGGCGCCGTGCCGCCACGGCCCGCCTGGCTGGGCGAGGTGCTACGGGGCCGGGCGCTGCGGCGTGCGGCACGAGGTGTCCTCGGCGGTCGCTCACCGAGCGGGCGCGGCGGTCAAGCGAGCCATGGCGGCGCAGACCAAACCGCGTCCGGGGCCCGGGGCGGAGCCCCGGTTCCGGGAAGGGGCGGGCCAGGGGAACAACCACCCACCGCAGACGACAGCGCACCCCGGCCCGCCACATCCCGCCCCGTCAGGCAGACGTTGCGGCACAGACCGGACCGCGTCCGGGGCCCGGGGCAGAGCCCCGGTTCCGGGAAGGGGCGGGCCAGGGGAACAACCACCCACCGCAGACGACAGCGCACCCCGGCCCGCCACATCCCGCCCCGTCAGGCAGAAC